>CALDGQ010000124.1 GCA_937941765.1 uncultured Saprospiraceae bacterium
ATTAAATATGTCTATTATGAGCAGCATTGCAATCAACATTCATAGGAATAACGGAAGTGACTCAATACTTAATAGCCAAATAAAATGTTGTTGCGATATCCGAGCAACATTGAATATGATTAGAACTTAACAGTCCTGCCGAAAACCGTCAACCGTTTTCAAAACCTTTAACATATTTTAAGAATCATCCTAGTGTCTCAATCGTTATACTTTTAATGAACAAATTGCTCCTTTTCTTCACGCTCTTCTTTTGCACACAACTGAATGCCCAGTTTCTGGATGAACATTGTGGACAATCGTATATTTCATCATTTCATGGATCGAATAATGAAGAAGTAATTACTCAAAGAAATGAGATTGAAAAGTTTACTTCAGAGTGGATTCAAAATTATCAAGCACAACCGATTCAACAACGAGAAGTTATCACCATCCCAGTTGTCGTGCACGTGGTGTGGAATGAAGCTGAGGAAAACATTTCTGACTTGCAAATAGAATCTCAAATTGATGCAACCAATGCTGATTTTAGAAAACTAAATGCTAATCTGAGTAAAATACCTGATGAATTTTTGGACCATGCAGTGGATATAGAAATTGAATTTTGTTTGGCAACTGTTGATCCCTTTGGAAATGCTACGAATGGAATCACTAGAACTCAAACGGATTTTCAAAATATCGCCACGCTTTATGCACCTGGAAATGAACTAAGAATTTTTAATGATGATCTTGGCGGTAAGAATGGCTGGTCACCAGAAAAGTATTTAAACATTTGGGTAGGATCGACTGGTGGTTTCCCACTAGGATATGCTTGTATGCCAGGCACATGCCCTTCATGGGAGGATGGTGTTATAATAGACCCATTGGTTTTTGGAACCACTTGCAATACCAAAGCTCCTTTTAATCTGGGAAGGACAACGACCCATGAAATCGGTCATTTTTTCAACTTATATCATATCTGGGGATCAGCGTCAGATGAATGTCAAGAAGATGATTTGGTCGACGATACACCGTTTCAAAATGGACCTCATTTCGGTTGCCCAATTTATCCAACTTCTAGTTGTGGCAGCAATGATATGTTTGTCAACTATATGGATTATTCAGATGATGAATGTCTAGCGATGTTTACAGAAGGACAAAAACTCAGAATGTTAGCTGCTTTAAATGGTCCCCGTTCTGGACTTTTGACGTCTAATGGATGTGGACTGATTACTCCAAGTCCAAGATCTTTGAATAATAATTCGGTTTTAATATTTCCCAACCCAGTTATAAATTGTTTGCACATTGATCTAGATTTGGATAATCAAACTCCTATCTTGATATCCTTGTATAATGCAATGGGACAGCGGGTGCTTAGTTCTGTTAATACACCTGATGATGTGCGTTCTGTGGATGTAACTTCTTTAGTTCCCGGCGTTTATTTTGTCAATTTTGAACTAGGAAATCAGTCGATAACAAAACGAATTGTTGTAGAATAGTTTGAAAAGTGATGAGTTCTGAAGGTAGCGTTATGAGTGGCTTCTCCTTTCATTGAACAGTATATTAAGCCACTCATAATTCTTCACTCATCTTTACTAAAAACTATGTTTATTAAAATAAAAACGAAATTATGAAAATTATATATGCCATCGCCATCTTAGGTGCTTTGATACTGATAGGATGCAAAACAAAAAAAAATAACACCACAGTTACAGATACGATTCCGCCAAAGCAAGTGAGAGATACTTCGAATGATGTGCTACCTAGCGGCAAACCTTATGCTATGCTAGAATATGGAAAAGGTATGTGTTTTGGAAAATGTCCAGTTTACAACCTTACCATCCATAGTGATGGAAATATGGAGTACTTTGGAAAAATGCATGTGGACAAATTAGGTACTTACAAAAAGCGACTATCAAAAGGAGAATTGGCTAATTTATATACATCATTGAAAGCAATGAATCTCTTTCAATATGAAAATGAATATGGCGGTCGTGTGATGGACATTTCTAAACAAGAAATTACGTACCGAGAAGCTGGTAAAGAAAAAAAGATTGTCTGTAAATTGGGTTACCCAGATGAGTTAATCGCTTTGATTACTAAAATTGATAAGATGGCCAATTCAACAGATGGATGGCAATTGACTAAACCACTACCCAATCGTCCAGAAAATAATAATCCTGTAGACCGCACTAAATATGATGAAGTAATTGTTCATATCAACAAAGATTTTGATATCAAAAAATGGGCAAATGACTATGAGCAATATGACTTGTCTGTCAAAAAACCTGTATCCCCAAATGGTTTTATCTGGTTACTCGGTTTTAATCCTGACAAAGTAGGTGGTAAAGAATTGATTCAGTTACTTAGAGATGATCCAGATATTTTGAAAGCTGATTTGAATAAGAAAGTTTCGCCTAGGAATTGAAGAATGTAAAATTAAAAATGTATGATGTATAATAGGACGCCCAAGACGTATGCAGACGGGCTCACACGTATTGGGCGTCAATATTTTAAATTTTTAATTTTACATTTTACATTCTTCACCACAAATATTAAACAATGAGATACGTACTTCTTCTCCTCTTCATTGCATTTTCAAACAATATAAACGCGCAAGAGGAAATCACACTTGAAAAACCAACCGCTGAAAAAAAATATGAAACCTTCGAAATGACAGAGGGTGATTCTACTTACTTGATGAAAAAATACTACATGGCTTTTTTAAAATCAGGGCCTAACCGAGATCACTCGAAAGAAGAAGCTGCAGAAATTCAAAAAGGACATATGGCACATATGGGAAAATTAGCCGCAGAAAATAAAATTCAAATCGCTGGTCCTTTCGATGATGATAGTGATATCCAAGGAGTGGTTATTTATAGTGTCTATTCTTTGGAAGAAGCTTTGACTTTGACACAAGCAGATCCCGCTGTTGTTGCTGGTAGATTGGTTGTTGAGTTGCATCCTTTTTGGGCTGCTAAGGGATCGAAATTGGATTAAGAAGAATTGAAAATGTATAATGTATAATGTATAATGTATAATGTATAATGTATAATATTGACGCCCAATACGTATGCACACGTGTGCACATGTATTGGGCGTCAATATTATACATTTTTAATTTTACATTTTACATTCGAGCTTCGCTCGCACATCGCTCGCTAAAATCCTCCAAACGCATCCGCATTATTCTTCTGATAAGGTAAGTCTAAAAATCCAAGCGGGTTGCCTGGTTTCACACGGATAAAAAACAAATAAGTACCACGACTAGGTTGCCAATTGGCACCCATTTCCCAACAATGTAAGTCTCTATAAAAACCTAAATCAGGATACGTAATTCTTTTCGAATTGAAATCATATCCGATATTTCCAACAGACAATTTCCATTTTTCGGTTAAAGGAATTTCTCCACGAAGACTCAATGAATTGGTCGCAATTGTAAACGTGTCTACTCCACTCGATAATTCTGATACTTTGAAAACAATGTTGTGACTCAGCCCCATATTTGAAAGTACATCTAAAAAGGAAGCTTCTTTGACATCCGTTTTTTGTGCATCTTTTGTATCAGGTCGCTCTTTATCTTTTGTGAATAGCTTTTTAATATTTCGCGCATTCAAATTAGTACGGATGGTGGCAGTGGCTGAAGTCAAATTCAACAACTTCTTATTTTCTTTCCATAACAATACAGATTCATTTTGATCATTCTTGGTATATGGTGTCATGACACCTCGTAGATTTAAGGAACTAACTCCCTTGATCAAATCAGTCGTTCCACCCATTGTCACATCACTCCATTGTAAAGAATCTCTAGCAAAATTATGACTACCATTAATATTAAAACTTCTGAAAATTTTGATTTTCTTTTCTGTAGAATCCCTTCTAGAATAAGTTTTTGCTTCTATTGTATTAGCGATACCATAAGTGAATGCCATTTGCTTCCCTCCACTTGAAGGCTTACCGTATATGCCTTCATCAAAAATATTGTACAATTCAGGATTGTCATATTGATCACGTGAATCTGTACTGACATATCTGAAATAACCAAAATCTGGATTGGTATAATCAGGTGTATAAGAAAAACCAACGGATGGTTTCATAACATGTCGAATCCCTCTCAACCAACCTTTTTTAAACAATAAAGTTCCGAAAATTTGAGTGTTAGCAGAAATTCCCATATCAAATTGCCGCAAGGGTTTGAAACCAAATTCTGTGAATTCATCAACCATCCCAAATGTAGTATCTCTGGTCTCTAAATAAGTACTATCCAAAGGATTCATTACGGAATCAATCTCTATCAACAAAGTTTCATCGAAAGTTTTGTTCTGTGTTTTCCAATACCAAGTCTCCTTGTAGCTTGCAGAAGGTGTTATGTTGATATATTTCAAAATACGGAATGAAGTATTCAAATCAATATCATGTTTTACTCCAAATTGTGCGTCATCTAAAGTTTGTTGGGTAAACAAAGTCGTATCTGTTGTCTCAAATATATTCTTCGCATTAAACTTATATCGCAATCCAATTTTTTCAAACCACTTTTGTTCTCCCAAGCCATTCTTCCTTTTAAACGGATAAATTTCTTGCATCTGAAAGTCTAATGTTGGGAAACTGATTCTAACCTTTTTGGTATTGGTATTTTGAGAGTGATTAAAACTAGCGGTAAAACGAAATGGTCTTCCTGGAAAGGATTTACTAAATGACAAATTGGAACTTAACTCGTTGGTCAATGCTGATCTCGCATCATTTTGATTTCTACTTTGGTTATCATTGGTTTGCAAATTGATACTCCCACCAAACTGATTGGTTGGATGGGCTTTGGGATCTTGTCTATGTGACCAACGAATTCCAATAGATCGATCATACTCGACGGATGCATCCCCCAATTCTCTTCGTAAATTTGCAAAATCTATACTTGCATTCCCAATATATTTGTATCGCTTTTTGTAACCTGCTAAAGCACGTGCACGCCAGGTCCCTCGTACATATAGATCTGAACTCACTTCCAAATCAAAGTTATCACTGATTGGAAAATACCAACCTACATTTCGCAAACCATATCCCCATTCTGGTGAGTACTCATAATCTTGCGGAAAAATTAAACCCGATGACTTGGTATCCTGAATTGGAAAAAAACCAAACGGTAACCAAAACGGTGTTGGGACGCCTGCAATTTCTAAATTGGAAGGTCCGACAACAACTAATTTCCCAGGAATGACTTTTTGCTTTTTACTTCGAATTCCATAGTGAGGTTGACCAGGATGATTACAAGATGTAAAAATCGCATCTTCACTAAATACGCAATCATCTTGTGTATTTAAAGAATCTTTATCGCCGGCAGTGAATTTCGCTTTTGCACCCAATACATATAAGTCATTTTGCCTAGTCGATACATCGTAAATAATTCCTTTTTTTGTTTTGAAATTATACTTCATTTTTTGAGAAGTAAAACCCATGTCCCCTTCTTTGAATTCTGGAATCCCAGTTTTCTTTCCTAATGAATCCAATAAATATTCTGCAGAAACCGTATTGTTCGCCCAGTTGAAAAGAATATAATCGGCATCCAATGTTAAGTCACCATAAGCAACAGATGCATCGCCATACAAATGTACTTGCTCATTCGCCACATCAAAAATCATGGAATCTTTTGCTGAATATTCTATCGGTTCATCTAATGCATCTTTTGAAACATCGACCGTTTCTTTTTGCACCGATGTTGTTGGTATAATCGTCGAATCCTGAACTATCATGTCAGCCCCGATTTGTTGAGACAAGGTATCCTGAAATAAAGAATCTACTGGTAAATCTTGCCCAATAAGTGCAATTGAAAAAAGTAAAAAAAGATATGTAAGAATATGTTTAATAAAGCTGGCTTTAGGTGTTTTCCAATGACCTCAAAACTATCAATTTATGGTAACATTTTGAGTAAAAACGAGTTTAATCAATTAGCATTTCTTCAAAGATATTACATGCTCATGAAATATGTATCTATTCATTTAACGTTGGTCAGTAGTCTTTTGGTCGGGTTACTAGTGTTCTTTAACGCTGAAAGCAGCCCGTTTTTAGATTTAATTAACGTTTCTACTAACAATATTGAACCACAGTCCTCGCAATCTGCAGTTGAAAAAAATTACAGCATTCGAAAAGTAGTTATCGATCCTGGACATGGCGGTCGGGATACGGGATGCATCCGTGGTCATAGCAATGAGAAACATTTGACGTTGAGCATTGCTAAGAAATTAGGAAAATTACTAGAAAAACAATTTCCAAACATTCAATTTATTTTCACAAGGACAAAAGATGTAAGTGTTGATTTGGATAAGCGATCTAGCATGGCAAATGATGCTGGAGCCGATTTATTTATTTCTATCCATTGTAATTCGATGGAAGGTCATGAGCACGATTGGATAAGAGGATCTGAAACGTATGTATTAGGATTAAAAACGAAGAAAGAAAATCTGAAAGTCGTTAAAAGAGAGAATGCATCTATATTGTTGGAAGAAGGTTATAAAAATAAATATGAATCTGCTAACATGGATTCTCCGGAAGCACACATTATTTTTAGCCATTATCAAAATGAGTATTTAGACAAAAGTATTCTGTTTGCACAAAAAGTAGAACAACAATTCAAAAAGATCATTAAGAGTCGCGGTGTCAAACAAGCGAATTTTCATGTCTTGAGAGAAATTTCAATGCCAGGTGTTCTGATTGAAACCGCTTACATGTCCAATCCAACCGACAAGAAATTTTTGGAAACTGAATCTGGACAAGATAAAATTGCCAATGCGATTTTAACTGCTTTTTCTCAATATAAAAATGAAGTGGAGAATCATGGATTCGCTACAGCAGTCAGTCAACCCGCTCCGCAATTCCCAAAAAATAATGCGATTGAAGGAATTAATTTCAAAGTTCAATTAGCCGCCTCCAAACACAAACTGAATACGGATTTGAACAAATGGAGTCATATTGAAGACCTCAATTTCAACAAAACAGATGAGTGGTATCGATACTATGCAGGTAATTTTCCAAATTATAAAGCTGCTTTACGTGTCAGAAAAAAGTGCAAACAAAACGGATTTCCATCCGCATACATCGTTGCTTTTAAAAATGGCAAGAAGATTAAGCTTGAAAAAGCAATGTTGCAACAGCAACATCCATAATTAAATTTATTCTATTCGTTTTAAAAATATATTTATTTTGCTGCTCATTAACCTTTAGAACGAACCATATATATGCCTTTTATACTACCTTTGACCCAAGAATTAAGCTCAAAAAGTACAAGATGTCTAAAGAAACGAAAATCGGATTAATGACTGCAGTGGCATTGGCCATATTTATTTGGGGATTTAAATTTCTCCAAGGAAAAAATATGTTCTCCACTTCAAACATCTACAATGTTGAATACAATAATGTGGAAGGTCTAGGAAAATCCGCCAAAATAGTCATCAATGGATTTCAAATCGGCTTTGTCTCCGATGTCTATTTGAAACCGGACGATATGAACAAAGTGATTGTTGAACTCGACATTCGCCGTGACATTAAAATTCCTAAAACAGCCATTGCTGAAATAATCACTACTTCTTTTATGGGTGAAAAAGCAGTGCGCATGAATCTTAATGGAAGTTGTGCAGGTCCTGATTGTGCACCTAGTGGAAGTTACATCAATGGAAGAACACTTGGTATGTTGAACTCTATGGTACCTAAAGAATCGATTTCCGAATATGTCAATATTGCTACTGCAGGAATCGGTTCAGTCATGGATACGCTTTCAAGTCAAGTAAAGAATCCCTCTAGTCCAGTTGCTAAAAGTATGAAAGATGTTGATATCATTTTGAATAATCTAAAGATGACTACTGCGAATTTGAACAACATGATTAATTCTTCTACAGGACAAATCAAAGATGTACTTAACAATCTATACGCGATTACTAAAACACTCAACGAATCTGAAGCAGAAATCAAGAATATTCTTAACAATGCTTCTGCATTTAGTTCTCAATTGAAATCTGCAGACCTCGGTGCCACCCTCACCAAAGCTAATGGTACGATCGATGGTGCTTCTGGCGCTATTGAAAATCTTCAAACTACTTTGAAAAATGCTGATGCTTCTTTGGCTAAGGTCAACACAATTATGGCAAAAGTAGATAGCGGTGAAGGTAGTCTTGGGCTTTTGATCAATGATAAAAAACTCTATACCAATCTAGAAAGTACTTCTAAGAATTTGGAGTTGCTACTTCAAGATTTTCGTTTGAATCCAAATCGTTATGTAAAGGTTAGTGTTTTTGGTGGTGGTAAGAAGAAGAATAAGTCTTATGTGAAACCGGTGGATGATCCTGCTTTTCAGAATTAGTTTTTTTACCATTAAGTAAATTTTTACCATTAAGGTCATTTAGAGATTAAAGGAAAATAAGGAGTGCGTGAAGCCGCTTAACTTTCTTAATTCCTTAACTTACTTAATGGTTTAAAAACTTGTAAGAAAGCATTGAAATATCATTATAAAAAATCAACTCGAATCTCCGGCTCAATCTCAATCCCAAATTTCTTCTTTACCGCCTTTTGAATCTGCTTAGCGCAACTCATGATTTCTTTTCCAGTTGCACCACCATGATTCACAATAATGAGTGCATGATTTTCATAAATTCCAGTATCACCTACACGTTTGCCTTTCCAACCACATTGCTCGATTAACCAAGCAGCAGGGATTTTTACTTTTCCATTTTCTAGCGGATAAAATTTGATGTCGCTAAATTTCTTTTTCAGTTGCTTGAATTTTGTTTTTGATACTTCCGGGTTTTTGAAGAAGCTACCACTGTTGCCTAACTTGGCAGGATCTGGGAGTTTGGATTGACGGATTTGAATGATGGCGTCACTGATATTTTTGGGTGTTGGAGATTTGATTTTTTTCTTCTTCAGTGTATCGAGAATAGCACCATAACTAATGTTTACTTTTTTGGTGGTGAATAATTTAAACCAAACACGAGTGATCATATATTGATTGCGCAATTCATTTTTGAAAATGCTATTGCGATATCCAAATTGACAATCCTTTTTGAAGAAGGTTTTTCTTTTACCTGTTTTTAAATGAATTGCATGGAGCTTATGAAATACTTGTTCCAACTCTACTCCATAGGCGCCGATATTTTGGACGGGTGCAGCGCCGACGGTTCCTGGAATTAAGGACAAATTTTCTAATCCATTGAGGCCTTTTTTTAGTGTCCATTGAACTAGTTGGTGCCAATTTTCTCCTCCACCTACTGATACGTAATGTGTTTGTTTGAAACTTCTAGTTATTTCTTTTCCAGCTATACTATTTTTTAGAATTAGTCCTTTTGGGTCTTTGGTTAATAAAAGATTGCTGCCTCCACCTAGTACGTATATGGGTTTGTGGTTGAGTTGGATGGCTGATTGGATATCTTTTTCGGATTTGACTTCGATGAAATTTGCAGCGGTTACATTGACGCCGAATGTGTTGTAGGGTTTTAAGGATTTGTTGATTTGGATTTTCATTTTTGTATTTGAAAGTCTTTCTCGTGCAAAATAATGAATTTCGTTTTTGGCTTTGGTGTAATCGCAAGGAAGCTTTGAATAGAATAATTATCTATTCACTTTCTTTTTCAATTTTGATTTCGGAAGAGTCTGTTTCTTCTTCTTTTTTCATTGACAAAAAAGAAACAAAAAGTCTAGATTCTATAAACCTGCCTATGCCGGCAGGCAGGCTCGTCCCTCAAACATATAGAATCCGCCACCCGCTTCAAAATCCTTTTCTATATTTGACAGCAGCTTATTTACAACATAAAATAACCTGAATCAATATAATTCTACCTTTAATTTGAATAAATGCTCGTTAGATTGGTGCTATAGCTCGACATACTCAAAACCAAGTACTCCTTTTGAAATCGGGAGATTGATTTTTTCTCCTTCTTTTTTGTCTTTGAAATGGGGTTGTTTGGAGCGGATTCTCTCAATATTTTTATCACGAATAAAGAAAATAGAATAACCATCTACCCCAGGCTCCATTCCTTCAACAAAGCCTAGCCGACTTCCGCCATATCCTTCAAATCTAAAAAATTCTACTTGTTCTTGCTTGGGAGGATTGAAATTTAGTTTGCGATTAACTAGGCTAGTCATTAGTGGAAATAACAAAGCAATTAATACCGGAAATCCAAAAGCAATCACTCTCCTTTCATCTTCATCTGCAAATCTTTTTTTGAAATTTTGTCCCAACAATAAACCAATTATAAAACCAACTACCAATGAACCTACAATCAATTTAAATGCATTGAATGTATTTTGTAAATAAGCAAATTCAAAAACATATAAGGTCATTATTCCAAATACTAAAATGGTCCCTAATGCTGCTTTTATGAAATTGGATTTGTTTTCATTTGGTATTATTGTCATTTGATTTTTTTTCTATAGGATTTTCCCATAGCAGGTGGTTTATGCCGTTCCGCTGGAATTCTCCAATTCTGTTGCTAAGCAGTCTCAAATTGCAATTTAGCCAAACTATGATAAGTACCATCTTCATTATCAAACAACTCATCGTGTGTACCTTGTTCTACTATCTTTCCGTGATCCAACACATAGATACAATCTACTTCTCTGACAGTAGATAAACGGTGTGCAATGATAATCGATGTTCTATTCTCCATCAATTTATTCAATGCTTCTTGCACTACTTTTTCAGACTCGGCATCTAAGGAAGAGGTCGCTTCATCTAGCAATAGAATTTTTGGATTTTTCAACACTGCTCTTGCGATCGCGATTCTTTGACGTTGACCACCGGATAGTTTGACACCACGCTCACCTACTATTGTTTCTAGACCTTCTGGAAATAAGGTGATGAATTCCCAGGAATTAGATTGTTTGGCTGCTAATATAATTTCTTCTTCAGTTGCATCTGGACGACCATATAAAATATTCTCTCTTATAGTTCCACCAAAAAGCAATACTTCTTGTGGTACGACTGCTAAATTATTTCTATATCCTGAAATCGAATAATCATTGATATTTTGACCATCAACGATGACTTCACCAGATTCTAAATTATAAAAACGCAGTAGTAATTGCATGATCGTTGATTTCCCTGCTCCACTCGGTCCAACTAAAGCAACTTTCTGACCTGCTGGAATTTTCAAATTGATTCCTTTCAATACCTCTACATCATCTCTGGTCGGATATCTGAAGTGTACATCTTTGAATTCGACTTCTCCTAATAAATTTAAATTCGCTTTGTTTTTGATTTCTGCTTCTCCCACTTCACTTTCTGTTTTCAATATTTCTCTCACTCTTTCTGTTGCTCCGATGGCACTCAATAACTGAGTATAAAAATTACCTAATCCAGCAATTGCTCCACCAAGTATAGCGGTATAGGATACGAAGGCAACTAATTGCCCAGCTGAAATGGAATCATTTTGTACCATGACGGCTCCTTGCCAAACGATAAAAAACAGTCCACCAAACAATACAGACACAATAAATGAACTAAATGCTGCACGCCCATGTGCAAATTTCATTGAAATTTTGACAACACTATCTATAGACTTATTATATCTAATGGATTCAAATAATTCATTGGTGAATGCTTTGACCGCAGTAATGGATTGCATCGTTTCCGTCAACACAATGTTGGTTTCTGCCATTTCTTTTTGACGTTTATTGGATAACTTTCGAATATACCTTCCAAAAAAGATAGTTCCAATCACAATGATCGGAAAAGTCAAAAACATTATAATTGCTAATCGAGGTGTTGTGATAAATAGAAAAGTGATACCCACTACCAAGACGATAATTTGACGAATAAATTCTGCTAAGACAAATGAAAAAGCATTTTGAAGTTTCTCAACATCTGCTGTCAATCTCGATACGATTTCCCCTACTCTACTTTTTTCAAAAAACAAGATCGGTAAAGTGACCAATTTGAGATACAATGCTTTTCTTACATCTGCCATTCCGTACTCGCTTGCTTTGGCAAAACAGATGACTCTGAAATAAGAAAAGAATCCTTGCAAGATGAGTACTCCTAACAATATCCAACCTATCGTTGGTAAGGATAATTTCAATTCTGCTTTTCCTTGCGCAACGTCTATCATCAAGCCAGCCAAATATGGGAATACCATAAATATGACACTTCCTAGGAATAAGAGTATCAGTCCTATCACTAGTTCTAAAGTATAAGGCTGTACGAATTTGAAAATTTCAAGTGCTTCCCTGAATGATTCCTTAGTAACCTTGGTTTTAGGCTCGTTTGGATCAAATGTTCTTCTCTTCATTAGTAGTTCTTATGAATTGTAAAATTACATGTTTAAAACAGTAATAGGCAAAAATTGTTATGTATTAATTAGGTGAAAACGCTCAGAGAGCTTTACAGATTTTATTAATACTTCCCTTCTTATAGCTTATTTCTTGGTCTTAAATGATAACGGTGAGCTCTCGGAGAATTAGAATTGAATTACAAACTGCCCTAAAAAATAGAAAGTCGATTCGAAGGCTCGAATCGACTAACTACAACAAATTATAATCCCATGAACATATCCTTATGAATGTATTCGCAATTAAGCGAACTAAAATTTGAATATTGAGAAGTTTAAAAGTAGTGAGTAATCCCGGGAAGGATTACTCACTATAACAAATTATAATCCCATGAACATATCCAAATTTGGTGGTCAGACCTTTTGTCCGACTTAGAGAATTTTTTCATATTCTCTTTGTAATTTCTCTTCATCTAAACGCTTCGTCCTAATTACATATCAAATATGCGACGATATAGAGGTGAAACCAAAGACAGAATAACATAATTGTGAGACGTAATATGTTTATTAATTATCCACATTTTAATATAAATAACTCATTATCAATTACTTGAATTTAAAATGATGTTTACAAGTGTAATATTTGTGAAAAAAATGTGATTGGAAACAACCGCATTTACCCAAAAAAAAAGTGCTTTTTTATGAAAAAAAGCACTTTTTTTATTTTAAAACCTGATTTTTTGACAAAATAATTGTCTTTAAAAGTCTTATCTACCCGTCTTTATTAGTGGTATCGTCACTACTTTGCCACTGGATATTACCCTAAAAAGATAGATTCCTTCAGTCAATGCATCTCCGACATCTAGTGAAATATCTTGTTCTCCATGATATACTTGTAAATCGAAGGTCATCAAATCCACTCCTTTTATGTCAGAAACGACGACTTGCACTTCTTGATCCTTATTACTTTTGTAATGGAATTGAACCAAATCCAAGAATGGATTCGGGAAAAAGGCCACTTTATCTTCAATTCTGTCTTCAAAAAAGACAACTCTAAAGTCCGAATACGTGAAAGTACCATCAAAATCGTACTGCTTTAGACGATAATATCTGTTTTTCGTCTTATTTGGAGCTACATCTAAATATTGATAGGTATTAATTTCGGATGAATTTCCATTCGCATTTACTTTTCCAATGATTACTCCTAAGTCCCTTGCAAAGTCTTCAAAATTATTAGCCATTTCAATTTCAAAATAATCTGAATTGATCTCAGATGAAGTTGCCCATTGTAATTTCACATCATTGCCATCTCGCAATGCTTTGAAATAGGATAACTCAATCGGTAATGGATCTGCTAGTGACAATTGGATATTGTCAAAAACAACATCTCCATTATATTGACTAAACTTCATTTGAAAGCTAGTACTAAAATCTTGGCCATTCGATTTCAACGGATTTGTAATGTTAATTTTTTCTACATCTTCCCATGTAGTTGTACTTTCTAAGGTCATCAATGGAACCCAATTATTAGTATCACTTCCACGAACGAATATTTCTCCATTATATGGCGCATAATTAGCGATGTATTTAAAATCCAACACTACATTTGCAGTTTCAATAGAATATGGATCTAAATTTACTGTTATGATCGCATCATTCGATAATGGTGCAAGACCTATATTATATTGATCATCATAGTCCATTATTAAAGACTTAGTGTTTCCGAATAATTTGCACTCAATTTCTCCTCCAGCTTTTGGTTCAAAATCCCATTTTATCAAATCATCCAACCCTACTCTCTCCTTATCGATATTAAAATCCTGAATAGAATTGAAGTCCTCTCTATATGGTAGTGATTCTACGGGATTAGGAAGTTGAACAATTTGTGCTATGTTTACAATACTGTCATTTCCATTCATTTCATCATCTGGCAAATGTGTCCAGTAACTAATATCATAAACGCCGGGATTTCTAAAAATTTCTGTTGGTGCAAAATGAAATACAACGGAGTCTCCAGGATTCATTGAAGGTGTACAATTTTCTGTCAATACGGGACCATTATTAACCGTATAAGAAACAGGAATATTACTTACGGTGTTGGAACCTACATTTTTGATTCCCACATTTAGCATGTCTTTAATTCCTTTATCATTTTGAGTATACTTACGACTAATTTCGATTGGATCTTTGATTGCAATGGATATATCATTCTGCCAAGGGCATACGCCCATATTCGTTACGGTCGCATCATCGGCAATCAAGCACGTTCCTTTTGCGCCATTCTCTAACACTGGTCTTACAGTAAACCATAGTTTTTCACCAAATGTAAAGTTGTTTGCAAAAACATAATCTGTTTCGTTGACAATTGCTTCTGTGACCATAGATTTTTCTCCCAAATACATCACCTCATAAGTATCTGTATAATCAACTGGATCCCATTTCAATTGAATGTAACCGTCACAATAAGGTTCTGCTGTCAGTCCAGTAATTGTTGGTAAAATATTGAATGGAACATCATTTTGATCTTGAACAGTTCCCCCACTTTTTACGACTCTAATATATCCGTTGGTAGTTTCAACATTTGGCACCGTCCAAACAGATGCTCGAATATGCGCCGCAATTCCAGGAGTTACAACCTCCCAATTTACTCCGTCTGCTGAAAATTCGATATTAAATAATTCTGTATTGGTATCATCTGCATCCCAATGAAGTCTTTTATTAACACCTGGTTCAAAGGTTTCTTCTCCATATGGAAAAATTAACTCTACCTCATCATAAATATATTCGTAAACCACATGATAATTTTGTGGACCCATTGGCACTTCAAATCCCTTAACTTGGAGCGCATAATTTCCTGCACTTGGATTATCAATCGTCACTTGCTCAATATTATTAAGGTGATCCGCTTGTCGAGTTGCTGGATTGGCAACATTAGCAGGCGTGTGATCTAGCACCCACGGCAAGTAACTAGTATTTGTTGGATCGAAAACTTCTAAATCCAAATCGTTGACCAATGCTTTTGTTGGGAATGGTGATGCTTGCACATCATGCCAGTACAACATGATTTTCACTTTTTTTACATTTGTAGGAATATTTATCAAATGCGTATTTTGTCCACCATCGATTGTACTACCACTAATAAAGTGACCATCTGTAATTAAGTCCGCTGCTCTTTTGATATTCAAGGCTCCAAATCCTGATTTGAAATCTGGTCCCGGTTCATGAATATCATCTGCGGTATTACAAGCAATTGCTTTAATTAATGCGCCAGTTGGATTTACATTGTTATGTAATTCTTTATAACGTTGGTACAAAAGTGCTAAGGAACCAGTTACTGACGGGCAAGCCATACTCGTGCCACTTGAATTATAATAATTGAAATCATTTCCAGTGGACATTACATTTGATCCAACACCTACTAATTCTGGTTTTAAACGACCATCGATTACAGGTCCTTTACTGGAAGAATTCACTACTTCTCTATTTTCATTTGTACTACCTACCGTCAACACATTTTTGGATGCTTGATAATATCGTAATACCGTATAATAACCTTGTGGAAAATCACCACATGTTCCGTTACCACTATTACCTGACGCAAAGACATGAAGTAGTGCTGGATTTTTTTCTAGCTGATCATCCAGTTGTGCACTAGAATAATTGTAGGTACCATTAGTTTCACAATCGAAACTAACACCATAGGAATTGTTGGTCAAAACCATACCATGCTCTTGCAAATAGGTTTCTGCATTATTAGTAATCAAAGATGTTTTTTGAATTACCAAATCCGCACCTGGGGCCATTCCTTTGTGTCTTGGATTTAAGTTACCACCAGCGCCGACGATACCAGCTACGTGATCACCATGTTGACCAAAAGAAGGATAGGTTCCATCTGCTTCATTAATAACACGACCATTAAAATCGATGTGATCTCCAAGTTCACCTCCATCACCAATTCCTACCACAACACCAGAGCCATCTAGATTCAAGCCACCAGTAAATGAAGCTGCTGCTGCATTTACTCTTTGTGACGATCTATTTTCATGGTTAAGTTTTTGGTCAGGCTCTTGCTTGACTTCTACAAATCTGACAATTGGTGAAGCGATGATCTTGTCAATAAGATCAACATCAATTTCAATAAGGTACGTATTTTTTGAATGCGCAAATGCTTCATAACTTCCACAACCATGGTCTTCCATAAAATCAAAAAAGATCGAGTGATCTAATTGATCATGCAAAGTAACAACTGCTTCAATATGATTTTCTGAAATGGTATTCCAATCTTGAAAATTACGTTCTACAATTTCTTGAGACGCTTTCCAATTGGTTGCACTTGAAATATTTAAAATATTCGCATTTTCTAAATCAGCTTTACCAACAGCTTTAGAAATTTTTGCCCAATAATTCTTTTTGGAATGAAAAGATAACAATTCAATTCCATTTTTCTTTAGAATTGACTTTTCTTTTGCGTTCGGTATTTTATCAAATTCAACTAAAACAACGTAACTGTTCTTAACAGTTGCCTTTTTAGCAAAATTATTATCTAAATAAAATTCGTCTATTGATTTTTTTTCAATAGATCGATCACCGATATGTTGGCCATACATCGTTACGCTATACCCTTGCGCTAGCATTATGGCAAATGCTAATAATATGTTTCTCATAGGAAATGAACACTAAATGAATAAATTGTAATAACCGTAATGTGGGAAGTGGTACTTCGGGGAGAAGTTTGATTATGTACCTAGTATTGGTTAGTCAATTAATGTACCATTTATAGGATAAGATCGCTAGTGCTTTTCGATCATTGCACTATGAAAGCGGATAGTCTTTTTTAACGGTTTGCTTTTAGACTGATGTACTTGTGTTTATACTTATAGGTTTTATCTATACAAGTTGAATCGTATAATCACTGATTTCACAATAAGAAAAATCTCTGAATATCAACGTTGAAAAAAACTCGCTTTAACTAATGCTAAGTTTAAAAAGGATTTTGGTATGCAGGATTTTGTAATGTCGTCGTATCTGACAGTGTCAATAAAAAGGCGAGCAAATCAGCTTTATTTTCTTCAGTAAGACCAAGTGGATTTATTAGTGGATCCAAATTATCGGCAAAATGTCCTCCTGAATTGTAATGATCTATTACTTCTTCTAATGTTTGAAAACGACCATCATGCATGTATGGAGCCGTGAACTCAATATTTCTTAATGTCGGCGCACGAAATTTTCCATAATCAAATTCATTCATTGTAATACCACCTAAACCCGGATCATCAAAATCAAAAAGGGATACTACTGAATCTAATCCGTTATTGAAATATTCATTGGTCGTAAATAATGGAGCATTGTGACAATGACCACATTCTGCATCTGGCAATATTGAAGAAGAATCGAAGAACATATCAAAACCATTCTGTTCTGATGGTGAGAAAAAACCATTTAAAGAAATGACTTGATCGTATTTAGAGTTGCCAGCACTCACGATGCACCTTTCAAATTGAGCCAATGCTTTTGCTGTCAGTTCTTTTGAAATTTCTGATTTATTGGTAATACCAAATGCTTTTCGAAACATGGTCGGATATTCATCATGATTTTGCAATAGAAATTCGACATCTGACCATTGATGCATTAATTCAACCGGATCTTCTACAGGTAACAATGCTTGATCTTCTAAACTTTGTACACGTCCATCCCAAAATAGTCCATTCAAATAATAAGCAGCATTAATCAAGGTCATTGAAGAACGAGAACCAACAGCTCCTCCAACTCCTAGACTTACTTCCAAAGTATCCGTAAATCCTCCGCCAGGCAAATGACAATGTGCACATGCCATCGAACTATCAACAGAAAGAATCGGATCATAAAAAAGATGCCTACCTAAGTTCACACCATCATTTGTAAGTTCATTGTTTGGAGGTACTGGTACCGGTGGAAAATCAAAAGGCACTGCTACTTCATGAGGCACTGGATCATATGGAATGCTTGTTAAATCTCCAGGAACACCTGGTTGACAGACAAAATCATCATCCGACCCACAACTAGTGATAAAAATTAAAGAAGCTAGAAAGAATAGAAAGGTGATTCTCATTTGTACTGCTTGATTAGTTTATAGAAATAGCGCTTGGAAAATTATCCATTACATGTATTGCACCCGTTGCCTCATCTGGATTGTGAGAATCTGGAAAGCTTTGGATATCTAAAGACCCTCCATTTATGAAAATATTTTCCAAATCAACTTCAAAATTTATTGTATTTGAATTGTTAGCAATTAATTCAATTGAAGCATTTTTTTCAATAGGACCACTAAATAATTCATTCGTACCTGGGTGATATGAAAAGTTGGTAAAATCTTGATTACCCGTAGTATCCAATCTTCCTTCAATTTTCGAAAATATATAACTATCCCAAGCGGCCCAATGATGTCCTACGTTAATAATTCCCAAAGGATGGGTAACAGAAAAATCACCTGGCTGTTGTCCATTCAAATCCGAAGGCACTCCAATTGAAAAGACAATACCATCATAACTTCCTAGAGGAACCTCTGTTAATTCGAGGGTAACCAAATTGTTGTTTTGAGTAAAATCGACAAATTCAATATCAAGGATGTCTGTCTGTTCTGTTGCACCACCTATATTTTTGAAAAGTGAAACATCTGAAATGTAGAAATCAAATTTTGAAATTGTCATTCCCATCCCTTCATAATCATAAGTAGTGGTGTTGAAAACAAGCGGTTCAGAACCAAACTGTGCTTTGAATATTAGATCAACAGTTGTTAACGTTGAAGGTGTTGGTTCACATACCAATACCTCATCATCAGAACCACATCCTACAATAAAGATGAATAGAACTAATATGAGTAAAAGGGGTGAACGCATTTGTATTGTTTGGTTAATTAACGCTAATCGAACTTGGGAAGTTATCCATTACATGTTCTGCTCCTGTTGATTCATCTGGGCTATGTGAATCAGGATACATTTCAATATCCAATGCCCCTCCACTTACGAAAATATTTTCTAAATCAATCTCGAAGTTGATTGTTTTTTGTTGTCCGGCAACTAAATTAATGGAAATTCCTTTTTCAATCTTATTACTAAAAAGTGCATCGGTCCCAGGATGGTATGAAAAATTGACGTAATCTTGATTGCCGCTCGTATCTAGTCTACCTTCTACTTTTGAAAAAATGTAACTATCCCAAGCTGCCCAATGGTGGCCAACATTTGTAATACCTAGCGGATGTGTAACTGAAAAGTCACCTGGCTGCTGTGCATTCAAATCAGATGGCACACCGATTGAAAATACAATACCATCGTATTCACCAACGGGTACATTCAATGATTCGATAGTAACAGAATTATTGTTTTGAGTAAAATCTAAAAAGTCAATTTCAAATAATTCAGTTTGTTCTGGGTCTAAAGCACCTTCAACATTTTTGTAAAGTGCGACATTTGAAATAAAAAAGTCAAATTTTGAAATCGTCATTTCCATCCCTTCATAATCATAAACAGTTGTATTGAAATCAAGTTCGTTGTCTCCAAACATTGTTTTGAAGGTTAGACTGACATCTGCTACTTCTGGTTCTGGCAATATAGCAGTATCGTCACCACAAGAGGTCATTAACAGCAGAAAACAAACTGGAATTAACAAAAGAAACTGTTTCATATCGGCTTAATATTTATTATGTTCTATACGGAATTAAACGTTGTAAGATATCCAATTGTTGAAAAAACTACAATCGAATAATCATTAATCTTAGTAAAATGACAAACTACTTGCCAAATTTGCTTTGATTTTATCTTCTATGGTCGATTGGTCATCATTTTGAAAATCAATACCGCTAAACCAAGTAGCATAATTTGTTTGTAAGTTCAAATTTATGTGGGTCCCACGGAGTATTTCAAGGTCTCCATCTAGTTCTACTAGACTATTTTCAAAAATATTTATTGTTAAAGTGTCGGATATAACGGCAGTATCTGGTTTTAAGATGATTTTTGTAGCTACATAGTTACCTGATTCATACCACATCGAATCTGTTTGATTAGCTAAAGGATAAGCATCGTCTACTTTTTCTGGGTCCGTATTCTTTACGGCATCTTTAACTCCAATTTCAAATTGTAATTTTTCATAGCTACCATAGTTTGGAAAAAATCCAATAGAATCTGTCGCTACATTTCGTGTCATTAAAACGATATCATCAGGAGTCACGACATTATTACCATCTAATTGTGGCAAACTAATCGTACTTGTTGTCGGAAATAAATTGTTGGATTCATCAATCAATGAAAACCCAGAAAGATAATATTGAACTCCTAAGACTTTAAATGGAGAGTTAAGATCATTTAACAAATTCGATCCTAAATTAAAACTGCTTTCTCCGTATACATGACTCATTCTTAACACCAATTTGGGATAGGCGCAACAACAATTGTCATCTGCTGTTACATCAAAGTTGGCAGCATCTGCATCTAAACATCCTTCCTCTTTTTGATAACAAGAAAATGACGTAGTAACAATCAATCCTAATAAAATGTAATACACAACCTTCATCGTTAATCCATTGGGTGTTCTTTTTCGTAATCGGCTACAATTTGTTTAACTGCATTTTTAACTTGAGTTGAAAATTCTTTATTCATGATCCAACTGTAATAGTTTTTATCTTTTGCCAATACATCTGCAACTGGTTGACCGATGTATTTCCCAAAATTAAAAACAACCACTTTATCCGCATTGTACTTTAATCGGTTGGTTGAATCTACTACTGTAAAATCTGTCGTGAACTCATGCAATTGTTGCATGTCATTACGGATTGGTTTTTCTATAATCGCATCATTATGATCAATATAATCCGTGTCTTTATACATTTCCAATTGTCCTTTGAAAACTTCAATCGTTGCTTTTACATCTGCCATTGCATCATGCGCATTTTCCATTTTTGCTCCGTTGCAATAATATCGATAAGCTGCCGTCAACGTACGTGGCTCCATTTTGTAAAAAATTCTTTGGACATCA
This sequence comes from uncultured Saprospiraceae bacterium, assembly GCA_937941765.1. Taxonomy (GTDB): domain Bacteria; phylum Bacteroidota; class Bacteroidia; order Chitinophagales; family Saprospiraceae; genus CALDGQ01. The sequence continues at coordinate 21,225 of CALDGQ010000124.1, forward strand.
ATGGTCTTTCTTTTAGAAATATCGAACTCCTCTCCTACTCTAGCAAATTCTTCCATCAACATCGGAATATCAAATCGATTGGAATTGTATCCACTTAAGTCTGCATCTCCAATAAATTCCAACAATTCACTTGCAACTTGTGCGAATGTCGGCTTGTTTCGCAACATATCAGGTGTGATGCCATGTACTTTCATCGCTTCTGGATGAATCGGAATACCTGGGTTAATCATTAGCATCAATTCTTTAGGCTCCTCTTTTCCTACTTCATATTTCACTAATGCTATTTGTAAAATTTTGTCTCTGAGGACATTGGTACCTGTAGATTCAATATCAAAAAATATCAGGTCTTTATCTAAGTTGAATTTCATAGTTTTTTAGTTTTTTTTGATCTTGCTTTTTGGGATCCATCTTTTAATCCTGCGGAGCTAGTGTGCCAATGTCAGACTCCGTGAAATTTACTAGCTATGTCTCGATCAAATTAGTTTTCCTTTTTTCGTTCTTCTTTTAATAATAATGCATTTTCAATCCCTTTAGTATAATACACTTTCATTGTTTTACCGTCTTCTGTGTAAATAAAAACGGCATCTACATCAGGTAGCGAATCTACCATTTTTTTTGCCGGTTCCAATCCCATAGACATACAACCAGTCGCTAGTGCATCTGCTGTGATACAATCTGTTGCGATTATTGATGCGCTTAAAAGATTATTCCGTTCTGTATATCCCGTTTTAGGATTGATGGTATGACTAAATTTTTCTCCCTTCACTTCGTAGTAATTTCTATAATTGCCAGATGTCGCCAATGCCTTATTGTCCAATTGAATAATTTCTTCAAAATCTCTAACACTGCTACCTGCTTTTGGTGTATTTATTCCGATTGTCCACAATTTTCCTTTTTTATTCTTCCCTTTTGCTAACACTTCTCCTCCGATTTCAACCATATAATTTTTGACACCATTTTTTTCTAACAAATCACCAAAACAATCAACCGCATATCCTTTTGCAATGGCACTGAAATCTAATTCTGATTCCGGAAATTGTTTTTGAATTGTCACTCCATTTTGACTTGTCGATTTGGTTATTTTATCAAAACCCACATAGGATAAGATTGATTTTATTTTTTTGTTATCGATATTTTCAACTCGTTTTTTCCCATTATATCCAAATCCCCAATAATTGACCAAAGGCATGACACTTGGATCAAAATAACCATCTGTCGTTTTGTACACTACTTTTGAAACTTCGAAATTTTTCAGAAAATGATGAGCTGCATCTTTTTCTTTTGGTAGCAGAAAACTCGTTGATGACTTGTTAAAATTGGTAATTAAAGAATTGGGTTTAAAAGTGGAAGTTTGGACTTCTATTGCTTCCATTAAATTTTTAAAATCGGATGTGAAATCCCGTTTTTCATTATCAGAATAAGTTACATGATATTTCGTCCATCCAGTATCCCCTGCAATTGAAAGGTAAGGTAAGGTTGATTGAACTGATTCTCTCTGTACCGTTTCTGTCTGACACCCAAGTATAAATAATAGGAATAGTGTGAAAATTAAATGAGTCTGTGTCTTCAAGAAATCGAATTTTGTTTGAGCTGCAAGTTAGTGAAATTCTTTGATGTATGATATAAGATGTATGATGTATGATATGACCGTTGTTTCTTGTGCACACGTCAGACTGTACGAAAATACTCGTTCGAGATGAGAGGTTAGAAACCTTCATCTAGTAACACACACGGTATTCGAGCAAAAGGTTTCTAACCTCTTTGCTTTTGGGAATTTTCGCACAGACCGACGTGCTCATGCGCTGTCGTCATATCATAAATCATACATCATAGAATTTTTAATCAATTAGAATCCTATATTTGCCGAATGCAACAAAAAATAAAAGTTTGCCATATCACCACTTTGCATCCTGCGAAAGACACGCGCATTTTCCATAAACAATGTGTGTCACTTGCTGCCAATGGTTTTGATGTCAAATTGATTGTTGCCAACCAGAAATCAGAAATAGACAAAGGAGTTGAAATTATCAATATTGAAATTCCGAAAAGTCGTAAAGAACGGATGTTGAAAGCTTCCAAAATCGTTTTGCAAAAAGCAATTGAAATCGATGCTGCCATCTATCAATTTCATGATCCGGAATTGTTGCCTGTTGGTCTCAAATTAAGGAAGCGAGGAAAAATCGTGATCTATGACGCACATGAAGATGTTCCAATGCAGATGCTAAGCAAACCCTGGATCCCTAAATTCATCCGTCCAATATCCAGCAGTGCTTTTAGACAATATGAAAATCGATGTGCTGCAAAATTAAGTGCAGTTATTGTTGCCAATCCTTCTACAGTTGCTCGCTTTAAAACTGTAAATGAAAATTCTATTGACATTTGCAATTATCCGATATTGAGTGAATTTAAACAGAATCCAAGTTGGAATGATCGAGAGGACGCAGTATGTTATGTTGGTAGGATAGACGAACCAAGAGGAATTCACGCTATGATGGAAACGGTACATTTAAGCCAATCAAAATTTCATCTAGCTGGCTGGTTTGGAAGCGATGAACTAAAAATGAAAGTTGAAAAATCAAAGGGATGGCAACATACTGTTTTCCATGGGATGCAAGATCGGGAAGGAGTGCAAAACGTATTGGCTAAAAGTAAAATTGGGTTGGTTACTTTAAAACCAGTACCACTCTACAAACTTATCTTGACCGTTAAAATGTATGAATATATGGGAACGGGAATTCCTATCATTGCTTCCAATTTTGATTTGTGGAAAGATTTTTTTAAAACCCATCAATGTGGTTTAACCGTTGATCCAGAAAATCCTACTGAAATAGCAAATGCGATTAATTACTTAATGCAAAATCAAAAAGAAGCGGAGGAAATGGGTAAGCGTGGACAAGCAGCCGTTCGAAAAATATTCAATTGGGCAACTCAAGAAAAGAAGTTGTTATCTTTGTATAACCAATTACTATCATCAGTATCTTGAGTAAAATAACTGTCAGTATTGTTATTCCGTGTTTCAATGAAGCTGCTTTCATTGGAAAAGTACTAGATAATATCTTAGCCCAAGATTATCCGCTTTCTGAAATAGAAGTATTTGTTTGTGATGGTGGCAGTACAGACAATACGCGCAATATTGTCAAACAATATGAACTCGCACACACTTTTATTCAACTTTTAGATAATCCAGATAAGTTTGTACCGCACGCAATCAATCGAGCCCTAAAAGTTGCACAAGGCGAGTTTATGTTTTTATTGGGTGCCCATACTTTATATCCTAACAATTATATTTCGAAACTAAAAAAGTCTGCGGAAGTGCTGGATGCGGATTTGGTTGGTGGCGCTTTGGAAACCAAACCTCGTAATGATTCTATGACTGCACAAGGAATCGCAGCAGTTTTAAGTCATCCAATGGGTGTTGGAAATGCAACTTTTAGAACGGGAGTAAAAAAAGTAACGGCAGTTGATACGGTTCCTTTTGGTTGTTACCGCATGTCTGTATTTCAACGATTTGGTTTATTCGATGAGCGATTGATTCGAAATCAGGATATGGAAATGAGTAAAAGAATTTTGAATGGTGGTGGAAAAATATTTTTGGTTCCTGGCGTTAAGAGTATTTACTATGGACGAGATACATTAGAGGCTTTATGGAAAAATAATTTCGGAAATGGAAAATGGGTATTGTTGACAGCGAAATTTACCAACTCACTGAAATCGCTTTCTGTTAGACATTTTGTTCCATTATTTTTTGTGTTGTATTTATTGTCTATACTACCTGCGTATTTTATATTCAACCCTACCCTTTTTGCGGTTTATTCCTTCCCTTTTTTAATTTATTTTGCCATCATCATTTTTGCATCCTGGTATGTTTCTTATGTGCGAAAACGATGGTCTATTTTCATCCCAACTTGTCTTGCTTTTATGACTTTACATATTAGTTATGGGCTTGGGAGTATTGTTGGAATATTAAAAGTCTTGTTAATAAGATTGTAGAACAGGTCCATCATGGAACTATGGGAAATTACGAATGCTTGTTGGTTCGAAATAACCGAGTTGATTATACCATTGTCATTTTAACGAATCAAAAACACAAGAATTTATTTGAGATCAGAAATAATGTTGTAGCACTTATTAAGTAAGCACTAGAATTAAGAAAAGAAAAAGATAGGATTATAAAATGTTACGAGCCAATCAAATTTAACTTGAATGGTTTTTGTGTAGATATGTTTTTTAAGGTGGTGCTTATTTGTTACTGTACTGGAGTAGCTTGATTAGCCCCCATCCTATAACAATTGCAACGAGTAGTACTTTGAAAATTAACATGCCTCTTTATTTGTTTTGGTTAATGAGTGTTAGTTTTTCATATTATGTATATCAATAATATGTGCAACAATCCTGCCAATAGCAGTAATGTCTAAACATCATTTTACTGATGTTCGAAAAATCTTCATTGGGTATGTTTAAGGAGTTTACAAATCACATTCTGATTTGTGGTATAGTGTAGTTGTGTGTAGTGTATTCTTCTTATAAATTAGTAAAAAAAGTAGCATTCAAATAAAAAAATGAACGCTACTTTTTGATTCACTAATTTAATCTCTTGCTTTTACAAATTTCTGAGAGAAATATCCTTCCTCCTGTATCTTTAGACGCACCATATAGGTTCCGGATACTAAATTTCTAGTATCCCACTTAAAAAAGTTTTCGCCTGCAGCTAATGTAACTTGATCCATCTTTCTACCAACGGCATCGAATAATTCTATTTCGATATCATAATCGAATATTTCATAGAATTCTAGATAGATGTAGTCCATCGTAATAGAAGCAGAAATTTGCACAATATCTTTAGCTTCGAAATCAACAATTACAATATCAGTATAGCTGAATGAACCATCAAAATCGTATTGCTTTAATCTATAATAATTTTTTCCAAGTTGAGGTTGTTCATGCAAATAGTGATAAGCGTGTGGTTCGTTTGAAGTACCAGCACCATCAATTTTTGCAATTTCTTCAAAAGTTCTTCCATCTGTTGAGTGTTGGACAGAAAAATAAGCGTTGTTTTCTTCTACTTCCGTCAACCAATCTAACTGAACATCTGCATCTTGTTTACGACCTGTGAAAGTTAACAACCCAATAGGTAAAGACGACATATTTGCATCTCTAAAAAATAAAGGTGCTCCTGATAATCGAATATCTACAGCAGATTGTTCCCAAGCCACTTCAGTTGCTGAATACTTCCAATTTTTGACATCTACATCTGAAATATTCATATCAGCTGGAAAGCTATAAGTTGCTTGTGCATATTCGCTGTCGTTAATTGTAGTTTCTGCCCAAAGTACATAAGTATAACTTCCACCTTCATCTTTAAATGCTGCCCCATTGACACCATCAGGTATTTGTAATTGTGATGTTCTCCAAATATCATATTCGTGATTGGCCAACAATTGAGAAGTTGTTTTGAACGCAATTCCACTATTCGTTTTTCTTTGTGCGTAAGGCAAGGTTCCTTCTAATTTCTTGTAAAGTCCCATATATCCAAACTCAGAATCTGCATTGGCATCAAAAGCAGATGCTTCTCCGAGATTGTACCAGTGCAATTGACTGATGTTGTGTTTTTGCCCTTCGACCAATGCTTTGATTGTATAATTTCTTTGCGCTTCATCAGAACCAATATATTCAGGATGACTTGGAACTTTTGCACGTGGTATGTTAGTTTCCGTAACGATCCATACTTTTTCTGGATAAGTATTTCCATTATAACCATAGAAGTCTAAGATATTAGCGAAATCAAATTTTCTTGAAATCAAACCTTGGACTGCTCTATCTGAGTGGTTAAAATATTGAAAACCGCCAATATCATTATTCCATTCTCTCAAACTTCCGTCAATGTGTGGGTATGAATGATAACTCATACAATCAAAATAAGCACCTCCATTTTTTGGATATTCAGGAGTAATACTTCCATCATCTGGATTGTCAGAATATCTTAATACAGCATCTAAGAAACTTGGGAATCCAATTCCACCAATAGCGATATAAGCATCCGGATCAACTGTTTTGATTACTTCATATGTGATCCGTAATAAACGAACATAATGCATGATTGGGCACTTCAATTTGAAATCACAAGGATCAGGATTGTTTTCCCACCAGTTTCCAGGCTGACCTGCAGGTAACCAGGCAGTTCCTCCGGTATCTAGATCTGGTTCATTCCAAACTTCCCAAAATTTGACATAACCAGCATACTGACTTGCCATTTTATATACATACAGTGCATATGGATTATTATCATTTACTGGAGTATCATTCTCTCCATTATCCCAAATAGGTTCGTAAATATCTCTGAAATTTTCTGAAGGTGCAGAAGGACAAAAATGTGTCCAGTCTCTATTGGCATCATTTGGATAACCAATGAATGCAACATTATCTTTAAGTCCTAATTCGTCGTAATGTTGAAATTCATCCACTAATATATCATACCCATAATATTCTAAAAAGTGTTGTGGGATTGAAGGTCTTAAGGTTTTTATACCTACTCCATCCGCGTTAGGAATTGCTGGGTTTCCAGCTGCTATATTTCCCAACTCTTTATCTGTCCATGTCACATGATACCCTGGATTGGTTCCATAATAGGAATTTCCATGATACGCTTTGACAAGCTCGTTGGCAGTATATTCTGGCTGAGCAGTGGACAGGACTGCTAGGCTAATAAATAAGGTTATGAAAAGAATCGGTCTCATGACTCACTTTAATTTAAAAAATTAGGTAAATAGAATACAATGGCTTCACGCCCAAAGTCAAACTTCGGTAAAGGGGATGGTTTACATGAGTTGCACTAAATAATTATAGCTAAAAGTAAGCGAGGTGATATGTGACCACGAGATAGGTAAAGTCGTTTTCGTTTTAAAATTCTCTGCTATCAATAAGTCTGTCGCTAAATTAGCAATTTCCTTAAATTTTTTTAATAAAAGTGACGTTTATTTATTTCCCCGTAGAAAAAGATTTTGTCACATAAATTAAATCACCACTTTGGGTAATCACTACTTTTTATTCTCAAAATTGTCAATTGCATTTCTTACACTTCCTTGTTTAATCAACAAAGTTTTTGCTGCCTGATAATCAAGTCCCAAGTATTTCATAATCATTTTTGCTCCGCGATCAATTAACTTATTGTTAGTCAACTGCATATCTACCATATTGTTTCCTAATGTCTTTCCTAGCTTAATCATGACAGTGGTACTGATCATATTCAATATCATCTTTTGTGCAGTCCCAGCTTTCATTCTTGTACTGCCGCGAATCACTTCTGGTCCTACTTCAACTTCAATTGGATAATCTGAATACTCAGCTAACGCTGAATTCATTTTACATGAAATGCAACCCGTAAAAATGCCGGATAACTGAGTATCTTTCAATCCATTGACTACATAAGGTGTCGTTCCAGATGCAGCAATACCAATTACGATATCTTTTTTCGATACTTTTCGCCTTCTCAAATCCATCCAAGCCATTTTCTTGTCATCTTCAGCAAATTCAATCCCATTTCGAATGGCTTTATCTCCTCCTGCTATGATTCCGATTACTTTATTTGGAGAAACACCGAATGTTGGCGGGCATTCCGAGGCATCTAATATTCCAAGTCGACCACTAGTGCCTGCGCCGATATAAAATAAGCGTCCCCCTTCTTTTAGCTTCTCAACAATCACTTCTACCAATTTTGAAATCTGCGGTATGGCCAATTCAACGGCTTCAGCAACAGTTTTGTCTTCTTCATTGATCGTTTTCAACAATGATTTAACCGTTAATTTTTGCAAATCCGTTTTTGCCATATCTTCATTGGTACCTTTATTCATAACGACTACACTACATATATTGTTTAAATAAATATACTTGGATATTGATATTTAGTTTCCTTCATCTTCGACTATTATCAAAAAGAAAAATAATTTCACTTTGGAATAATCTAAAGCAACATTCTTAATGAAAATTTTATCTAAAACAATCCAACCTGATTCATTTTTTTCTGCTAAAAAAGGGATTCAACTTTTTAAACTAAACAATAAAAATGGAATTGAGGTGCTACTAACCAATTATGGAATTCGGTTGGTAAGTTTACATACACCAGACAAAGATGGAATAATGGACGACATCGTTTTAGGATATGATAGTTTGCAAGATTTTGAAACAAAAAATCCCTTTATGAATTCAATTATCGGTCGAGTTGCTAATCGAATTTCTAATGGACAGTTTTCTATTAATGGTGAAAATTTTCAAGCAGACAAGAACCTTGACCAACATTGCTTACACGGTGGTACCAATGGATTGCATATGCAGGTTTGGGAAGTCAAATCAGCTACGGACCATCAACTTCATTTTTATCATTATTCAAAATCAGGTAGTGAAGGTTTTCCTGGCAATTTGGAAATTGATGTTTTTGTTGAATTGACTGATCAAAATGAATTGAAAATAAAATACCAGGCAAAAACAGATCGCCCTACCCCAATTAATCTGACGTATCATCCTTACTTCAATCTTACTGGAACTAAAAATGAGAAAATCGTAAGTCATTTGTTACAGATTAATGCAAATGAAATTACAGCAACGGATGATGAGATTGTAGCGAATGGAAATTTCTTTAATGTTGTAAGTTCGCCTTTTGATTTCAGAACCGAAAAAGAAATTGGACGTGATATTAACACTCCAATTCAATCAATGAAAAAATGCGGTGGCTATGACCACAATTTTGTTTTAAAATATAAGGCAACTACTTCTCCGTTTTTAGCTGCAAAATTATCAGAACCTATTTCTAAAAGATCATTAGAAATTTGGACAACGCAACCTGGAATTCAACTATATACCAACAATGGTGTGAATGAAATTGGCAAAGGAAATTTATCTTATGGCAATCATTCTGCTGTTTGTCTGGAACCACAACATTTCCCAAATACGCCTAATCTTCCTCATTTTCCGTCGACTATTATTACGCCGCAATCTCCTTATTTACAGGAATGTTTTTTCAAATTTGGAATCTTATAGGCTGTCATATGTAATTTGATTTTCATATGGTGAATAATTATATGTTTTCATTTCTTACCAAACTTCTCAAGAATCTTTTAATTTGGTTCTTACTAAACAAAATCCCTACAACAGCTTTGATTCATTTTTAAACAGCTTTTGAAAACCAAACCCCCAGTTCATGAAATACAATAAATCTCATTTTGAAGATTATTTGAGTGAACGATTACCGGAGAGTGACAGAAATAATTTTGAGACTTCACTTCGCAACGATGCTGATCTGAAGCATTCGTTTGATTTTTATAAAAACTTTCGAGCACAAAATCCTTCTGGAACCCGCATCAATGGAAATTCAGTTCCAGCTACTTCTTCTAGTGCAACTACGACTTCCACTCAGTTTAATATCTTATCCCTAATTTATTCCGTTTCCTTATTGGCAGCGATTGGATTTTTAGGATTTTCTGCTGTCTACTGGCATGCCGTTTACAACTATACCAACGATGCATTGCAAGAAGAATTTTTGTACGAAGAATTTGATATTGCAAGATTAGAAACTGGAATTTCTAAAACCCAAGAAAGTACCATTCATCTTCAGGAAGTAGTACTGGCACAACAATATTTTAAGTCAAGAGAATTTGATGAGTCTATCAATGTCTTTAATCAAATTATCGCTACCAATTCTTCTCAAGCTAATTTATTCGGTGAAGAAATTTCTCAAGAGTTAATTGAACAAGCTGAATGGAATCGAATTATCGCTTTGTTGCTTTTAGAACAATATGACGACGAAGTAAAAGATGCACTCCTCGATATTATTCACAATGAAGAACATTCTTATCATAACCATGCAATTGCGTTAGATGCTAAAATGCAAAGTTTTATGCGTGGATTGGTGGCCGCTATTTAGATTTTTTTTATCAAAAAAATCTAAATAGAACATCGAATATCGAACTTGCAGACGTGTCTTCAATGCGTGTATAGGCGTGTCAGCTTCGAAATTGGACATTCCCTGTTCGATATTCCTGTATTCATTTATCTTTCATATATAATAAAAAATTAGTATATTTGGTTATACTATTAAAGTACATAGTCGAAATTAAATTAAAGTTCTTTCGGCCTATTTTTTCATCAGACTTCGTTAAAAAGCCTCGTCGATACAAAGGTATCACCTACGTTTTTCGCCTTGACTGATAAAAAGCTAGCCTCGAAATAATCTTTATTTAATTCCAACAACGTACTTAACCACCTAAACATACTTTGAGAACCGTAAAGATTTAAATCTAATACTCAAAGTTAATGGCCCGAGAGCAAGACGAGAAACCGATAGAACCGAGCGCGCAATCGCTTACTGAAAAAGCTGTACAGCAACCCCAAGTTGTTGAGATTCCTGCTGTGGAAATCGCTAATTTGGAAAACGAGAAGTTGCTGAATTTTTTGCTGAAAGAATTTCAAGAAGAGACGAATGATGAGAAGCGAAAAAGTAAACTTGAATTGATAAACAGCCTGAAAGATTTGATGTTTGATGTCCGTAAAAAGGAAATCGAATTGGAAACGGCCAGACTGCAAATGCAACAAGGAGCTAAAGACACGAAAAGAAGTGGCGTTTTGAACGTTATTCGTGAAATTGGTGTAATAGTTGGGATATTATCATTGTTTATAATATTAGGAATCAGTGCTTATTATACTTTTAAATTGGGCAGTAATGTGGGTTTGTTTTTGATGTGCCTTATTTTATCAATCATTGCTTACGGAACTTATGTTTCCGAATTCAGTTTTTCTTTCAAGGATCTTTTCAAATTTGAAGGAAAAGCTAAAAATGATAACGTTAAAAAACCGTAATTATGGCAAACGCTAAAGAATCAAAAAGACGAAAAATTTCAAAGCTAGCTTTTACAACTTTGAATTCATTTTCTGCAATCATCTTGTTAGGATTTGTTTATTTTCTACACAACAAAGGACTTGTTGACAATGAAGCAATGACCAAAGTAAGTGTCGCAAGTATGGGTACTGTTTGTGGAATTTGTATCGTCATGACCCTCTCCTATCTAAAAGAAAGACTCGATAAAAAAGAAATCGGAAGTAAAGAATTTCAATTGGAGTCTAGTCAAGTAAATGCTTACAATGCCTTGAAATTGGAACATGATCAGGAGTTGGATCAGATTATTGCGGCTTTGCAGGCTCGTAAGTATAAGCAGTAGGATTTTTTTTCTAACACTTAGTTTTTTTTCTTACCATACGATACGTGTAGGAGGTGTTTTAACACATAGATACATAGTTTCACATAGCACTTTAGTCGCAACGCGACGGTATAACCAGCAGAGAATGGTGATAACCGTTCGACACCAGCAGAGCCACAAAAATTACCTCACGCAGAAAGCACAGAAAATCGCAGAACCGGGACGTAAAAAATCACGTAGAAAAAGCGCAGAAAAAAAACGACCAAGTTGATAATTCAACTTGGTCGTTTTTTTTGTTCTTCTCGAGATGAAGGTTTATGCCATCGGCACACAGGTCCAACCTCTCATCTCTTTCATACAAAACTCCTAAACCCCAACCGCTTCCAAAGCATTACGCTGCTCCTGAATCTTATCCGACTTGATATAATCATTATAAGTCATCAAACTATCAATGATTCCATTAGGCGTGATTTCTATAATTCGATTGGCAACTGTATTCATAATTTCATGATCATGAGAAGTGAAGATCATGTTTCCTGTAAATTCTTTCATTGCATTGTTTAATGCAGTAATTGATTCCAAGTCTAAGTGATTGGTTGGTTCATCCATTAGCAATAAATTAGGATGTGCTAGCATGACTTTAGATAACATACAACGCACTTTTTCTCCTCCTGAAAGTACAGATGATTTTTTGTAAACTTCTTCACCCGAGAATAACATTCTTCCTAAAAATCCACGGATAAACTGTTCATCTTTTTCTTCTGAATATTGTCTCAACCAATTGATTAAATCAATGTCATTATCATTAGAAAAGTATTTTTCATTTTCGTTTGGCAAGTATTCAGTGGTAATAGTTTGACCAAACTCCATGGTTCCCGAATCTAGCTCTGTTTCTCCTGCTAAGGCATCAAAAAATGCACTTACGGCTGAACTGTTTCTTCCAAGAATAGCAATTTTATCATCAGGATTCATGATGAACTCTACATTTGAAAAATACATCGATCCGTCCAAAGCTTTTTTACTCAAATCTTTTACTCGCAAAATCTGATCACCTGGTTCTCTTTCTCCCTTGAAGTGGATGAATGGATATTTTCTACTAGAAGGTCTGATTTCTTGTATGTCCAGTTTCTCTAAAGCCTTCTTTCTACTCGTTGCTTGTTTCGATTTCGATGCGTTGGCACTGAATCGTTGGATAAATTCCATCAAGTCTTTTCTTTTCGCTTCTTCCTTTTTGTTTTTATTGGCTAATTGTCTTGCCGCCATCTGAGTAGTCTCGTACCAGAAAGTATAATTACCAGTACTGATTCTGATTTTATTGTAATCAATATCTACGATATGCGTGCATACCATATCTAGGAAGTAACGATCGTGAGACACCACAATAACCGTGTTTTTGAAATCCGCTAAGAAATCTGACAACCAAGTTACCGTTAATGCATCCAAATCGTTGGTAGGCTCATCCAGCATCAAGATATCTGGCTCACCAAATAATGCCTGCCCTAACAATACTTTTACTTTTTCAGAACCCGTCAATTCTTTCATCAACTTATAATGCAAGTCTTCCTTGATCCCCATGTTACTCAATAATTCCGCTGCATCCGCTTCTGCATTCCAACCTCCCATCTCTCCATATGTGTTCTCAAGATCTGCTGCACGCAAACCATCTGCTTCTGTGGCATCTGGATTATTGTAGATGGCATCTTTTTCGACCATTATATCATACAATTCCTTGTACCCCATAATCACCGTATTCAAAACAGAGAATTCTTCATATTCGAAGTGATTCTGTTTTAAAACAGCCATTCTATTTCCTTTCTCTAAATTAACAGAACCAGAATTTGCTTCTATTTCTCCTGATAGGATTTTGACAAATGTCGACTTTCCTGCACCATTGGCACCGATGACACCATAGCAATTACCACGGGTGAATTTCAAATTTACCTCATCAAATAAAACGCGTTTGCCATATTGCAACGAAATATTGTCAGTACTTAACATGTTCTTATTTTTTTAGAAAGAAATTGAAGTGTTTGGTCCCGAATAATTGTCAGGAGCCGTAAGTGTCGTTTTCATAGTAAAAAAGCCCTGCTTTTTTAGCAGAGCTTTTCTCTTTGTGACCTGGCCGGGGCTCGAACCCGGGACCCTTTGATTAAAAGTCAAATGCTCTACCAACTGAGCTACCAAGTCTATCCATGCTTATTAAAGCGCTGCAAATATACAATCAATTTTATAAATTACAACTGAATGAAACATATTTTACTCGTTTAAAACATATTTTCAATTCTAATATAATGATTTATGATTCTATAATGTATGATTTATGATATGATAATCAGAGAAAACAATCGAATATCAAACTATACTAATCGGAGGTTTTGACTCCTCAATAAATTCCATCACCTCATTTTGATTCAAATAATTTTCCATAACATGTTGTGCTCCTAACGATTCCAACTTCTCGTTATCTCCTTTCAAGCGAACACCAATAAAAGGAAGCTCCATATTTCTAGTCGTCTCCACATCCCATTTTGCATCACCGAAATACACGATTTTTTTGAACTGCCCATTTTTTGCGACTGCTTGATCGATGGAGTATTGCAAAATTTGTTCTCGAGTGACATGTCCGTCTGCAAAACTCATAAACATATTATTGGTGTTGATATTGACATGATTTAATTTCAGTGTAGCAGGTGCTTTCCAACCGCCTGTACCGATTCCCAGCTCGAATTCGTCTAAACTATGCAACTTGTCAATGATTGCTTTGGCACCATCTACTTCCATAAAAAATTCTGGATTTGAAAGTCGTTTTGTTCTGAGTAGGTCGACGAATTGACTTCTGAAAGCATCTACTTCTTGCTCGTCTGGCTTTCTTCCAAATTCATTTTGAATCATCGTATCAAAAATAGAGGTGTCTGTGACATGTGGATACAATTTCCAATCGATACTTGGTGGTGGTCGATCATAAAATTTAGTGTACGTTTCGGCAAAGGCTTTGCTATCTATCGAGTTGGAGTACAACAAGGTGCCGTCGATGTCAAATATAACTAAGGTCTTTTGGTTGTTATTCATTCTTCTTCAAATTCAAATTGTAATTGATCAGAGGTGTTGGTTTCTTTTTGCAAATTGGAAACAGAAATTCCCAACAACCTTACCTCATTTAAAATATTTTGATTGTCTAATAATAATTTTTTCGATATTGAAACTAGTGCTTCTTTGGTTGTCAAATAATACGGATGAGTTTTACTTCTCGTGAAAGTTTGAAAGTCGCTATCTCGTATTTTTAATGTTATGGTCCTACCAGGGTTTTGAGTACGGTCAATAGCTTTTATTAAAATTTCCGCAATTCGTTCAACTTGTTCCATCATTTCATCTATCGTTTGCAAATTTTCACCAAAAGTTCGTTCTGCTCCTATTGACTTGCGTTCTGAATTTGGATTAACTGGTCGATTGTCATCTCCACGAATAATGTCATAATAAAAACGTCCAGGCTTCCCAAAAAGTTTTGCCATTTGAATTTTAGAATATTGTTTCAAATCCAATCCTGTAAAGATATTCATGTTGTTCATCTTCTTGGCTGTCACTTTACCGATACCATAAAATTTCTCAACTGGCAATTGTTCTAAAAACTTTTCTGCTTCTTCTGGTAAAATTACTTTGTATCCATTTGGCTTATTTATGTCCGATGCGATTTTAGCTAAAAATTTACAATAAGAAATTCCAGCCGAAGCAGTCAAATCTGTTTCCTTTTTTATTTTTGCTCGAATTTCGTTGGCAATCAATGTACCAGACGGTGGACCTATTTTGTGATGGGTAACATCTAGATAAGCTTCATCTAGTGACAAGGGTTCTACTAAATCCGTGTATTCAAAAAAGATGGCTCTAATCTGATTGGAGACTAATTTGTATTTTTCAAAATCGGGTTTTACAAAATTGATATGTGGACAGAGTTGTGCTGCTTTGAATCCAGGCATAGCAGATCTTACTTTGTATTTTCTAGCTTCGTAAGATGCAGATGCGACCACTCCCCTTTTTCCTCCTCCTCCAACGGCTACTGGTTTTCCACGTAATGATGGATCATCACGTTGTTCGACAGCAGCATAGAATGCATCCATGTCGATGTGGATTATTTTTCGTGTTGGATTCACGATTGGAAGATACTGCTTTAACTAAACATTTTAGCATTTGGACTTCAGATGTGCAACGACAGCTGTTACTTGAAGCGTCCTCGCTTCAGAAGTGTATATTAAGTTTTCTTTAGTTAATTAGCTTCTAAAGCGGAGACGCTTTAAGCAACTAAAGTCCGACAAAAAAATGTCGTCATGAATAAATTCAATGACGACATTTTTATACTTTTTTATACTCGAAATGGGAAGAGGAATGAATCGCTATCTCAATTTTGTAAATCTTTCTGTCAAAATCTTTTCATTTTGTTGTGCAATGATGAAATAAACACCACTAGCAATATTAGGTAACTCAATTGATTTCACATTAGCACCTTTTTCTACTTGTAAAATTTGTGATGCGATCAATTTACCAGTTACATCATGAATTGCAATATCCAGCTTCCCATTATTTTCTGTTGTATAATTGAATGAAAGTAAATTGTTATTAATTGGATTGGGCAATACTTCAATTTCTTTTTCTTTTACTACTTCTACCGTTACCAATCCTGCTTCTGTTGTATTATCATTAAAATCAGTCTGCGACAATCGATAATAATTGGTACCTGCTGAAGGATTGGAATCAATCAAATCATACTGGTGTTTTTCGTAACTGGTTCCCTGCCCTTCCACTTTATCTAATAATTCAAAATTTCTACCGTCTGTGCTTTTTTCAATTGTAAAATAGGCATTATCGATTTCTACTTCGGTCATCCAATTTAACAATACTTTTTCATCCTGAAGTCTTCCATTAAAACCGATTAGCTCTATAGGCAATGAAGTTTCACATACTAATAAAAATGGAGTACCTAGTACACAACTATAATAATCTCCTGTCGGAAATGGTATTGCTGCAACTGCTGCATACGACCTAGTGACTTCTAAAGTAAATTCTAAAGTTCCAGTTGTAGTACCACTATCCCAAATTAATGCGCAAATTTCAGAACCAGGTTGTGTCGGATCATACCCTGCTGGAAAATCTGTTGTCGAGTAGGTATAGCTTGCACCAGCAGTCGGTGCTGTAAGGCTACCAGAAAACAAGAAATTAGCATTCGTGCAAGCATTGTTTCCTCGCATGTTGAGATTCACGGCACCACTTCCACCCGCATATGCATCAATTGTCAAAGTCACTTCCCAAGTTTGTACACCGTTATGATCAGTTGGACATCCTGCTGTCGAAAAGTCAACCAACCCTGATCTACTTCCTAAACTACCACCTACGGAAACAGGACTACCAGTTGCACTTGCACTACAGCTAGTCGCCACCTCCTCAGGACTTGAACCGGTTACAAATGGAGTTGCATATATATTGGTCCCTTCTGGAAATAAGGAACAATCAATATCTAAGCAGTAATCATTGAGCGGCATGCCAGCTGTTGATTCATAAATATGATTGGCAGGATTGGCAATTGCACCACCTATTGTAGCACTAGCCAATGCCGTTGTGAAAGTAGTTGCGTCGGTCACGGTTGAAGAAATTGGATTTGTATCTGTAATCCACCAGCCGATTACTTTACCAGCTTCTAATGAAGTAATATCTGTATCATAACAAGCATTTTTAGTTGTGGAGGTTGGGTTGGTAACCATTGCCGATGCCGTTCCTGCTTCTGGCTGTACCGTTATTGTTACTTTGGATTTGCAAGGAGGGTCATTGACCGTGTTCACTTCAGCAATCCAAAAACAATAGACACCCGGTATATTTACATCTACTTGTGCTGCTGTTGGCGTGTAGGTTGAAACATTTGTTGCCAAAGCACTTGCCTTCATATCTCCTTCATTTAAAAACCAGTCAAAACAGTCGATATCATAAGTAACACCGCTAAATGATGTATAGGACTTGCCAGCATTGAAAGTTGGAATCACATCACCTGTACAGATTTCTTGATAAGGAGAATTTGTTGCACCGATAGTGGTACTCGCAAAATATTGTGCAGGGTCAGAATGACATAAGTAAGCTCTACATCCATCGTCCGTTGCGATATCATATATTTTACGATATTGACAATAGGAGAAATCTGTTCTGCAACCACCCAAGCTATTATAACTCATTATATTTTGTTCCAAAATAGTAGAAACACAAGCCTGTGCAGCACAGTCAACACCTTCACCCGGATCAATACTTAACACGGTACTTGCACCATGTGCATGTGCTGCAAATCCTGCCGCATCAAAATTACATCCTGAAACATAACAACGGTCATTCGTTGCGCCTGTATGATCACAATTATGACTAAATCTTGGATCTGGCCAAGTATCACAAATCCCGTCACCAGTTGTCAAACAATCACTGTTATCTAAAGCTCCTGTTGGATATCCATCCACATCAATGAAATTAGTTGGTAAATCCTTATGCGTATGAAATAATCCAAAGTAATGCCCCAATTCGTGTGCAATGGTAGTCCCTCCTATTCCTGGTGGGTATCGCATAATAGAATAATCTCTACTCATTGGATAAGGTGCAAATCCATAGGTACCACAACAATCATGATCTCCTTCTAGGCCACCAACGAAGTATAAATTGATAACATTTGGTAAATCAAAAGCTTGTGTTTCAACATTATCATTGATACCATCATTTACTCCAGATGTTGGATCTGGGTCATCATCATAAAAATCGTATATGTCGCAATCTTCTATTCTTACACGTTGGACTTCGTAAAATTCAATATTTGCATTTGCATAATGTTCGTTGACCGACGCCAATGTATTGTTTAAATCAGCATCCATTAATGAAATAAATCCAGTTGCATTATTGGAACCTCCGATACTAATATTGTTGTTATAATTTTCTCCTGCCCAAGTTGCACATTCGAAGATGGTAATGGCTAATGGAATTCTATATTTCCCACCATTACAAGTAGCATTTGGTACCACCGGTACATCGCAAGCTGCATCTCGATTACAAGCATCACCAGAGGTTGGTTGCCATCCATTTGTCCCATAACCATTGGACAAAATAGTACAAGCCATAGATAATTGTGGGGCAGAATTTTTGTTTGATTTTGCACCACAGGTCTCTCCTGGGTAAGTTCCATTATCCATCGCTTCTTGAATTTGTTGTCTAAACAATTCGCCTGGATTTGACTGTGCATTAAGTACTTGTGTAGATAGAAATACAATCGTTGTAACGAATAGGGAGTTAATAATTTTCGTCATAAATATTGATTTTTGGTTGAGTATAATTCTAAGTAAAACGGTGGATTTTCAAAAAAAAAGAGCCAAGAACTAAGAGGATTAGTTCTGGCTCTCAAACGGTTATTGGGATATTACAATCTTATATGAACTTTGAGTGCAAACGCACTTCAAAGAGATATTCAAAACTGGGAAATCAGAATTAATCCTTGCCTTAGCAAAGGTATTGATATGTTGATAGGAAATTTGAATCTTAGTTGGAAGTTTTCGTTATCACTACTTGTAACAAAACTACACGGATTCGATTGGATATAATTTGTCTAAATATAACGTAAGATATAACTAATTTTTCAAATATGACAGGGGCAAGAAAAAATTTCTGCTCGCCACACATAAATTAAAAATATCTTGGTGTATTTACTTTCTTGGTTTTGTAATTGAAATCGTAACCAAGCATTACTTCGAATGAACCTTGTGCATATTCTTGCAACTTAGTCAATGTATAATCATAAGAGGCGCCGATAAGTAATCCATTTTTCAAATATACAGAAGCCCAGATATCAGCTGAGTCGAAAGAGCTCTCTCCTCCAAATTGACTGGCTTCAATTGCTGTTCTAAATGATGCACCAATCCAGAATGTCTGGTAAAATAAAAATGATGCATCTATATCTAATTCTACGGGTGCTCCAATTTGACTTGGGCTATTTACTTCTCCTGCATTGTCACCAAATGCTCCTGCTAACTTCAATAATCCTGATGGCTTGAATATTAGCGAGTTTCCTGTTAGTGGAATTGCGGCTCCAGCAGTAAAGTAATAGTGTCTATACGATTTTGCCCATTTAGTTGTTGTTACATTATCTCTCAAATCGTAATTAATCAAATGAGGAGAAGATATTCCTGCATAAAAAGTTTCTGAATAATAATATACTCCTGCGCCAAAATTAGGCATCCATTTCGTAATTCCATCTCCTTCAAACGATTCATCCATTCCTCTTGGATCTTTGTATTTCAAAAGGTTATAATCTTTTCGGTAATTAATGATACCACCTTGCACACCTAATGAAACCGTTCCTTTACCAAACGGAATTCTATACGCATAGGTTAAATAACCAGTTGTAGATTCATTAACACCAATTTTATCATGATTCAAATTGATTCCTACTCCTACTCTTTTCATCAAAGGAGTATGTGCAGTTATTGTTTGAGAAGTCGGTGCACCATCTATTCCCCACCATTGATTCCTATATAATGCTCTAATTGATAAAAATTCTTTTGAACCTGCATAAGCTGGGTTGTAAGAAAGTGTATTGAACATATATTTTGTAAACATCGGATCTTGTTGTGCGTTTAAATCTATTAATGCACAACCACAAACTATCAGTATTAGGAGAAATTTTTTCATCTGTTTCAGCAATTTGTCTATTATTATCGTTTTTTTAAACACTTAAAATTCTGAATAACAATTAATTAAATAATATTATTCTTGCTATGTTTAAATACAAATACAATAACCATGCCTTTTAGAACGGTGGACGGTGGATGGGGAACGGTTGACGGGGAGGACGCGTGGGAGGACGTCAGACTGTGCGAATATGCTTTCGGAAACTGAACCGCAGAATATCCAACCGCAGAATATTGAATGTCGAAGTAGAGTACGTGGACAATTAAGCATGAAATTCGTTAATATACGTGTTTACTCGCGTACTCAACTTCTACATTCTGCGGTTCCTTGTTCGATATTTTGCGGTTCAATTTCGTTTTCGCACAGTCTGACGCGTGCACACAAGCTCCACGCGTATTTCCCGTTTACCGTTCACCGTTTCCCGTTAACCGGTATTAAAAAAAAAGCTGGCTGCGACTTTTCGCACACCAGCTTATCAGAAAATTAAAAGAAGTCTTTTGGAGGAAGCACCAGAGCCAGCCCCCCCGAACTCATGATAAACTTCCTCAACAAAAGACCGTATCTTGAATCATCATCGATTTATTTGTAAAACCCCGTTGAATTTTTCACCTCCATCTCCGGTATCAATCACGTAGAAGTAAGAGCCACTTGGCAAACAAGCGCCTTCCCACTCACCTGTAAACGGGTTGTTATTATTATAACCTTTTTTTCTATAAACTTGATTCCCCCATCTGTTGTAAACACAAACTTCATTGTTAGGGAAATTCTCAATTCCTTCAATAATCCAACTATCATTAAATCCATCTTCGTTAGGAGAAATCCCATCGTAGATAATTAAGCACTCACAACTTACACTCACAAAGACGGTCGTCGTGTCTGCACCATTTTCATTTGAGAAATAATAGGTAAACTGATCTTCTCCACAGAAATTCAATGATGGGCTATAAGTAATCGTTTCATTTATTTCATTCTGTTGCGCATCACCATTGTTAGGTGGATTGACAATTCCGAATTCACACCAGTTGCCAGTCGCATCATTTTCAGCAACAGATACAACTATTGGAACATTCTTAATCGTTTCGACTTGATCTGGAGCAAGCATTGGTGCATCACCAGTGCCAGGAATAACGGTTACCACAAAATAGGTGGTATCACAAAATCCTTGGTCGTCGCAAAGAACCAAGCAATATGGATCAGCTCCAAAAGCTAAGCCTTCATAGGTCACACAATATGTAGATTCATCGAAAGTAAAATCTACTTCGTTACCCGAATCATTTGGACAAATACTCTCCCAACTGATAATGTTTCCTGGCAATTCAGTTGTATCCGCACAAAGTGGACCGAATTGACCAACAACACAATTTGGAATCGTGTCATTTAGTGTTTCAGTCGTAATCGTAGGCACATCACAAAGGATGGTTAATTCGAGTGTATCTGAACAACCTGTTATGGTGTCGATCAAAACAAGTGTGTGTTCTCCAACATCGTCTTCTGTCCAAAATATAGCAGTCCCTTGAGGTGTTGCATTGATATTTAAATCCATCTCACCAACTGCACCGGTAGCATCTTGCACAATGAAAATAGTTTCATATTCATTGTCAATGTTTCCACCACATATATTAAGTGTAGTTGGATCAAATGTCCAGTTTCCAGATGGATCCCAACCATTCATTTGGTTGACTAACTCATCAATTGTATTAAATCCTTGAGGTCCTAAAATAAATTCAATACCTCCTAATACAACTCTCCAACTTGAAATCGTATAAGGTCCATTTACACCAGCATCTGGAATAACTGCCGTTGTATAACAGAACGTAGAATCAAAATTACATCCCCCAATAACTCCATCAAATTCCATAAAATTATCTTCAACAATATCTGGGAAATCACCAAATGGAATATCCAAACACAATTCACCACCTAAATCACAATCGATTTCTATTGTTAATGAATCAGTTTCAAAAAATGGTTCACAATCCGCACACGCATTGGTTATGGTCAAATTCGAAGCACTTGACGAACATCCATTTACATCTGTAACAGTTAGTGAATAACTTCCTATATTCAAATCAGATATAGTAGCTTGATCAGGGAATATCGGATCCCATTGATAAGTATATCCACCAGTTCCACCTGAAGCTATTACATTGATAATACCTCCTGTAATACATGAAATCGGTGTGATTTCAATATCTAAATCAATATTTTCAGGATCGAGTATTGTAAAGCAAGATTCTCCAACAATACATCCAGCACCATCCGTCACAACAATGCAGTGTTCTCCTGGACTTAGGGTTCCATTACTTACTACTATTCCATTATTAAAAATTTCAGTAGTTGAAGGATTGACAAAATTTGCACAGAAATCAATTGTAAAGTCAATCATCCCATCTAATTCGCCTGCACAACTTGTATAAATTGTATCTGCAGCTAAATTGATTGTTGCACATTGATCGTCTGCTACATTGTTTAATAAAACAAAACACTCTTCAGACACACAACCTAAGTTTCCTATATCAGTTACAGTAACACAATACGTACCCGCAGCCATATCTGGATGTGTTCCTGGTTGCATTGGATCAGGATTGACATACCCATCACTCCATGCATAGGTGTAGTCATTCGTTCCACCAAAAGCACCAACAATTACTAACCCATTAGCTTGTCCACAATCAGGTTCATTGACAATGTTTAAGTTGACAACTACTGGGCTGATAGATTCTATTTCTACTTCAAGAACATTGAAACATTCAGGATCTCCATTAGGATCCACTACGGTGACTTGATAAGTTCCAGCAAGTAAATCCGTTCTCATATTTCCAGGTTGTCCTCCTAGATTTCCATCACTCCAAGTATACTCAAAGGAAGCAGGAAGGAAAGTTGCGGTTCCATTCGCATCTGCACAAGTCGCAGGAAAAGTTGCTAATAGTGCAGCTTCAGGTCCATCTGAATTTCCAACAGCAATCGTGATTTCTGTTCCACAATTTGGATCTAAATTTTCAACAATAGTTACTGTATAACTTCCAGCAGGAACGCCCGTTCTTGAATTGTTATCTGCATTAGCAGCTCCTAAATCGGGAGACCACGTATATGTATAATCTGCAATATTTTCAAACAATCCAACTTCAACATATCCAGTACTATCTCCACAGGTCGATTCTACGACTACCACATTATTGATTGTTGGAGGATTACAGAAATTCTGACAATCATCTATAATTACAATCGGAGGAGAAATTGCTTGACATCCATTAGCATCTGTTACGGTTACAATATAGGTTCCAGCTAAAAGATTCGTTCTATCTTCTGTAATAACAGTAGCATCATCAGACCAAGCATAGGTTGGAGGATTAGATCCACCTGTTACTTCCAACAAAATAGAACCGCCTGTAAAACAAGAAGCATTCGTTGGTTGTATATCTAAAACGATTGGATCTGGTTCTATTACTTCAAAACATTCTGAAGCGACAATGGAGCCATTTCCATCACTTAGTACTACACAATAATTTCCTGGAGATAAACTTCCATTCGTTGCAACATTTGCATTTACATCTAGGATTTCTGTAGTAGTTGGAGGTGTACAAGTTGCAGGAAAATCTGTTGTAAACATGATCATTCCATTTGCATCACCAATACAACTTACAGAAATTAAATCTGATGCTAAATTAATAGTTGCGTTACAGTTTGGATTATTTTCAGGGAGTACAAAACAAACGATGTCATCACATCCTGCATTTTGTGTATCCGTTACTGTAACACACCAATTCCCCGAATCTAAATCAAATCGATTTGGATCCATTGTTTGGAAACCATCACTCCACGCATAATTGTACAAACTTCCACCAAGTGTTGTTATAATAACTTGACCATTTGATTGACCAACATCTGGGATTACTGTAATTTGATAGTCTGCATTTATATTATTTTCTTGTTCAACTGTTACATTCACGATATTGATACAAGGATTTCCAGGTTCAGTAACTGTTACTTGATAATCTCCAGCGAATAAATTGATTCTTTCTTGAGGATTCGCAGTACCAACTCCAGCAGTTCCCCAGTCAAAAGTTAAATTGGCTGGCCCCATTATTACTTGCCCGCTTGCATCAGAGCAATTGGCAGGAATCATTGATACCACTTCTCCTTGAGGTCCATCGCTATTGCCAACAACAATCGTTTCTTCAATAACACAATTCGGATCTATATTGGAAGTTATTGTAACATTATAAACCCCAGAAGCTACATTTGAAGCTCCATTACTTGAACTTATATTTGGATTCCAAGTGTATGAATAATCTGTATTTGGAGTCGTCATTGTAATATTAATAGAGCCTACTGAATTTCCACAGGTAGATTCGACTATCACAATATTATCGACGATTGGTGATACACAATTTGTAATACAAGATTCTACTAATACTCCTGCACCTGCTACATCTAAAGAAGCACAAATTGTTCCACCACCTTGTTGCAACAAAGCATTTACTTCAAAGCCAGTGGTTACACCAATTTGAATAATTCCAAGATCTAAAGTATTAGGATCATAAACTAAAGTATGAATAGTATAAGCACCTGGATTTGAAACCGTGAAGTTCGGTGTAGCTTGTGCGTCTTGTATTACCAATCCGCCTCCAAGTGTCAAAACATAAGTTGTTTGATATCCGGCCGGCACTATCATGTTTCCGTTAGGTGTTGCAGAGAAACTCACTGCTTGACCTGGGAACTGTTGACATGGAACACCGCCATTAGCAGTGATCGTTCCAGCGTTTGCATTACATGAATTTGGATCGCAATCATAAGGAACGGTAACCGTTATTTCTTCTTTACAACCGCTTACATCATCGATAATGTAAAGAAAATAATCGCCAGCGGCCAATCCACCTTGAAAAGGAGTTGTATTGCCTGGGAAATCTTGCCAAACGGTAACATATTGTCCACTTCCATTGTTTGCACTCATCGAAATAGAACCTAATTGGTTACAAGTTTCTGGTACCACATCAGCAATCAAAAACCAATCAAGAACGTATGTTATCTGTTGAGTATGGACTGTCGGATTACCACAAGCATCTGTAGCAACCCAAGTTCTGCCAATTGATTGCGTACATCCTCCGGTCCCAATTCCTTCATTGAAATCTAAGTTAACATTGCTATCACAATTGTCAAATGCTGTAACATCATTGACTGGAATAGTTGCACCTTGAGATTGATACAAAGTGACATCAGGTGGCATCGAACTAAGTGTAGGTGCTTGGGTATCAAAAACGGAAACCGTTTGTGTTGCTGTAGCAACTTCTCCACAACCATTGGTTGCAGTCCAAGTCCGAGTTAGGTTGTACGTATAATCTGCACAACCACCATTAAAAGTTTGGGTACTGGATTCACTTAAACTAATCGTAATGTCTCCTGGGCAATTATCTTGCGCAGCGGGAGTTTCAGGCCCGGGCACAGCATTACATTCAACTGTAATGTCGCCTGGTACGAAAGTAAATGAAATAGCTAAGTCTCCTATGTGATTTGAAGGAGTGCTAGCATGTAATTTGTTTTGGGTGAAAAAAACAATTGCAACACAGAAAAATAGAAGAAAATTCTTCAAACACTGCGTAGCAATCACAGAGTGTGAGGGTACTGTTTGTCTCATAATAATTGACCGTCAGGCCGTTTGTTCATGTGTTAGTATAAAATACGTAGTCACAAAATTTAGGATGTGCAGATTGATTAAGACTACTATTAACCATCTATATAAATCACGAAGCAATCTAATGCAAAGACCACGCCATTTGACTTATTTTAAGATTTACATCCTATTTAAAAATCAACTAATACTTTTTATCTAAAATATATAAATGACTCTTTTTCAATTATTTATTCAAATTTTACTTTAAATAAATAATCACAAAAAATAGTCACATTTTTATTTTAATAAATTGTTAACAAATCGCTCTCAAAGCCATTTTAATAAATTTCCATGCAAGTCAGCACATGAAATTGAACCTCTAATAAGTATTTAGTTTTTGGAGACATCAGATATTGCAGGTCACAATATCAGGGGCAAAGTGATAGTATAAGAAAGGCAGGGGCTGTACAACTATTCAAAAGTAGGAAATATATGTTTGATTTTAAATATTTATCAGAAAAATAAACATATGTTTAGTTTTCATCATGTGAATAAATTTCACCTTCAACTACAGCGAAACTATTCTCAAAAACCGTCCTTGCTTCGACTTCAAGCGCTTTCGGAGATTCATAGCGCGATGAGAAATGACCCATAATTAGTTTACCAACATTTCCTTTATCAGCAATGGTTGCCGCTTGTAATGCTGTACTATGCATATATTGCTTCGCCAATTTTCTTAAATCATCTGTATAGGTCGCTTCATGATATAAGATGTCAACATGCTGGATAAATGGAATAATGGCTTCAGAATAAACAGTGTCAGAACAATAAGCAAACGATTTCCGTTTTTTTCGAATTGTTAGCTCATTGTTAGAAATGAAAATTCCATCCTCCATTTTCAAATCTTCTCCAGCCTTAACCGCTTTAATTTGGTCAATAGAAAGGTTGTATTTTTTTATCGCTTCGGAATTAATATTTTTTGGATGCGGTTTTTCTTTAAATAAATATCCAGAAGTAGGAATCCGATGGATTAAAGGAATTGAAAAAACTTCAATCAATTGATCTTCAAAAATCTTTTGATATTTTAAGCTGTCCACTACCACAAACTTCAATTCATAGCCAAATCTTGTTTCACCGTATTGTATATGAGCTTGTACGATTTCTTCTAAACCTGGTGGAGAGAAAATAGTCAGTGTTTCTTTTCGACCTTGTAGATTTAAAGTTCCTAAAAGACCAACGAGGCCTAAGTAATGGTCACCATGAAGATGTGAAATGAAAATTTCATTGATTTTGGAACTTTTGATCTTGAAATCTCGAATTCTGAATTGAGTTCCTTCACCACAATCAATTAGGTAAAGATTATTTTGAATCGTAAGAACTTGAGCCGACAGATATCGACCATTTGCTGGGATGGCAGAATTGCTACCCAATACCGTAACGTCAAATCGCATAGTAGATTTTTAAGAAAACAGTTTTGCATCAAAATGTGCAAAGGCTAGCAAAATAGAATTTTGATTTAAAATTATTTCTTATCGTCAGATTTCAAATCTTTTTCTAATTCTTCCATGAAAACAAAGTCGATTGATTCTGAAACAGTTGGAATAATCTTCAATACAGTTTCTAATCGTGAAATGGTGATTAACTTCTGCACATTTTCATGTTCGACACCAGTTACAATAAAGCTTCCTCCATCTTGCCACAAGCGATTTGCTGTCAGGATGGCACTTAATCCAGAAGAATCGACAAATTTGACAGATGATAAATCCAAAATTAAATTTCTAATTCCCTCATTCTTAAGAATGACAAATTCTGATTTTAAATTTGGCGCATTGTTCGAGTTTAAATTCTCTTCTTCTAAGTTGAACAAAGCGTATTTCTCTTGCTTATCAATAATATATTTCATTACCTGATTTGTTTAATAGATAGATTGAACAAACAAAAATACCATTTATTGTAATATTCTAACCCAATTTATCGAACAGAACGCAATTGAATCAGTATATGTTAAAGGATAAAGTGTAGTCAAGATTTCATTTTCCGATTTCGTTTCATAAATATATCTTAATAAGTCCCAAAAGGAATAGTTTTCAGTCATTCTCAACGTTTTACCTACATGACTGTAGGATTAATACATTGAGAATTAAAAACACCTTCTAATTTGGCAGTTTTACAAATTGTAATTATGTCAGTTTTGAAGGGTTGGCACACTTTTGTTGCTTTTTTTATATAGTCTAAGGAAACCTATGCAAAATGTAACACAACTTCATTCAAAGTGTAATTAATAAATAGGTTTAAAACATTCTGAAACTTACTTTTGTATTACTTGTTAAATAGTCTTAATATTGTTTTTAACGAGTTATTACTAAGTGCCTAAAAAATCATCATGAATAAGAGATTTTCAAAAGAAGTTAAAGACGTCAT
>CALDGQ010000125.1 GCA_937941765.1 uncultured Saprospiraceae bacterium
CAATGAAAAAAGAAAAAGAACTAGATTCCTCGAAAAATCAAATTAGAAAAAGCAGGGATATTGATGATTATTCAGAATAAATGTAAATCGTATTTAGTGCATCCAAAATAATTCAGAAAGACGGAATTTGTTACTCCTGAATATCTCTAACCGTTCGACCATCAACCATTCGACCATCAACCGTTCGACCATTTCAAAAATAATATCGAACCAAAACCATAAAAACCCCTGCTAACAAACCAACCCAAATCAATCCCATCATCCCAATTCGAATCATTTCGGAAATGCGGTCATCACTCCATTTGCTGAATACTCCACTCATTCCCAAAAAGAAAAGCGGGAAAATTGGAATCATATATCGACCGCCAAAAGATAAAATCACATCATTTTCAGGAGGACTCCATTGCATGTAAATAACAACCGAAAAAATAAGGTAACATATAAAACCCGATATTAAATACGCGATACGTTTTGATTGGTTGAAGGAATATTTGTTTGACTCTACTAAGCTCTGCGCAACTAAACCTAGACCAGTTATTCCAATAAATATACCTGGAAGATAATTTGCTTCCCAACCAAACTTTCCAATATAATGTGCCAAATTTGAAGGTAAATATTCAATAAAAGAATGAACCCAGATTTTGACAAAAGACAACGGATTATTTAAAATAAACTGCAATTGCGCCATTGGATTGACACCTTGATTGAGTTGCTGTGTGCCTCGAAAATCAGGATGATATTGTTCGTAAGGAATAAATAAGTCTTTCGTAATCAAAAACCAAGTTGCTAAAGTTAACAAGATAGTTCCGATCAATGTAAAAGATAAGGAAAAATATTGTTTGAGCGAATTGAATTTTTTCTTCGGAATTAATAAAAATAAAAAAGCAATCGGAAAATACACTACTTTATTAAGTGTAATTATTAGACTCAATACAAGGATAATCACTAAGTCCTTAATCGTAATTGGAGTGTCATCATCAAATATCAATCTTGTTAACAAGGCAATTAAATAAAAGCAAGTCGCATTTGTTATACTATCCGCTGTAATTCCACTGTGTAAAAATAAGGAAGAAGGAAGCACTGCCAAGAAACAAAAAGTCCATTTATGAAAAGGAATCTTTTTGATTGCATGAAATATAAAATAACACCAATAAAAGAATCCCGCCATTCGTGTGAGATAAAATAAAAACAATGGTTTTACATTTATCCATTTATAGAAAGATAAGTCTGGAATTTGAAATAGATAAGCAGTTGGAGAATAGTAGGCTACATTAGCGAAATCTGCAAAAGTAGTACGACCTTTTTTCAATTGAATTGTAGATGCCGTTTTGTAATCCTGCCATTCGATCTTTGCATCGTAATCGTATCTAAGGTGACTAAAAGGTTGATAGAGCGCTACTAAGTTTTCGGGAAGTGCTCCTCCATATCTATGGTCCACCGTTTTTTCGCCCATCAGATTCAAGTCTGAGATGTGATAAGCACGATAAAAATGATTCACTTCATCAGGCACTTGAAATGGCGGCACAAGAAATAGGTAGAGTAGCCCGAATAAGGTTGCGGTTATTTTAAAGAACTGCTCAGGTGTGGTGTCTTGAAGCCAAGTTTTCATTTAGGCTGGCTTAGTATGTTTTTGCTAAGGTACGGATTTAGTTTTTACAAACGACAAGTGGTTGATAACCTTTAGTTCAAGGAAAAGTTTAGATTTTCTAATAAAAATTAAACTTTTTGGCAGCGTTTTGTCGAGATGAAGTTTTATACCATCGGCACACAAGTCCAACCTCTCATCTCAATACCTACTTTTATGTACCTAGTATATAAGCGTCCTCTTAAGTAGTTTTATGTGAAAAAATACTCTTCCTAATGAGCTTTTATGTCGCTATGTGCACTATTTGTTAGAAAATGTCCTCGATCACCGACGAATTCCCCGCTTAGACAACCACCTCCGAAACTTATTAGCATTCGCATTATGTCCAGCAAGGGTGGTAGCAAAAGAATGTTGTCCAGTATCATCTGGCTTCGCACAAAAGTAAATATACTTATGATCTTCAGGAGTCAATACTGCATCAATACTTGGAATCGATGCCATACAAATCGGACCTGGTGGTAAACCAGGATACATGTAAGTATTGTAAGGAGAATCAAATTGTATATGCTTATTTAAAACACGGCGTGCACCGAAATCTTTAGTTGCAAAAACAGCTGTTGGATCTGCTTGTAATAACATTCCTTTTTTGATACGATTCAAATAAACACCAGCGATTCTTGGCTTTTCAGGATTGTAATTACTTTCTCTTTCAACGATAGAAGCGAGGGTGTAAACTTCTTCTGGTGTCAAACCTAAATCTTTAGCTTTTGCTTTTCTATTGTTTGCAGACCAAAATTTATCATGCTCCTTAAACATTCTTTCCATAAATTTTTCTGGACTAGTGTTCCAGTAAAAATCATACGTATTTGGAATGATGTAAGTGGTAAAATTTTCTGCGTTTGTATTATGTTTTTTTAAGAAAGCTTCATCTCTAAAAAGGGTCAAAAGCGCAAGAGAATCGGAGACAATAGCTTTCGCAACTTTACCTGCAATTTCGTGTGGCAATCGCTCATTTGTCAAAACAACTTTGACGGTTGCTTGTTTGCCAGACCTTAAATGTTGAATTAATTCTCGGCTACTCCAATTTGGTTGAATTTGAAAACGGCCATGTCGGATAGCAGCTTTATCATAAGACATCAATTTGGCTGTTTCTTCAAAATTTTTTCGATTTGAAATGAATCCATTGAAATCTAAATTCTCTACAACATCATCAAAAGTAGAATTTGAAGGAATCAAAACGAATGGATCTGATAATTCAGAAGGGACATTTGGTGAAAAGATAGCCTGATATTTTAGATATCCAAAAAGGCCACCAGCGATCACGACGATCAATAGCAAGGATAAAAAGTATTTCATCTCATTTGGTTTTCCAGAAAAACGGATTTAATACAAATTATATTCTAAAAGTGTGGTTATTATATAGAAAAAAATTTATTGAGATCAAGGCGGAAAACGTAGACATAGCCTAAGTTATTGCGAGGCTTTCTAACGCTGATATCGATAAATTTTTATTATAGAATTCCGCAATTATAGAGTATTGTTTGTATCGAAGTTAATATTGCTCTTTTTCGTTTGGAAAGTCATTTGACTTCACATCTGCAATATATTGTTGGGTTGCTTTTTTCATTTCAGTAAATAAATCAGCATAAGTTCTCAAAAATCTTGGTTGAAAATCTTTTGTGATTCCCAACATATCATGTGTTACCAATACTTGTCCATCCGTATCCTTTCCTCCACCAATTCCAATAATCGGAATCGTTAATTGGTTAGAAACTGCCTTCCCCAATTTTGCCGGAATTTTTTCAACTACAATAGCAAAACATCCCAATTTTTCTAACAATTTGGCATCGCGTTTTAATCGCATTGCTTCTTCTTGTTCTTTGGCTCTAACAGTATACGTACCGAATTTGTAAATAGATTGTGGAGTTAGTCCCAAATGACCCATTACTGGAACGCCTGCCGACAAAACTCTAATGATAGATTCTTCAATTTCTTTTCCACCTTCCATTTTGATCGCATGTGCTCCTGACTCTTTCATGATACGGATAGCAGAGGATAAGGCTTCGGTAGAATTTCCTTGATAAGAACCAAAAGGCAAATCTACAACAACCAACGCTTTTTTGACAGCTCGTACCACTGATGAAGCATGATAAATCATCTGATCCAAAGTAATCGGTAAGGTCGTTTCATGACCAGCCATTACATTAGAAGCAGAATCACCAACTAGTAATACATCAATTCCTGATTCGTCCAAAATTCTCGCCATAGAATAATCATAGGCAGTCAACATGGATATTTTTTCATTTTTATCCTTCATTGCTTGAAGCGTATGAACCGTAATTCTCTTTACTTCTTTAGAAACTGACATAAGTCTTAAATTTTGATATTAAAATAATGTAAAATTAAAAACGTAAAATTAATAATATGAACTTGTTTCAGGAGCTTGTGTGTCAAGTTTAATTTTAAATTTTCAGGAGGAAATTAGCCCTATTTATAACAGGGCGTAAGATATTAAATTCTATTGAAAAACGATTGTAGCGGTTAACGGTTATCGGCAAACGGTGAACGGTCATGCGCGAGGAGTACGTGAGCACACACCAATGCACGTCAGGCTGTGCGAAAACGGGAATTGAACCGCAGAATGTCGAATAAAGAACCGCAGAATGTCGAAGTTGAGTACGCAAGTCCATGCGTATATCAACGAATTCATGTATGGTTGTCTAGTCCTCCACTTCGACATTAGACATTCTGCGGTTGGATATTCTGCGGTTCAATTTCCAAAATGCACTTTTCGCTCAGTCTTGCGTGCTCCCGTTAACCGTCAACCGCAGGACTGTTAAGTTCTAATCATATTCAATGTTGCTCGGATATCGCAACAACATTTTATTTGGCTATTAAGTATTGAGTCACTTCCGTTATTCCTATGAATGTTGATTGCAATGCTGCTCATAATGGACATATTTAA
>CALDGQ010000126.1 GCA_937941765.1 uncultured Saprospiraceae bacterium
TTAAGTTTACGAATCCTCAAAGGCTTCGCAAACTACCGCGTTTGAGAAGCCTCTAAGGATTCTTAAACGTTTTTTTAACTATTACTTTTTTGTTGCAACTTTTAAGTTTACGAATCCTCAAAGGCTTCGCAAACTAGGGCGTATTACAATTTCCAATAAAGCCGTGATAATCAGCTCCTAATTTCACCTCAAATCCTGGATCTAATTGTATCTGATTAGAAATATTCGTGATATTGGCACCAGCAGGTACAATCGCTTCACTTGAAATCAAGATATTCGCTCTTTCTATCAATATATCAGTTGGCAAATAAGAGTTTGAAATATACAAATAATCTGAGCAGCAACTTATCTGAGATACGGTAACGATTCCAATAGCTGAACAATTTGAAACAGCATCCGTAAATTCGACATAGAAAACACTACCACTAATCGCTGGATCGTAATTGACAAATAAAGTGGATGCCAAAGCTGTTCCACCCTGAGTAGGATTTCCATTGTACCAAACAAAAGTACCAGCACTAGTTGTAATACTTGTGTTATAATCAGTCAATTCTAAATCATCACCTGTGCAAATTTCAGGTGCCACTGTCAATAATATAGGTGCATCTTCAAACATAAATGAAGAACAAACAGTACTGGAGCAACCAGTCGTGGTGGAAGTAAATTCTGCACAATACATTTCACTACCTATTGGTATCACATTAGAAGCATCACCTAACAAAGCACCTCCTGAATCAGCTGTTCCGCCTAAATACCATTTAAAGGTACCGCCAGTAGCAATTCCAGGCTCTGTAGTCGTTAAATCAAATGAACTTCCACGACAAAGTTGAGGTAATACAGGAGCAGTAACTGTCGGTAAAGGATTTACAGGAATCGTAACACATTTTTCAATGACACAATCGCCTGTTTGACAATAACTATATTTTGCACAATACACAGAAATACCTATTGGAGGAGTAACTGTTGTTGGATTGGCAACTGGGACATTATTAGCAGAGGCACCTTCATACCAAGTAAAAGATCCTGCCGTACCTAAAGTAGGTGTTGGATTTAAAGCAGACAAGTCAATAACATCACCAGAACACAAAGGGGAAACAGGCGTGATATTAGGAAGCGTTTCTTGCGGCATAAAACGAACAGCTACAGAAGCACCAAGCACATCGCAATCTTGACAAACAGTTGGAAATGTACTGTTACAATTCACATCAACCATAAAATCCCAATCTAGTTGATCGGTATCAGATGTAAATGGAAGCGTGACTAAATTCACTGTCGTAATACTGATTAATTCGCCACTTGGGTTTTGAGTCCACCCATTTTGACTATAACAACTTGGACTGCCTCCAGAATCATGAATATCATCAATATTTGGAAAAACAGAAAAGATACCTCCAGGCAATCCATCAATTAAACCAAATAAAATATCTTCAGCTAATGGTTCCTCGCCATCTGTATTTTGATCTTCTACACATACTTGAATATCATACGTAACCAAGCCTGTACAAAACGGCACCTGTGGAACTGATAAATTTGTCCCACTAACTCCTGGAACATCTAACCCATCTGCATTCGTTGTTTCAATGGTACCACTAGAATTTTCAGCAGTATAAGATTGACATGCAAATGATAAAAATGGGGTGAAATATAATAGTTCACCACATGCTGCAGTCGGCGTAAATAAACTTCCATCATTTGTATAGGTTTGGGCAGAAATACTACCAGGTGCTGGAAAAGCTCCATTGGCTCCATTAATACTTGCTGCAATTAATGCGGTGGTTGATGGGTATGAGGATGCTGGATTTGGAGTGATTGCATACCCCACTTCGTAACCAAGTGAAGCAACCAATGCATTGTCATTGGAAATATCAAATGATTCACCCCAACAAACTACTTGCTCTGTACTGGTTCCATTACCTGGATTATCTGGACACGATGGGCAAGTAATCATTTTAGTACCCGTTGCTTGACAAGATGCTGGAGCACCAGGAACAGAAATCGTGTAATTAATAGTTGCACTCGCTCCAGGTGCTGGATCTGTTGCACCTCCTACATTTATGACCAAGTTCCCACAATTATCTAATGGAGTAGCTACGCAATTTTCAAATACAAAATCAATTCCTTCTTCTGGAATTGGAAATACATTTACAGGACTGCTTATCAAACTAGTTAATGTACTTACGGTACCACTATTCAAACAAGTTAATTCCGCAGAATAAGTATAAGTACTCATTGCACAACGAGTGGTTGCATAGGCAGTATGATTGTAACTTCGGGTGTTCCCACCAGAAATTGGATTTCCATTTTCAAACCATTGAATACTATAATCTACTCCTTCAACGCCTTGATCCACGTTTGCAACCAATGGCAACACATCCCCATTACAAACATCTGACACCAGGGTACTTACTGTTGTTAAATTCGGACAATCAGAACAATTTTTCGTGAATTGTCCTAAATTTGTATTACAAGTTGGATCAAGACTATCAATCAATTTTACGTTCACAACAGTCCCACTAGCAAAAGGTCCCAATGAATAAGTCCCACCTGCTGCAGTTATTCCAGTCTGGACTGAACCATCACTTGCAACTATGTCAATAGCACTTGAATTCCCCAAACTGGAAATAGTTACATCAATTGTATAATCATTGTTGGGTCCACATGCAGAAGTCACAACTGAAGCGGTCGCAGGTGTACAACTACCAATACAATTTACAGTGCTTGATATCGTGTAATCACAAGCAGCATTTCCATTCGAAATCGTGTAGGTAGCTGTTGTTCCATTATCTCCAGGAGTAAACACTGTGTTTCCAGTTATGGTATAAGCTGGACATCCGGTATAGGAAACTGCAATACTACAATTCGGATCTAAAATATTGGTCGTGTTATCTATCACTACTGCATTCGGATCAATTTCAGGATAAACCGTAACGGTCACTTGCTCATTAGTAGCTATCAACGTATTATCTACTAGACAAATGATATCGACCGAATAGGTTTCTGTAACTACTGCACATGTATTGTTAGAAATAGCAAAGCTTGGTGCTGCACTATTTTGATTGGCTGTAGTAATTCCATTCCCACTCCATAAGTAACTTACATTTGGAGTACCAATAGAATTGATAGTTGCATCTAAAGTAACAACATCGCCACTACATGTGCTAGTTTGTGAAGCTTGAGCACTTACGAAGGTTGGACAGCCTTCAATCACACAGATTTCGATTGGATCACCACACTCTACACTTGGTGTTGTAATGGCATCAATACAGATGACACTAGCGGCATCCAATGAATAACCAAAAGATCCTGCACCAGCATCTTCTAAAATAATGTTCCAAGTTCCATTTGGATCCACATTTAATCCTAATAAACTTAGTGGAATTGGTGACAAGGAATTGATCAAACTAATATCGAAAGTCAACGGTCCTTGAACTGCTCCATCCGGCTGAACAACTGAAAGACTAACACTTCCAGCTCCAGTCAGAACTATTCCAAGATCTCCGCTATAGGTTGCTCCACCTACATAGCAGAAATCACTAATTGTAAAAATAATGTTTTGGCTACCACCAGAAGGAACACTTCCTGACAACGGAATCCCAAAGGAGCCAAAGCTTGCACATTGTTGGGGTATAACAGTCCCAGCAGGAATACAAGGTGTAAATTGAGTGCAACCTAAATTATTGCAATCAGGAGAAAAAGTAAAATCTCCTACTTGCCCTGATGTCCATTGCACCATACTTGAAGCTATAACGGAATTGTCAAAAGTAGAACTACTAATATTGACATCGCCTTCATCACAAACTATTTGATAAGTTCCATCCATATTATCTATCAGCGATGAATTGCCACCAGCCGAACCGGTAACACATTGAGCAGATAAAAAATTAATGGAAAGAAAATAAAATGAAAGGGACCATAAAAAAGAGTTGGTTATTGTTTTCATGTGTTTGGTTTTAGTCCAGATAAATATAACCAAATCCCAAGTTTTATAAAATATTATTCGGTATAAATTTAAATTTTCATAATGTGAAAATGCTACTCAAATTGAAGTTGTGTTAAACAAAAAAAAGCCCATTTTCAAGTGAAAATGGACTTTTTTAAATCTAATTTGTAAAAAGTATTTACCCTAAATACGATTTTAAGTTATTTCTGTTGTAAGACTTTCTCAATCTTCTGATTGCGCGTTCTTTAATTTGTCTTACTCTTTCTCTAGTCAATCCGTACAACTCACCAATCTCTTCAAGTGTCAAAGATTTGTGTTGATTCAGACCGTAATAAGAAGATAAGATTTCAACTTCACGTTGTGAAAGTATTGCAAGTCCTTCAGCTACCTCTTCTTTTAGGGATTGCTCCATCAAAGAAAGATCAGGACTATTGTCACCATCAACACCAGATGAAATCACATCTAACATTGTGGAATCGCCGTCTTCACCGCTCATTGGTGCATCGAAAGAAAGATGACGACCGTTTCCTTTAAGCATATTTCTGATTTCTTTAGGCGTCATACCTAAAAGCTCAGCTAGCTCTTCATGAGTCGGTTCTCTTTCAAATTCTTGCACGAAAGAAAGAAATGCTTCGTTCACCTTATTGTAAGACCCGACTTTATTAAGAGGAAGTCTTACAATACGAGAATATTCTACAATAGATTGCAGAATAGATTGGCGTATCCACCAAACAGCATAAGAAATAAATTTGAATCCTTTTGTTTCGTCAAATCGTTTTGCCGCTTTCATTAAGCCGACATTCCCTTCATTGATAAGGTCACTTAAGGATAAACCTTGGTTTTGGTATTGTTTCGCTACGGAAACAACGAATCGGAGGTTGGCTTTAGTAAGCCTTTCTAACGCCCACTGATCTCCTGCGCGGATTCGCCTTGCCATTTCGGCTTCTTCGTCGGCGTTCAGCATTGAGATTTTCCCTATATCATTTAGGTACTTGTCCAACGCCAAGCTCTCACGCGTGGTGATCTTGTTCGTAATCTTTAGTTGTCGCATAATCCAATTGCTTTAAAAAAGGTTATAAGTTCATGGTCTATATTAATACGCAGAGGAATCATTAAAGTTGCTTTATTTTGAAAAAAAACTTGACTTTATTATAAAAATGTCTTATAAACTCGTCCTCTATGTGTAATACATATAAATTTTCGAAAAAGTTTCCTAAGAAAATAAAATACCCGATTCTGATTAAATGGAATCGGGTATTTTATGTAACGAGGTGAAATGTTAAGGTTTTTAAGAATTGAGAAGTTTTTTGTAGTGGATAATCGATTACTAAACTTTTTAGAGATGGGTAAACGTGTATGACTATTGATTAACTATTGATTAAAGATGACAGATTATGTTTACTAAATTTCAAAATTTTAGTAACGAGCGCACCATCCATTAAAAAAACCCAACTCTGAATAAACAGAATTGGGTTTGTATTTTGAAATAGTTGCATTAGCGTCCTGTACAATTGTCAGGAGTCAAAAGCAACTATAAGAAACATCTAATTATCTTCTAGTATCTTCTTTTCTAGGCTGACGTGGAGGCCTTGCTGTCAAAGCTTTTTTAGACAATCTGTATTTACCAGTCTTTGGATCGATACCGACTAACTTCACTTCAAAAGTATCCCCTTGTTTCATTACGTCTTCAACATTAGCGATACGTTCGTGAGAAATTTCAGAAACGTGTAGCAAACCACTCTTTCCTGCAAAGTCAACAAATACACCATAAGGCATGACTGTTACTACTTTTGCATCGAATACATCTCCAACTTCAGGTGAAAATGTAATGGCTTTGATACGTTTCAATGCTGCATCAATAGATGGTCCATCATTACTTGCGATGGTAACAATACCATGTTCACCCACTTCTTCGATATTGATTACACAACCCGTTTCAGCTTGGATTTCTTTAATAATTGATCCACCAGGTCCGATGACTGCACCGATATAGCTTTTCTCAATTTTGAGTTCGATGATTCTTGGCGCATGAGGTTTGAATTCAGCGTTTGGTTTAGCAATCGTTTTATCCATTTCATCAAGGATATGAACCATTCCTGCTTTTGCTTGCTTCAAAGCTTTTTCCAATATTTCATAAGGTAAACCTTCTACCTTAATATCCATTTGGCAACCACAAATTCCTTTACGGGTACCTGTTACTTTAAAATCCATATCTCCTAATGCATCTTCATCACCAAGAATATCAGATAAAATAGCATTTCTCTTACCATCTGAAATCATACCCATTGCAATACCTGAAACAGGAGCTTTGATTTGAATACCAGCATCCATTAATGCCATCGATCCTCCACAAACAGTTGCCATAGAAGACGAACCATTAGATTCCATGATATCAGAAATAATACGAAGTGTATACGGATTTTCATCTGGCATTACCTTCTTTAAAGAACGCTGTGCTAAATTGGCGTGTCCAACTTCACGACGACCAGGTCCACGCATCATTTTTACTTCTCCAACTGAATAAGCTGGGAAATTATAATGCAGGATAAATTTTTCGTAGTAATTACCTAATGCATTATCACGCATTAGACTGTCCAACTTAGTACCTAAAGTCATAGATACCAATGCTTGAGTTTCTCCTCTTGTAAAGATGGCAGAACCGTGAGCTGCAGGAAGATAATCTACTTCTGTCCAGATATCTCTTACTTCATCTAGCTTACGACCATCCAAACGAATTTCTTCAGACATCACCATTTCACGAACAATCTCTTTGTTCAATTTACCGAAATAGGTGCTGATATCTTCTTTATTTTCATCCATCCACTCTTCGCCCATTTCTTCGAGCAAAGTTTCTTTCATTGATTCCTTAGCTTCTTTGAAAGCCTCTTTACGAGCGTTCTTAGATAATTTACCTTTTGCCGCAGCATAGATTTTATCTTTAACTAAAGGCTTGACTTTTGCTTTCACTTCCTCAGAAATTTCATGAGGAATGTATTCTCTTTTGATTAAAGCTTTGTCGCCTACTAATTTAGCCAATTCTAATTGAGCAGCACATTGAACTTTAATGGCATCATGGCCGACTTTAATGGCTTCGATGATTGCAGCTTCTTCTACTTCATCACCTTCACCTTCTACCATCATCACGTTGTCAGCAGTTGCAGCGATAATTAAATCGAGGTCTGCATTTTCCATTTGAGATAACAATGGATTGACAACAAACTTACCATCGATACGTGCAACACGTACTTCTGAGATAGGTCCTGCGAAAGGAATATCAGAAACAGCAATTGCAGCAGATGCAGCCAATGCAGCCAGTGCATCTGGTTGGATGTCTTTATCAGCAGAAATCAAGTTAATGATAACTTGAGTTTCGTACATATAGCCATCTGGGAATAAAGGTCTGATTGCTCTATCTACAAGACGGCAAATCAAAACTTCATAATCTGAAAGTCTAGATTCTCTTCTAAAAAAGTTTCCAGGAATTCTTCCTACTGCGGAGAATTTTTCTTGATAATCTACAGATAAAGGAAAGAAAGCTTGACCTTCTCTCAATTCTGTTTTCGATACAACGGAGCAAAACAGCATAGTTTTGCCAACTTTTACTACGACACTGCCATTTGCAAATGACGCCAACTTTCCAGTTTCAAGTGTTACCTCTGTACCATCAGGTAAATTGAATGAAGTTGAAATAGGAATTTTTTTTCCCATGTTTCTTTATTTTAT
>CALDGQ010000127.1 GCA_937941765.1 uncultured Saprospiraceae bacterium
GATCCAAGCAAACGAATATTGCAAATGGAGAACAGATCGTGTAAACGAAATGGTCTTAATTGAAAGAGGTATTCTAAACCCAAATCCAGAACAGAAAGACGAAGATAACTTCAACACAGAAGCATATCTTGAAGGTCAATATGAAGGTGATGTAAGAAAGAATCTTCCAGACAAACGTACAGGTGGTGAGCGTAAAGTAAGATTTGAAGATGGTATCATGCTTCCTTCTTACCGTCTTCCAACCGAAGCTGAATGGGAATATTCTGCATTGGCTTTGCAAGGAAATCAAGCTTCTGCTCGTGATGAAAGAATCACAGATAAAAGAATTTATCCTTGGAACGGAAATACAGTACGTTACCAAACAAGAAATAAGTACCAAGGTCAAATCCTTGCTAACTTCAAAAGAGGAAAGGGTGATTACATGGGAATGGCTGGAAAGCTGAATGATAACGCACACATTTGCGCACCTATTAGAGGTTTTATGCCAAATGATTTTGGATTATATAATATGTCTGGAAATGTAAATGAATGGACAATGGATTTATACAGACCATTGACTAGTACTGCATTGCGTGATGTTGATAACCAAGATTTAAATCCATATAGAGGAAATAAATTTGAAGCAAAAGAATTGGATGAAGAAGGTAAGCCAGTTGAAAAAGATAGTCTTGGACGTATCAAATATCGTTACGTTGAAGATGACGAAGTTGCTTCAAGAGAAAACTATAAGAGAGGTCAAGTATATGACTACTTAGATGGTGATAAAGAATCTGAAGTGGCTTACAACTATGGTAAAACTACTTTGATTAGTGATAAGTCTAGAGTTATCAAAGGTGGAAGTTGGGCAGACAGAGCATTCTGGTTATCTCCTGGTGCACGTAGATTCAAGGAAGAAGACAAAGCGGATAGAACGTTAGGATTCCGTTGTGCAATGACTAGAACAGGTGGTCCAAGTGGAAATGAGGATACTGGTGGTAATACTTTTAAGAATAAGAGAAAGAAACAAAAGAGAAAGTATTAATTTAAATACTGAATTCTTATAAACAAAAGTCTCTGCGATCTCATTTAGATTGTAGAGACTTTTGTATTTTAAATCCTTAATGAGCACAGACAAACAAACTATTTCAATTTCAGATCTATATGAGCTTTTTAAAAGCTCTACTGGTGTGACTACCGATAGTCGGAAGGTGCACATTGGTTCTATCTATATTGCTTTAAAAGGCGAAAAATTTGATGGGAACAAATATGCAGCTAAAGCAATTGAGAATGGTGCAGCCTATGCTGTAGTCGATAATGAGAAATTTTTAACCTCTTCAAAAACACTGTTGGTTGATGATGGGTTAACGGCGTTGCAGCAATTGGCAACTTTCCATCGGAGACAATTTTTTATTCCAGTAATCGCAATCACTGGCAGCAACGGGAAAACAACCACCAAAGAATTGGTTGCCGCTGTTTTAGGAAGTCAATATGCCATCCACTATACTTACGGCAATCTAAATAATCATATTGGGGTACCACTTACTTTACTGGGAATGGAAAGTAATATTGATATCGCGATTATTGAAATGGGTGCGAACCATCTTGGAGAAATAAAAACACTTTGTGAAATTGCAGAACCTTCTCATGGTTTGATTACTAACATTGGATTGGCGCATCTAGAAGGTTTTGGTGATTTAGAAGGCGTGAAAAAAGGGAAGTCTGAATTATATGATTGGCTAGCAAGAAACAAGGGAGTTGCTTTTGTAAATAAAGAAGAAAATTATTTAGAAGTACTTTCAAGTAAGGTCATGCACAAAGTTTTTTACATGAAAACCGATGCGCCAGATCCAAGAGTAGCACCTCATGAAATTTCTTTGTTAGATACCAACCCATTTTTGAAAGTTGGATATTTAATTCAGGAAGAAAAATTTGAAGCTAAGAGTCAGTTAATAGGGAAATATAATTTTAACAATATAATGACAGCTGTTTCTTTGGGTAAGTATTTTAAAGTGCCAGGTGAAAAAATAAAAAAAGGAATAGAAAATTATGCGCCTTCAAACAATCGTTCTCAGATAATAAATGTTGGAACCAATAAAATTATTTTAGATGCTTACAATGCCAATCCAACTAGTATGAAAAATGCAATTGAATATTTGAGTGAAGAAGCATCCAATAACAAAGTTGCTATCGTAGGAGATATGTTAGAATTAGGTCCTGTTTCTGAAAAAGCCCATCAAGATATTGTAAATCAGTTAAAGCAATTTGGAATAAACAAAGTAGCGCTAGTTGGTTCTGAATTTAAATTAACAGCACATCCTGATTTTCTTCACTTCAAAAATTTTCAAGATTGTAAAAGTTGGTTTGATCAACAGCAATTTGATAACACAACCATTCTAATTAAAGGTTCTAGAGGAATACAGTTAGAAAAAATATTGACCTAATCTATAAACCTTCGATAAGCATTAAATAGTCTTTCGGGAAAATCTTCCTTACTTGCTTGTATATAATCATTATAAGAACAGGGTATTAATTCATGTCTTTGTTTCTCTTCTTTAGAATCTATTGGAATTTTCATCCACCAACGACCTGATCTCATACTTTTCAAAAAAGTAACTTGATATTCTTGCGATTTCCAGTCAACTACATATTGGATCATTCCATCTGTTCGAATTGGATAATCATTGGTTCGACTAAAAAATCCTTCAATAAAATACCAGACCATTTGAGAAACAACATGTGCCGTCTGATTTAATCGGTCTAAAGAATCTACGAAACCATAAAATCCAATAGAACTAAGTTTGTCGCTCATTCCTGCATATCTACAAATTTGACAGGCTTCCTCAGAGAAAAACCCACTAGGAGAGGGGAGCAATTGACCAGGTGCATCTGCAGATTTTATCGCTGCGATATTGAAACTTAAAAGATCCGCATCTCGAATCAGCGGTTCAACCTCTTCAATATCACTTTTAATTCTTCCTAATCTTAAATACTCAAAACTACGGTGATCGAAGTATTTCAATATGTCAGAAGAGGTATAATGACTTTGATAACCAACAATTCCCATATTAAAAAGATGTGATCGAGGCGTCTCCAGAATACTTTCTATATGATTGCTAATGCCATCTGGATCTTCCGGATATCTAATTTTTTCATCAACTAAAATTAAGTTCGTTAATTTTTTTTGAGAGTGATAAGCCTGATATTGCGCGTACGTATAATCTACTTTTTGGCCAATCAAAATTGGTATGATATTGCTATTCAACAACTCTTCAATGACAGGAATGATAAAAGAATGGTCTTTTTTCCGAATATTTCCGAGATCAGCAATTACTTTTTCCTCAAAAGCATGATTGGTTTGATACAAAACAGCTCTCACACTATTCGCTTCTTCTTCCTCTATACCGATAATAGCAATTTTACAATCTTCCAAATTGGGTATTACATCGATATAGGTTTTAATACAGTTTCTAAACTGATAACTCTTGTAGTTACTTTCATCCGTCAGGATCGGATTCTTAATAGGACTAAGCCAGTTTTGCAGCATGTTTTCTCAATGTTTGTTCTCAAAAGTAATGAATTGTAAAATAAGCGAAGTTTAACATTTTTCATCCACTTGTTTAGTATTTCTTATTTCGTC
Source organism: uncultured Saprospiraceae bacterium (assembly GCA_937941765.1). Taxonomy (GTDB): domain Bacteria; phylum Bacteroidota; class Bacteroidia; order Chitinophagales; family Saprospiraceae; genus CALDGQ01. The sequence continues at coordinate 3,617 of CALDGQ010000127.1, forward strand.
ACGATATATTATGTAATTTTAGTATTTGTAATTGCTTGCAAGAGACATTCTCAAATTAAAATTTATTAATTGTTAATAATTTGAAACTCTATACATTACATCTCGTAAACATCTATCTGTAATGTAATTGGTAAAATTTTTGCGTAAAGCTATTACTAAGAGGATATATGTACACTAAGGAATACATTTCTTCTCATTGATGTCAACTAAATTCGATGGCAATTTCATCGCGTTTTTTATTTCTGTGACATCAAATTTTTAATATTTATGCTATAATATGATAAAAATGATGTAATTGTATCTACAATTGCATCATATAGAGCGTTAAACAGATTAGAAGTTATAATAATTTATTTTCTTTCTTTTGTTTCAAACGAATTATATTATACTTTTATATGAATTTTGTGATGTCACATATATGCATATATATTATACATCTAAAAAATAAATTCATTTATTTGAAGGCTTTAAAAAAAGTAATACATTTGTGCTACTTATGTATTATATTATATTTAATATGTTAATGTTGTAAGATCACCTATTATTTAATCATTCAAAGTAAAATACCCTATGACAAGGAAAATTTATTTATTAGTCGCGTTGGTTTGTGGACTGTTCATCGTCAATACGAGCTTTGCTCAGGACGATTCAGGGTTCAGAAATCTAAAAATCAATGCTCAGCCTAAACACATGTGGGAGATAGGTCTCCACGGTGGTCACTTCATGGTTACTGGGGATATTAACCCAAAGCCAGGATGGGGCGTCGGTCTTCACGTACGTAGAGCCCTAGATTATGCTTGGTCTATTCGTGTGGAAGGTATGATCGGTAACGCATTTGGTATAGAACCTAGAAATACTGGAGGTTCTTCTATTAGTCCTGGTACTGCAAATTATGTCCTAAGAGAAGCTGGATATGGTGAAGCTGGAAGGGAATGGTATCACAATTACAAGATGAAGTATGCTTCTCTTAAAGGTCTTGGAGTTTGGAGCTTAAACAGTTTCAATTTCAAAAGCCAAGTTAGAAAAGTAAATTGGTATGTATTTGCAGGTCCTGGTGTTAACTTCTATGAAACGTTCATGGATATGACTAATGCTGAAGGAGTACCTCACAACTTCAATAGTGTTGATGATGGTTTAAATCCATACATTTCAAGAGAAGACAGAAAAACTGTTACTTCTAATATCAAGAATATCCTTGATGGAGATTATGAAACTAGAGCAGAAGTTGCTAAAGGACGTCGTTCTGGTAACACTAGTGAAGATGAAGCTGAACGTCAGTTCAACGCAGAAGGAACTGTTGGTGCTGGATTCTCATTCAGAATTACACCTCGTTTCAACTTAGGTTTCGAAAACATGACAACTTTGACTTTCGGTAACGAAGGTGATTTGTTGGACGGATACCGTTGGAGAAACATTTACGATTTGACTCAATTTAAAGATTTGATCAACTACTCAAACATTCGTTTGAACATCAACCTTGGTGACAAAGACGAAAAGTCTGAGCCATTATGGTGGGTATCTCCTCTTGACTTGTTAGGTGAAGATATCGCTGAAGTGAAGTCTCGTCCAAAATTGGATTTGACAGATACGGACGAAGATGGTATTATCGATATGTTAGATCAAGAAAAAGATACTGAAAACGGTTGCCCTGTTGATACAAGAGGTGTAACATTGGATTCAGATGGTGACGGTCTTGCTGATTGCCGTGATAAGGAAATCTACTCTCCTCCAGGTTACAAAGTTGACTCTGATGGTGTTGCTGATGTTCCAGAACCGGATTATATCAATGAGTCTGACGTTAACCGTATCGTTGACCAAAAGATTTCTCAGATTAAGTTCCCTACAGCTGTTGCTGCTCCTGCTGCTGCAGATTGGTTCTTACCTATGATTCACTTTGATAACGATTACTGTTCTATCAAGAGTACTGAATATGGTAAATTACACCATGTTGCTCAGGTAATGAAATTAAACCCAGGTTTAAGAGTTGTTGCTGAAGGTCACACGGATAGAAGATCAGGTAACTGTTACAATGACGTACTTTCTTACAATCGTGCAACTACTGCTGTAGATCACATTGCTTCTAAGTACGGAATTGACAGAAGTCGTTTCATCGTAAGATGGGGTGGAGAAAATACTAACTTAGTTGCTACAGATGCTGCTAACTTAATGAACCGTCGTGTAGAATTTAGAGTTGCTACTTCTGAATCTAACATGGGTGCTCCTGGATGTGGAGTAACTAGAGCTGGAAAAGGTTGCAACGGTGGCGGAGGTTCTGGAGTTTCTTCAGGCGGAGGATCTTCTAACTACTCAGGTAACAAAGAAGCTGGATACTAGTCGAAAGATTTTTATCTACTACTAATATTAAAAGGTGGTTCCGAGCAATCGGAACCACCTTTTTTCTTTGTTGGGTTTTTGTTCAGGCGACTTCAGTCGCCTTTCTTTTAACAACTCTATTACATGCAAAATGAGGAGAACCCAGTATCCTCTTTAAATTTAGTTGGTGCTAAAGAAAGAATGCTAGCACATACATACTTCTCAATCGGCGACTAAAGATCGCCGGAACCTTAATAATTCCCTAACGACAACAACACCAAAGTACAAGCCACTTCCGCTTCAATCCCATTTTCTTCCGCCAATTTCATCAACTCAGGATTTTCAGTTCCTGGATTAAAAATGATTCGCTTTGGTTTTAATGACAAGAGGTAATCATAATACTGAGCTTGTCTGGGTGGACCTAAATATAAAGTGACCGTATCAACACCTTCAAGATCTGGGGTTCCATTTTCAATAGTAATTCCTTCTATTTCGCCCTTTTTTATTCCGACTGGTATTACTTCATGTTTGGCAGCTTTAAGCTTTGAGGTTGCTTTATAGGAGTATCTCGTTGGATTTGTAGAGGCCCCAAGTACAATTGTCTTTTTCATGATTTATCTTTTACTATTAACCAAACTTAATTTTCTTCAGATTAGTTCTCAACATAATCAAAAATGGGTTGAAATGTAGTGGTGAAAACAATTAGCTTGATATCTCTCTGAGGGCTTCCCGTTTTTTAAAAACATTCTTTTAATAATCTTTCATTCCTTTTTTATAAGTTCTCGAAGCCCTCAGAGAGATTTTTATAAAAGATGAGAGATTAAAAAAATGGGTTATCACTTTTCAATGATAACCCAAATATAGTTTTTTGTTTTGTCGTATAATTTAAATCAACATTCTAACTGGATCTTGCAAGATTCCTTTTAAGGTCTTCAAAAATTCAGCTCCCATTGCACCATCCACTATTCTATGATCACATGATAAAGTTACTTTCATCATCTTACCAACTTTGATTTCTCCATTTACAACAATTGGCTTTTCAATAATTCCACCGACTGCTAAAATACAAGCATCTGGTGGATTGATGATTGCGGTAAATTCTTCAACTCCCATCATCCCTAAATTCGAAATCGTAAAAGTATTCCCTTGCATCTCGTCCGGTTGCAATTTCTTATCTCTTGCCTTACCTGCGAGTTGTTTGACTTCATAATTGATGGTTGTCAATGATTTGTAATTAGTTTGTTTAATTACAGGAACCATTAAGCCATCAGGGACCGCAACTGCAACTCCAATATTTATATCTTTATTGATTCTAATTTTATCACCTAACCATGAAGAATTGATGTTAGGATGTTTTTGTAATGCCATTGCACAAGATTTGACAACAATGTCATTGAATGAAATCTTAGTATCTGCCACTTCATTCATGCTCTTACGAGCTGCAATTGCATTGCCCATATTGATTTCAACAGTCAAATAAAAATGTGGCGACGTAAATTTACTTTCTCCCAGTCTTCTAGCAATTACTTTTCTCATTTGAGAAACTGGAATTTCTTCAGAACCAGCACTCGCATAAGTAGTGGTCATCGGTGCTTTCTTTACAGTTGTACTAGAGGCAGCCGTATGCGTGCTCGCTGGTGCAGAAACATTTCCTCCACCTTTCATCATTGCTTCAATATCTCTTTTTATAATTCTGCCATTATCACCCGAACCTTTTACCGTGTGCAAATTGATTCCAGATTGTTCAGCCATACTTTTAGCCAATGGAGATACTTTTAATCTTTCATTTGGATCATGAACAACAACCGGAGCACTAGCTTGTGTCGTTGGAGTTGTAGCAGCGACTACAGGCTCAGCAGCAGTTTCTTTAGCAGGAGCGGATGCACCAGCAGGATTGTCAGCTTGAGCACTTGCCAGCGCTTCTTTATAATCTTCTCCAGCTTCCCCAATAATTGCAAGAATGCCATTTACAGGTACCGAACCTTCTTTTACACCAATATAAAGTAAAACACCTTCATGATAGCTTTCTAGCTCCATTGTTGCTTTATCTGTTTCAACTTCTGCTAACACATCACCAGGTTCTACCTCATCACCGACCTTTTTTAGCCAACCAACTAGGTTTCCTTCTTCCATTGTGTCACTCATACGGGGCATTCTAATTACTTCTGCCATAATGAAATCGTTTAATTGTATTATTTTTGAATCGTATCTAATATTTATCTGATAAATATTGAAAATACGTTATATATCGCTGAGTACAAAAATGCAATAATTTATGCTCTTTTGGTATATACCAGTAATAAAAAATTGAATCTTCTAATACAGTTTTTAATTGAAACAAAATGAATTTTTCCTCTAAGTTGATCGAGCGTGCAGTTGATGGTTTTTCAAGCTTACCAGGAGTTGGAAAAAAATCAGCATTACGATACGTACTTCACTTGTTAAAGCAAGATGAAGATGCTACAAAAGAAATCGCGGAAGCCATACTTGAATTAAAAGCCAATATCAAAGAATGTGATAAATGCCACAATATTTCTGATACAAAGACTTGTTCTATATGCACCAATGCGCTTAGAAAAAAACATACGCTTTGTGTTGTCGAAACTATTCGAGATGTGATGGCAATCGAAGAGACTGGACAATTCCGTGGACGCTATCATGTCCTTGGAGGCGTTATATCTCCGCTGGATGGAGTAGGACCGGGAGAGCTAAATATTGATTCGTTAATTGATAGAATTGCAAAAGAAAATATCAAAGAGTTGATTATGGCGGTAAGTCCAACAATTGATGGCGACACCACCATCTATTATATCTCAAAAAAAATAACTGATCCAACCGTTAACGTTAGTACACTTGCAAGAGGAATTTCTTTTGGTGGTGAATTAGAATATGCTGATGAAGTGACACTTGGAAGATCTATTGTAGGTCGTATCCCTTATTCCAACAATGATAAAAAATAGGATGGGAAAAGAAATCGATTATACCATTTATATTTACGAAGTACTCCAAAGCGATTGTCCAAATATAAGTGATATGCTGAAACATAAATGGTATTAATGAAGCTTTCCATTATAATTGTAAATTTTAATGTCAAGTACTTTTTAGAGCAAGCACTACTTTCTGTACGAAAAGCTTCAAAAGGTTTAGCTGTTGAAACATTTGTTGTTGACAATGATTCATCTGATGAATCTGTGGACATGATCCACAAAAAATTTCCTGAAGTAAAATTAATTGCCAATAAAGAAAATGTCGGTTTTTCAACTGCAAACAATCAAGCCATCCGTGTTGCAAACGGAGAATATGTTTTATTACTAAATCCAGATACCGTTGTAGAAGAAGATACTTTTTCAAAATGTATCGATTTCATGGATGCACATCCAAAAAGTGGTGGATTAGGTGTAAAGATGATTGATGGTTCCGGACGCTTCTTGCCAGAATCAAAAAGAGGTTTGCCTTCTCCATTTGTTGCATTTTGTAAAACGTTTGGTCTCTCTAAAATTTTTCCTAAATCAAAAACTTTCAATCGTTATCATCTAGGTTTTTTAAGTAAAGATGAAACGAATGAAGTAGATGTACTTTCTGGAGCATTTATGATGTTGCGGAAATCTGTCTTGGATGAAATTGGATTGTTAGACGAAAAATACTTTATGTATGGAGAAGATATTGATTTGTCCTATCGAATTATTAAAGCAGGATATCAAAACTATTATTTTGCCGACACTACAATAATCCATTACAAAGGGGAGAGTACCAAAAAAGGAAGTTTGAATTACGTGCGTACGTTTTATAATGCCATGATTATTTTCGCAAAAACGCATTTCAAAGGAGAACAAGCAGCACTTTATATTGTATTGTTACAAATAGGGATTTATTTTCGAGCAATCGTTACGATGTTTTCTAATTTATTTAAAAAATTAGCATTGCCTTTGTTGGATATCGTTGTGATATTTTTAGGATTGTACTTGGTCAAGGATTTCTGGGCGACCCATTATTTCAACGATCCCAATTATTATTTACCTTCCTTTACTTATTTTAATATTCCGTTGTACACGTTGATTTGGATAGGTTCCATTTTCTTTGCAGGCAATTATTCTGAATATAGCAACTTGCGCAAATTGAGTAAAGGAGTCCTGCTGGGTACATTATTTCTTGCAGCAATTTATGGGTTTCTAGATTTAGCGCATCGACCATCTCGGGCTGTGATTATTTTAGGAGCTATTTGGACAATCTTCTCAACGATGTTTGTCCGTACTTTAATTCACTTTTTCAAGTATAAGAATTTTAGTATCGGTCGAGAAAAGATCAAAAATTTGATATTGGTTGGATCCATTAAAGAAAGTGTTCGCGTACAAAACTTAATTCAACAAGCACAAGTTCACAAAAATATTATTGGAACGGTGTCTCCCAAACACATTGAGGATACCTCGATTTATCTCAGCAATGTTGAATATTTAGATGAAATTGTACAAATTTATAAAGTCAATGAAATCATATTTTGCGGAGAAGATTTGAGCTCACAAGATATCATGAAGTGGATGACGAAACTAGGTCCTAATGTGGAATACCGAATTGTTCCTGAAGAAAGTTTGAGTATCATAGGTAGCTCATCCAAAAATACAGCAGGTGAATTGTATACTATCGACATTCAATTCAACATTGCCAATTTAGAAAATAAAAGGAATAAACGGATTTTAGATATTGTAAGTTCATTGTTAATTTTATTGTTGTCACCAATCCTCATTTTCTTCGTACAAGAAAAAAGAAATTTTATTAGCAACATTTTCCAAGTATTGACCGGAAAGAAATCATGGGTTGGATATAAAATGGACAGTGACAATTTGCCAATAATAAAAAAAGGCGTACTCACTTCTTTAGATATATTACGAATTAAGTATGTAAAAGAACATACTGCTCATCGATTGGATTTCTTGTACGCTAAAGATTATCAAGTAAGCAAAGACCTAGAAATTATTTTAAAAGGAATTAAAAACTTAGGAAGAAAATAAGCTGATTATGATTTTAGATGAAATTAAAAAACGTGCACGTAAGTATCATAAGGAAACAGTTGATATCAGAAGACATCTTCATCAGCACCCTGAATTGTCCTTCCAAGAAAAAAAGACAGGTCATTATATCAAAAAGAAATTGGCCGAACTAAAAATTCCACACAAGCATGGGATCGCCGACAATGGAGTGGTAGGAATCATCAAAGGAAAAGATGCCGGTAAAAAAGTTCTCGCTTTAAGAGCAGATATTGATGCGTTGCCCATTTTAGAAGCCAACAAAGTATCTTATAAATCTAAAAACCCAGGTATCATGCATGCATGTGGTCATGACGTGCACACCGCTTCCTTGTTAGGCACTGCGAAAATATTAAATGAGCTAAAAGATCGGTTTTCTGGAACGATTAAATTAATTTTTCAACCTGCTGAGGAACGTTTACCAGGTGGTGCATCTATTATGATTAAAGAAGGTGTTTTGAAAAATCCGAACACCCATCACATCTTAGGACAACATGTTCACCCACCTTTAGAAGCGGGTAAGATTGGAATACGAGCTGGAAATTATATGGCCTCGGCGGATGAGTTATACATGACCGTAACGGGTAGAGGAGGGCACGGAGCTTTACCAATGGATTGTATAGACCCAATAGTTATTTCTTCTCATATTATTATGGCACTACAGCAAATCATCAGTCGTCGTGCCAATCCAATTACGCCTACCGTTATCACTTTTGGAAAAATAAATTCTACTGGAGGCTCAACGAATGTAATTCCTAATGAGGTCAAATTGGAAGGCACTTTTAGAACGATGGATGAAAAATGGCGTAAAAAAGCTCATAAATTACTGATAGAAGTTGCACATGGTGTGGCCAAAAGCTTGGGAGGTAAGTGTAAATTGAATATTGTAAAAGGATATCCAGTGCTTTTCAACAATGAAGATTTAACAAAAGCGACTCGTAATCACGCCATTGAATTTATGGGAAAGAAAAATGTGGTGGACTTGCCAATCCGTATGACTGCCGAAGATTTCGCTTATTATTCTCAAAAAATTCCTGCTTGTTTTTATCGACTTGGTACAGGAAATAAGAAGAAAGGAATCACCAGTCCAGTCCATACCAACACTTTTAATATCGATGAAAGTAGTTTGGAATTAAGCACCGGTTTGATGTCGTGGTTGGCGGTCAGGCAATTAGGGAACGGTAAAATTTAGATTTGTTTGTTATTACAAAAAGTCATATATTATAACTCGTTCAGAACAGCATAAACAAAACATATCACTTATCTGTATCTTAATTTGAGATACAAGTAACAAATAATATATAAAGTTCGTAAACCCTAACTTACGATCTATTTTGTAAACCAAATTATAAACCGATTACTAATATGGCTAAAATCCTTGTTGTAGATGATGAAAACGCGATCAGAAAATCTCTAAGAGATATTCTTGAATTTGAAAAGTATCACGTTGATGAAGCTGCAGATGGTCTCGACTGTATGGTCAAACTTAAAAAAGATAAGTACGATGTAGTGGTCATGGATATCAAAATGCCAAAAATGGATGGAATGGATACACTCGAAAGAATCCAGTCGTTCGATCCATTTTTGCCCGTTATCATGATATCTGGTCACGGTACTATTGACATCGCAGTAGACGCAGTTAGAAAAGGTGCTTTTGACTTTATCGCAAAACCACCAGATTTGAACAGATTATTGATTACGGTTCGTAATGCAATGGACCGTTCTAATCTAATTACTGAAACTAAGACACTTAAGAAACGAGTTAGTAAAAAGAAGACAGAACAGATTGTCGGTGAATCAGAATCTATTCAACGTATCAAAGGCATGATCGATCAGGTTGCTCCAACAGAAGCACGTGTATTGATTACTGGATCTAATGGTACTGGTAAAGAATTAGTGGCTCGTTGGTTGCACACCAAAAGTAATCGTTCTGATAAGTCGATTATCGAAGTCAATTGTGCTGCCATCCCTTCTGAGTTGATCGAAAGCGAATTGTTTGGACACGAAAAAGGTTCATTTACTTCCGCTCATAAACAACGTATCGGGAAATTTGAACAAGCAAATGGTGGGACTATTTTCTTGGATGAAATCGGTGACATGAGTATGGATGCACAAGCAAAAGTATTACGTGCATTGCAAGAAAATAAAATCACAAGAGTAGGTGGAGAAAAAGAAATCCGAGTTGACGTAAGAGTATTGGCGGCAACAAACAAAGATTTGAAAAAGAAAATTGCGGAAGGAAGATTCCGTGAGGATTTATATCATAGATTGGCGGTTATCATTATTCATGTACCACCATTGAATGAAAGAGCAGAAGATATTCCTTTATTGGTGAAGCATTTTGCAGCAATGATTGCTGGCGAAACAGGTGCTCCAGTAAGAGAATTTACAGCTCCAGCTTTGAAAGCTATGAAAAATTTACAGTGGACTGGAAATATTCGTGAACTCAGAAATGTAGTCGAAAGACTGATTATTTTAGGAGGCGAAAAGATCTCTGAAGATGATGTTTTTAAATTTGTAATGCCATTCGATTCTACCTTAAGTGGGACATAATAGATTGGGAAGTGTTATAATATAAGACGATTTCACTTTGCGTCCTTCTTTATTTGAATATTAAAAGAAAAAATCATAATATCGCAGAAGCCCGTCAAATTTTGACGGGCTTTTTGTATGAAAAATACTATTTAAGAAATTTAACAATACTAAAATATGAGCAGCGAAAAAGACAATAATGATGTGGTTGCCAATAAGGCTAAAAAGCAATGGACAACTAATAAAGGAGAAAATTCATGGACACTTTTTAAAGTGATTTCGGAATTCGTAGAAGGTTTTGAAACGATGAATCGTATCGATCCTTGTATCTCTATTTTCGGATCTGCTAGAACTAAGCCAGGTGAATTTTACTACGAACAAGCAGTTGCAATTGCAAAACGTCTGACCAATGAAGGATACGGAATCATCACAGGTGGTGGTCCTGGAATTATGGAAGCTGGAAATAAAGGTTGCTCTCTTGCCAACGGAGTTTCTGTTGGTTTAAATATCGATCTACCTTTTGAGCAAAGCCATAATCAATACATCGATCCTGAACACAATTTGAATCACCGTTATTTCTTCGTGCGTAAAGTTATGTTTGTAAAATATGCACAAGCTTTCGTCGTGATGCCAGGTGGTTTCGGTACACTTGATGAATTATTTGAAGTATTAACTTTGATTCAAACCAAAAAAATTACACCAGTTCCTGTTATCCTTTTTGGAAATAAATTCTGGGGTGGTATGAAAGATTGGATCAAAACAACAATGCTCGGAGAAGGAAATATTTCTGAAAAAGATTTGGACTTAATACCAATCACAGATGACATCGATGAGGTTGTGAAAATTATTCAAGACTTTTATAATAAAGGAAACTATAGCCCGAATTACGAGTTGTAGTTTTAACCGGTCGACGGGGAACGGTTGACGGCAGGACTGTTAAGTTCTAATCATATTCAATGTTGCTCGGATATCGCAACAACATTTTATTTGGCTATTAAGTATTGAGTCACTTCCGTTATTCCTATGAATGTTGATTGCAATGCTGCTCATAATAGACATATTTAAT
>CALDGQ010000128.1 GCA_937941765.1 uncultured Saprospiraceae bacterium
AGTAACATTCAAGGGGTTGTCTGGATTTACAAGCTCCTCACCTGGCATAAGCATCATATGAATCGTAAATACACCTTCGACTTTATTTTCAACAGTATCCATCTTTGTGATATTTAAAAAATTCCCTTCTGCTGATTCATCCAGTACGTAATAATCTTCTTGCACATCTCCATCATCAGTTTGGGTGCCATAAGAAGCACGGACATTCTCGTAAAAAGGATTTATACTGCCTAAGATCACCATCTTGGGTTGATAATTTTGTACAGTTGAAGTAATATATTGAAAATAAATACTTTCTCTCGAGAACCCTTCACTTGAAACTGTACCAAATCCCAAATAGTAATAACCTAACGAATCACTAGTCCCTGCAATACAGGATGCCTCAAAGTCAAAGCCATTTTTTTTGCCCGATGCAAATCCATAGACTGCAGCACCCGCTTCGTAAATTGGGACGGTCGGTTCGTCTTTCTTTTTACAAGAAAAGACTAACAAAAGGAAAAATATAGTTGGGTATAGTATTTTCATAATTTGATGAATTTTTGCGTAAGAATTTTATTCCCTTTTTCCTGAACTAAAATATAAATCCCTTTTGGCAACGCATCAATGTTGACTATATCCACATACTCTCCTGATTTAATTGGACTATCATTTACGATAGAAACTACTTTACCAGTAGAATCACTAATATATGTTTTTACTCGTTCTTCCATTCTAACTTTATAAGATATAACGATCTCCTCATTTGCAGGGTTGGGACTTAGAAATAAATCATCATTGAATTCCGCAACTATTACAGGATTTTGATTCTTAATATTGGCTTCCCTAGTATCTACATTAATATCAGGGCGATTAAAACAAGCATCCCAATTATCACATTCTGGGCAATCATATGTATTAATTCTCATTACATCATTTAATTGTCTTCCATCAACAGTTGATGTAACTCTTAAATGCAAATAAAACTCATCACAATTTTGAATAGGATTTGGATCAAATGAAATATTGGGACCATTTCCTAACCATTGTACAAGATTAATACCATCAAAACTCTTAAACCACTGAAAGATGTAAGGTGGTGGCCCTCCATCCAAAATTCCTCCTTCTGCAATTGCAGCATATTCTCTAAAATCAAAGTAAAAAGTACCTAATGGATTTGTTAAACAGGTACACATTTTGGGAGAACCCTCTATCCTAGCAGTCATGAACGCATTTGGCCTAAAATCGTTTACAGCGCACACAGAGCTAATAATTCTTCCGGCATTGTTATTATCTTCTGTTCCAGTTGGAGCCCCATTGAAAGTCCGAGAAGGATTTGAATAAAAAAGTTCTCTTCCATTAACTTCATCACCTAGAGCGGCTAAAATTCCTCTTCTTTCCTCTCCATCATCGTCCGTAAAACGCCAAGCATGTGAGCAAATGTTCGTATTATCATTTCCTCCATTTGATTGACGATTGTGTCTTGCGCCTAATAAATGTCCAACCTCATGGGCTAATGTCCACCGTGGTAACATCAAAAATGGAACCTCAACTATTGCAAATGCTTGATTTTGAATTGGACCAATCGAAGGAACTGCTCCAAATATTTGATTACCAGTCGCAGCATTAAAGTAAACTTGGTCTGTCATTAATATAACAATATCGGCACTGTGCTGATTTCTTAAAGCAATAATATCTGGATCTAAAACTAAGGAGTTAATATCAAAAGCAATATCTGCAGAAAGAGGAAAATCAAAATTTGTACTTTGGAAACGAATTTCACCAGCAATAGAACTATTGTGAAATGCTTGATTGATTGATTCTCTACCAATTAAGACGTAAAGCCATTGAATAAAAGGGTTACCAACGCCATTTAGAAATTCCAGCGCACCTGGTGTCCAAACCATTAGTGCGTCGATTGTTTCATGACATAAATCTTCGTCGCAAAAGCCCATTGAAGAATTAGAAGTACTGCTATGTGAAGCACCGCACTCTATTTCTGCGGAAGCTTCATTTTTTACAAATGTGAAAACACTAATTTCAGGTGCCACAGGATGAATAAAATAAAACCTATTACCATCTTTTATCATCCCTATGGTGCCACCTGGGTTCCTAATTAATGTAAAAAACGACCCTTCTTCAGCAAGTTTACCTGACCAACTAAAATTGTTTTCATCCTCATACTGAATTCTTGTAGCTTCAGCTTGATGAATTTTGTTCGATAAAGGATTTTTAAACCCAAATGCATTTTTTTCGATATTGAAGTTTCCAAAAGAAACAAATGATCGCCGATGTGATACATCATTTCCTGCTACTCTGGCTACAAAAGCAGCTTCAGCTGCAGTTATATTCCCAGGAGTGTTTACAATGTTAAAAATCGGTTCGATATTTTGCGGATTTCCTAAACCACCAATTTGAGTAGCTCCTATATCCACAACTTGTGCAAACACACTATTTAAAAGAAAGAAAGAAAGAAAGAAAGACTTGTAGTCTTAAAGAAATGAAGTACTTTATACGTAGTCATATAGTGTATATTTAAAATGTGAAATAATCAAATAAAATATAACACGCTCGATCCAAATATACCTATATTTTGTTATAAAACAATATAATTTCAAGTATTCAAGAAGTGCTTTTAAATTATCCGAAAATAAAAAAGCCGTTCCGACAAAATCGAAACGGCTTTTTCCTTCAAAAACGTTCATTTAATTTTTAAGCAACTGCTTATATTTTGTAGGATTATCAAACAACTTCACAGCTTCTTTAATTTCCTTATCGTTTTTCAGTCCCATTTGTAATTTTCCTTTTTGGTAGAAATAACGACCTGCAATTTCTTTCTCAATTAGATTCAAAATATCTTCTTTGTACGAAGTCAACTCCGCTTTTTTGACAGCTGCGATTTTGTCTTCGATAGATTTGAAATCGATGTTTAATTTATCTTCAATTTTTTCAGCCTTTGCGGTCTTCTTTAATTGCTTCAATTCCTTTTCACTTTTCGTTTGGTAAACGAATTTTTCCCTATTCAAAAATGAAAGGAAGCTATCATAATCTGTAAAGTTGACATCGTCTATAGAAGCAGCGGTAGGATTTTTCAATACATATTGCGTTGCAAAATTAAAAATCATATCCTTGTCCAACAATCCTTTTATAACACTATCGTCCCAATTCTTATCTAAATTAATGTCAGGTTTCACACCACCACCATCAAGCACTTTTCTTCCATTTCTAGTTTTGAAAGCAGTTCTTTTTTCATCTGGAATATCAACAGGCTCCCCATCTTTGTAAGAAACACCTTGGATACATCTACCACTAGGAATGTAATATTTGGCAGTAGTCAATTTCACTTTAGAGTTGTATCCAACATCCCGTGTGTTTTGTACCAATCCTTTTCCATAAGAACGTTGACCAATCAAAACACCTCTATCCAAATCTTGCAAGACTCCAGAAACAATTTCAGAAGCAGAAGCAGAATTTTTATCTATCAAAACCGCCAACTGAATTTCTTCATCAACTGGTGCATTCAATGTTTTAAAACTACGATCCCATTCTTTTACTTTACCCAATGTAGAAACGATCATTTCTCCTTTTGGGACAAATACGTTGGATACGTTTACTGCCTCTGTCAACAATCCACCTCCGTTTCCACGAAGATCGAAGATGATTCCTTTCATTGAAGGATTTTCCTTTTTTAGATTGGACAAGGCATCTGCAACATTTTTTCCAGCATTTCTTGTAAACGTCGTCAATGCAACATACCCTACCTCATCCGATACCATACCTGAGTAAGGCACATTTGGCACTTTCACTTCATCACGTGTCAACGTTATTTTTTTGTCTTTACTTTCTCCAGGACGTTGGATCGTCAACACCACTTCTGTTCCAGGATATCCTTTCAATATCTCATTGACATCTTCTCGTTTTTTCCCAGCTGTTATTTTTCCATCGACAGCAATAATGACATCTCCTGCTTTCAATCCTGCTTTATCAGCTGGACTACCTTCATAAGGTTCTGCAATCATAATGTTATCACCTGAGCTTTTAATCATGGCACCTATCCCATTATACTTTCCTTCTGTCATGTATCGGTAACCTTCGATTTCAGATTCAGAAATATAGTTGGTGTAAGGATCTAATGATTCCAACATCGCATCTAATCCGATACGCATCAGACTTGCTGGATCGACCTCATCCACATAATAGGTGTTGAGCTCTTTATATAGGTTGGCAAAAATTTCGATGTTTTTGGAAATTTCAAAAAACTTGTCGTTATCTGCAACGAAGTTGTAACTGGCAAAAGCACCAATTAAAACGATAGCAAGGATTGTGAATTTTTTAGTAAAAAACTTCATAAGGATAAATGATTTATGATCTGTTTATGATTCTTCTATAGTCCGTTTATTGAACGCTATTTTGATATCTAAAATTTGATACAAAACAATTTAACTGAAAAGTAGCCAATATTCAATCCAAATAAATATGTAAAGCCCTAAATAAAGGTTAAAAGTAGACCTTTTACATATACTGTTATACTGTTATTGGTCAAAAAATGTTCGCAAAATCCGCAGTGTCTCTTCTGGTGCTTCGGCATGTACCCAATGTCCAGCCATTTTCACTTCTTCAAATGTGGCTGCTGGAAATAGTTTTTTGATATCATCTGTTTCTTCTAGATTCAGATATTTTGAGGTTTCTCCTTTGATAAAATGAGTTGGGCCTTCAAACGTATTTTCGGAGGTAATGGCATCCAATATCTTTTGATAATTTCTGTGAATGACTGGCAGATTCATTTTCCATTTATATTTTCCGTCTTTTGTTCTAGTCAAATTTTTCAGTAAAAATTGACGGACACCATATTCTTTAATCGTCTCACCAATTTTAGCATCTGCATCTTTTCTACTTTCCACTTTTTCCAAATCCAAATTCAACAAAGCATCAATGATTGCTTCGTGTCCGCCATCATATTGTTGGACACCGATATCTACAACTGCCAATTGAGTTACTTTTTTAGGATAATTTAGTGCGAATTGCATGGCCGTTTTTCCACCCATTGAGTGTCCAACAATTCTAGCATCATCTATCCACTTATCTCTCATGAAATATTCTAGATCTTCTGCCATTAGTTGGTAATTGAATTCGGAGTCGTGTGGAGATCTTCCGTGATTTCGTTGATCAATAATAAACACGGTGTAGTCATCTGCTAATTGCTTGGCTAATGTTTGCCAATTGTCGGAGGTTCCGAATAGTCCGTGGAGGATTATTACTGGGTCTCCGTCACCGAATTCTTTGAAATTTAGGTCCATTTTTTATTTTTTAACACTTAGTTTACGCTTCGCTTGGGTTCGTATTTTTACCACAGAGATCACATAGAAACAGAGATCACATAGGATCTTGGTTCGTGAAATTTCCTCACGCAGAAACCGCAGAAATTCGCAGAAGGAGGACGTGAAAAAACACGCAAAGAATTCGCAGAAAGAGTAGGTGTACCAGATTGCGAATTCATTTTTTATTAAATTTAGAAGTATCAATAGTTTCTAGCATCGATGTTGAATATAAATATTGCATCATTTCAAGAGAGTTTTGAAAACAACTTCCATTTATATTTATCACATTTATGTCATCGCCTATTCCAAGCCAAAGAGTGTCATTTGAGCTAGTATAAAACTCAACATACAAATTATCAAATTCACAAGATTCTATTTTTGTTATTGATATTCCTGCTTCTATTTTTTTTGCTTCTTGATATAAACTAAAACAAGAAATTCTATTATCAATTTTGGAATTAAATGCTGCATTATTTTTCATCCAATCTCTATCTCGTGTAGTTTTAAATGGTCTATTAGTAAGAGGATTCGGTTCAAATTCATCATACCAAATTTGCATTTCAGTAATTTTGTGATTCAAGCTAACTTCCTTAATTTCTGCATTCCAATCACAAGAATTTAGATTTAAAACCAATACAAGAAGAAGGATTCTTTTCAATTTTATTTACTTGTTATTATAATTTACGAAAACCTTTGTGCTCCTTAGTACCTAAGTGATAAATCACCTACTCAACTCATAACTCATCATTTATAACTCATCACTAAAAATCGTAATCCCATCCCAAGCCCCCAAAGACTTATAAGGCCGAAACCGAGCAAACAATTCCTCCTTATACCAACCCCGTTCCCTCGTCTTCTTGACCACCTCCCGATGATATTCACTTCTATAAGCATAGTCCATCATGAACTTCGAATTTTCCCATAAAGAAAAAGTTGCTTGCATAAAAATGGGCCACTCTCCGATACCGATTGAAAAAATAAGTCCTGCTCGATTATCAATACTTTGACTGACGGTTGGCACCTCTTTCCAAAATTCAAAAAGATGTTTGCTATGAATCGTGGCTCTTGTGATTACACCCACCAAATCATTTTCATTGTATTGGACGTTTTCAAAAAAAGGAGTCACACCAGACCAAACACCATGAGCTTTAGAAGTTTTCATAAAAACAGTCCAATTTTGTATCGAGCGATTTTTATACTTTACAAATTCCTTATTTTTTTCGAAAAACGCGTTGGCTAAATCTTCATTATCCCAAGTTGCTAAGATTCCATAAACACCAAAATTCGGTTTAATAGAAAACCCATTTTCAGCGCCACTACCTAATTGCTTAATTAATTGCAACCCCTTAATTTTCTTTACGTTAAAAGGAGGAATGCCCATTTTTGTAAAGGCCCACCATTTGGATGAGAAATTATCAAATTTGAAAAAAGAGATGGTAACGACTTGGCTAGCATTCATATAGATAAAACAAAGCTAATTATATTAATGTTTATTAAAACAAACGACTTAAACATCACATATTAATTTAATATTTATTCGTAGAGTATCGTATATTTGTAATCTAACATCAGATCTATTTAATGAGACATTTATTGACACTTTCTTTTGTTTTAATTTCGATGACACTTTGGTCCCAATCGACTAGTAGTCTGTTGAAACAATTGAGATCAGCAACCAATAATACTCAAAAAATGGATCTCAACTATCGACTTGCAGAAGCATATTTGAAATCCGATTTCAAGAAAGCAGGTACCTATGCTGGTACTGCTCAACGTCTAGCAGTCGAATTAGGTAACAATACCATGATGGCTAAGTCAGCTTATCTGGGTGGTGAAGCATATTTCAAACAAAGACAATGGGGAACTTCTGCATCTCGATTCAATCAAAGTTTAGGCTTTGCGAAAAAATCAGGAAGTAATGCTTTAGTGGCTGCGAATTATCAAAAACTAATTGCCATCGCCAAGAAGAAAAGTAATGAGCGTGGTGCAATCAAGTTGGGAGAAGATGCGATTGCTTATTTTAGTAACAAAAGTGGTTCTTCTAGTTCTAATGTCAGTACACCTAGTAAACCAACACCCACTCCTGCTCCTTCAAGTTCAGTTGATCAAAAAAGATTGGACAAGGTAACCAAGGATAATATTGCAATGAGAAAGTCCATCAACAAGCTTGAAAAAGAATTGAATGAGGCTCGTAATACGGTTGCACAATCTAAGCCAGATGAAAATTTATCCGCTAGAGAAAAAGCGAAATTCGAAGAACAGAAAAAGAAATACGAGGAGGAACTATTAGAAAGAGATAAAGAGTTGAAAGAAATCGAAGAGCAAAAAGATACGTACGCAAGAAGAAATAAGCGAAGTGAAAAAGAATTGAAATCCATGTCAAAAGAAGCATTGGCCAATGAGGTACAACTGCAAAAGCAAGAAATGGATTTAGCTGAAGCCAATAACCAAAGAAATATTTTAGGGTTGAGTGCGCTTTTTATTTTAGGATTAGCGGGGTTGTTATTTGCTCGATTTAGATCCAAGAAAAAATCCAACTTAGCACTAGAAGAAAAAAATAGATTGATTGAAGATGAACGTCAACGTTCTGATGAATTATTGCTAAATATTTTACCTGCAGAAATTGCCAAGGAGCTAAAAGAAAATGGGAAAGCAAGTGCTAAGAAATATGAAAACGTAACCGTTTTATTTTCTGACTTCAAAAATTTCACTCAAATTTCTAACAGACTAACTCCGGAACAGTTGGTAAAAGAATTAGATTACTGTTTTAAAGGGTTTGACTACATCATCAGCCAATATAAAGGGATTGAAAAAATCAAAACCATTGGTGATGCATACATGTGTGCATCTGGATTGAGTACTTCGAGCACCTTTCCTACAGACATTATCAAAGCTGCATTGGACATTCAAGAATTTTTAGAAGATTATAAAAGAGGGAAAAAAATCTTAGGAGAAGAATTCTTTGAAGCAAGAATTGGTATTCACACGGGTCCTGTTGTTGCAGGTGTTGTGGGTGTCAATAAATTTGCGTACGATATTTGGGGCGAAACAGTCAACATCGCCTCTAGAATGGAATCACAATGTGAAGTAGGTCAGGTCAATATTTCTGAAGCCACTTACAACAAGATCAAATACGATTTTCAGACTGAATATAGAGGGAAATTAAATGCTAAAAATGTGGGTGCTATGGACATGTATTATGTCAAGCAACCAGTAGCTGCCTCTGTTTAAAACCGTCTGTTCATAACAATACTAAACATGGAGTTTGAGTTACACTCACCTTTTGAACCTACTGGTGATCAACCAGAAGCGATCAAACTACTAGTCCAGGGAATTGAAAAAAATGAGAAGTCTCAAGTACTGCTCGGAGTAACGGGTTCAGGAAAAACTTTTACTATTGCCAATGTTATTGCACAAGTCCAAAGACCTACACTAGTACTTACACATAACAAGACATTGACCGCTCAACTCTATGCAGAGTTTAAAGAATTTTTTCCAAACAATGCAGTGGAGTATTTCGTCTCTTACTACGATTACTATCAACCAGAAGCATACATGTCCGTTTCTGACACGTACATTGAAAAAGACTTACAGATTAATGAAGAAGTTGACAAGCTTCGTCTGCGAGCGACATCCTCTTTACTTTCTGGTCGAAGAGATGTAATTATCGTAGCCTCTGTTTCCTGTATTTATGGAATGGGAAATCCGGAAGATTTTCAAGCAGGCGTTATTCGATTGTATCAAGGAATGACATTGCCAAGAAATGCTTTTCTTTTCAAATTAGTAGATATCTTATATTCGAGAACGGAGACAGATTTTAGTCGTGCTACTTTTAGAGTAAAAGGAGATTCTGTTGATATCAATTTACCTTATGCTGATTATGGATATCGGGTTGTATTTTTTGGTGATGAAATTGAAAAGATAGAAAGAATAGAAATCTCTTCAGGAAAGAAAATTGAAGTGATGGAGGCTGCAGCTATTTTTCCAGCCAATCTATACATCCCACCAAAAGATAGAATTAAATACATCATCCGTGATATCGAAGACGAGTTATTCAAACAACATAAATACTTTTTAGAAGAAAGTAGAGAACAAGAAGCGAATCGTATCAAGGAAAGAGTCACTTTTGATTTGGAGATGATTAGAGAATTAGGCTATTGTAATGGCGTTGAAAACTACTCTAGATTCTTTGATGGGAGAAAACCAGGTACCCGTCCATTTTGTTTGTTAGATTATTTTCCTGATGATTATGTGACGGTGATTGATGAGAGTCATGTGACAATACCACAAGTACGAGGAATGTGGGGCGGCGACCGTGCGAGGAAATTAAACTTAGTGAGTTACGGTTTCCGTTTACCATCTGCTATGGACAATCGACCACTTAATTTTTCTGAATTTGAAAAGCTCTGCAACCAATTAATATTTGTCAGTGCCACTCCTGCTGATTATGAATTGGAACAAACCGATGGAGATATTGTAGAACAAATTGTTCGTCCAACTGGATTGCTTGATCCTCCGATTGAAGTACGTCCGAGTCTCAATCAGATTGACGATTTATTGGATGAAATCGCTGGAAGAATAAAAGCTAATGAACGGGTTTTGGTAACTACATTGACAAAAAGAATGTCTGAAGAGTTATCAGCCTATTTAATCAAACTAGATGTCAAATGTCGTTATATACATTCCGAAATTGACACGATGGAACGAGTTGAAATATTACGTGATTTACGTTTAGGAGAATTTGATGTGTTGATCGGAGTCAACTTGTTACGAGAAGGATTGGATTTACCAGAAGTTTCATTGATTGCCATTTTGGATGCTGACAAAGAAGGTTTTTTGAGAAATGAAAGATCATTGACTCAGACTGCCGGTCGTGCTGCTCGTAACTCGAATGGAAAAGTAATTTTCTATGCGGATAAGGTTACGGGTTCCATGCAAGCAACAATTGATGAAACTGATCGTCGTCGTGAGATTCAAATTAAGTATAATGAGAAACATGGCATTACTCCTACTACCATTACTAAAACTAGGGAAGAAATCATGTCGAAAGGTTCTATTCTAGATATCCGTGGTAAGAAAAAATTCTATCAAGAACCTGAAGAATCAAGTCTTGCAGCAGATCCGGTGATCGCCTATATGACACGTGAGCAGTTGGAAAAAACAATTGCTGAATCAGAACGAAAGATGAAGAAGGCGGCGAAGGATTTGGATTTTATTACGGCAGCTCAGTATCGTGATGAGTTGTTTGCTTTGAAGAAGAAGTTGAAGGAGAAGTAGGCTCTGCTTGAGATCGAACGGTTGCACCATTCAATGGCCAGTTATGTCGTCCTTTCAGGACTTTTTCTAACAACAAGCATTCCCCTCCTGAATTGGTGGACATTTCACAGTCCCATAGCTGCAATAAACACAACAATCTCCTTTCAATGGTTTCAAAACTACATTACAATTTTCACATTCATAGAAATAGGCGCATGCATTGGTTGGCATTGTTTCTTCTTTTGCATGACTACATGCTGGACACGTAATTTTTGAATCTAGGATTATCTCCATTGGTTTGTTTTTCTCTTTTGTTTTGTAAAATCCGTAAGACATCAATCCAACTCCTAACAATATGAATGGGATACTGATTGTATTGAGACCTGAAGCCATTGCTGTAGCACCAACCGTCCCTCCAAACAATACAATCAACATTGGCACCCAGCAACATGCTGTACCGATGACAAGTGCAATTAAACTTCCGAGTATTGTTTTGTTATTCATTTTAAGATGCTAATTAGGTTTTGTTGGAAATGAATTTTGTGCGTTCACGCCAGACTGTGCGAAAATACTCGTTCGAGATGAGAGGTTAGAAACCTTCATCTCGTAACACACACGGTATTCGAGCAAAAGGTTTCTAACCTCTTTGCTTTGGGAATTTTCGCACAGTCTGACGCGCTCCCCTTCCTTTTTTTAAAAGGCAAGGGACGTCCAGCTTGCTGTTACAGGGATGGATCCAACGAAACAAGAACACGTGCTCTATATGTTAAAACATATTTAAATCTCCCACCCCTTCCGATACGCCCGCTTCACAAACTGATTAGCTGCTTTAAAATTAGTAACCTCCATTTTCACACCATCCCATTCCAACTTAGTACGTCCTGGATAATCATAAGGTGCCCACCAACCTGGTTTTTTACCTGGTTTCAATTTTTTCATTTCAAAACTTCGGATCGCTAAATTTCCCATCAAAACAATTTCAGTCAATGGTCCGGAGAAACTAAAATTAGAAGTTGGCGCAGGTCCACCTTTTACAATCGCATCAAACCAACTATCAAAATGACTTCCCTTAATTCTAGGAATTGTTGGATCTGGCGCTTTAAAATCTTTCATTCTTTCTGATGGAAGTAATGCAGGATTCTCACCATAAACCCCGAACGTTAATTTCCCATCCGTTCCTTCCATTAAACAACCACCGTCCCATGTACCAAAAGGTTCATCACTTTTTAATTCTTCAGGACGAGGAGGAGTAATACCGCCGTCATACCAGATTAATTCTATTTTTTCGTTTTTATCAGTTGCTGGAAAATGAATATGCACTTTGGAAGCAGGTGGACAACTATCTTGATAATCCGCTTCATGAAAATCACCGATATAAACTTGTGCAACACTTGCTTCTGCAGCATTTGGGTATGGCAATTCTAACGCAAAGTGCACGACATCCAACAAATGGCAACCCATATCACCCAAAGCACCCGTTCCATAATCCCACCAACCTCTCCATTTGAAAGGAAGAAATGCAGGATTGTAATTTCGATCCATCGCAGGACCTTGCCACATATTCCAATCAAGTGTATCTGGTACTGGTACTTTTTCAGTTGGTGTCGGTATCCCTTGTGGCCAAATTGGACGATTGGTCCAAACATGTACTTTTTTGACTTTACCAATCGTTCCGGCATCTATCCATTCCTTAACTTGACGGATACCTTCACCGGAGCTACCTTGATTTCCCATCTGCGTAACTATCTTGTTTTTCTTCGCCGCTTCCGTCAACATTCTTGCTTCATAAATATTATGTGCCAATGGTTTTTCAATGTACACATGCTTTCCCATATTCATGGCTGGCAATCCAACTGTTGCATGATTATGATCTGGCGTAGCAATCATCACAGCATCCATTTCTTTCCCTTTTTCCTCATACATCTTTCGCCAATCCGTAAAGAAATCTACTTTCTTATTATCCTTCATTGCATCCGCTGCCATTTTTTTATCTACATCACAAAGTCCAATTAATCGGTGCGGAGATTTTTTGACTGCTTTCACATGACTTCCTCCTCGTCCACCAACTCCAACAATGGCAATATTCAACCGATCACTTGGCGGAACATATCCTTTACCTCCTAGGACATGTCTAGGAACGATCATCAATCCTAAACCAGCTTTGGAAGTATTTTTAAGAAATTTTCTTCTAGATTTTTTCATGGCAAATTTTATTTTAAAATTGAATCCATAAGATAGAAAAAAACAATGAAACGCTTTATTCTTTTTATCTTTGAATGAACCAACTAAACAATACAACGCGAAATGGAAACTGAAACAATCTCTCAAAATCCCAAAACTGATATTTCCTCTTCCAAAAAAAACATGATCGCACCTCCAGGTTGCTCCTTTCTAATCAAAGAAGAAAACCCAGATAATATTTTCATCACTGAAGAATGGAGTGAAGAAGCACAAATGATTTTTGAGACAACCAAGGAATTTTGTGTAAAAGAAATATTTGAAGTAATTAAATCACGTGGTGCGGAATTCGATGTACATCAAGATAAAGAAGAAGTAATTTCTATCCTTGAAAAAGCAGCAGACTTAGGATTGTGTGGTGTTAGTATTGCGGAAAAATTTGGTGGTATCGACTTAGATTTTAATGAAGGATTATTATTCTCTGAAGCGACTGCATATGGATTTTCATTTGCCACAACAATAGGTGCACAAGTTTCCATTGGCTCTTTGCCAATCGTTTATTACGGCACTGAAGAACAAAAAGCAAAATACTTACCAGGCATCGCAGCAGGAACTTTAAAAGCAGCATATGCATTGACCGAACCTTCATCTGGATCGGATGCTAATTCTGGAAAAACAAAAGCAATTTTCAATCCCGACAAAACGAAATATATTATCAATGGTCAGAAATTGTGGATTACCAATGGCGGTTTTGCAGATGTATTTATTGTGTTTGCAAAAATTGAAGAGGATGAAAATTTATCCGCATTTATTGTTGAGCGAAAATTCGGAGGATTGACCACAGGTGCAGAAGAAAAAAAATTAGGAATCAAAGGATCCTCTACCGTCGCTGTCTTTTTTGAAAATTGTGAAGTACCTGTTGAGAATTTACTAGGAGAAAGAAATGGTGGTTTCAAAATCGCTTTGAATATTTTAAATACGGGTCGAATTAAATTAGCAGCAAGCACAATGAGTGGTTGCAAAATCGCAGTTGAAGAATCTGTCAAATATGCGCAGACAAGAGAGCAATTCAACCAACCAATTTCACAATTTGGTGCCATCAAACACAAGATTGGTCAAATGGGTGTACTTGCTTTTGCAACAGAAGCTGCAGTCTATCGCACCGGACACAATATTAATTTAAAAACTGAAGAATTTTTAAGCAAAGGAAAGACAGAGAATGAATCCAAACTAGGTGCTATCCGTGAATACGCTGTTGAATGTTCTTTGTTAAAAGTGAAATGCTCAGAAGCAGTAGACTATTGTATTGATGAATGTTTGCAAGTTCACGGAGGAATGGGATACATGGCAGAGATGGGTATTGAAATGGGTTATCGGGATGCACGTATTACCCGTATCTATGAAGGCACCAATGAAATCAATCGAATGTTGTCGCTAGCGGAGTTAACAAAACGTGCCCTAAAAACAAAAGAAGTCGACCTAGTAAGTGCTGGTAAGAAAATTCCAGGTTATTTAGCATCTCAAATGTTGCCAATGAAAAGTAAGACGGGTTGGAAACAAGAAGAACGAATTGTCAAAAACATCAAAACATTATTCCTTTTATTATCAGGTCGAGCAGGTCAACAGTTACAAAAACAATTAGCTGACGAACAAGAGATGGTAATGAACTATGCCAACATTTTAGGAGAAGCATATGTCGCTGAATCTGTTTTATTGAAAGTTCAAAAAATCGAATTGTACAAATTACACACTGGAAATGATTTCGAGGTCCGTAAAAAAGCGATGCAAGTTTATTTGTATGAAGCATTGAATATTTGTCGTAAGGAAGCTTATGATTCTATCAATGCTTATGCCTCTGGTCAAGAGAAATATTGGTTGAAAAAGATGACAAATGTTTTGTTACCAGATTATGATATTAATACGAAAGCGTATCGTCGTGATATTGCTGAGTACTTTTATGAGAATGGTGGTTATGCTTTTTAATTTTATGCGTGATTTACCACTAAGAAGGGAAGGCATTAAGTGAATACGTGATTTTACCACTAAGTAGGTAAGGCACTAAGAATCAATAAGAGCATTCGTGATTTTACCACTAAGAAGGTAAGACACTAAGAATCAGTAAGTGCTATTTGTGTTGAGAAAACCATCTAAAAAATTTAAAAAAATGAAACAAAGAAAAGTAGTTCTAATAGAAGGCAACCGCACTCCATTCCTAAAATCAGGCGGACCTTTCATTGACCTGATGTCTTACCAATTAGGGAAAGAAGCAATCGCTGGCTTACTCGCAAAAACAGGAATTGATCCAAAAGCAATAGACCAAGTTGTCATGGGAACCGTCATTTCCAACTTACGTACGTCTAATGTTGCAAGAGAGTCTGCTATATCTGCTGGTGTACCGAATTCTGCTCCATGTCATACCGTAACACAAGCTTGCATTTCTGCTAACAGAGCGATTGCAACGGCAGCATTGGAGATTATGGGTGGACAAGCGGATATTGTAATTGCAGGTGGTGTTGATAACACTTCGGATACACCGATTACTTTTAAGAAGACCATGCAGAAAAAATTATTCGGTGCACAGCGATTAAAAACAACTGGCCAGTTTATCAAATTTGCCACCACCTTACGTCCAAGTGATTTTGCACCAGACCGACCAAAAGTAGCTGAGTATACTACGAACAGAGTGATGGGTGAAGATTGTGATATCATGGCAGCTAGATTTGGAGTGACCCGAGCAGAACAGGATGCATTTGCAGTTCGCTCTCATCAATTAGCATTTAAAGCATGGGAAGATGGGCATTTGAAAAAAGAAGTAACTAGTGTAGAGATGGCACCAAAATTTCTTGCGATCAATATGGATGATGGAATTAGAGGAAAAACAACTATTGAAAAAGTGGCAAAGTTGAGACCTGCTTTTGATAAAAAATTTGGAACATTAACAGCTGCAAATTCTTCATTTCTGACAGATGGTGCAGCGGCTGTTTTGTTGATGAGCGAAGAAAAAGCATTAGAAATGGGTTTCCAACCAAAAGCAGAAATTGTTGACTTTGTTTTTACCGGACAAGATTTGGATACAGAATTATTGTTAGGACCTACTTACGCTGTTGCTAAATTATTTAAAAGAAACAAGCTCACTTTTGATGATATTGATGTTGTTGAATTTCATGAAGCATTTGCTGGACAAATTTTGGCAAACATTAAAGCATTGGGTGATGATGAATTTGCGAAAGAACATTTAGGATTAGAAAAAGCAGTAGGTGAAGTTCCAATGGAGCGTTTCAACTTGTGGGGTGGATCGTTGGCTATTGGACATCCGTTTGGTGCAACTGGTGCTCGATTGATGACAACTACTGCCAATCGACTTGCGCATGAGAACGGGAAGTTGGGATTGTTGGCGGCTTGCGCAGCAGGTGCTCACGGGCATGCGATGTTGCTTCGTAAAACGATATGACCATTTAAACGCGGGAGGATTTTTAGATATTTAGACACTTGCTCATTCAAATTATAACTAGAAGTTCTATTTAAACTAGAAGTGTCTAAAAAGCTAAAAAATCCAAATTTCTAAAAATCTAACAAAAAACAATGAACGAAGCTGACTTCTTCCAACTAGAAAAAAAAGACGACATCCTAACTATCTGGATAGAAAATAAAAGAGATGGTATTAATATCGTCTCCCCAGATTTGATTGGGTTGATTGACGAACTCTTTCGAAAAGTATTGACAGATACCACTTTAAAAGGCATCGTATTGATTTCCAAACTCAAGGATTTCATGGCAGGTGCTGATATCAAAGGATTTGAAATAGAAAAAGAAGGAGATTTTTTACCAACTCAAGTTAAAGGGCACGAATTGTTAGACTTAATTGAGAATTCTAAAATTCCAGTCGTAGCTGCTATTCATGGAAATTGTGTTGGACTAGGATTGGAACTCGTTTTAGCATGTCATTATCGAATCGCATCTAACTCTCCTACCACCAAAATGGCATTGCCTGAAGTAAAAATCGGAATTCTACCTGGTGGAGGTGGAACCCAACGTTTGCCAAGGACAGTAGGTATTCAAAAAGCATTGGACATGATGCTGACTGGAAAAAACATCTTTGCCTATCAAGCAAAAAAAATGGGATTGGTACATGAAGTGACAGATCCAAACAAATTATATCATGCTGCTTTGATGATGGTGAAACAAAACAAATCTTATCCAAAACGAAAAGACACTTTTGTCAATAGAATGTTGGAAGGAACTGGTTTTGGGAGAAATATCATTTTCAAAAAAGCAAAGGAAATGGCATTCAAACAGACACAAGGAAACTATCCAGCGGTTCCAGCGATTATTGAGTGTGTCGAAACTGGTTTTAAAGATGGGATAAAAGCTGGTTATGCAAAAGAAAGAGAATTATTTGAAGGCTTGTTATTAACATCAGAAAGTGCTGGTTTGAGAAGTTTGTTCTATTCGATGACCAGTAATAAAAAAGTAGCAACTTCAAAAAGAAAATTGCGCACCCTAGGAATGGTAGGTGCAGGTTTTATGGGCAATGGAATTACAGAAGTCAGTGTCAAAAACGGAATTGATGTTTACTTAAAAGATATCGCTCAAGCAGGGATCACCAAAACAAAATCTGATATCTGGAAAGGATTGTCCAAAAAAATAAAGTATAAAACGTTGCGAAAAGTGGAAGCAGAACGAATCCTATCTCGCGTTCATGGTCGATTGACTTATGACGGATTTGAAAATGCAGATATTGTGATTGAAGCAGTTTTGGAAAAAATGGAGTTGAAAAAACAAATCATCGATCAAATTCAGGAGCATGTAAAAGACAATTGTATTATTGCTACCAACACCTCTGCTTTGTCTGTTACTGAAATGGCCGAGTATACAAAACGTCCAGAGAATTTTATTGGGATGCACTACTTTTCTCCCGTTCCGAAAATGCAATTATTAGAAGTTGTGACAACTCCTCATACCTCACAAGAAGTCATTGATACTTGTTATGAATTCGGAGTCAAACAAGGTAAAACCGTAATTGTCGTCAAAGACTGTCCTGGTTTTTATGTCAACAGAATTTTGATTCCTTATATCAACGAATGCCTATTGATGGTCGATGAAGGAATTGCGATAGAAGACATCAACAAAGCAATGGAAGAATTAGGGTTTCCAGTAGGCCCATTTAAATTGTTAGATGAAGTAGGATTGGGTGTTGCAGCACATGTTGTAGAGACTGGTAAAAAAGTTGCTGCCTCTCGTCCTGATTTTCCTGCCAATCTTTCTGTATTAGATATGTTTGAAAGTGGCTTGAAAGGAAAGAGTGGAAAAAAAGGTTTTTTCTTATATGATGAAAAAGGAAAACGTACAGGTGTGAACAAAGACGTTTATAAATTTTTCAAAGGAGATGGTTCCAAAAAGCTGGATAAAAAAACAATACAGAATCGTGCGATCCATATGATGTTGAATGAAGCAGCGATGTGTTTGGAAGAAGGGATTATAGCAGACCCAGTTGCCGGAGATACGGGTGCTGTTTTTGGGATTGGATTTTTGCCTTTTACAGGTGGACCTTTTCGGTATATGGATTTAGTTGGGATTGAGAAAACTAAGAATGCGTTGAATGAACTGGAAAGTGAATTTGGTGGGCGGTTTAAAGCGGCTGAGATATTTGAGGGGATGGTTGAAGAAAACAAATTGTTTCACGAGTAGAGACTTGATAGGTTTTGCTAGGCTTAAGCTCAGCTCAAACCTAACAAGTCTAAGCACTTAAGGCAACTTATAAATCACAAATTTTTCATTGGACCCAATTTTTTCAAAAGGTAAATTGACATTACTGAACGTCAATAAATGTGTTACTCCATTATCAGAAAATTGATTTAATTTTTCCACAGAGATATTTTTATAAAAACTATTGGCCAATTCATTTACATCAGCACTTCCTCTTCTATTGGATACGTCAATTCCGTATACTTTCTTAATTCGACTATACCATGTTGGAATAAATGATTTTCTATGAACAATCGCTTTGTAATCAACATAGCTGTTTCGTTGACTGTAATATTTAAAATGGGTATTGTCTTTTGGAATTAGGAATACTGCATCCTTATTTGTTACTGATTTTGCGATTTTTGAAATTTCGAGATCTGCATTATTAAGTGTAAAAAATGGCAAATCGTATGGCCGGTTTTTAAAAATAAAAAATGGATGCATCATCACTACAATGGCAATCACACCACCTATTCTAATTCCCCAGGTTATCAATTGATCCAGCCAATTTTTTCGCAAAAAAGAAAATGAATTTTCGAGCAAAGCAAAAATCGCAATGAAAGAAAATGCTTTCAACCAAATCGTAGTTTTAAACCATTGTGCGGATAGAATTGATGAAATTTGAAATACTTCTACTCCCAACCAAAACACAATCAGTCCCAACAATGCTAATCCGAAAAACAAAAACAATTTTATTTCAATTTTGAAAAAATAGTATAATCCAATTAAGAAAATCGGTACTAAAAACATAAAATACTTTAAAGGAAAATAGGACGGGAAGTAATGATGTGAATCTCTGAATTCGAAAAAATCAAAAAGTAATTGATTGTCAATTACGCCTGCTGAGAAATTACGATTCAGAAAAAAGATCCAAACACCTGCTGTCAATAAGTAACCAACAATTCCTATGAACAAATTTCTCCAGTTTTTTGATTTACTCAAATTAAATAAGTTCTCAACAATACTAACACCAGTGATTAACACAAACAGTTGGACGCTAACAATCGGTTGAATGATAGCTGCCAGAATCAACAATAAATAAATTTGAAAATATTTTTGATCCTTCTTCAAGAAATAATAAATCGCCCAAATTCCCAACGCCTTTGCCAAGGTACTTGAAGTAAATAATGGAATATACATTTCATTGCCACCCAAATTTTTTCCATACAAAATGGAAATTGGAATCAAAATCGCTGCCCAAATCAAACCTTCTGTCTTGATGTATTTCTTAGCAATTTGAAATAAACCTTCTAGTAAAAAAATACTACATAAAAAATGAAAAATCAGTGCGATCCAATCCTGTGCATTGCCAAACCAAGAAAAAACTTTAGCAAGAATATATCTTTCGTTTGGCACTTGAGTGATCGTATTTTGGATATACAGGTCATGAGGATAAAGCGATTGATCCGCCATCCAAAGTGCATAAGGTAAAACTTCAATCAAATCTCCATGACCAAACGTATACCCATTCCAAAGTAAAAGGAAAAGATAGCTAGCAAATAGTGTAAAGAAATGATTGAATTTGAACAAAGAATTTTTGAGGTGAATATACTACCTGTTCTCCCAAATAAAAAAACCTCAAGGTTTTCACCTCAAGGTTTAGTTAGTGGGCCCACCAGGACTTGAACCTGGGACCACCTGATTATGAGTCAGGTGCTCTAACCAACTGAGCTATAGGCCCTGCCTTCGGCAGGCAAGCCTGCTTTATAAAGCGAGGCAAATTTACATATTTGATATGCAGTTTGCAAGGGCTTTTGTATAACAATTGCATTTTGTTCAAAAAAGTTCCTTTGATATCAAAGCGGATTTGGTGTAAATTCGCATTTCAAAATAATAAGACCATGGCTACTATAAAAAATATCATTTTCGATTTTGGAGATGTACTGATCGATTTGGATAAAATTAAGTTTAGTAATAGATATAAAAGCTTACTAAAACCGGATGCTCAACAAGAAAAACAATTAGAAGCTTTATTAATTGAGTTGGAAGTTGGAGCCATATCGATTGTTGAGATGACAGATGCAATGTCAAAAGTTATGGGCAGAAAAATTTCGGCAGAAAAAATAATCTCAGTTTACAATTCAATGTTGTTGTATATCAAACCGCACCGTTTTGACTTCTTGGATGATTTGAAATCGAAATACAATTTGTACTTATTGAGCAATACCAACATCATTCATTTATCGTGGATTTACGATTATTTGGATCGCGAGTACGGTATGTTAGATTTTGATGAGCGATTTTTTGTGAAGACTTATTATTCTCATCTTATTGAGATGCGAAAACCAAATCGCGATATATATGACTTTGTTTTAAAGGACGCAAATTTAGTTGCATCTGAAACGATGTTTATTGACGACAACGAGGACAATATTAAAATGGCAAATGAGATAGGTATCATTGGAATCTTACACGATCCCAAAATTGATATCACTATCTCATTTGAAAAATATATTTTAGCGCAAAGAAGTTAGAAACCCTTTGGCTCGCTGCTCCAAAACAGGATCTTGATTTATCTCTTTCTTCTAATAAAGCGATTCCATTGATCTTGGATTCGCATTTGGTTGAGCATTCACATTCAAGTCCATTGTTGGATAAGGGAAATTGACGTGATTGCTATCAAAATTCTTCTTGATATTTTCTTGCATAAAAAAGTAGACATCCCAGTAGTGCGCTGATTTACACCAAGGTCTTACCGCAAAATTGACGGAGCTATCTGCTAGTTCAGAAACAAAAATATCGATTGGTTGATTTTTTAAAACTTTATCACAACTCAAAATAGTATCCATAATCACTTGACGAGCGTGATCGATGTCGTCATCGTAGCTGATCCCAAAAGTCATATCTACACGTATCGTTTCCTGACCAGTAATATTTTCTATTGCACCATCTGTAATGGAACCGTTCGGAATAATAATTTTTCGATTATCAGGAGTAGTTAACAATGTGTTGAAAATTTGAATTTCTGAAACAGCACCCGTAAAATCATTTACTTTAATTAGATCTCCAACCTTATAAGGTTTAAACAAAAGGATCATGACACCACTTGCAAAATTTCCAAGATTACCTTGGAGTGCCATACCAACGGCAAATGTCATAGCACCTACAACTGCCACTAATGATGTTGTCTGAAAACCAAACATACCTGCTATAAAAAGGACGAGTCCTATTTTCAGTGCGATGTTCAGCATAGAAGCGAGGAATGGACGCAAAGTCTCATCGACTTTATTGAATTCTAGTATATTTTGAAATTTATTGACTGCCCAACCAATAATTTTGAAGCCAAAGTATAAAACTACGACCGCCATAATTACCTTTGGGCCAAAGTCCATCAAGACATTTGTGATTGAATCTAGATTGATATGTTCAAACATGTTTAATTAGATTTGATTATGTAACCTAAATGTTAAAACAACCTTCATACCATAGAAAAAAAATACCATATAAGACCCACGCTTGAAAAAGCACTCATCCGCATGATGAAGTATTGCGCCTATCAGGATCGTTGCCATAAAGAAGTAAAAGATAAGTTAATTGAGATTGAGGTTTATGGAGATGACATCGATGAACTCATGATTATTTTGGTCGCTGAAAATTTTCTAGATGAAGAACGATTTGCACGTTCATTCGCAAGAGGAAAATTCAGAATTAAGAAATGGGGCAGATGGAAAATCAAACAAGAATTAAAGAAAAAGCGGATTTCAGAATACTGCATTAAAAAAGCGATGGAAGAATTAGATGAATATGATTATGAAGGCCAACTTAGAGCACTATTAATTAAGAAAGCGGCCGTCTTAAGAGAAACGGATCAATTCAAAAGAAAAGGGAAATTGGCAAAATTTGCTCAATCAAAAGGATTTGAATCTGGATTGATTTGGACGATTTTGAAGGATGGAAGTGAGGAGTGGGACTCTAGATAAGTTTAAGCCGAAGTTTAAGTTTAAAGACCGTTATTTCGCGAGGCATTCTTGATAAGTTTAAGGCGAAGTTTAAGTTTAAAGACCGTTATTTCGCGAGGCATTCTTGATAAGTTTAAGCCGAAGTTTAAGTTTAATATACTTCCCCCCAGAATTCGGAGAGGCATTCACGTTCTGGTTTAAACTTATACTTATACTTATACTTACTTACATTTGTCAAAAGCCGACACAAATCCACCTATTCCTAAACCTAGGAACTAATATGTAAGTCAAACCAGTTATTAGTTTAAATGGGCAATTCTATGTGTAAACCCGCTTATCTACATCTATCAGAAACCTGACTTTTAGCGTTTTTTTGGTTGTTTAAAATCAGTAAAAACCTATATTTTTAGAAGTACAGACACCAAACTGTCGAAAAACCACATCTTTTCACTAAATAAGTATTGATTATGAAAAAGAAGAAACTAAAAATCAAAGAGCTAAAATTGAAGAGCTTTGTTACCGAATTAACGAAGGAACAACAAAACAATACCAAAGGTGGATATATCCGTGAGCGTAGCAATTGGAATTCAATAAATGTTCGTGGAACTAGATTTACCGAAGTATCTACACGTGATGATTTAACGGATGGTATTTCTTTCTCAAAAAATTCTGGTAAATAATTTAGATTAAGCAGTTTTAACTGTTGCAATTTTACCTTTCACCACTTCTGCAAATGACTTGTTAGTTATTTTACTTTCAAGTAATGCATCAAAGTCAAAGTAATTCAACATTGCTTTTTCCGAAGGAATTTCAGACAACTTCTTGAATTGGAATCTTAGTTCTATGAACAAATGTTCCAATTCTTTTCTTGTCTGAATTTTTTCTGCTTTCGTGATAAATCGAATCACTTCCTTCTCAAATTCATATAGACGTTGTCTTTCTTTCAAAAATCTATACGTGGATCTCAGCAACGATTCTAATAACAAATGATTTCCTAATTCGAAGTGAATAAATAAATTTAAAATTCTGGCTATACTTTTCAGATCTTGTTTATTGACATCACTTTTAGGAATGTCGATTAATTTATTTAGATAATCTAGTGCAGAATCGTAATCAGCTAATCCGAAATAGATGTAGAAATATTGAAAATACATGGTACTCGGTTCAAAAAATTCCAACTTGTATTTCTTACTCACTTTTTCCATGTCGTTGATGGTCTTCAATCCCATTTCAAAATCGCCGGTATTTTTAACTATTGATATCTTGAATAGATAATACTGCCGTTGAATTTTCAATTCATCATCATAGGTCTGAGGTGTGATTTTGTATAAATTTTCCAATGCTTCATTACATTCCTCATATTTTTTCAGCAATCCACAACTCAAGACTAAATTACTATTAGCAGAAATGTATTCCGAGACATCTTCTTTTAAAAAATGTGGCTTAGACTCCATCAGTGCAATCAAATCTTTATTGTGGTTGTAGAATTTTTTGTACTTCAACACGAAAGAAAAATACAGACTTTTAATCCGATAGTAAAGCACTTTTGCACGATGTGATTTTGCAGTTGACAAACTTTGTAAAAGCAGGTGATGCTTAAATTCATTTACAATCGGCAGCTTTTTTTCTTTTCGAATAAACGCTTCTTTTTTGACCAAAAAATAAATTTCAAAAAATAGATGTTTGTAGTCTGCAATATTTTGCAAATGCTCCAAGTAAGTTTTTTCTTCTTCCTCGATATTCTTTAATTCTTTATCCAAAAACGGGATATCGATCAAAGTATAAGCAATCCTTTTTTTCCAATCCAAAATTTCTAACAAGTCAATAAATGCTTCATACTTTAGTGCCAACTTCTTCGCTTTTTCCAAATATTCTTTGCACTCAACATAATGAGATCGATTGTACAAAACTTTTACATTCGACAAGAGCCCTTTGATTTTATAATCGACTGAAGTTTTTTCATCAAATGCTTGTAAACTTTTAAGAATAGATTCAAAAAGGTAAGATTTCAGTTCTGGAAATTTCTTACTATTCAATTTTTCTCCATGATAAATAATTGTTTTCAATGCATTGTCATCATATTCTTTTTGAGAATCAATGGCATCAAATAATTGAAAGTATTTATTGGAATCAGTGCTTCGATGATTAGATGCGTACACTTTAAAGTATCGCTTCTCTGAAGGCGTCATAGACTTGATGAGCTTAAATAATTTCAGAGAAGGCTTTTTGGACATACTTTAATTTAAATGTATTGAAATTGTTAGAAAACTGAAGTTGGTATTGACGAACAATAATAGGTTTATAATAAACTAACGTTGAGAAACGGCAGCTGTTGATTTGGCTAGATATCTTTCTTTCACTATGTCGGCAAATGGCTTATCCGTAATTTTACTTTCCATCCAAGAAATCACATCAAAGTATTGAAACATTATTTTTTCAACTGGGTCGTTTGACAATTTTACAAAATCCTTTTTCAATGCGGTGAATGCATTTCGTTTTTCAGGTTGGCTAGTTAATTTTATTAATTGACCGATAAAGCTTACCATTTTCTTTTCAAACTTAAATATATGTTCTTGTTTTTTCTGATAACGATAAGTTGAACGTAGCAAAGATTCAAGGAGCAAATTATTACCCATTTCATAATGCGTAATCAAATTTAGAATTCTGGCAATACTTTGAAGATCTTGGCGCTCAATTTTATTAGAAAGATCTAGCCATTTGTTAAGTGACTCTAAAGCATGTTCAAAATCACCAGCACCAAAAGCGATATAGAAATATTGGAAATAAAAACTATTGCTTTCAAAAAACTGTTTGTCGAACTTTTTCGATTCCTTCAAATGGTTTTCTAACTCTTTCAGACCTTCCTCAAATTCTCCAGTATATATACAGAGGAAAAATTTATGGGTATAATAGTGTCTATGGATTTTAACTTCATCATCCAGTGTATTCGGTCGGATGCTTTTAAATTTTTCCAGACATTCATTCACTTTGTTATAATATCGTAGTAAACCGCAACTCATTGTATAATTGCTCAACAATGCAATGTATTCTGAAACATCCTCTTTTAAAAAATATCGTTTGGATTCCATCAACTCTATTGTTTTCAAACAAACTTCATGATACTTCTTAAAATCCTGTGTTGAATGTTGATAAATTCCCCAAATTCTATAAAACAATATTTGTGCTTGATGTGAAAGTGCTTGATTGATATCTTCCAAAAGCGGATTATGAATAATTGATTGGAGATTTTTAATCTGATCTTCATTTCTTACTAAGTGATCTTTTTTGATAATGATCAGCATTTTAAAAAAAATGTTTTTATAATCAGATAAATTTCGCAAATGATGTAGACAAACTTTTTCTTCTTCATCGATTCTACTAAGTTCTCGATCCAAAAAAGCGACATCAATTTGTGCATAAGCAATTTGTTTTTCCCATCTCAGCGTCTCCAGGATACTGACATATGACTCATATTTGTAAGCTAGCTTTTTCGCTTTTTGCAGTATTTCTTTACATTCTTCGTAGTGAGACCGCTTGAAGAGTACTCTTATACTTTGCAACATCCCTTTGAGTCGATAATCAACAGAAGATTTCTCATCAAACTGTTGTAAAGACTTCAAAATCATCTCATATAAATACGATTTAAGTTCCGAATATTTGCGGCTTTCAATGTTTTCGTTTTTATACACCAATTCCTTCAAAACCTCCTCATTATAAGCCTTTTGTGAGTCAATAGCATCAAATAAAACAAGGTACTTGTTGACCTTATCTCCTACATTGTTTTTGGCCGCTAATTTAAAATATCGCTTCTCTGAGCCAGAGAGTGATTTGACCAAATTAAACAGCTTATGTGATGGTGTTTTCGACATTAAACGGTTGCTGATTTCTTCTTTTATAAGATACGGACTTATCCTCAATAATGTACTATTGAATGCTCAGAAAGTTGAATGGATGGTCAATTTAGAATACTGACTTAAAGCGTATAGTTGGATTGGTCAGGATTCTAATATGTCCTAAACTTGAAGTAAGAAATAGATTACTCACAAAACACTTTAGATATGAGAGTATTAAAAATTCAAGAAGAAAATAACACTAGTTATACACCTTCTTTAGCGCCCGTACCTACTACTACAGAGAAAAAAAGAGGCCATGCAAAAATCGCGTTACCTACAATGGAAGGAATCGAATTGGAATACATTGAGTCAATCGCAAGTTTGGAAGCACAAGGTAATTACACACTCATTCATTTTATTGATAAAAAGCCGATGTTGGTTTGCAAAACATTACGCGAACTAGAAAGCAGAGTGAATCAAGGAGGTGAATTTATTAGAATACATCGATCTCATAGCATTAATTTGAACCGATTAGATAAATATATACGTGGAAAAGGTGGATATGTCTTGTTGGAAAATGGAGAAACCATCAGTGTATCCATTAGTAGAAAGCAAGAATTTCTACGCACACTCAAAGCTTATTTTGAATAATATTTGAGTCTTAAATTTGATTAGTTAATTCGAGTTTGATAAGCATTTTAATCAGGTGTGGAAACCAACCCCTTCCGCTACCTGATTTTTTTTCATCTTTTCAGCCTCTGAAGCGGGACGCTTCAAGCAACTAATATCACGAAACATCTTAGTGTTCCTTAGTGCCTCAGTGCCTTAGTGGTAAATCCGACTCACTCACTCACAAAATCGAAACATCAATAAATTCCTGCTTTTCCGGATAGTCTGTCGTAAAATGTAATCCCCTACTCTCTCTTCGTTGTGAAGCAGACTTAGTTACCAAATAAGCAATTGTAATTAAATTTCTTAACTCAGCCATTTGTGCAGAAATAAGAGAAGTATAATATAACGATTCTGTTTCGTTGTACAATAACCACAAACGATCAAGCGCTCGTTTCAAACGAACATTAGAACGAACAATTCCAACATAACTACTCATTATTTCTTTCAATTCTTTCCAGCTTTGAGTAATCAAAACCATTTCTTTAGGAATCGTTACGCCTTTTGCATTCCAATCTGGAATACTTTTATTGATTCGAATTGAATCTACCGTTTGATTAATATCAATAGCCACTCGATGGGCGAAAACCAAACCTTCTAACAACGAGTTTGAGGCCAAACGATTGGCACCGTGCAGACCAGTAGAAGTACATTCTCCAATTGCGAATAAGTGCTTTATCGATGTTCTTCCATGATCATCCGTACTGATACCACCACAATGATAATGGCAAGATGGTACGACTGGAATCATATCTTTGAAGGCATCATATCCTGCCGATTTACACTTGTCATAAATAGTAGGAAAGTGTTCATAAAACTCTTCGTTATTGAGATGTCGGCAATCTAGATACACAAATTCACCACCACTTATTTTCATTTCGTTATCAATAGCTCTTGCGACAATATCTCTCGGCGCCAGTGATCCACGGTGATCATAGTCATACATAAATTCGGTTCCATCTTGTCTTTTGAGAATTGCACCAAAACCTCTAACTGCTTCTGAAACCAAAAACGCAGTTCCCTCTTGTGCAGGATTATATAAAGAGGTTGGATGAAATTGTACAAACTCCATATTTTCCAACCGACCTTTTGCACGATACATCATGGCCACACCATCACCTGTCGCGATAACTGGATTGGTTGTACTTTTATAAATTTGACCAGCGCCACCTGTTGCAGCGACAGTTATTTTAGATAGAATTTTTTCAATTGAATTGGCTTTTTTATTTAGAACATAAGCGCCATAACATTCAACACCAGGAGTGATCCGTGAAACATTACGTCCTAAATGATGTTGTGTCAAAAAATCTAGTGCAAAATAATGCTCCAACAAAGTAATGTTAGAAATAGCTCTAGCTTGGCTCATGATGGCACGATGCATCTCCGCTCCAGTCTGATCTTTATAATGGAGAATTCTATTTTCAGAATGGCCACCTTCTTTTCCTAAATCGTAATTCCCATCCTCTTCTTTGTCAAATCTTGCCCCCCAATCGATTACTTCACGTACGCGGTCTGGACCTTCCTCTACTACAATCCTAACAATTTCTTTATCACATAATCCATCACCAGCATCTATTGTATCTGCAATATGTTTTCCAAAATCATCCGTATCAAGATTCCAAACAGCAGAAATTCCACCTTGTGCATATCGAGTATTACATTCTTCTTGTACAGTCTTAGTTATAACCGCAACTTTTAAATCTGGTCTTTGTGTAGCAGTTTTTATGGCTAGCGTTAATCCAGCGATTCCAGAACCAATGATGAGTACGTCCGTTTCCACGTATTATTATTTTTTTGCAAAAGTAAGATATAAAAACCTGTTTGTAAAGGGGATGGTTGATGTATGATGCTATGAAGTATAATTTTGATGTATGATGTATGATATGACCGTCAGTACGTCAGGCTGTGCGAAAACGAAATTGAACCGCAAAATATCGAACAAGGAACCGCAGAATGTAGAAGTTGAGTACGCGAGTATACACGTATATTAACGAATTTCATGCTTAATTGTCCACGTACTCTACTTCGACATTCGATATTCTGCGGTTGGATATTCTGCGGTTCAGTTTCCGAAAGCATATTCGCACAGTCTGACGCAACAGCCCTCCTCCTTTTTTCCAAGGAGGATCGATCCAAAGGATCGGGGTGGATCAAAAAAGCACCACCTATTTTTTTAGCATACCCATATCTTGGATCCACCCCGAACTTCGTTCGACCCTCCTTGGAAAAGGATGGTATGCACGTGAATACGTGGATTCGTGAAGTGCTTTAGTCAATCAATTGTTCACTCAGTAGTTGTGGTTGTCCGCGTACTCACGCAACAGCCCTCCTTTTTACCAAGGATGGTCGATCCAATGAATCGGGGTGGATCAAAAAAGCACCACCCAAATCAATGAGTAGTGCCTATATATTGTTATAATGTCTAACGAAATTTTATCCAAGCAATGATTTCACCATCTTAGAAATTTCAGAACCGGCTGCTTTACCAGCCAATTGTTTGGAAGCCATTCCCATTACCTTACCCATATCTTTCATAGAAGTAGCACCGGTTTGAGAGATGATACCTTTTATCACTTCACTCAATTCTGCTTCACTCATTTGAGCTGGTAAGTATTTATTGATGACGGCAATTTCTTCACGTTCAACGACCGCAAGATCATCACGACCTTGTTTCTCGTAAATTTCCAAAGAGTCTTTTCTAGACTTCACTAATTTTTGTAACAACTTGATTTCAGCAGATTCATCCAATTCTGCACCAGTACCACTGGTTTTGAATTTCAAAATTTCTGCTTTCACTGCACGAATACTTCTCAATGCAGCTTGATCTTTTGCTTTCATGGCTTCCTTTAAGTCCGTCATGATTTTTGCTTCAAGGCTCATATCTTAATTATTTTTTAATTCTATAGTATAATGAGTTATTTCAGGATATAGTTCCCTGAATTCAGTACAAAGATAAATTTGTTTTGGATAAATGTAGAATTGCAGGTTTTAACAGGATTGCAAATAAAAATAATATAAAAAAACCATCCCAAAATAAATGGGATGGTTTTTAAAAAAATGGAGAGAGATTAGATTATTTTTTTTGAACAACTACTTTTCCTGAGTTCAATAATCCTTCAGGATTAAGGATGGTGTAGAAGTAAGTACCAGTTGACAGCCCATCACTTGATAAAGTCAATGATCCATTGTTGAAGTTCCTTGAAATTATTTTTCTACCTATCATATCGAACAACTCAAATTCTAAATCTTCATTGTAAAGATTATTGTTTTCTAAAACTTCAAAAGTTGTTGAAGTATTAAATGGATTCGGAAAAACTTGGATAGCTACATTAGGACGCAAAATATCTTCAACATCTACACTGATGAAGTTTTCTCCAATTGTGTGCATCGTTTCATTGGTTTTGATAGGAGGATTGAAATCAAAATAGATATTTGCTTCATTGTATATCTGTGTTCCAATTGGCAGATCTGGTTGCTGCTTAATTGTAAATTCTACAAATCCTTGTGAACCTGCTGGATCACTTAAACTATCCGGGAGATTAATGTTGTTAAATATGAATTCCATTCTATCTCGACCACTCAAATCAAATGTATAATCATGACTACTATTGCCAATAACAATAGTTGATGGATCTAAATTTTCTGATAGATAATCTACCAAAACGACTTTCGTAGCAGGAGCATTACCGACATTTTGAAAATGCAAAGCATAGTTGATATCCGTATTTTTTTCTATAAAATGCTCAGCCTGATAGCCAATTGGGAATGCATATTTAGCATTTGGATCATAGGCAGCAATTATTGAACTGCACTCGATATCTTCAAATGGACTTTCATCTCCCAATGGGTATTGATTAACAAATCCTACACTAAATGCTCCACTACCATTTACCCCACAGCCTTCAATAAAAGCGACTGGATCATTTCCGATAGGGTGAAATGGTACTTGCATGGTTTCAATTCTTTGAAAAGAACCGTTGGCCATTCTAGGAAACGAGATGAAATCTCCACTCTGAATTGCATTAAAAGGTTCGTTCATCATAATAACATCATCTTCTATCACAATAAAATTGGAACCATTATTCATATCGCCAGTTCCGACATTTTCAATGGTCATGATGACTTCGTTTCCGATGCACTCTGCGGATAACTCTAGTTCCGCACCAGACCAAAGTGGATCGGTAGGTAAACAGGTAAAATCAGGAAAGACCTTCGCAGTGTTGCAAACGGATTGACCTATTAAGTCTGTGTCACAATTATTCATCGTTTGAATGATGAATTGAACTTCCTCTAAAAAATCAACATCTCCAATCGAAAATGTAAATAAATTGTTATTTTGACTAATCAAAATAGCATTTCCAGTAAAGTCAAGATATTCATAAAATGGATCCAGTTCAATTTCAACTGTAACATTTTCTGCTAGTTCTGTTCCAATATTTTCAACGGTAACATAGATCTCTGATTCTATACAAAGTCTCCCCTCACCACCATACATGGATATGGTCATAAAAGGGCAAATTTCATCAGCCTGAACAGGTATGTCCACATTTTCGCCCGAAAAGGGTTCGCTAAGATCCACTGTAATTGGAAGATTACATACTTCCCAAAATGGACTAGGCATGGTTGCAGTAACTTCGAAAATTCCTTGATCAACCTCAATGGTGTAATTCCCTTCACTATCGGCATTATCATAAAAGGAAATTTGATTTCCGATTGCATTTACGATCCAGCCGCCTAACGGATCTTCATTGTTATATTCACAGTTGGGATCTAAATCAAAGAATACATTACCTGAGATTGTGTTGGTGAGCGAGTTACCGTTAGGGTCAGTTTTAATCAGATAAAGTACAGATGTATTATCAGGAAACGCCCTGCCACCACCAATAATGAAACCACCATCTTGGGTTTGCTCAAAGTCCAAACAACTTTCCATCAAAGATATATCACCATATTCTTGTATCCACTCCACATTTCCATCAATGTCTAGTTTTGATAAAATGATTTGTGTACTATCATATTCTTCGTATTCACCATACATCAAAGCTGCGTACCCTCCATCTGTAGTTTCAATCAGTTCTACAGCAACTTGTGTATCAAGAGGATCTAACACAGTTGTCCACTCAAGATTACCTTCAAGATCATATTTGTCAATGAAACATTCACCAAGAATTTGACCAAATGTCAAAAAACTATTACTTAGACCCAAGATTTCAGTGATTCTCGTATTGCTATTTTCATCTGATTCTTTTGACCATTGGAGATTACCATCAAAATCAAAATGCATTAAATATGGAAAGTTATCGGTGTTATTTTCCTTATAACTAAAAATATACCCTGTTGGTATTTCACCCAATGCAAGCCTGAAAAATGAATTATCTGTTTCAATAAGTTGCTCCCAAAGGATTAGTCCATCCTCACTCATTTTTACAATTGTAAATGATATGTTCCCAAGTTGTGAAACAAACAGAATATCATTGTTGCTGTCTTCAATAATTAGTTTTAGAGAGCCAGCCAAGTTTTCATAAGTATATTCCCACAATGTATTTCCGAAAAGATCTTTTTTAATTAGTCGCAAATCTCCATTAAAAGGCTCTGTAGTCAAAAAATGACCGCTATTCGTTTTAATCAGCTGAGGATAACTATTATAGTCACTGAATGGATAATTATCTACGACATAACCCAGTTCATCCACAATAAAAATTTGGTTTCCAGGAGAATTCGCACCTGTGCCTCGAGTTACCAACTGAAAATTCCCATCAGGAAGTTGATCGACCAGATTTATATATCCTGATTCATAGACGCGTTCCCATCCCTGACCATTAATGACATTTGGGATTGCAAATAAGAAAAGAAATAAAGCTATAGTGATAGAATTTAATTTGAAATTGACTTTCATAACAAAACAATTTAGAGGTGAAAGGAATTATTCCTTATTGATAGTCTAAAGATGATGTTGAAATCCTTACAGAACAAGAACAAATTTTTACTTTTGCATCAAATATTTTATAAATTATTATAATAAAACATTGATAAATAATTGATTATAAAATTATTTGCATTGAATAAATGTGAATATAAATTGACAGATATTATACAAATTGAGTTTAAAACCTTGGGACTATGGAAAAAAGCAGATTATTTGAAGTTTTTGATGCGATTCCGCAAAAGGAAATCAAGGAACTACGGAAGTTTATTCACTCTCCTTTCTTCAATCAGCGGATACATGTGAATCAATTGTTTGAATTTTTAGTGAGTTGTAAGTTTGAACAAAAAGTTTTGCCAAATCGGGAAGATGCATTTAGGTATTTGTTTCCTCGCAAAAAATTTGATGATCATAAATTAAGGTTAAGCATGTCCTTATTACTTAAGTGTATCGAGAAATATTTGACCATTACACAATTCGAAAGCAACAAAAATAATGTAGAATTGAATTTACTATCCGCTT
Source organism: uncultured Saprospiraceae bacterium (assembly GCA_937941765.1). Taxonomy (GTDB): domain Bacteria; phylum Bacteroidota; class Bacteroidia; order Chitinophagales; family Saprospiraceae; genus CALDGQ01. The sequence continues at coordinate 33,320 of CALDGQ010000128.1, forward strand.
ATCGTAAGTTAAATATTTCACGACAATTTAAAAAAACTATTGTTGGAATTGACAAGCAAATGTCATCTCAAAAAATAAGGAATGCAGATTACTTCCGACAACGCTATCATTTTTTTGAAGAACAATATCTTTTCAATAAGGAAATGAGTCGAATGGAGGAAAATTTAAAACTGAATGAAGTACACGAAAATCTTGATGTTTCTTATATCGCTTCCAAACTAAGACAAAGTTGTTTTTCAATTGCAAACAAAGGTATTTACAAAAAGGATTATGATTTTGGAATGTTGGATGAAGTGATTCAATATGTTGAGCAACACCAGGTTTTCAATATCCCTGCCATTAAAGTGTATTATTATTGTTATAAAATATTAACTAATCGATCAGACATTGCTTCTTTCGAAAAATTTAAAACACTTATAATTGAGTACCAATCAAAATTTCTTCAAGATGAATTAAGAGATTTGTTTTTATTAGCAGTTAATTTTTGCATCCAACAGATGAACAGAGGCAATCGTCCTTATGCTCAAGAAGGATTAGAAATTTATAAAGTCGGATTGGAAAGTCAAGTGCTATTGCTTAATGGAAAGTTATCACGATTCACCTATCGAAATATCGTAGCAATGGCAATTGTCAGCAAAGATTATGAATGGGTGAATGAGTTTTTACATGAATATAAAGATAAGCTTGAAAAGCAATACAAGGAAGCAACCTTCTCTTTTAATTTAGCTTGGTTGGAATACGAGAGACAACATTATGATGAAGCTCTAGACTTAATTAATAAAACTAATTTCTCAGATATACTATTGAATTTATCCGCCAAGACAATCGCCATGAAAATCTATTTTGAATTAAATTCTTTTGACCTATTGTATTCCCACTTAGAAGCCATGAAAACCTTCATTAATCGAAAAAAAATAATTAGTTATCACAAAACAAATTATCTAAACACCATCAAGTTTGCAAAGAAAATATTGGACACACCAAAAGAAGATTTACTATCAAGAAAAGAATTATATAACAATATAAAAACAGAAACAGCAGTAGCTGAGAAAGCTTGGCTTTTGAAACAGCTTAGTTAGACATATTGCTAAGGATGTTTTTCTTTATCAGCTTGCACCAACCTTGAAATTTCCACAAACTGTTCCACACTCAAATCTTCCGGTCTTGAACGATACATCGGATGCTTCAGAATTTCTTCATCTACAAAAAACGAGCGCAGTGTGTTACGTAGCATTTTGCGACGTTGTCCAAAAGATTGTTTGACTACACTTCTGAATACTTTATAATCACAACCAAGATCTTGATTCTCTTTTCTGGTCAATCGGATCACACAGGATTCAACTTTTGGTGGTGGTGTAAAATTTTCCTTACCAACTGAAAACATATACTCGCCATCATAATAAGCTTGGACCAAAACACTGACGACCCCATAAGTTTTACTACCTGGACCAGCCACTACCCTTTCGGCAACTTCCTTTTGAAACATGCCAACCAATTCAGGAACTTGATCTCGGTATTCCAACATCTTGAAAAGTATCTGAGAAGATATATTGTAGGGATAATTACCAATAATTGAGAACTGTTCATCTTTAAAATAATGGGATAAATCCATTTTTAAAAAATCTTCTTGAATTATTTTTCCTCTCAATTTCGGCATATGTATGTTGAGGATACTTACCATATCGCGATCTGCTTCTACAACCATCAACTTGCTATATTTCTCAATTAAGTACTTTGTTAAAGCGCCTTTTCCAGGTCCAACTTCTAGCACATTACTTTGCAAATCAGTCTTTTCTAGCCCGTTAGCAATCTTTTCAGTGATGCTTTCATTGTTCAAAAAATGCTGACCATATGACTTTTTTGCCTTCAAAATTGTGTTTTAGGACGCAATTTAGCCCATTTAATGGATTTTACCACCAACTATTTAACAAGCATGTCTAGTGTAATCATTTTAACAATCAACGGTTTATGTCTTGTAATATCCTTATCTTTACCCAAATTTTGTTCTGAAATAAAGTTTCAGCGATAATGAATACTCAATTAACGGTTGTCAAATCCATTGGAAAAACAGATGACCTGATAATTTTAGCGGACCGCAAAGATGACAGCTGGCAAGATAAATATTTATCTTCCTCAGATATAAAAGTGTTTAAGAACGTATCAAGAAATGGAGCTTCCTCTGTTTTGATACCCCAAGAAAAAAGAAATGTCATTGTTCAATTTCTTGTAAAACATACTGATCAGGATGTCACTAGAGAAGAGACCAGATTAGCTGGAAATGATCTGCTAGGTTTTTTATCCCATTATAGAATAGAAGAAGTCTCAATTGCTAATCATAGCAAACTTAAAATGACTTTGGAATTTGTTGAAGGGATGATGCTAGGAAATTATCAGTTTCTAAAATACTTCAAGGATAAAAAAGAAAAAAGTAATACGCTATCTCATATCAAGATAGAACGTGGTAGTATAACTATGGATCAATTCGATGAGTTGAATGCCGTTTTATATGCTACATTCAAAGCAAGAGATCTGGTCAATGAACCACAATCTTTTTTATCTGCTTCTCAGTTAAGTAAAGAAATTCAAGCAATTGGAAAGAGGAGTGGATTCAAAGTGAAGGTTTACAAAAAAGCGGAGATTGTAAAAATGAAGATGGGTGGATTATTGGCAGTTAATATGGGAAGTATTTCTCCTCCTACTTTCAATGTCCTGGAATGGAAACCTAAGAAATATAACAATAAAAAGCCGATTGTCCTTGTTGGAAAAGGAGTCGTGTATGATACAGGAGGAGTTAGTTTGAAACCAACTGCCAATTCCATGGACATGATGAAGAGTGATATGGCTGGTGCAGCTTCTGTGATTGGAACCATGAGTGCTATCAGCTGTGCTAAATTACCTTTACATGTTATTGCTTTGATTCCATCTACAGATAACCGTCCAGGTAATGATGCCTATGTTCCTGGCGATGTTATAACAATGCATAGTGGAAGTACAGTTGAAGTATTAAATACAGATGCAGAAGGAAGATTAATACTAGCGGATGCATTGCATTATGCAAAAAAATATAAGCCAGAATTAGTAATGGATATTGCAACTTTAACGGGTTCTGCAATGAAAGCATTTGGACCAGAAGCGATTTGTTATATGGGTAATGCGAATAAGATCACAAAGCAAAAGTTAGAAAAAAGTGGATTCAGTGTTTATGAGCGATTGATAGAATTGCCACTTTGGAAAGAATACGGTGAGCAATTGAAATCTAATATTGCAGATTTGAAAAATCTAGGTGGTTCTTCTGCAGGAATGATAACTGCGGGGAAATTTCTAGAACATTTTACCGATTACCCTTGGTTGCATTTTGATATTGCGGGGTCTGCTTATCTACAAAAAAATGATGGATATCGTACCAAGGAAGGAACAGGAGCAGGCGTGCGATTAATGTTTGATTTTCTCAAAAACTATTAAGACAAAAACAGAAAGATGTCAAAGATAAAAGTTGGAATTACCATTGGAGATATGAATGGTGTTGGATTAGAAGTAATTATAAAAGCATTGGTCAATCCATTGATATTGAATCAGTGTGTGCCTATTATATACGGTTCTTCTAAAGTAGTCTCCTATCACAAAAATGTAACTGGAATAGAAGGGTTTCAATTTCAAAACTTAAAAAGTGCAGAACGTCCTTACATGGACAAGATCAATGTCGTCAACTGTTGGCAAGATGATGTAAATATTGCATTGGGTAAGATGAGTTCTGATGGAGGAAAATTTGCAAAAATATCATTGGAACAAGCGGTCAATGATTTGGAAAATGGATATATAGATGCATTAGTGACTGCTCCGATTCATAAAAAAGCAATGAGCCAAGCAGGATTTGATTTCCCTGGACACACAGATTATTTGACACAGAAATTTGGCAACAACGATAGTTTGATGTTCATGGTCAATGATGATATGCGAGTCGGATTGGTTACAGATCATATTCCAATAAAAGACGTTGCATCGAAAATCACCAAAGAATTGATTCTAAAGAAATTGAATCTCATGAATGAATCTTTGAAAAAAGATTTTGGAATTGAGCGCCCAACAATTGCAGTATTTGGTTTGAATCCACATGCAGGTGATGATGGTGTAATAGGGGAAGAGGATGAAAAAGTTATTCGTCCAGCATTGGTAGAAGCCAAGAAAAAAGGCATCATGTGTTTTGGTCCCTTTTCAGCAGATGGATTTTTTGGATCGAGTCAGTTCAAAAAATATGATGGGATTTTGGCAATGTATCATGACCAAGGATTGATTCCGTTCAAAGCATTGTCTTTTGGAAATGGTGTCAATTTCACAGCAGGATTAACAAAAGTTAGAACTTCTCCGGATCATGGAACTGGATTTGATATTGCTGGAGAAAATAAAGCGAACCATATGTCGATGCAAAAAGCAATTTATGCTGCAGTAGATATATACCGATCAAGAAGAGATCATGTTGAAATGAATGCTAACAAATTAGTTGCAAGAAAAAAGCAAGCTGAACATAGATAAATGATTTCTTAAAACAAATAAAAAGCGAGACTGTTTATCATAAAGCAGCCTCGCTTTTTTTATACCATAAATACTGGAAAACAACTCATGAAACATCAACTCATCAAACCATTTCTTTTTATTCTTTTACTTTTCCAAGTTGTTTTTTTATTTGCTCAGCCTGACAAGCATCATCCTAAAATTGGTTTAGCGTTGAGTGGTGGTGGTGCAAAGGGAATTGCACATATTGGCGTGTTGAAAGTGTTAGAAGAAGCCGGGATTCGACCAGACTATGTGACAGGAACAAGTATTGGTAGTATCATGGGTGGATTATATGCTATTGGTTATTCCGTTGAAGAATTGGAGAAAATGGCAAAAGATATTGAATGGAATTATTATTTCAATGACGAATTGAAGCGAACAGATTTGCCTATAGAAGAACGTCATTATTCAGATAGATATCAAGTGAAATTCGGAATTGAAAAAAACAAAATTGAATTTCCAAAAGGATTTATTCAAGGACAAAAAATAGGGTTGTTGTTGTCGTATTTGACCTTTCCAGCACATGGTATTACAGACTTTGATAAATTTCCAATCCCATTTAGATGTGTAGCAACAGATGCCGAAACGGGAGAAAAAGTAATTATCAAAAATGGTTCACTCGCAAAAGCAATGCGAGCCAGTATGTCTTTGCCGACAGTTTTTGAACCAATGGAATTAGATGGAAAAATATTGTTGGATGGAGGAGTTGTCCAAAATTTGCCTGTTCAAGAAGCAATTGATATGGGAGCGGAGGTTGTGATTGCAGTTGATATCTCAACACCGTTATATAATAGAGAAGAATTAAAATCTTTAATCCAAGTTTTGGCACAAACAAGTAGTTTCAAACTTGCAGAGTCGCTTGAGACACAAAGAGCATTGGCAGATATAATCATCACGCCGGAGATACAAGGATTCGGGACATTAGATTTTAAAGAAGTAGATTCATTGTTAGAATTAGGAGTCAAAGCAGCAAAACAACAACTTCCTGAAATTTTAAAACTAGTGCATCCTAATCATGAACACCATCATCATGAAGAGGAATTGAAGCACATTTCGTTTCCAGATATTTGCAAAGTTTGTAATGTTCAAATGAAAGGAGTGGATTCTAAGCGTCGAAATACAATTGCTAATGTGATGCAGATGCGTGGCACCAAAGAGTATTCAATAGATGGAATTGAGCAAAAAATAAAACAACTATTTGGTGGACAATTTTTTCGAGATGCTTATTACGAATTAGTACCAGGTGATGATGGTTATGAGTTGATAATTGATGCGGATGTAAAAAGTGGTGAATATCTCCAAGTCAGTATGAATTATGATAGTGATTTAAAAGCGGCTATTCTATTAAATGGAACTTTCAGAAATCGAGGTCTCAATGGATCAAAACTTGCGATTGATTTAAAACTTTCTGAGAATCCGATGATCATGGCCAACTATCAAGTCTATACGACGTCGCAACCCAATTTCGGAATTCGATTGGCTGGCATATTAAATCACTTTCCTTTTTACTTATACAATGATTTAGGAGAGCTAGATGATATATCATCCATGTATCATTACAAAGGCGAGCTCAATTTATTTACAAGTTTCAAAAACAGTTCTATGTTTTCGACTGGTATTAGTTTGGAAAGAATTGCAAAACGAGATGACATTTTTGACAAACGAACAGAAGATATTGGGTTGAATCAAGCATTTTTTGGCGCCAAATATAGATTCGATACCTATGACCGCCAATCTTTTCCAGAAGTAGGTTCCTATTTTGAAATAGATGGACGATTGCCTTTATTTAATAACATTAGATTTCCAGATGAAGTGTCTATCTCAAAACTAAGTAATTACACAAAGTTTGCACGTTTGAGGTATTCCAAAATTTTCAAAATCAATAAGAAATTTTCTATCAAAGGAAAAGTAGATGCAGGATACACGGAGTTTGAATCAGATGGCGATCCCAATAATTTTTTGAGTATGTTTTATTTGGGAAGAGCGGTCCAAGAAGAATCAAGTCATGTGGAATTTATTGGATTGGATTATATGGAAATTCCCGTTTCCGAATATTGGATGTCAGGTGTGAAATTCAGAGGAGAATTTATTAAAAATATATTTACATCTGTACTTTTCAATTATGGTCAATATCGAGCACGTGATTTCAATATCATCAATGATAATTTGGTCGAAACAGTACCAACTCAAATCGAAAACATTTACGGAGTAGGGATGGAGTTTGGATTTGTAACACCGATTGGACCGGGTCGATTAGGAGCTGAATATAATTTGAAAGAGAAGAATACCAATTTTGTAATGCATTTGGGATATCGATTTTGACTTGGGTTTTTCGAGCATACTATTTCCAAAAATGCGGCGAATAAACTACTTAATCACCGCATATTTTGCGGTGATTAGTTGCTTGTGCGGTGATTATACCATATATTCACCGCAAAAAATGCGGTGAATGAAAGGATTTATATACTATAAAGACAATTGGCCCAACTTTGAATGGGATACAGAAAAACTATTGCCAATTCTAGAAGAAGTCCATCAAAGGCAAGGTAAACTGAGTGGAAAGATGGATATACTTGGCTTTAGACTCAGAGACGAAGCCTATTTACAAACACTTTCTCAAGATGTTTTAAAGACTAGTGAAATAGAAGATGAAATTCTAGACGGTAACCAAGTAAGATCATCGATTGCAGATCAATTGGGAATGGAAATAGAAAATAAAGTTGACAGTAGTCGTGATGTGGATGGTATCGTAAATATGATGTTGGATGCAACTACTAATTTCAAAATTGAATTGACAAAAGAGAGATTATTTGAGTGGCACGCCTCCTTATTTCCTACACCTAGAAGCAGTAAGTCAAAAATTATAATTGGAAATTGGAGAGATGATTCAACTGGACCGATGCAAGTTGTTTCTGGTGCAATGGGAAAAGAAAAAGTTCACTTCCAAGCTCCTGCTGCAAACGTTGTTGACAAAGAAATGGCAATTTTTACAAGCTGGTTTAACAACTTTACGCAAATTGACAAGGTCATAAAAGCTGGCGTTGCTCACTTGTGGTTTCTTACGATCCATCCATTCGAAGATGGAAACGGGAGAATTGCTAGAGCCATCACAGATATGACTTTATCAAGATCAGAAAATTCAGCACGTCGATTCTACAGTATGTCTTTGCAAATTCAAAAAGAAAGAAAAGCTTATTATGAAATGCTAGAAAAAGTCCAACAAGGATCTTTAGATATAACCAAATGGTTGATTTGGTTTTTGAATTGTATAAAGTGTTCAATTGATTCATCAGAATTGATTATCAATAGGGTTTTGGTAAAACATAATTTTTGGCAAGTCCACAAATCAAAACCACTTAATGACCGACAACTAAAAATGATTAATAAACTGCTTGATGGTTTTATAGGAAAGCTAACTTCTTCCAAATGGGCAAAAATAAATAAGTGCTCTTCTGACACTGCATTGAGAGATATCCAAAAATTAATAGAAAAAGACATTCTGAAAAAAGAAGCCGCTGGTGGTCGCAGCACCAACTATGAACTAATTATTCCCAAAATATAACAACAGTATCCCACCTGGGACTCGAACCCAGACTATAAGTGGCTTAAACACTTTGCCTCTGCCAATTGGGCTAGTGAGATAAAATAGTACGGAGAGAGAGATTCGAACTCTCAAAATCCTGTGTCTAAGACAGGCGCGTATGCCATTCCGCCATCCCCGCATTTGGATGTTGTATTCTAAACATCCTTGTGCTCCGTGAGGGAATTCCCGCCTGACTGATTGGTAGTCAAGCGGACAGGGAACCCTCATTTCCCGATAGAAAGTCGGGTGTACTAACCATTATACGAACAGAGCATTGTGTGCAATTTGTAATGGACGATCCATCCTCTAATTCGCCAAAGCGAATAGGATATTACGTCAGACTGTGCGAAAATTCCCAAAGCAAAGAGGTTAGAAACCTTTTGCTCGAATACCGTGTGTGTGTTACGAGATGAAGGTTTCTAACCTCTCATCTCGACCGAGTATTTTCGCACAGTCTCACGTGAGATCGCGTCGCATACAAGAGCTCACGTTGCACCCCTTACTTTTTTAAAAGCTACCGTTTATACATAAGTTGAAAAAGCTCCAACGGAGCGACATCAAATAGCCTAGTGTCCGAAAAGCTTTCGGGACGCTAGGTTATTTGATGTTGTTCCAAGTGTTTTGGCGCGCATTTTTGTGTCAAAATCGTGTCAAAACACTTCTTGAAGATTCAATTTTTTATCTAACTACCTAGCAGTACTGACGGGAATCCCTGCCTGACTGCATTGCTAGTCAAGCAGGCAGCGAACCCGCAACCTTCCGATAGACAATCGGGTGCTCTGCCGTTGAGCCACAGTACTATTTACACGTATTTATTTAGAATTTATGGAAAAGGAAATGCATAAAAAAAAGCACCTCCTTGGATTCCAAGGAGGTGCTTTTTGACCTAACTATTTTGAATAAATAAATTAGCTCAACTCACATAGCTCCATTGAATCGCATAGCGGTAATCGCTCATCACGATCTCGCTCCAATAAGAATTGCGGGAGTTCAATGGTACCAATATAATTTTTTGTAGAAGCCATGTTATTTAAATTTAAAATTATTTTTCTTCTTTTGATATATGCATAACTCAAGAGGAAACGATAAAGTTCCCGACCTATAAAATTATTTTTAAAAAAATGAAAAAGGCGCCTGTCTTTACAGGCACCTTCGTTCAGAACATTAAAACAATATTTTACTGCAAAGCAGATTTTTAGCTTTGTAATCTGAATATGCAATTCACAATATTAATTGATCGACATTTAGAAACCCACGTATTCATACTAGGTCGTCATATCATAAATCATACATTCAACAATTGGCTTGCCAATGGGAGAAAATTTTCATATATCAAAAAGCTTCGCTTTTTAAAAAGGCATGTCAGCTTTATCTAAAAACATATATTCATCCACAATCACTTCTGTGATATAACGCTTTACACCTTCCTTATCTTCATAATTGCGGTGCACCAATTTCCCATTCAGTGCAACTTCAGAACCTTTCTTCATATATTTTGAAATATTCTCAGCGGTCTTTCCCCATGCAACCACATTGTGCCATTGAGTGTCTGTGACCTTCTCCCCTTTTGCATTGCGGAAAACTTCATTCGTTGCGATGGACACGGTCATTTTCTTTTTACCGGAATCAAATGCTACCAATTTAGGTGCTTGTCCAAGATGTCCGATTAACTGTACACGATTTCTTAAAGTATTCATAATTAAAATTTTTTGCCTGCACTATATCACAAGCTGTTACGAAATTTATTCTTGTATTGACTAGTGCCAACACTTGAATTTATAATGATGTAAGAATCTTGTTTCTGAAGCTCACGTCGTAACGATCATATCATTAATCATACATTCGAGTGAACGAGAAAAATATCATACATCAATTTGTCGATGCAAAGTTAGTTTGCCATCCAAGTGCTAGTCGTGTATTAAACATTTACTGTCGTTTATAGCCGTTTGTAACCGTTTGTTTTACGACTGCAAACATGAATTTTTTTGAACTGGAAAATGAATAAATGTGTTGGAAATATTTGTTGGTGGATATTTTTTGTTATAATGGGGTGGTTATTTTGTATAATTGGTTGTTAGGGAACACCAGATTTCCTTCGTTATCCTATTACAACTCCTTTGTTGGAAGATGTTACAAGTACATCTCATATACAAGCACTACTTGGACAGACTTCGCCAAAAATTACAGAAAAACATTTGCACATTTTAAATATTGATAACAAGGTGGTGAAGCGTCCTTTGGATATGTTATTTGAAAAGTATACCTTATGATGGAGATAAGAGATATATCTGTACCTTTTAGGTGTGGATATGTAAATGTTCTCTCTCATTAAATAACAAGACCGGTGATAAGCATTAAATTTCACACTACAATTCAGTATTAAAGATTAGGACTACTTACAAAAAAAGAACTAGTATGAAAAAGAAAACAGGGGTTTCAGTAAATAAAACCAACCTACTAGACAAAAAAATTAAAACAGACTTTAAGAAAATTTTTACTTCATTTTCAAAATCTGCTATAATGTATTTCGCGGGTAAACCTGAGAGTGCAATCAAAGAGTCTATAAGTATTATTGAATCGTTTAAATTCTCCTCAGATCCTTCGGATTTAGCATATCAACTAATACTTACATCCTTGATTAATTCCGCACATAATCTTTCAGAAGAAAACAGACACCGGTTTGTTGCCCGACTAGAAGACGCTGAAAAACTTTATGATGATAAGGAATATGTAATGTTCCTAAACGGAATCACAGATTTAATCGAGGAAAAAGAAATTGTTCTAGAATTTGAAATGCTTGAAAACCCACGGTCAATTCCGATACTCCAAGAGTTTAAAGCTTACTTTTCTAGATACCTTACACTTTTTGGTATTCCTGAAAACGATGCCAACCTTATAGGCAATCGCCTTCCATCGTATTTTGTTTTTGAACTCAATGATGAGTGGAGAAGTAATTTCTCAAAATACGAACCACTAATTCAAAAACTCAATGCTCCAACTGCAGATGCAGCCAGAAAGGAAAGACAATGGGAGGCATATAACACCTATTTGGAGCGAGAAATTGAAAAACCTGTTTTTGGGGAAAGTTTTAGTTTAAAAGATATTTTTATTTCACTTAGAGCATACTATAAGGTCAAGAGTAAGGATCAAGAGAAAAAAATAAAGGTTGAAAAAATAGCCGTGAAATTAGAAAAGTCTTTGGATAACTGGCTGAAATCTAATAAACCTGAAGATACAATCAAAGTTATCCAAGGTGGTCCAGGCTCTGGAAAATCTTCTTTTGTGAAATGGTGGACAGGGAAGCTTGCTAAAAACAGGACGATACCCGTTTTATTTTTTCCATTACATCATTTCAATATTCACACAAGCATAAAAGCTGCGATAGGAGAATACTTCAAAGACTCAAGCAATATTCCTTTAGATTTTAATCCTTTAGAAGATAGTCAAATTACAGAAAAAATGCTTCTGGTTTTTGATGGACTTGATGAATTAGTGATGCAAGGTAAATCTTCTAAAGAAACAGCCAATGCTTTCATGCAAGAGCTTAAAGATTTTTGCAGGTTAAAAAACGAAGGGAAGAAAAGAATTCAAGTTTTAATAACAGGTCGTCCTATTGCAGTGCAAGATACAGAGGTCAAGCTTCGAGATGGTGATCAACAAATCTTATTCATTTTACCATATTATCTAAAAAAGAGTCAAATAGAAGAATATAAAGACATCAATAAGATCTTAAAAAAAGATCAACGTAATGAATGGTGGAATCGATTTTTTATTTTTAAAGGATTATCAAATCATAACCTACCTACAGCGTTGAAAAATGATGGTATGGACAAAATTACCGCTGAACCACTCCTAAACTATTTAGTAGCATTAAGCTGGAAAGTTGCTCCTGAAAAATTCAACAAGAACACCAATATTAATGATGTGTATTATCAACTAATATTAGGTGTGTACAATCGAGAATATGACAATAAAAGGAAATATAGAGCAATTGGAGATTTAACATCAGATGATTTCATTCAAATATTAGAAGAAATTGCGATATGTGCCTGGCAAGGAGGAGATGCAAGAGTAACTACAAATAGAAAAATTGAAAAGCATATTTATGATAGAGGACTTGGGTCGCTTCTTGAAGAATATAAAACCTCAGCAAAAGGTGGCGGGATATCTCGTCTTTTAACAGCTTTCTATTTTCGGAAATTTGGGAAGGAAGATAATGAGCATAATGATGATACTTTTGAATTTACACATAAAAGTTTCGGAGAGTATTTGGCAGCAAGGGCAATCGTAGAATTAATAGCGGCTACAAATGAAGAGCGAGAAGAGAATAAGCAGAAAGCAACTTCCAGAAGAGACAAAAGAAAAGGGTGGACAATACAACAAGCATTAGGAGAATGGTTACGTATGACCGCAAAAAACCCAATAGATGAAGATCTTAATCAATTTATAATTAATGAGATTAAAATAAGAAAAGAAAAGGGAGAGAATATAGCGCAGTGGCAAACAACTTTGTGCCAATTAATAAACGAAGTTATAGATACTGGCATGCCTTTACATCTTCAAGAACAAAGACCTAATCAACTAGAAGAAATGAGGCTTGCAAGAAATTCCGAGGAAGCTTTATTTGTTGCTTTAGCAAATTGTAGCTTATCAACTAATAAATTATCATCAATAAATTTGGGTAATTCAAGGGCTACTGTATGGTTAAATAGGTTGTCTACCTCAACTGATTATAGTGATTTTGCTTTTAAAAATATGATTAATCTGGACTTAAAAGGTGTAGTATTAATGGGAGTGAATTTTATGAACTCAAATTTCAAAAACTCGGATTTAACAAAAGCATCTTTGCAGGCATCATTTTTTTTTCAAGCAAATTTAAGTAATGTTAACTTAAGTAATGCGTTCCTATATTTAGCATCTTTAACACTGTCAAATTTGACTGGTGCAAACTTGATCAATGCAAGTTTGCGTATGGCAAATTTGTCTAGTGCAAACTTGCATAATGCAGACTTGAACAATTCAGACTTGAGCAATTCAGACTTTACCAATGCAGACTTGACTAATGCAAACTTGACTAATGCAAACTTGACCAATGCAGACTTGACTAATGCAAACTTGACCAATGCAGACTTGACCAATGCAGACTTGACCAATGCAGACTTGACCAATGCAAACTTGACTAATGTTGACTTGACTAATGCAAAAGTAAATTATAAAATATTATCCGTTTCAAAGTCACTATATAAGGCAGAAGGAATTCCAACCCACATAATTAAACAGATTAAAGAGAGAAAACCAGCTATGTTAAAAAAACATGATGAATAGAAATATAACAACGAGAGAGAATCGAGTAGACGGCTCCGTCAACAATTAGTTGACGGAGTGCGCCTCTCACACCACCGTACGTACGGATCTCGTATACGGCGGTTCACCAAATCGAAGTTTTGAATTTTGCGTAGTAGTCTAGCATTGTTATGTACCCTCGCTGTTTAAGCTTTGCAACAGTAATTGTTGTTTTCAGCATTGGGCTTTGAGCTACTGCCCATCCACCCATTCGAGTTCGGCTCCATGCGTATGCCATTCCTTGTGCAATCCCTAATCGAATGAAATTTTTACGTTTCCGTTCTGGCTTTTTCCAATC
>CALDGQ010000129.1 GCA_937941765.1 uncultured Saprospiraceae bacterium
GTGAAAAAGAAATGTTAGGCGAGTTTTTTCATTTTAGGATTTTAAAATTTTTGGAGCGTTAAAAACTGTGTAAAGCCAGGATTTTTTGAATACTTTTTCATCGGGAAAAAGTATTGCCAGTCCGGCGAGGACAAAGTAAAACTAATGAAATCATATTAAGAAGATTCGGTGGATTCTTATCAATTCTAATGACTCCTGAATATTCCTATTTTCTAGTATACAAAAATACACAAGCCTAACTTAACTATAAAAGTTTAGTAAACTAGTTGCAATCTAAACAAAATCAATCGTACACCAACGCGCTACTTCCCGATATCCCATTTTCTGATAAATAGAATTCGAAGTTGGATTGGCCAGGTCAGTAAATAGTGCACAATGCTTGTAAGACTTCAAAAGTAGTTCTGACAAATGATGGGTCACACTACTTGCATATCCATTTCCACGCAAATTTTTAGGTGTATAAACATAATTTATAGTAACACAATTACGAGTTGGTCGAGCGGAACATGCCATTGCAACAATTCCATTATTTTCCCATAAATAAACTTCCTCATTTTCGATTTTACTTTCGGCAATCGCTTCTGCGTGGTCCAATTCTTCTCCACCCAATGCTTCTATTAAAAATGCTTTGAACCAACTTGCCACAAGTTCAAGATCTTCTGAAACTGCTTTTCGAAAGCTTCCTTTCGAAATTGGAACATCTATCAATTGATTTAGCTGATATGCTTTTTGCTTAAAATTAAATTGCCAACGTTGACCAGTGAAAGCATTCCAATGATCTGCAAACTCTACCATTTCGTGAAACGGACCCACTACTCCATTTACTTCAAAATTATTGTGAATTAAAAAATCAATTAGTTTGTCAAAATGCTTTACCGCACGTTGTTCACAATACATCAAGAGATTGCGTGGTGGCGTTTGTGCGATGGAGATGATGACCTTATTTTTGTCAAATATATTGAGTAATCGAAGCTTCTTTTCATCATATGGAAAACGTTGCATAGCAGTCGGGATACCAATTATTAAATTATTGGCAGCTTCTTGTCTCTCTAGAAATTCGAGATTGTCTTTGAAGAAATTCGGAACGGACTGGTATGCTTTTAATTTCATTTTTCTGTTTAGTAGGAATCGTATCATTTAAAGATCAATTATTATGTTTTTAAAATAAAAAATTGACCAAATAATAAATCCAAATTTAAGGATTCCTAGACAAAACAAAACTACCTTTTTGTCTAAACTTTTGGTATTAAAATGTGTCAATGGATTGACTCTAAATAATGAAAAGGCCCTAAAAACAATAGATCCAATTTTGATAAAGAACTTAGCAATAGTTGGAAATAATAATTCAAACAACAGCTAAAATAATAGTTCCATATTGTCAAATTTTCTAGATCAATTTTTTCATTCTCAATTTCCGTTCCCGCATAAATAAAAACAAAGGTCCTGCAAATGCAAATGAAATGGTAAAGGTAAAAACGAAATAAAACCAAAGATTTTTCATCCGCATTCGATGTCCTTCAATGATGATCCATAATAAAAAACAACCTGCACCGATAAAAAGGTCTAACGTAATGGCTGAAGAAAGTAAATTGGCCATACCAGACGAAATAAATTCTGCAATGGTAAAACTTCCTTTCGTTTCTATTAAATGAAGTATTATATAATAGCCAGGAAGAATGGCTCCTACTATAGAAAACAGTAGGTAGACGCACATTAATGGGGTCCAGTTTTTCATAATAAGTTGGTTGGGTGTAACGCAATTTAATAAAAAAATAATTACAAACCTTCCACAATTTCTTTAATACTTCCTAAAAATTCGTCCATCCCGTCTTCAGAGTGTTTGCGACCTTCCTCATTTCCATATCCTTTTTGATGCCACGTCAAAGTGGTTACCTCATTTTGAGTTTCAAGAAGATAGGTTACCAAACAATAATTTTCCGGTTTATCTTCCAACCCTGAAAAACCGCTCCAGTAATTATAACTTAGCTTTTCATTTGGAATATTTTCGACGACTATTCCTTTGTCCATATAGGTCTGCCCTTCATATTTCCCTTGAAAAATTATAGAACTTCCAACTTGCCAATCTGTCATACAATTAGTTCCGAAAAGGTATTGTTTGATAATGGTAGGATCTGTCAGCGCTTTCCAAACTTGATCGGTACTTGACTTAATGTCAACTGACTTTTTGACTTCTAAATCGTGATTCATTTTTATTTAAATTTTATTGATTGGACGGTTTCTTTGTATTTTTTGAGATGATTTTCAATTTCATCAAAAGCGATTCCAGTGAATTTCATAGTTCGATTTTGATCATCTGATAAAATTGCAAAGTAAACCTTTCCATTCGCTTCATTGAAAGATATATTAGTTTCAAATTCGAAAACATCGTATGGACCTAGCTTTTTTTCTGACCATCGTTTTCCTTCAGCATTAGGAACAACTTTCAAATAACTATCGGTCCATTGTTTCATCAATTTAGTTCGTTGTTCATAGTTGGTTAAACCAATTTCATTTAATAAAATCGAATTTACCACTTTATTGTTATATTTTGAATCTTCATATTTCCCATCAATAGTATATCTGAAATCATATCCCAATGATTTTGCTAGTTTAAAATTGGTGATGTTTTTGTCAAAAGTAAAAAAGGTGGTTTCTAAAGGATCAAAAACAATGCTGTTGTCTTCACAAATACTCATAATAATTTCCAACATTTCATAACGCGTTTCAGGATTATCCGCTTTAGATTGAGCCATTATTAAAGTTGAATATTGATCATCTCCAAAATCCAAAATATAGGCATGTTCGTTTTTCGCTACATTCACAGATTCTACAAAAAACACTTTTTTATTATTGAAATTTAATTCTTTGAATAAAATAGTTTTGACACCAGGGCCTAAATTTTCTAAAGCATTTTTCCGATTTATTTTATCATAAGCAGTACTGAATTTTGATATTATAATAAATTCATCCTCAGATTTTACATATCGAAGTGGCTTGGTGTATTTGTAGTTGGAAGGGATAATTGCAAATAAATCAGTACCTAATACACGCTGATGCTGCTTTGTTTTTTTGACCACTAAGTTATCTGGAAAAGTACCTTTTTCAATCTCAGGAGTGGTGCTGCAACTAAAACTGATTAGCACCAATAAAAAATAAAATGATCCATTCTTCATTACTTAAACTTTATAGATGCTGCGGTTTCTTTAAATTGTTTTCTTGCCTTTTCTACATTTCCATATGCAGTTCCTACGAAATTGATTGCTCGATCTCCATGCATTAAAAGCGCCATATAAACCGCTCCTTTTTTGCCTGCTTTTGTATATGCTGAATCAAAAACAAAAGCCTTGTAGTTACCTATCGTTACTTGATGTAAGTCATTGTTATCAAATTTACGTTGTTTACCTTGAGACATGGTGTCAATCCAATACCAAAACATTCCCGTACTTTTATCTAAATTCATATCCTCCATTTCTTGAAACGTCATGGTATTGTAACCTTCGACAATTTCAATTGGTTTTTCTGTATCTACAAAACTATAAGATTTATTCTGGACTCTTTCAAATCGAAATTTAGCAATCCCTTGGTCGAATGTAAAGTTGGCATCTTTTGTTGGAGCGGTCCGATTGTAGACGATCGCCTTGATATCATTGGTTTTCATTGTCACTGTGTTACTGGAATCTGAATTAGTGCAATTGATTTGTAACAGAGTGATTGTAAGTAGCAGAAATATGTTTTTCATTTGATTAATTATTTTTCAGGATATCTTTGCTCGAAAAGTAGCGACATCATTTATTTGTCATCAATTATAAATCAAATACTTCCCACGAATCTGCTTAAACACATCCAAATCCGCTTGCCAACTAGCTCGAATCTCCTCTGCATTCTTTCCTGCAACAATCTGTTGACGCAATTTATCCGTACCTGCCAATTTTTCAAAAAAGGAATTGAAAAATTTATCTTTATTAGGAAATTGCTTGTAAGCTTCTACCAAATACTCCATATGTAAACGTCCTGTTTGATCAGAACCCAAGTATTGTGCAGGCTCAAAAGTAATTCCTTTGCATACTTTCCCATTGTGTTTTGGATTTTTGGCTCCTTCATTAGGTGCAGGTGTGAATTGAACCAAACTTTTGGAAATGCCAAAAAATGCGGCATCCTCATAATCAGGGTGACCGACCATTTGAAATTGATAAGAAGTGCCTCGACCAATACTCACATCCGTTCCTTCGAAAAAGCAAAGAGAAGGATACAAATAAATCGCATTCATGTTTGGTAAATTTGGAGACGGACGTACAGGCAAAACATACTTTGTTTGATGGTCATATTTTAAACAAGAGATAATTTCCATATCGCAAGTCACTCCATTTTTCAACCAACCTTCACCATTAATCATCTTTGCCAACTCGCCTATCGTCATCCCATGTACCACAGGAATCGGATCTAAGCCAACAAAAGAAGTATGTTTTTTTTCTCGGATGGGTCCATCAACATAATGACCATTTGGATTAGGGCGATCTAAAATTAGAAGTTTTTTATTTTGCTCAGCACATGCTTCCATAATATAATGCATGGTAGAAATATAGGTGTAAAAACGAGCTCCAACATCCTGAATATCAAAAATCATGATGTCAATTCCGGATAACATGTCCGCACTCGGTTTTTTATCCTTACCATAAAGTGATATCAAAGGCAGTCCACTCTTTGCATCTTTTCCATCCGCAATCTGTTCACCGGCATCTGCTTTTCCTCGAAAACCATGTTCGGGAGCAAATATTTTTTTGATATTAATTTCTTCCTCCAATAAAACATCGACTAAATGCGCGTCACCTACTCTGGAGGTGTGGTTGACGACCAACCCTACGGTTTTTCCTTTTAACAAAGGAAGATATTGATCCAATCTTTCGGCACCTGTAATTGGGTAATTTCCCCTTCTAGGTATTGTTCTAAAGCCTTCCTCATTTGAAGTAGATACCGATGACTCGGTCTTGTCAACGGAGGTTTCGGTCGTTCCGTTTTCAGTACTACTACAAGAATCTAAAAGCGAGGTAGTAAATAGTATTAGTAATATTTTTAATTTCAACAGCATATTTTTACTTTACATTGATTTTAGGAAAAACGCAGGATTGATGGGTTTCATTATTTTATGAGACTGCAATACTGCGTTTTTTTATGCCCACAATATACAATGAAGAAAAAGAAAATTTACGCTATAATTGATATCGAAACGACAGGTGGTCGTGGTGCTCGTGATAAAATTACGGAGATAGCAATCATTTTGTATGATGGAGAAAAAATCATTGATTCTTTTGAGACTTTGATCGATCCTGAACGACCGATACCTTATAATATCACAAAGATAACTGGGATTACGGATGAAATGGTCGTTGGAAAACCGAAGTTTTATGAAGTGGCAAAGAAAGTTGTTGAGATGACTAAAGGAGCCATTTTTGTAGCACACAATGTGAATTTTGATTATGGATTTATTAAAGAAGAATTTAAAAAATTAGGATATACTTACACCAGAAGATTGTTATGTACGGTGCGATTGGCTAGAAAATCATTGCCAGGTTTTCCTTCTTATAGTTTGGGGAATTTGATCAAAATGTTGAAAATTGATGTGAAAGCGCGACATCGAGCAATGGCAGATGCGAAAGCTACTCAAGAGTTATTGGAAATCATTTTGAAAAATGAAGTATCTGATGAACAGATTATTGACATGATCAATGCGGGTATCAATGCTTCAAGGCTTCCTAAAAATATTTCTTTGGAAAAGTTGCATGAGTTACCTGAAGCCTGTGGTGTCTATTACTTCTACAATATGAATAAGGAAATTATTTATGTCGGTAAAAGTCTAAACATCAAAAAACGAGTAATGAATCATTTTTCTAAAATGACTCAAAAGTCGGAAAAAATAAAGCAACGTGTACACGATATCGGATATGAAGTTTTTGGAAGTGAATTGGTAGCATTGTTGTATGAGTCTCATGAAATTAAAAAACATTTACCTGAAATCAATCGTGCCCAACGTAGACGCTATATGAACTATGTGATTTTCCGTTATCAAAACCAGGAAGGATATCACTGTTTGGATGTTACAAAAGCAAGTAAAAAAGAGAGAGCCAGCCTAGATGTCATTGCAGAGTTTCCTACCCTCTCCTCAGCTAAACGAAATCTTGCTTGGGCTTGCTCCGAATTTTTACTTTGCAGTGTTTATTGCAATATTGAATTGGTCAGTAAACCGTGTTTCAAATATCATGTCGAAAAATGTTACGGTGCCTGTATCGAAGAAGAATCCGCAGATGATTACAATTATAGAGTTCATGAAGCGGCAGAGCAAATGGGACTTTCATTTGACGAAGATTTTATATTGATTGATGAAGGTCGCGAAAAAGATGAACGTGCTTTGATATGGGTTCAGGATGGACAATATATTGGTTTCGGATATGCAAGTTTGGATGATTTAGATGGTGATCCTGAAGAGTTACGAAGTTTTATAACAAACTATCAACATAATCCTGATACTTCTAAAATTATTCAACATTTCTTACACCGATTTAAGTATCAAAAAAAGATTGTTTTGCATGATAATAAGCATGGGAAGCAAGGGAAGATGAAATTTTCATATGATTGAGCTGTTTGAAAAAAGCAGTGCCGAATGGCACCACTTTTTTGTTTGGGTTATACAGCGTTTTCATATACCTTAAGATATCTGTACATTTTTCATTTCACTGATCGATTTTACGTCGTTGCAATATTGCTCGCAATTTTTTCTTGAAAGTTGAAGTTTCTTTTGACGCAACAAGCTGCTCACTATTTTTTGGAGTTAAGCAAAGGATCATTAACGCTGTTGAAAAAAGAATTAGCTTCATGCCGATAAATATATTTTCTGATTAAACGATGATTCAAACATAAGCTTACAATTGTATTGTTGTAAGACCTTGAGTTTTAATTTGTGACCAAGAATTTAGATTGTATTAAAAATTGGTTTAATAACAATAGAAAATCAATATTTACCAATTCATTATAATAAATGGTTTATTCGACATGAAAAAGGTGAGATTCAACTAACCATCTTTGTTTTTGAAAAAATAAGCTATTGTGTTAGTTCATTTTAAACCGTTTTCTGCTATAAATATCCGTTTTAGGAATAAGCAGTTTTTCTTGTTTTAAAGGTAAGTTAATTGGAAATTCAATAAATCTACTTCATTTTGACTTAATTTTAAAAGGACAGAATATATCAACCACTAGTCTGATCCACCGCAATAACCCATTCTCCATTTACCTTTTTCCACAGTAAAGTGAAATAACCACTAGGTTCATCCTGCTCTCTTTTCAATGTATATTTTCCAATCATAAAAGCAGCATTATTCGATAATTGATCAATAGAAATGATATCGAATATCAATTCACCCATCGCAGCTTTATCGGGATATCCTTTTTTGTAATTGTTGAGCGTTGCTTCCCAACCCTTTGTTACGCCTTTACTTCCAACAAAACTCAGGTCTTCCGTTTTTAAATATCCTTCCATAAAAGCTTCGATATCACCACGATTCCAAGCCGCTTGTTGAGTAAGTAAGACTTTAGTAATGGCGGGCTTTGCATCTATTAAAGCAGGTGTCTGATTCAATTTCGGTGTACATGAAAACAGAACAAGCAAAAAGAGTAATGAAGTATATTTCATTTTTTTTATTTACAAATTAGTAAGATGAATTTGATTTTCCTCATTTTCGGACATATTCTATAAATTTTTAAAATGTGAGCATAAGAAAAGCTGATTGGCTTACGTTTTTAAACGACACAAACAAAACACAAATGAAATTTATTTGCTTCTTTTGCGCTTTACTACTTACATTTTTGACAGGTTGTAAAAAAGATGAGCCCATTACTCAACCAGATGAATTTGGAATTCAAGGTTTTCAATTATTAACCGACTTAACAGGACATTGGGTTGGAACCAATGAAACAGCGTTCGGAAATTTTGATTGGTTTGCTTTCGATTTTAGGCCGATATCTGCTTCCCATGTTCATTCTATTTATGAGGGTGGCTCCACTCAGAATATAATCACTTCTGTTTTTGTTGCGGACTATTTAGGGGAGCAAAAAGTTATGGCTAGAAATGGTGGATGGCTAGGCGGACAATATCGTGCTACTTATTTTGTGCTAGATAAAGCGGAAGAATCAAATGGTGTAAAATTATATCGACTTGTTGATGCAGTTGGTGGAGAAAACCGTTCATACATGGAATTCAAATTCGAGAATGGAGAAATAAAATTCGATGCTTACAAAGATAATAGTGGAAGCCTGGATGAACCGATACATCATATGGGTTTTACCGGGACCAATTTCAATCCTTCTTATGCAGATGATGCAATTGAATTGTTTGATTATCCTCAAGCTGTTTCTGAAGTTAATTTAGAAAATAAATTTGTCAATTTGCAAGATCCAGATTCTGCATTATTTCTTGAAGAATCAGATGATCCATTCCCTAAAAGTGCACATGGTCATGTCAGTGATTTGAAAATTAATTTTACCAAAGATGCATCCATTGCTACTACCAAGATGCTGCTTTATTTATCTAGTGAACCAATTATTAATCAAAATGGAACAGTAGATCTAGATGTAGTTAATAACAAAGTTGTTCGGACGATAGATGTGCAACCTTCTGAAGTTGAATACACAACAACTTATTTACATCCTGACAAATATTATATTACTGCTTTCACGGATTTGGATGGGAATTTTTATCCTTCTAGTGGAGATGTGGGGAATGTTAGTTTGGAAGTTGTAGTTGGTGCGGAGAGTTTTGTGGAGGTTGGGGTTTTGGTGGATTTGGTGGTTCTTTAGGGTTGCTTAGGGTTGCTCGCTTTGCTCGTGGGTTGATGCCTGTCTGCTCTGGCGGCAGTCAGACAGGCATCCCTGTACCAGCAGAGCTGGACGTCCCTTGCCTTTTGAAAAAAGGAAGGGATGCTACGTCAGACTGTGCGAATATGCTTTCGGAAACTGAACCGCAGAATATCCAACCGCAGAATATCGAATGTCGAAGTAGAGTACGTGGACAATTAAACATGAAATTCGTTAATATACGTGTATACTCGCGTGCTCAACTTCTACATTCTGCGGTTCCTTGTTCGATATTTTGCGGTTCAATTTCGTTTTCGCACAGTCTGACGTGAGCTCGTGAGTGAGGAAACTTATTTTATTAATACCTTAAAAATAAACCAGGAATATCATGAAAGAGAAAGTATCAATTTATGAATTTGCTAGGGTGTTGCGGAAAAATTAAACTAAGGCTGAACTTTATTTTTGGAATAAAGTACGCAAAAGAAAAATATTGAATTGTTTATTTCTAAGACAATTTGTAATTGAACATGCGAATGTCATGGGAGAAAAATCTTTTTTCATTGCAGATTTTTACTGCTCAAAAAAGAAATTAATTGTTGAAATTGATGGTAAAATTCATAACACACAAATAGAATACGATGAAATCCGTTCTTCAATCTTAGAAGAAATGAATTATATAATTATCAGATTTGAAAATGAGCAAGTTTTAAATAATTGGGAAACTGTAGAAAAAGAACTTCGAGATCAAATTATAAAAATAAAAGACCGCTTTTAAAACAAAGCAATTACAAAATAAGCTCATACCCTCCCCGAACACACGAGCTCCTCACATACTCACGCGCTCACGAACTCCCCTTCCTTTTTTCAAAAGGTAAGGGCCTATCCGGCTTCGGCGGATTAGAGGATGCCTGTCTGACTGCCGCCAGAGCAGACAGGGATCAACCCACGAGCAAAGCGAGCCAGCCCCAAGAATCAAATAACCTACCCAGTCACCACCTTCATCTCCCCCAAAATCCCAGCCATCTCCTCCTGATACCCCAAAGCAACTCCCCGAGCAGCTTCTCCAAAATCCTCCCCATCACTAGCGAAAATAATAGACCGACTAGAATTCACTAGTAATCCAACATGATCATTCATCCCAAACTTAGAAATCTTACGAAGGTCACCACCTTGAGCACCAACTCCAGGTACCAACAAAAAATGATCTGGAGCTATACTTCTAATACGCTCGAACATTTCGGGATGAGTGGCTCCAACAACATACATTAAGTTTTCTGCAGTACCCCATTTTTGGGCGACACGTATCACTTTTTCAAACAATGGAAACCTGTCTGCAGTCGAAGCAGGTTCGTCATCTAAGTCTTTATACTGAAAATCCTGACTCCCTTTATTTGAAGTCAATGCTAAAAGAATGACCCATTTATTTTCAAATTCCAAAAATGGTGAAACGGAATCAACACCCATATATGGTGCGACCGTAATAGAATCGAAAGTCATGCTTTCAAAAAACGCTTTGGCATATTGAGTAGAAGTATTTCCAATGTCTCCGCGCTTAGCATCCGCTATTGTGAAGTGAGTATTTGGAATGTATGCAATTGTTTTTTCTAAACTTTGCCAACCTGCCGAACCCCGAGATTCGTAAAAAGCAGTGTTAGGTTTGTAAGCAACACAAAGGTCTTTGGTTGCATCTATGATTTGTTTATTGAATTCAAAAACAGGATCATCGAATTTCAAAAGATGTTTAGGAATACGATTGATATCAGAATCAAGTCCAACACACAGATAAGAACGTTTCTGAAGAATTTGCTGAAAAAGCTGTTGACGAGTCATACAGAAATTATATAGGAATAATTAGAAAGGAAATAAATCGGTGATGTAGTACAAAGAAAAGTACTAGACAACTACTCCATTGATTGCTTCTACAGCCTTGATTTGTGGGAATGCCGTTTTGATTGTTTGTTCAACTACTGCTTTTGTCATCATCTTGATGGAACAGGCTTCACAATTTCCCAACCACTTTATTTGAACAATATTATCATCTGTAACATCAACGATTTCAATATCACCATTATCGACTTTGAAGTGATGACGCAATTCATCCAAACTATGATGGATACCTTTGATTAATTCTTGTTTATCAGTTGAAGACATTTGAATATTTTTATTAGTACAAATTTAGTTTAATTTAAAAGGGATTCAAAGTAAATGGTTATTGAGGCCGCTTTTTTTACCACTAAGGCACTTAGACACTAAGAAACACTAAGGAATACGTGAAGTTCTTAGTGTTTCTCAGTGTCTTAGTGGTGAATCACGTAACAAGTTATCCAGTAGTAATATCAACCTTACGAGTCTTTGGCAACATTTCATTTCTGATATCAACTTGTTTTATTGTCTTACCAGCGATATCTTGGAAAATTTTGTTTGTTAAAGAATTATTTTCCATAAAAGCAGGTTTACCTTCATCACCACCTTCACGGATTCCTTTAACCAAAGGCACTTGACCTAATAACATCGACTCACTTTTTTTAGCCAAAAACTTACCGCCACCTTCACCGAAAATGAAGTATTTATTATCAGGCATTTCTTTAGGAGTAAACCACGACATATTTTCAACAACACCCAGGATCGGAACGTTCACATTTGGCAATAAAAACATGTTCATTGCTTTTACCGCATCATCAACGGCAACTGTTTGTGGCGTAGTTACTAGCACTACACCAGTTAAAGGAACGGTTTGTACCAATGTCAATTGAATATCACCCGTACCTGGGGGTAGGTCAATAATTAAGTAGTCCAATTCAGGCCAGATTGCATCGGAAATAAATTGTTTGATAATTGCTCCCAATCTCGGTCCACGCAATACCACCGCTTGTTCAGGTTCAATCACAAAACCGATAGATAAAACTGGCATTCCAAATCCATCCAAAGGAACAATCCGCAACTTATCATAGACCTTCTGAACCTTTGCTCGTTCATTTTTCAAACCCATCATTCCAGGAATAGAAGGCCCATATAAATCTGCATCAATAATACCGACTTTCTTTCCTTTTGCTTTTAATGCAAGGGCAAGATTGACTGAAACGGTTGATTTTCCAACACCACCTTTTCCAGATGCAACCGCAATAATATTTTTTACTTGAGGAAGAATATCCTTTTGAGTTCCTGCAGCAGGATTGCCTGATAACATATGTACATTCACTTCTGCACTTGGATAATCTCTATGAATTTCTTGAATACAGGACAAGTGGACATTTGACTTCGCTTTGGCGTCCAATCCAGCAACTTCCAGACTGAAACTGATGTCTTTTCCACCTGTTTTAAGATCCTTTACCATATTCGCAAGGATAATACTTTGTCCAGTCCTAGGATCAATAACTCTTGCTAGCGCCTTTACAATTTTCGAATTGTCAAATGTCATTTTAAGAATGTTTAGTGTGGGATGCACAAGGTACAAAGTTTAACACAATGTATAAGTAAAAGTTTAAGCAACTTTAAGTTTTAGTTTAACTGAAATGAATACCGTTCAATTAGTAACAAAAAGTCGGTTTTATCAACTATAAACTTAAACTTATCTGTATTTTTGCCGCTCAATGAAGGTCTACAATAATCTATCAGAACTTCCTACATTTCAGAATGCAGTCATCACAATTGGTTCATTCGATGGCGTCCATAAAGGACATCAAAAAATCATCGAAAAATTGAGACAATTGACAAAAAGCATTAGAGGAGAAAGTGTCGTTATCACTTTTCATCCGCATCCGCGTATTGTATTGCAACCTAACAACAATGACTTGAAATTGTTAAACACGATTGAAGAAAAAGTGAGTTTGCTGGAAAAATATGGTGTAGACAATGTAGTGGTCGTTCCTTTTACCAAGGAATTTTCTGAGATGAATCCAAAGGCTTATATTCAAGATTTTTTGCTAGACAAATTTTCTCCTAAATATATTGTCATCGGATATGATCACAAATTCGGTAAAGGCCGAAAAGGTAATATCGATATGATCCGTACTTTTCAAAAGAATAATGAATTCGAAGTAGTAGAAATTGAAAAGCAAGAATTGCAAAACATCGCCATCAGTTCTACTAAAATCAGAAATGCACTTGGAGAATCTAGATTAAAAGATGCTTCTGTTTTAATGGGCCACTTTTTTAAATTAACAGGTACGGTCAAAAAGGGACAACAAATCGGAAGGACACTTGGATACCCTACTGCCAACATTGAATTGACGACACCTTATAAGTTAGTTCCAGTTGATGGAATTTATGCAACACACGTTTTACATGATGGAAAAAAATATGGTGGGATGTTGTATATCGGAGACCGACCAACAATTGACAAAAATCTAGAAAAAGTAATCGAGGTAAACATCTTTAATTTTGATCGCAATATTTATGGAGATAAAATTCAGTTAGAAATAATTGATTTCATCCGTGGTGAAATGAAGTTTGATTCTTTTGATGAATTGAGTCAACAATTAGCATTAGACAAAGTGGCTTCCAAAAAAATATTGACACAACTCGATTCAAAAAAAAAAGGACCTGAGCATATTGAAGTTGGTGCCAGTGTCACTACGATTATTCTAAATTATAATGGCGAAAAATTATTAGATCAGTTTCTTCCTTTCGCTCAAGATACCTCTTATCCAAATCATGAAGTCGTTGTTGCTGACAATCATTCAACCGATAAATCATTGGAATTATTGGAAAAAAATTATGGTGACGTCATTACCATCCAATTGCCAAAGAATTATGGATTTGCTGAAGGATATAATAAGGCAGTTGAAAAGTTGCAAACGGAAAGTGAATATCTGGTATTATTGAATAGTGATGTTGAAGTAACACCTGATTGGTTGGATCCGATTATTGCATTGATGGAAGCTGATGAAACGATTGGTGCTTGCCAACCGAAGATACGTGCTCAAAAAAACAAAACGCACTTTGAATATGCTGGCGCTGCTGGTGGGTGGATTGATTATTATGGATTTACTTTTTGTCGTGGAAGAATTTTTGATACAGTTGAAAAAGATGTCGGGCAATACAATACACCACAAGAAGTATTTTGGGCATCGGGTGCAGCATTTGTTGTTCGACGAAAATTATTTGAAGGACTAGATGGATTTGATGCCTTACACTTTGCGCATATGGAAGAAATCGATCTGTGTTGGCGAATAAAAAGATCTGGTTATAAAATTATGGTGGTTCCTGAATCCGTAGTGTATCATGTTGGAGGATCTACTTTGAATTATGGCAATCCACAAAAGACGTTTTTGAATTTTAGGAACAATCTTTTCATGTTGTCCAAAAATTTACCAAAAGGACAACGGTTCAAAATGATTCGAAAGCGATTATTTATTGACGGATTGGCAGGCATACAATTTTTGCTGAAATTTCAGTTTGCTAATTTCGCTTCCGTTATCAAAGCACATTTTGCTTACTATGGATCCATCGGTAAATTGCGAAAAAAACGTAAACACTATAATGAATTGATTCAAAAAATGAGTATTTCAGAGACTATGAATCAGTCTGGAAGATATCCAAAAAGTATCATTTGGCAATACTATTTTAAAAAGAGAAAACTGTTTAAAGACCTTGAGCAGTAACTTACTAACAGCACATTAATGGGAAAGCAATTAGAAATAATTTATGAAGATGATGAGTTGGTTTTTGCAAATAAACCTTCTGGAATGTTATCAATTCCGGATCGGTATGCAACGGATTTAGCAAATGTTTATAACTTATTACAACGTAAATATGGGGAAGTATTTCCAGTTCATCGATTGGATAGAGAAACAAGTGGACTAATTTGTTTTGCAAAAAATGAAGTGATGCACAAAGCGATGAACGAGCTGTTTCAAAAGCGGCTTGTTGGAAAATATTACTATGTCATCGTCAACGGAGTCATGAATCATGATGAAGGAACTATTGACAAACCTATTGCTCAAAACAAAATGGATTCCTCCAAAATGATCGTTGCGAAACGAGGAAAGGAATCTACTACTTTATATAAAGTTTTAGAACGTTTCAAAGATGTAACAGTTGTTGAAGCACAAATTAAAACAGGACGTACCCATCAAATACGGGTTCACTTTGAAGCAATTGGATATCCATTATTAGTAGACAAAGTTTATGGAAAACACACCCAATTTCTAGTGTCCTCATTGAAAGGCCGTAAATTTAAATTAGCAAAAGATACCATTGAAAAGCCTTTGTTAAATCGGACTTCTTTGCACGCACATCGATTGGTTTTTATACACCCTACCACCAAAAAAGAAATTGAAATCATTGCGCCACTTCCTAGGGATATTGCTGCTGTTATCAAACAACTCCGAAAATGGGGTAACTAATTACTATTAAATTGGGCTCCAACAACTACATAAAAGATCTAGGGATTGTTAGCATTGTTGCTGCACTATTCTTCCTTCCGTTTTTAGGGAATGTTCATTTATTTGATTGGGATGAAATTAACTTCGCAGAGTGTGCACGTGAGATGTTGGAAGTTGGCAATTTCAGTCAAGTTATCATGGACTATCAGCCTTTTTGGGAAAAACCTCCTTTGTTTATTTGGATGCAGGTCATCAGTATGAAATTATTTGGTGTCAATGAATTTGCTGCTAGATTTCCAAACGCAATTTGTGGAATTATTACACTGATCACTTTGTATTACTTCGGTCGCAAACTATTTGATCGAGAATTTGCTTGGCTTTGGGTAGCAGCTTACTTTGGTTCGATTCTTCCCCATTTATATTTCCGCTCAGGTATCATTGATCCTTGGTTTAATTACTTCATTTTTATGGCGATTTCTTTTTTCATTTTCTCTTATTGGAAATTGACGTCGATGAAAATTGAGCAAACTAAGACTTCCAACTTCTATTTAATACTAAGTGGTTTATTTCTCGGTTTGGCAATCATGACAAAAGGTCCAGTTGCTTATCTGATGACCTTATTGACAGTCGGGATTTATTGGTTACTGCATTTTAAAACTCATAAAAAATTGCCGCTTCATTTTATAAAATGCTCATTCATTGCTGCTATTATTCCGCTTCTTTGGCTAGGAATTGAAACCGCTCGAAATGGAACTTGGTTTGTTGAAGAATTTATTACCTATCAAATTCGTCTAGCAAAAACAGAAGACGCTGGACATGGCGGCTTTTTTGGGTTTCATTTCGTGATTTTATTGGTAGGATGTTTTCCAGCATCCTTACTTGCACTACCTTCTTTTCTTGGAATCAAAGCCAAAGAAATTACAGCTACTTATGATTTTAGAAGATGGATGTTAATTTTGTTTTGGGTCGTGTTGATCTTGTTTTCAATGGTGCAATCTAAAATTATACATTATTCATCCATGTGTTATTTTCCCATTACATTTTTGGCTGCTTATAGTTTGTACTACAAATTGTATTTGCGTAAAAAATTCTCTTTAGTACTTCTTGTAATCGTTGGTTTATTGATTAGTGTGGTTGTCACAATTGTACCTATTATTGGACAGAATATAGATTTGCTAAAACCACTTTTCGAAAAAGATAAATTCGGAATGGCGAATTTGGATGCTGATGTTAAATGGCATACATGGGAGGCTATTGTTGGAACGATTTTGACATGTGTAACGATTGTTGGATTTATGCTTCTACAATTTGGAAAAGTAAAAAAAGGTGTGCTTGCATTATTTGGAGGTACGGCAATTTTTCTTTCGATTGTCTTATTTTCTTTTGTCGGAAAAATCGAATCATATACCCAAAATGCTGCAATTGAATTTTACAAATCAAAAGCGCATGAAGATTGTTATATCTTACCAATCGGACATAAAAGTTACGCTCATTTATTTTATTCAAAAAAACGTCCAGTTACCAATGATCAATCACGTCATTTCCATTATTTGACAAAAGAAAAATTGGATAAACCTGCTTATTTTATAACTAGGGTTGATCGTCAACATCACTTAATTGGCAAAGGTGACAATGTGGAAAGATTGTATGAGAAGAATGGGTTTGTTTTTTGGAAACGAGCGAAGTAACAAGCAATCTCGCAGACTATAACGCCAAGAGGTTAGACCAGTGTGCCGACGGCATAAACCTGTGGCTCACGTAGGAGTACGTTGGAACACTTCCAAGATGCCGATCTCAAACGCTCATCTTTAATCTTACTCATTTCTCCAAAATGTTATAGATTTTCGTTATATTAGACTTCAGCTAAATACGAAATCATGGACGAAACTAAAAGACCATTCATTCTATATTCAAAATTTTCGATTTTACTTTTTACATTTATGTTGTTAGGGTTTGTTGGGATGGCCCAAAATGACTGTTATCTAGAACCGGAACTAAAGGTTATCCAAGCAAGTTTAGGCTCAGATTTAAATGGGCCTTTTGCACCTGGAGAAGAGCTAACCATTCAATTAAATATTTTTTGGAATGGTACTAATTGCAATTGGATCCATGGTTTGGTTCCGACTTTTGGGGAAGGATGGGCTGCATCTAATTTTAGTGCCAATGGTGAAATTGCATTGGATGAAACTTTTACGAATCCTGACTTTTTCTTGTGGTATGAAAATGGAGTTACTTACAAAAATTTCCAAAGCGCAATCTATGGGAATGGAGATTTGTTGCCTGCAGGATGGTATGTGACCAATACTTCTGGAGGAAATCAAAGCAATTGTTCGTTTGGTCAATATGTTTATGATCCCAATTGTTCTTGTGGAGTATCACAACAATGCAATCAATATTATTTGCATACGGTAGAATTTAAATTAACAACATTGTCTTACGAAGATTGCATCTCGTCAAATGCTGGACAAGATTTGAGTCTTGAGTTCAAGGTGTTTTCGGATTATGAAAGTGGAGCTGGTATTGATGCATCATGTATTGATATCCCGGAAATAACAAAATATTGGACCGTAGATTGTGAAAAGGATATGTCCTTACATCTCATGCCAGTTGAAATATTTGTGCCTTCTGATGGTGATTATGAAATAAATTTATTTGACCAATTAGTAGTTCCTAATCCAAATTGCACTTTTAGATGGACAGCCATTCCACATTATCAAGTTTCAGGTGCATCAAGTTGCAACAATACAAATTGTGGTCACCTACTCTCTCAACAATTGAGCAATAGTGGATTTGGTGCTAAGGAAGTGAGCTATCAAGTTTTCGCGACAGATGAAAATTACGTTAGTGGCCCTGTTTCTTATTTTACAGTTAAAGTGGCAAGTGATTTTTATAACTATGCGGACACGTTGGTTACCGTATGTGCTGGTACAACTCATTCTATACATTCGTGGCCTCGAGGAGGAGCAGGCGATAGTGATTTAAGCGCCTATGAATATGAGTGGGATTCTGGAGAAACAACACATAATATTTCTTTTACTGCCAATGAACCGTCTAGTCATACAGTAACCATAACGGATGAATGGGGAACCCTCACAACAACCTATCATGTAGCAATTGAAGAACCTGTAGCAGTTAATATTACGCCGGAAATCTTTGAGATTCCATGTGAAGGTATCAGCCCAGATTATTTAAGTTTTGAAACTGAAGCATTGGAATATGAAATCGAATGGAGTGGACCTGATGTTACTTCTGAGACGCAACATGATGAAATTATCTATCCTACATTGCCAGGAACCTATGCTTTAGAAATTACTGATTTGGAAACAGGATGCACAGAAATTATTGAATCAACCGTTTATGAAAATCATCCTATTGAGGTAAATATTACAGCCAGCGCAACCCAAGTTTGTAGAAGTGAAGTGCCCTTGGATTTGATAGCGGCAACACCAGAAGGTGGTGATTTTGTGGGGTTGAATATGAATAATTTATTGGTACCAACTGAAATTGGTGTCCATACAATTTCTTATATAGTTACCGATGAATTGTCAGGTTGTGAATTTTCTTCCAGCATCGATATTGAAGTAGTTGATGCGGACTTACCAGAAATGAATTGGACGCATGAAGTGCCTAGTGAGTATTGTGTTGGGCAAACATATACTTTTTGTATTGATGCGTCTTCCCTTTCCTATACGTATGCTTGGTCAGTACCTGATCCATCTACGGTTATTGAAGTGCAGGATGTAAATTGCATAAATGTAACTTGGTCAAGTAGTACCTCGATAGGTTCGATTTGTGTTGAATATTCTGATAGCGATAACTGCTTAGGTCCAAAATTATGTTTTTCCGATATTGTAGTGTTAGATGAGTTAGCTTGCGCTACTGTTGGAGTGGTAGACTTATTTGACGGTTTTCAAATTTTCCCAAATCCAGTTACTGATTATTTGACAATTATAAGCGATAAAAACATGCACCAGATAGAATTCTTTGATGTGCTAGGTCGAAAAGTTCTAGACCGAAATGTTGTCAATGACCGTGCAATTGAATTAAATGTTGCGGATTTAGAAATGGGCGTTTATCAATTGATGATTGATGGTGTTGCAGTGGAGAAGGTGATTGTGTTTTAGTTTTTTTTCAACAAATAAATTTAATATATGGAGACATGCAGGACTTTTTTTTTACCACAAAAAACACCTAAAAAACAAAGAACACAAAGAAATCTTGTTTCGTGAAATTGCATCACGCAGAAGTCGCAGAATTACGTAGAAAGAGGTAAAACGCAGAAAGACAGTGTTTAGTGGTATTGAAAGAAAAAATATGTGCAACAAATTATTTACGTTCTCTTTACGTATAGATTTCTTCGATATCCTACTTCAAAAATTTGGGTAGCAAATCCTTTTGTAAATAACATGTCATAAACACCTGCGCGGAGATAACTATCATCAAACTTTGATGGACATCTTACACCAACTTGAATTGATAATGAATTTCGGTCATTGAATTTGTAATATACACCAGCAATACTGTAAATTAGAAATTGTCTCTTAAAAGATTCTGGAAGTTTGGTTGGGACATCATATATTCCTTGCAATTCAAAAAATGGATCGCTGTTATTTATAATTTCGTAATCCCTGTAATTCAAAAAGGCTCCTGCTACCCTACAATAACCTTTTAATTTATTTTTGCTCTTTCTTTGCGACTCAAATTGTTGTTCAAAAAAAATCGATGGTCCGATAGTATTTACCTTATATATTATGTCAATAGATATAGGTTGAGATAAAAAAGATTTCAGTCTTAAACTGCCATATTTAATACCTATACCACCAAATGTGTTTTTAACAATGCGTACTCCAAGGGAAAGCGAACTATTGCGTTCAAAATAAAAAAAATCTCGGTGTGCAAATCGCTTACTGGAAAGATTATTACCAACTTTTGCCTCCACCATTACTTTAATAAAATCTGATTTTTGAGCATTTGCAGTGGAAGAAATGAAAACAAAACTTACAATAAGAATTAATGTATGGATTGAATGTGTCATACATTAAATATAACAAAAAAATATTTTAAAAAAAATCGGGCACATATTGTGTGAAACATAGTATGCGGTTAAACCTAATTACCACCCAAAGCATTCTCCAGCGCTTCCGTAGCCTTCTCCCAAACCTCCATCACCCGATCCAACTCCGCTTTCTCCTCTTTCAACAACTTCATGGTCTTATCCATTTCAGGACTCTTGTAAAATTCAGGATCTTGCATCTTTTCATTTAGTGCGTTAATTTTTTCTTCTTGCTGTTGGACTTTTCTTTCTGCATTATCGACGGCGCGTTGATACTTTTTGCGCTCCTTATGACCCAATTCAGGTTGGTTATTTGCAGCTTTCTCTTCTTTTTTCTTTTTGTCTTTAAGCTCGACTTGACGCATATCCGTAACTGCTCTTCTAGACATAAAATAATCGATATCGCCTAGATGTGTAGTCAATTTCTTATCACGAAATTCTATTGTTTTGTCTGTCAAACCACGTAAAAATTGACGATCGTGAGAAACCACAATTAGTGTTCCATCATATTCGTTGATCGCTGTTTTCAAAACTTCTTTAGAAAGCATATCCAAGTGATTGGTAGGCTCATCCAGTACTAATAAATTGACAGGACGCAATAATAAAACGGCTAATGCCAACCTTGCTTTTTCTCCTCCAGATAAAACAGATACTTTCTTTTCGACATCTTCTCCACTAAAAAGAAAAGCACCTAGTATGCCACGGAGTTTGGTTCTCATTTCAGGTGGGGAAGCATTTTCCATCGTTTCCAACAAGGTAGAATCTCTATGCATGCTGTCAGACTGATTCTGAGCGTAATATCCTACTTTAACATTGTGTCCTAAAGACACTTCTCCGCCACTAGATTGCAACTCATCCACGATAATTTTGGCCAAAGTAGTTTTCCCTTGTCCATTTTGTCCAACAAACGATACCCGTTCTTGTCTATTCAAAGTTAAATCAATTCCATCTAAAACTAATAAGTCGCCATATTGTTTGACGATTTTCTTAGCATCTACTACCAAGTCACCAGAACGAGGTGCTTTTGGAAAACGAATATTCATTGATTTGACATCTTCATCTTGCACTTCAATACGTTCCATTTTATCCAATTGCTTTTGCATGGATTGCGCCAATTTTGTTTTAGTAGCTTTCGCCATAAAACGACTAATGGTTCGCTCTTTTTCAGCAATTACTTTTTGTTGATTCTTGACAGCAGAAGCCGTTTTTTCTTTTCGCTCTTGACGCAAAGCAATGTATTTACTATAAGGTGCCTTGTAATCGTAAATATTACCAAGTTCAATTTCGACGGTTCTAGTAGTAGTATTGTCAAGAAATTGTTGATCGTGAGAAATAGTGATGACAGCACCTGGATAGTTTTTCAAATAACCTTCTAACCAAATAATAGATTCAATATCTAAGTGATTGGTAGGCTCATCCAGCAACAAATAATCTGGTTTTCCTAACAACATCTTTGCTAATTCGACTCTCATCTGCCAACCACCACTAAATTCTTCTGTCAATCTTTCAAAATCATTATTTTTAAATCCAAGACCTTTTAAAACTTTTTCAGTTTGCGCTCTCATCTTATCTGCTCCCATCAAAGACAATCGTTCCTCACAATGGGTCAATTCATCAATAATTTTGGCGTAAGAAGGATGTTCATAATCTGCTCTCACTTCCAATTCTTTGGTGATTTCTTCGATTCTATTTTGGAGTGTTTTTACTTCCTCAAAAGCGACCATAGCTTCATCAATAATTGATTTCCCATGTGGCACTTCTAATTCTTGATGAAGAAATGCCATTTTGCAATCTGTTGGTTTCGCCACTTTCCCTTCATGCGGACTAGAGTATCCAGCAAGTATCTTAAGCATCGTCGATTTACCGGCACCATTACGACCGACCAATCCAATTTTGTCTTTTGGTTTAATGACTAAATTGACACTTTTCAGGAGTTCTCGGTCTCCATATTTAATATATATGTTTGATGCTGTAATCATGGTGCAAAAGTAGGATTTTTTTCCTTTTGCTGCCACACATAAAGAAGAGAATTAAAGACGGTAAATAATTTTGTAAACGACTAAAGATATCATCAAAAGTAGGATTATAAAAAAGGCAACGATAAGGCCTCCGTCTTTTTGTGCCGAACCAAAATGGTATAATTTGTAGAGAAAAGAACTTATCAATCCTATTAATAGGATAATGCCGAATATTTGTTTGAAATGCTTCATTAAGGATATAATCTATAAATAAAATGCCAAGTTCACTATTTTTACGTTCACTTCAAATATTGAATCGATTAAATGAATAGGTCCAACAATTATTTTTCCACTTTGCTTGCAATGGGCTTTGTTATTTGTATGCCGAGTGGAGTACTTTGTATATTCTTGAAGCTGGTATTGAATTCTATTCTAAACGAACAGATATCTGATTGGCTTGGAATTCTCGGTTTTATCTTGATTTTCTTTGGAGGGATTTTCTTTATTCTGCATTTTATATTTAAAATATTTGAGAAGGGCGAATCGGAGGTGGAGCATGATGTTTTGGATGATGAATGGATGAGGTAATATTAATTGTCTAGTTTGTAATCTAGCTATATTTCTTTTTAACCTGTCTTAAATTTTAAATCACTTTTAATAATTTATAAATAGCTCGTTATCCCCATGAATGGGTTGGAGTGAAATAGTGAAAATATTTTTAGTAATTTAATTGTTAGATTTGTCTAAATAAAATTTGCCTCTAATCCCCTCAAGGCAGGGTTGTTAAGTTCTAAAAACGCCAACGGAGCTGAAGCACTAAAAATGAGCAACGCCCATATATTAAACACGTTCTTCAGATTAGCGCCAAAGGTGCGAAAGTATGTCAAAAAACTTTCTTTAACTTGGGTGTGAATTAAAATGAGATGTGATTCCTAGTGTTAAATTAAAGGTATAAAATAAAATTATGAAACCAAATAATTCTTTTCTATTTCTAATGCTCTTTTTGTTTGTAGCAAGTTGTCAATTGACACCTCCAAATTATCCAAAGCTTGCAAGAGAATTGAATGATCAAATGGAAACTGCTTTCAAAAAAGGAGAGATGAAAAAATTGGCAGCGATTTATTCGGATGATGGCTATTTAATGTCTCCGAATAGAAAAGCGACTCATGGCCGAAAAGCAATTGATGCTTATTGGGAACGGTGGCATACACCAATAAATTGGAAATTGGATGTGATTGCGGTCAGTGAAAATGAACAAGACATTTACGAAAGTGATTATTGGAAAAAAATGATGGAAAAGCCCAAACATTGGAGAGAAGAAGGAATTGAAATTGGTGACAACAAAGTTTTTTATCAACTAGGTCATTCCAAAATTGAGTATGAAAGTGATGATGGAATGCACAAAACTAGTGATGTTGACTTTGTTTTAGTATGGAAACTAGAAAAAGATGGCGTTTATCGTATTTGGATTGATACTTATAGATAGATGTTGCAATTTTTATGTTAAAATAAATGCATTTCTAACAACTTATTGGTATTTTACTTCCAACAAATTATATAACCTTTTAATCCCGTGTCTATGAAGTCATATCTACCCTTTTCAAAATCCCTCAACACGATTTTTACATTATTATTTTTTCTTTCGGTACAACTGATGTTTGCACAATCTGTTTTAGTGAAAGGAGTGGTTCGTGCACCCGATGGCAACTTGATCTCCAATGTTGAAATAGCACCAGATGTTATCACTGATGCGAATGGCTACTATGAATTCACTGTTGAATCTGAATACCTAATTGCGCCTGAAAAAGTCGATGTTAATTTGGATTGTTTTAGCGAAAGTGATTCAGAAGCTTTTTCCGAAAACGTATTGTTCAATGGGCCTTTAAATTTATATGATTTAATTGTTATGGATTTAAATAATTCAAATAGTGCATCAACTTTTGATTTAGTTATACTAAATCAAGCAGTGACCGTTGGAGTTATAACAGATCAATTTCGCTGGTTATTTATTACAGAAGAAAGCTATAGCAACAATCCAAACCCTACGGATGCATCATTGATCGAAACTATTTATTTGGTAAACGATTTTTCTGAACAAGAGATAATAATTGATTGGGTTGCTTTTTTAAAAGGAAATGTTGATGGGAATTATGATTGCCAGCCCGTCTCTATTGCAGCAGATATTTTGAAAAATGACGTTTCATTATATCCAAATCCAGTAAGCACTAATTTGTCAATTGACATTCCCAACAATACAGATGCAACTATTTCTGTGTTTAATTTACTAGGACAACAAGTAAGTGAATATAAAGCTACAACTACCCTTTCCAAATTGGATTTTTCGAAACTCAATAAAGGAATTTATATGGTGGAAATAAGAATTGGTGATGCTCACAAAACATTTAAAGTACTAAAAGAATAAAAGAAATTCTTTAAATAAAAAAGCGGGATTTGATAGATTTCAAATTCCGCTTTTTTATTTAATCTTTATAGAAAGGTTTCGATTCTGAAAATTCCAAGCCTTCAAAATGGAAGTAGTATATGCCACTTGCAATATATTTTACTTCAAACGGAATGTGATTTACTCCTTCTTTTAAAATCACTCTTTGGTATCTAATTAATCGACCTGTTGCATCAAACAATCGAATGTCCATTGGATTATTATTACTACCACTAGACATTGTTATGTTAACGTCTTTTTGGCCCCAAACTGGATTTGGATATAAATCAAATACAATTATATCCGCTTCATTACAATTTGAATTAATAATGATAACTTTAGAATATTCAAATTGTCCGTCCCTATCCACCATTTTCAACCGATAATAATAATTCTCATTCTTAATATCATAATCTTTGTAAAAATATTCTCGAATAGTCAATGATGAATGTTCTGGGTCCTCAATATCTATAGTTTCAAAATTACTTCCATCTATGCTACGTTGAATTTCATAATGACTAAAATTTTGCTCATTTCCAGAGGTCCACTCCAATTCAACTGCACAATTATTAGATGTACCTTCAAACCTAAGTAAATCAAGTGGTGTTGGACAGAAACTTGGATCTACTGAAAATTGAACTTCAGAAAATGCCTTACATCCATCTGAAGCTTTTGTAAATGTTGCGTAGTAAACATCTCCAATTGTAACACTGACCACACTTGGTACGGTCACAATAGGAATCGTTCTTGCTACGTCTTCATACCAAACAAACGTTCCTGTTTCAATTGTTAATAGTGCCTCAAAGTCATTAAGTATAACTGCATTGGCATCTTCATTACAAATTTCCGCTAAATGAATCGCCTTGACAATTGGTTCATCAATCACATCCAAATCTAAGTTAACAATACTATCACAACCCGCAGCAGTAGTTAGTAATTGTTGATAAAATCCAGTTGTAGTATATGGTGTGGTTCCAATATAAAATGTATCATTTGCGCAAATTATCTCAGTTAAATTCCCAACCACTGTTGTGTAATTAATGGTTACATAAGAAACACAAGATGAAGACAATCCGTTCACATCCGTTACCATCAAAATAACATTATTGACACCTTCATTTTGACAATTAAAATTCGTAAAATCCAATGACATATTGTAAATTCCACAATTGTCAGAACTTCCATTGTCAATATCGCTAGGAGTAATAATCGCAGTTTCCCCATCATTAACATCAATTGAAATGTCTTGGCAAACCGCATCTGGCAAGGTAGTATCCTCAACCAAAATTGATTGATAAATCACATTAGTATTTCCGCATGCATCTTCGATTTGATACGACCTTGTAATGGTCAACGGATCACCATTTGCACCAGTTCCTATATCATTTTCATCCATAATGAAAGTAACATCAACGACTCCGCTACAATTATCTATTTCATTTAATACTAAATTAATATCGGGGATTGGCACTTCAGATGTGCATCCAAAAGGTCCGAATGCTGTTAAAGGATCTGCAGTTGGCGCAACATCATCTAATATTGTTATCGTTTGAGTGATGGTTGAAGTATTAGAACAACCATCTTCTAATTGATATGTTCGTGTAACACTTCCACTACATCCTGGATTTGCTGAATCGGAAATGAAAGTTACTGTTACAACTCCATTGCAATTATCAGTTGCTCCAGTAACTTCATTTATATCTGCTGTTGAAATATCTGCATAACATGTGAATGGTCCGATTGCTGGTAAAGGATCTGCAGTTGGTGCAACATCATCTAATATTGTAATCGTT
>CALDGQ010000130.1 GCA_937941765.1 uncultured Saprospiraceae bacterium
AAATGCAACTTGTCCAGATGGATCTTGTATTTTTGAAACTACCTGTGATATTGACATTTGCACCAATGGTGGTACCTATGTCTGGGATGCTAACGCTTGTGATTGTGTCTTAGATGTACCAACTGTAGATGGTTGTACCGATCCTAACTCATGTAATTACGATCCGTTAGCAAATTGCGATGATAACTCATGTATTCCTAATACCGATCCAGGTACTTGTAACACCGATTGCTTAATGGGTGATCTTGAAGTTTGGGATGCTACTACTTGTCAATGTGTTGTGGATGTTGTCGTTGTTCAAGGTTGTACCGATCCAATGTCGCCTAACTATGATCCTGCCGCCAACTGCGAAAATATGTCTTGCGATTGTACTCCTGATGGTTGTACTGATCCAACGGCTTGTAACTTTGATCCAAATGCAACTTGTCCAGATGGATCTTGTATTTTTGAAACTACTTGTGATCTTGATATTTGTACTAACGGTGGAACTTTTGTCTGGGATACTAACACTTGTGATTGTGTTTTAGATATTCCAACCGTAGATGGTTGTACCGATCCTAATTCATGTAATTATAATCCTGCCGCGAATTGTGATGACAATTCATGCATCCCTAATACAGATCCAGGCACTTGTAATACAGACTGCTTAATGGGTGATCTTGAAGTCTGGGATGCCACTACTTGCCAATGCGTGGTCGATGTAGTTACCGTGTTAGGTTGTACAGATCCTATGTCTCCGAATTACGACCCTGCTGCCAATTGTGACAACATGTCTTGTGATTGCACACCTGATGGTTGTACCGATCCAACGGCTTGCAACTATGATCCGAACGCAACTTGTGATGATGGTAGCTGTATTCCTAATACTGACCCAGGTACTTGTGATGACAATGATTGTGAAAATGGAGTTGAAATGTGGAATCCAAACACTTGTCAATGTGACCCTGGTGTACCTCCAGCAGAATTCAACATCACCATTGATGATGAAATTTGCAACACAACGAATACGATGTACAATTTAGTGATTTCAGTTTCAGGAGGTGTTAATCCTTATACGGTTACAGAAATGAATGGACTTACTGTCACGAATCCATCTGGAGATATATTTATCGTCGAAGATATTGTTTCCGGAGCTGGTGTAACAATTATTGTAACTGACGACGAAGGCTGCGTAACTACTTATACTTCAGCACCATATGACTGTAACTGCATTGTGATAAATCCTCCAGTTGAAGTTCAATCTATTTCTTATTGTGAAGACGCACCAATCCCTTCATTCATTGCTAATGATCCAGGAACTGGTTTTGAAATTCGATGGTATGATGCAACTGGTGCGGAAGTTGGAACTGGATTGACCTATACACCAAGTGCGCCTACAGCACCTGGAATTGCGGAAACCTATAGTGCATCCATTGTTGAAATAGCTACTGACTGTGCTTCAGACTTAGTTTCTGTTAATATTTTACAAGTTCAATTGCCTGCTGCGATAATTTTCCAAGATAGTGCAACTTTAGACTGTGTTCAATCTACCTACGAAATACTTACAGAAGTTACTCCTGGCACCTACGAATGGACGGGACCAAATAGTGAAGACTTAGGAAGCAATCAAACTATTACGGTTACAGATTTGGGTACTTATACTTTGACTGTTTACGAAGCAGTACTAGGATGTGCAAGTCAAGATTCCATTTTAATCATTGACAACCAGGATTTCCCAATGCTTGTTATTGCGGATCCTGATGCGATAGATTGTGATACAGATATGGTTAGTTTATCAGGAGCAGGTTCTCAAAGTAGTGCTACTATTGAAAATTATTGGATTGGACCAAATGGACCTACAGACACCATTAGTTACAATCTAGATGCTACTGCGACACAACCTGGCGTATATACACTTTATGGTTATGACAGTGACAACAGCTGTTTAAATGACATGACAGTAACCGTTTCACTTAACAATGTACCGCCGACAATTGATGCTGGAGAATTAATTACAATGGATTGCGATATGTCTCCTATCAATTTAGCTGGAACCTCAAATGATCCACAAGTAACTTATACTTGGAGCGGACCAAACAATTTTACAGCTACAATCCTTGACCCAATAGTTGACAATCCAGGTATGTACTATTTAACTGGATTAGACCCTAACAATGGATGTACAAATATTGACTCTGTCTTAGTTGATGTAAATACCAATGTAATTGCAGCACTAGATTTAGAAGTAGGTGAACCTGAATGTTTTGATGAAGAAGATGGTTACATATCTATTGCAAATGTAGATGGTGGAACCCCTCCATATACTTATTCATTAGATGGGGAGACTTACTTTACTGCCGCTCAATTTTTCAACTTAGGTGCTGGTGGATATACCGTTTATATTCAAGATTCTGATGGCTGTCAATATGAAGAAGTTGTAAACATTAATCAACCGGACCAAATCTTAATTGATCTAGGACCAGATATCACAATCAGCTTAGGTGATAGCTTGATGGTTGCTTCAAATACCAATACTTCATATGATTCGATTATTTGGAATGGAAGTGATTTAATTGATTGCGACACTTGTCCTGTAGTAGAATTAACACCACAGATTGCTACTGAATTATCTGCAACCATATTTAGCGGAGATTGCCAAGCAACGGATGAAGTAACCATTTTTGTTGACAAAGAAAGGTTGATTTATTTCCCAACTTCATTTACGCCGAATGGAGATGGATTCAATGATATATTCTCACTGTATGCTGGTACTGGAGCAGAAAGAGTAATTGAATTATCTATATTTAATAGATGGGGTGAAATCGTTTATACCGAACAAAACTTTATGCCTAATGACCAAACAATTGGATGGGATGGAAAACTCAACGGGAAGTATTTAAATCCGGCAGTTTTCATCTATATGGCAAGAATTGAATTTTCAGACGGTAAAACTGAAGTGTTCACCGGTGATATTGCCTTAATGCGTTAACTACCAAAAAAATCGTGGATAAAATAGGATACTGATTAATTTCAGTATCCTTTTTTTTTGGCAAATAATAATTTGTACTTTTATACACCAACATCCTGATAATATTTGAATTTGCAAGTTTTACCATAAAATGCTAATTTGCAGATAGCACATTATCTAGCCATTCATTTTTCTAAAAAAGTTGCTGAGAATCTTATTCCAAAGCTTTGTTAATATGTATATAGTATTGATAATCAATGCTATATAAATTGCAAAATATAGATTCTATTAAAAAATTTGGAGTTATATAACTTTCATCGTTTAATGTTTTAACTTAGACGTCTAATTTTATATTTAAATTCCCCATCAAACTATTGAACAATATTAAGTTTTGAATAAAAAAGTTTAATTTTTTAAAAACACTTTAAGTCTATAAGAATAAGACTACAAACCAAAACAAAAAATGAGAGAGATTTTATTTTTGGTTGTTGCGATGCTCATCGTGACTACTAGTGCATTTGCACAACCTGGCAATGATGATTGCTCAGGAGCTTTTAACATTTCAGATTTATCTGGTGGTTGTAACAACTATACCATGGAAGATGCCCAAGTTGAATTTCTTGGTACTTGCACAAATGGAAGTTCTGGTGATGTTTATTTTGCTTTTACCGCTCAGGGTGATCAAGTCACAATTTCAGTTCAAAATGCAGATGGTGGAATGGATATTGACGGAAATCCTCTAGATTTTAATCCTGAAATATCAGTAGTGGTTGCTTGCGGAGGTGGAGCAGTAGAAATCGCTTGTATTAATTCTACAGGACCGTTTGCCTCACCTGTTGGAAATGAATTGACTGTTGAAAACCTAGTATGTGGTGACCTCTACTACATAAATATTGTCACTAGTAGTTCAGAAGCGTTGACATTTGATCTTTGTGTGACAAATGAACCTGA
This sequence comes from uncultured Saprospiraceae bacterium, assembly GCA_937941765.1. Lineage (GTDB taxonomy): Bacteria > Bacteroidota > Bacteroidia > Chitinophagales > Saprospiraceae > CALDGQ01. The sequence continues at coordinate 3,899 of CALDGQ010000130.1, forward strand.
AGAAGCAAATTCTGATATTTGTAATGCCTTACCGATTTCTCAAAATACTTCTTGTGGTGCAGTAACACCTGGAACTGTTTTGAATTCTTGTCCTGGAAATCAATTTGCATGTGCGGGAGCTAACAATACAGGTGATGCTTACTTTAGCTTTGTTGCCAATTCTCATAACCCAACAATCAGTGTACAAGGAGATAGTGACTTTGATGCTATTGTTCAACTTTTGTCCGCAGACTGCTCCAGTCCAGCTGCAATCGGAAATTGTGTAAATGATTCAGGTCCTGGTGGTTTAGAAGAATTCATCCCAGCCACTGAGTTGGAATGTGGAACTACTTACATAATTGCAGTTTCTAATTTTAACGGCGATCCAAACACCCCTACATTCACTGTTGATGTATGTGATTCTCCTGAAGGCGGATGCACACAAAGTTATTGTGGATGTAATGTTACGCCTACCTCTATATCTCTAGGGTGTGAGAGTGGATGCAACAACAATGCACCGAATGGAGGCTCTGTTGGAACAACGATCAGTACGGGATTGACTTGTTTTGATAATTTCAGTATTAATCCTACTACTATTTATGAGTACACTTCATCAGGAGCAACTACTATTTTTTCTATTAATTCTGATTTTCAAGACCCTTCAATTGCAATTTTTAACGCCGACTGCTCTAGCTTACTACAGGTTGATGATAGTTATTGTGGCTTTGGAAATGGTGGTTTTCTAGAATTATCTATTTGTGATTTTCCAGCTGGTACCTATTATATCGCTGTAGCTGATTTATTTGGAAATGAAGGTAATTTTGAATTATGTATTTCTGAAGGAACTCAATCTGCTGGAAATTGCAATTCTTCTCCGTTATGTCAATCACTTGTTGATGCATCTGGTGGAGCTGTCGCTTCTGAAATCACTCCAAATACAGTTGTAGAATTTTGCATAACAGTAGAAGAATTTATAGTTGGCGGAGGTTGTCAGTGGCTACATGGAGTGGTACCAATCTTAGGACCTTGCTATGATATCTCTACTTTTACACCTATTTCTGTTACACAACCTGGAAACTCAGCTGATTTAGATATTTGGTTTTGGTATGAAGAGGGACAAGTTGATTATAATGTTCCAAGTGCCCTTTGGGGAACTTACACAAACAGCGCCGGTAATTTAGAAATTTGTAATGTCAATGAGAACCCAAATTGTGTTGCTTTCACTGGAGGGGATTTACTTCCTGCTGGTTGGTATGTCCACAATCCTACTTCATCAGCTGGTGGCCCAACTGGACCAGGCCCTGATGATACTTGGGGAGATGGACCGACAGGAGTATGTGGAGAAACCATGAGTGGTTGGGAATTTTGTTTTTCAGTTGAAGCACATTCTTTTGGGGTTTGTAATGACCCATCTTTTGAAAATGATTGTTCAATAGCTTGGAAAACGCTAACAGATGGTGAAATCGGTGGATACACCAGCATCCCACCTCCAGATTGTTTAGGAGACCCAATATATGATGGTGGTGGCCCGATTCTTAATTGTTGTGAAACACCTGATTTTGCTAGTGCAGTTTCAAATGCATATGCATGTGAAGGTGGAATAAGTGGTGTCATTGAAATAGTTGGAGGACCTCCAAATACTAACTATAGCTGGATAGACCCTGTAACTGGGCTTAATATAAATTTAAGTGCTGATGCTTTTGGAGATGCTGCTTTAGGAATAAATCTTCCTCTAGGAACTACTGGAAGTTTTTCAATTGATATAACAGGTCGAGTTGCTGGATGCCCCCAAACAGAAAGTATTGAGATACCAATTGTTTCAAATGTAATGATTGACGAAATAACCCCACCTTGCGTTGATGGTCAAAATACAGACGTGACCGTTTTTGCAAGTGGTGGTTCGGGAAATTATTTTTACGCGTGGTCGCATGATCCAAGCGAAACTAGCTCTACTATAGATATTGATGGATTGACTAATAGCTCTTATACCGTTACTGTAACTGATGGAGATGCAGCAAATCCTGGATGCGGATCTGATGTAAGAACTTATATCGTTCAGAGTTGCTGCTTTGCATTCGCTGGTAGCTATTCTGGCGATGCAGTTTTGCAAACAATATGCCCAGCTGGAGCTTTTACTATTAGCAACAATCCTGGATCAGAAACACTTGAAGACCCAAACACAGGTCAACCATACACCTTAGAATATTTACTAATCAATCAAGCAGATGGTATAGCTTATGCCTGGTCAGATAATGGAGATTTTGACCTTTCTTTTGAACCTGCTCCATGTGGTAATTACATAGTTTATGGATACAATTATACTTCTGGAGGAGTCAACGAACCTTATACAGCTCAAGAAATTTTTGAAAACCAATATGTCGAAGGAATTGATTATGTATGCGATGCTAGTGACTTCAATCAGTATTGTTGCGACCTAAGACCTTTTGCTGAAATTACCATCGAAACTCCCATCTTTTGCCCAGCAGATATCTATTTAGCATGTGAAGATGACTATCAGTTATATTGTGACTTCTATCTCCCAAGCTTAACCTATGATGCGGACGGATTTTTTGATTATTGTCCAAATCTAATTATCACTCCTTCTGATAGTTATGATGATGGTAACTTGAATCCTACTACCTACACCAAAGAATGGATGTATCCGAATTTCTGCAACATCGATTGCACGCAAAATATTGAAGTATTCGATTTAGAAGAAAATGTAGATCTTACTTCAGATGAAATAAACGCAAACCCTCCTACTTGTAACGGAGATGGTTCGGTCACCTTTACTTTCACTATTGTTGGACCAACCAACGGTTCCTTTAATTATTTCAATAGTGTAATGGGAATTTCAGGACTAGGAAATTATAATGAGTCTGTTGATGTTACTGTACCAGAAGGTTATAATCCAAATGATTGTTTAGCAATTACAGATTATACATTCGAATTACTTACCGGTGACCAATCCGCTTGTTTCGCAGGATTGTGTTTTCCGCAAGTAAGTTGTTTTGAATGCGAAATGACAGCTTCGGCGGCCGTCACTACGCCTGTTTCTTGTCCAGGAGAGTGTGATGCAGAAGTTACCATCTCTATTTTTGATGGAATGAACGATTATAGTTTTGACTGGGATGATGATACATTTGACCAAACTGGTGTTACCACAGATGTAACCACTACAACGGGAGTTTGTCCTGGTACTTATGAAATAACAATAACCGATGCCAATAATTGCGAACAAATTGTTATGAATTTTGTGGTTGATGATGCAATGCAACCTGTCGAACCTTCACCAATTGAATGTTGGGAAACTAATACTTTTGATGATGCAAGTTGTATGTGGATCACTACTGGAACACAAGATCCTGAACCAATGACCGAATGCTGGGAAACGGCGACTTTTAACAATACTTCCTGTGAATGGGAAGTCTCGGGAACTCAAGATCCGGAACCTACCACCGAATGTTATGAAACTGCTACTTTCAACAACACTTCTTGTACGTGGGATATAACTGGTACACAAGATCCAGAACCTACCACCGAATGTTACGAAACTGCTACTTTCAACAACACTTCTTGTACGTGGGATGTAACTGGAACCCAAGACCCAGAACCTACCACCGAATGTTACGAAACTGCTACTTTCAATAATACTTCTTGTACGTGGGAGGTAACTGGAACTCAAGACCCAGAACCAACTACAGAATGTTATGAAACTGCTACTTATAATAGTACCACTTGTACGTGGGAAATCTCAGGAACTCAAGATCCAGAACCTACTACCGCTTGTTATGAAACCGCTACTTTCAACAATACTTCTTGTTCGTGGGACGTAACTGGTACACAAGATCCAGAACCTACTACCGCTTGTTATGAAACCGCTACCTTCAACAATACTTCTTGTTCGTGGGACGTGACTGGAACGCAAGACCCAGAACCAACTACAGAATGTTATGAAACTGCTACTTTCAACAATACTTCTTGTACATGGGACGTGACTGGAATGCAAGATCCCGAACCCACTACAGAATGTTATGAAACTGCTACTTTCAACAATACTTCTTGTACATGGGACGTGACTGGAACGCAAGATCCCGAACCTACTACTGAATGCTACGAAACAGCTACTTTCAACAATACTTCTTGTACATGGGACGTGACTGGAATACAAGATCCCGAACCTACTACTGAATGCTATGAAACGGCTACTTTCAACAACACTTCTTGTATGTGGGACGTGACTGGGACGCAAGATCCCGAACCTACTACTGAATGTTATGAAACGGCGACTTATAATAGTACCACTTGTATGTGGGATGTAACTGGTACTCAAGACCCAGAACCAACTACAGAATGTTACGAAACAGCCACTTTCAATAGCACGTCTTGTACGTGGGAAATAACTGGTTCGCAAGACCCAGAACCAACTACGGAATGTTACGAAACAACCACCTTCAACAATACTTCTTGTACGTGGGAGGTATCTGGAACCCAAGATCCGGAGCCGACTACTGAATGTTATGAAACTGCTATTTTCAACAACACTTCTTGTACCTGGGAGGTAACTGGTACTCAAGATCCAGAGCCGACTACTGAATGCTACGAGACCGCTACTTTCAACAACACTTCTTGTATGTGGGATGTGACTGGTACACAAGATCCGGAACCTACTACTGAATGTTATGAAACGGCGACTTATAATAGTACCACTTGTATGTGGGATGTAACTGGTACTCAAGACCCAGAACCTACTACTGAATGTTGGGAAACTGCCACTTTCAATAACACTTCTTGTACGTGGGAGATAACTGGTACTCAAGATCCAGAGCCGACTACTGAATGCTACGAGACCGCTACTTTCAACAACACTTCTTGTATGTGGGATGTGACTGGTACACAAGACCCGGCACCAACTACAGAATGTTGGGAAACTGCTACTTTTAATAACACTTCTTGTACATGGGAGGTAACTGGTACTCAAGACCCGGAGCCATCTCCTATCGAATGTTGGCAAACCAACAATTTTGATAATACAACTTGTATGTGGGTAACTTCTGGTACGCAACCTAACTGTGACGACAACTGTCAATACACAGACGATTCATATGATCCTACCACATGCGATTGTATTAATATTTCAAATCCTCCTGTTTGTGATGATAATGATTGTACAACAATTGATTCTTATGATCCAAATTCATGTATGTGTAATTTCGTTGCAGACCCAACATACCCACTAAATTGCGACGATAGCGATTGCAGCACAATAGATGTTTTCAATCCAACAACATGTTTATGTGAAAATACACCAGACCCTACGATATCAACAATGTGTGATGATAATGATTGTAACACTACAGACAATTACAATCCTAACACTTGTTTGTGCGAATACACTCAAATTCCACCTCCAAGTTGTGATGATATGGATTGTACAACTACTGATAGCTACGATTCAAATAATTGTCAATGTGTAAACGAACCAATTGCGCAAACACCTTGTGATGATAATAATCCATGTACTGCGGACGATATGGAATTAATTGGTCAGGATGGATTAAATTGTATCCCTTGTGCTGGAACACCAACCAACCCTACCACACCAATATTTTCAATTATAGATACTTATTGTATCAATGAAACTGCAAATGCACTACCAACAACTAGTGATAATGGAATTGATGGAACTTGGTTGCCACCAACGATTGGAACAACATCCGCAGGTCCTGCAAACTATATTTTTACACCAGATGATGATGAATGTGCTACAAATTTCACACTACCAATTACAATCAACGATATTCCATCATTAATTGCTGCAACTGGAGTTTGTGATGATGACCTAATGAACTATACTGCAATTATCACTTCAGATGGAATGATCACATCAGATGTTGGAACTGTAACCAATAACAACGATGGCACATTTACAATTTCTGATGTAATGGTAGGTGTTATTATTAATGTAACTGCTACTTCTACAGCCAATTGTGTCGCCACAACAACGGTAGATTCTCCTGATTGTGATTGTGGTGATATTGAAGAGCCAATTGGTACGGGTGGCAATTATTGTGAAAATGAAAATATTCCTGAATTATCAGTTACTGTTACTGGAAACTTAGAAGTAAATTGGTTTGATGCAGCTGGATGCACTGGAACTCCTATTGCTGCTAATACGCTAAACTTTACTCCTTCGGCGGCCGGAACTTTTTACGCACAAGCAACCAATCCTGCGGACAATTGCACTAGTGATTGCGTGCCTATTGTGTTGACAGAATTCCCTTTACCAACAGTAAGTATTGGTTCAGAAGAGTGTGATGAAGATCTTTTAAATTGGTGTGTTGACATTACTTCAAATGGAACCATTACTACTAATATTGGAACTGTTACTGAGAACAATGGCGTTTGGAGTATTTGTGACATTCCTGTTGGAACGGAAGTCATCTATACTGCCACTTCTGCAAATAATTGTACGGTTGTAGACGCTATATCATCTCCAATTTGTAGTTGTGGAACAATTGCTGATCCAGTACCAACTAATAATAATTATTGTATAGGAGCAACCATTCCTGCATTGACAGCAACCGTTGCAACAGGATTAGAATTAAACTGGTACGATGCTGCTGGTTGCAACGGAACGCCTGTAGCTACTAATACAACAACATATACACCAACTGCTCCTGGAACTTTTTACTTGCAAGCAGTCAACCCTGCAGACAATTGTACTAGTGGATGTGTTGAAATAATTTTATTCGAAAATCCATTGCCATCTCTAACAACAGATACCCCGTTGTGTGATGCTGATTTATTAAATTATTCTGTTGTAGTGACTTCTGATGGTGTAGTGACTTCAGATTTTGGAATAGTCGTCAACAACAATGATGGTACTTATTCGGTCACTGGAATTCCAATTGCTTCTTCAGTTGTGGTAACTGCTACCTCAGTTGATAATTGTATTTCAATGCTAAATATTGATCCTCCTCCATGTACTTGTGATGACATTGATGAACCAGTTGGTGATAATGTGATTTATTGTGAAGGAGAAACAATTCCAGACTTAATAGTTTCCATAACAGGTAATTTACAAGTTAATTGGTATAGTGATGGTGGTTGTAATGCAGGTGGAATATTAGCTTCAAATACGACTTCTTTTTCTCCTACAGGTCCTGGTAGTTATTTTGCACAAGCAGTAAATCCTATTGATGATTGCACGAGTGATTGTGTTGAATTCATCGTAACTGAAAATTCAAACCCTACTCTAACTTTTGATACACCTGAATGTGACTCCGACTTATTGAGTTATTTTGTAGTTATAAATTCCGATGGAAACGTAACCGCTAATGTTGGAACCGTTGTCGATAATATGAATGGAACTTTCACAATATCAGATGTTGATATTGCATCAAGTATCATTGTCACATCAACCTCGATGGAGAATTGTATTTCAATGATTACAGTCGACCCTCCTACTTGTGATTGCAATGACATTGATGAACCAGTAGGTGACAACGTATTTTATTGTGCAGGCGAAACAATTCCAGACATTGTAGTTTCCGTAACAGGTAACTTACAAGTTAACTGGTATAGTGATGGTGGATGTTCTACTGGAGGGCTTTTAGAAAGTAATACGTTGAGCTATTCCCCTACTGGACCTGGAAGTTATTTTGCACAAGCTATGGATCCTATTGATGGTTGCACTAGTGATTGTGTTGAATTCATTGTTACTGAAAATCCGTTACCTACCCTAACGAATGATATGCCAGAATGTAGTAGCGACTTGACTTCATGGTCTGTAGTCATCTACTCAAATGGAACCATTATTGCTGACAACGGAACTGCAATTGATAATAATGATGGATCTTTTACGATGGTTGGATGTCCATTAGATATTGCAGAAACCATAACAGCTACTTCTGCTGAAGGATGTATTACAACAATTACCATCGCAGCCCCTCCATGTACTTGTGATGATATTGACGAACCTGCTGGTCCGAATGTTGTCTACTGCCAAGGGGATGATATTCCTGACTTAGAAGTTTCTATAACAGGTAACTTACAAGTCAATTGGTATAGCGATGGTGGATGTTCTTCTGGTAGTTTATTAGAAGCCAATACTACAACATACGACGCGCAAGCGCCTGGAAGTTATTTCGCACAAGGGGTAGATCCTATTGATGGTTGTACTAGTGATTGTGTCGAATTCATTGTTACTGAAAATCCGTTACCAACACTAACCAATGATGCTCCAGAATGTGATGTGAATTTAACAGAATATAGTGTTGTTGTCAACTCTGATGGAACGGTTACTGCTGACGTAGGAAGTGTCGTCGATAACATGAATGGAACTTTTACCATCTCTGGTGTAGCTGAAGGAACGGATATAAACGTCACTTCTACTTCAACAGAAATGTGCGTAAGTACTTTGTTTATTCCTTCTGCCGATTGTGATTGTACAACTGTGGTTCCTGATCCAATTCCTACTAATGAATCTTATTGCGTTGGAGAAGTTGCTCCTGATTTAACAGCTACTGCTGAAGCAGGTCTGGTTATCAATTGGTACGATGATGCCGCTTGCGGTGGTACTGTACTTTCAACAGGCACTACCTTCCCAACTACTGGTCTTGGTATTTTCTATGTACAAGCGGTCAACCCTGTAGATGGTTGTACTAGTAATTGTGTCGAAGTAACGCTGACCGAAAATATTGGTCCTGCTATTTCAAACGATGCTCCACAATGTGATATGAATTTGACAACATATAATGTGGTCGTCATTTCTGACGGAACCGTAACTGCTGATGTTGGAACAGTCGTCGATAACATGGATGGAACTTTTACCATCTCTGGTGTAGCTGAAGGAACAGATATAAACGTCACTTCTACTTCATCTGAAATGTGCGTAAGTACTTTGTTTATTCCTTCTGCTGATTGTGATTGTACAACTGTAGTAGCTGATCCAATTCCTACTAACGGTGTTTACTGTACAGGAGAAACAGTTCCTGATTTAACAGTAACTGCGGAAGCTGGTTTAGATATAAATTGGTATAATGATGCTGCTTGTGGTAGTAACGTCATTGCAACAGGTACTTCATTTGCTGCTCCTATGCCAGGTACTTATTATGTACAAACGGTCAACCCTGTAGATGGTTGTACTAGTAATTGTGTCGAAATTACTTTGACGGAAAATGCACTGCCTACATTAACAAACGATGCTCCACAATGTGATATGAATTTGACAACATATAATGTGGTGGTCATTTCTGACGGAATCGTAACTGCTGATGTCGGAACAGTCGTCGATAACATGAATGGAACTTTTACCATCTCTGGTGTCGCTGAAGGAACAGATATAAACGTCACTTCTACTTCATCTGAAATGTGCGTAAGTACTTTGTTTATTCCTTCTGCTGATTGTGATTGTACAACTGTGGTAGCT
>CALDGQ010000131.1 GCA_937941765.1 uncultured Saprospiraceae bacterium
AACAGTAATTGTTGTTTTCAGCATTGGGCTTTGAGCTACTGCCCATCCACCCATTCGAGTTCGGCTCCATGCGTATGCCATTCCTTGTGCAATCCCTAATCGAATGAAATTTTTACGTTTCCGTTCTGGCTTTTTCCAATCATGCCAAATACAATATCTGAGTCTACATCGTAGCCATTCATCTACCTTCTTTAGCTTACTGTAAATGTTTGCTAGTCGGTAGTTATTAATCCATCCTTGATAGATTAACTTAATTCTAACAATGCGGTTGCTCAAACTAATAGGCAATGTTTTCTTGGTTACCCATTTCAGTTTTCTTTTAAGATTTTGCCAACTACTTTTTGATACTATCAATTGATATTGACCTTTCACTCCCTTCTTGTAGATGGCAGCAAAACTATGTCCAAGTACATTAAAAGTTGTCGGTCTCCTTATTCCACTTTTATCTCGGTTGATTGGTAAGTCTAGTTTCTCTTTTAGGAAAACATACACTTCATTTCCAATCTTTCGAGCTGCTGATTTTGATTTTGTATAGATACTAAAATCATCAGCATAGCGGATGAAATGACATCCTTTTGTTTCCAAGTACTTGTCCAATTGGTCAAGCATAATGTTTGATAGTAACGGACTTAATGGAGAGCCTTGCGGCAATCCTTTTCGTCGTTTTCGTAGTCGACCATTTATGAGTATGGGTGCTCGTAACCATTTGCGAATTAATCGTAAAGTGGTTTGACATTTCACCCGTTCATAAACCAACTGTAATATTTTGTAGTGTTCAACTTCATCGAAAAATTTGCTCAAGTCAATGTCGACAATATCTTGATATCCATTATTGATATAAGATAGAGATTGTTTCAAGGCTTGTTGCATATTCTTCTTCGGGCGAAAACCATAGCTGTGATTCGAAAATGAAAATTCAAATCGAGTCATCAATATTTGACTTACCGCTTGTTGAAGATAACGATCTATTACCGTTGGAATTCCTAAAAGTCGTGTCTTTCCATTCTTCTTTGGAATTGATACTCCTCTGATAGCTGATGGTAGATAAGTTTCGTCTAGTATCGCTCGCACCAATTCTAATCGGTGGGTTGATAGATATACTTTCAGATCTTTGACTTCCATCTTATCTACACCCATTGCTCCGCCATTGCTTAACACTCGCGTGTAAGCTTTGTTCAGATTCTTTGGTTGTAGAATTTTTGTTATCATTTTTTTTCTCAAATTTCTGTCTTCTTAGGCAAAGGCTATCAGTGATTCCTTTGCGAATTCAGACGTGATTTAATGTTCAGTCCTTCCTTGGTCGTGAGTCCTCGATGTGATGGGTTTAGCATTCATCGCTCGTTACTCCAAGTACTATGACCTCGGCTGACTTCTCAAAATCATCAACTGATTTCGAGATCTCCCCAGGTAAGAGCATATTCTTTCCCCTGATTCCTGCGGCATCTACTGATTAGAGTTTATTGCTCAAGGGCTTTGCAAAGGTGTGCTTGCTTACCCACTCTAAACAGCCTCCGTATACCGTTCCTATTCGTCAGTACCAGATTTTGTAGTCTCGCTTCCTTCAGTCCTGCAATCACTCGCAGCAACCTTGCGACTTACTAACAGGCTTCAGCAACTTGCCTGCTCGGGACTTTCACCCTATAGAATAAATTTGTTATCTTTCGATAACAGTGCTCATGCTGGGCACACACACTGTATACCCTATCATGCATCTGCCTACGGCAAGCACGCTAGGTATACCTATCGTTGAACATCTCCTAACAAACAAAACCCGACATCCAACCCTCAAAAATTGACACTTACCCACTAAACCCTCAACTTAAGATCATTTAGAAATGGCAACACGAAATAGGCAATCAATTGTTAATAACTACCACTTCAATGTCCAATAAAACAAAAAAATGCTACCTTGGGTAAACACTAAAGGGAAAAAACCTTAAATGCAAAACGCTATAGTAACATAATTACGGCATTAGTTTAACCTCGGCGTTATCCAACTGAAACACAAATATCGGCTGGTCATTTCGGTGGGAGTTTTGGGTTTGTTTGGGTGGCCGATATTTGTGTTCCTTAGTGTTAGGCTTAATTAAAAATAAAACAAACTTGAAATGAAATTTATTGAAGTAACTAGAAATAAAGTTAAAACAATGGTCAATTGCTCTCAGATAATTCACTATTATCCCAATAAGGACAATTGCAGAATAGTATTGAACAGAATAAATGATGGTAGTTCAGTGATTATAACTGTAAGTGAAACTTATGATGAAGTAAAAAAACTTATTTTGAATGCAAAAACACTTACTTAAATGTAAATATCGATCAAGTTTTGCTCGTCCAGCATATTGAAAAATGATTAGTAAATACCAATTATACAAGTCAAGTTTTGATCTAACATTGAAAATTATTAATTTCTTTTTGGCAAAATCTGTTGATGATCGCTTATTTGAATTAATAAAGAATACTTTGATTGATGAGTCAAAAGATGAAACTTTTAACAATAAGATTAAAGTAGGTCAACTGAGCTTAAGTCAATTCTATAGCTTTAGTATCGATGTCTACAAAATAAACAGTTGGCCTATTGGACTGGTTGAACTCGTTGTTGAAGATTTAAAGAATAATTTTTTAATTCTTGAGCTAAATATATTTCGAAATAAAAACGAAAGATACTTTCAACCGAATTCTAGTATTGCAAAATTTGCTTCGGACCAAAATATCATCGATAATTTAATTTTTGGATTTGAATATATAATCGAAAAATACTCTGATTCAGTTGTTAAAATTGAAAACACAGACTTCACAAATAAAATATCAATAGGAACAGGATTTTTTAACCATTACTTTGACGGACTAAAAATAATTACAAATGCTCATGTTCTAGAATCCGCAAAAAAATTAAGGATTTTTAGTGAAAGAAATGAAGAATTCAAAATATTGAAAGTTCGTAAAAGCACTAAAAAGGATATAGCAATAATAGAAATAGAAAATCCACCATCTGTTATACCTTTTTCTTTTAACCCGCAACCTAAAATACTTGATGAAATTATAACTATCGGATATCCTTCAATTCCCATGGTAAGAGAAGCCTATCAAATTTTTCACAAAGGCGAAGTAAATTCTTTAGTTCAAGATTATTCTGGAAATAGACTTTTCTTAATTTCAGCAAAAACTTCTTCAGGTAATAGTGGAAGTCCAGTCATCGATTCCACTGGTCGTGTGATAGGAATGGTAACTAAGGAATTATTCGACAAAGGTGAACTTGAAGCAACGGGTAAACTACCTTATTACGCCGCAATCTCTGTAATTGAAATTCTTAATGAAATGAAACAAAAAGCATAACACTGTATCCAATGAAAAGTAAAACTTTAACTATTTAAATATTTTTCCCATCTTAAATCATTTCAGTTAGAAAAATAGAAGGTCTTTCACCGAAAGAAGACCTTGTCGATTGTAACAATAAAATTGCAATCAAAAAATCAATATGTTTTACAATATCAACATACCAAAATATCATAACCACAAAAAATTGCTATCTTAATCAACAAATTGGTAAATTAGTCAACATAAGGAGTGCGCTATAGTAATCTACTTCCGCATTCAATTTTGACCTCGGCGCTGAAAACTTTCGGTGTCCAACTGAAAAAAGGCAATGCAAGATTATATTGATTTGGCTGAAAAGAATGGAGTTACACTTTTAGATAGTGGACAATGTCAATTTTGTGGAGCGAACACAAAAAGAGGGATTCACGAATGTTTAGAAATTTTTAATCTTGGATTTCAAGAAATTGACTTTTCAAGTGCTGAAAATCAAATATATAGATTTCTGATTGTTGATGCACACACCTTACAACATCCAGAAATTCACGGTAGGTGGAATAATCATTTTCACCTGTCAAGATTTCATTTGATTTTTGAATACGGTATTAAATGGACTTATGAACTTTCACCAAAACTTAGTGATTATCTGAATAAATATAAAGTTCATAAACAGAATGAATTTCTGACCCCACCTGAAATACTAAAAAGAGGAACGATTACAACAACCGATATTATGGAGAAATCTACCAACGAAAAAGAGTGTAAAGAATTGATAAGAAAATGGGCGTTGGAAGTTTATGAAAAATGGAGTGCCCACCATAGTATCGTAGATGATATTGCGAAAGGATTTTTAAATCGAAAATAAAAAAGCCAGCTAGGTTTGTTGGTTGGGGTTTTACGGTGGTTGCCGATATTTGTGTTTTCTTTGAGTTGGGTGCAATCAAGGAAAGTACTAAAGAAAAAATGAAGAAACTTAGAAAAATCCAACCGCAACAAAACCCCAATCATTAATAAAATGAAGAACAAAAATAGCTTTCATTCAATAGTTATCATCTTAGTTTTTCTATTCGCTTATTATGGAAGGAAGACATTAGCCTCCTCAATCGGTATGCCTTTTGAAAGTTCATTTGCCAAAATTGCTTATGTATATGGTTGGTGGGTTGTACCTGTTATAATCGCGATTGGAATTCTTTATGGGTTTGGGAATATTTTCAAAGAACTCCGATTAGACAAAGGGATTATGATAGGGTTTTTATTTTCGCTAGTTACCGTGTTACCGATGTTATTAAGTTCGATAATAATGGGCGAATTCAATCATGAGATCTCAGGGATGAAATTACTTCACAAAACAGTTATTGCAGGATTCTTTGAAGAATTCTTGTTTCGTGGATTTCTATTCGGATTGCTCTTTCGAAAAGCAGGTTGGGGATTTATTCCATCCTCCTTGTTAGGAGCGTTGATTTTTGGAATTGCTCATATTTACCAAGGTGCGAATCCGTCACAATCAATCGGTGTTTTTTTAGTTACCTTTTCAGGAGCAGTTTGGTTTGCCTGGCTTTTTATAGAATGGAAAGAGAATTTATGGGTACCGATATTTTTGCATATCCTGATGAATTTCTCCTGGGTGGCGTTTGATGTTGCTAGTACTGCATTGGGTGGAGCTTTGCCAAATGTGTTTAGAGTTATAACAATCGCATTGACCGTCATTGCTACTATAATGTATAATAAAAGAAAAGATCGATTTAGGATTGGTCGACAGCAGTTGATCGTTAATCGGGATTATGTTGGAAGATGAAAAAAGTTGAACCGAAACGATAAAATATTCTACCAATTAAATCTTTTTATTTGAACAATACAGCCAAAACAACAATGAACAAATACCAAGAAACATTCAACACATGGAATAAAATCGCAAAAATCTATGAAGATAAATTCATGGATTTAAAACTATACAATGAATCCTACAACTACTTACTTCACCAAATCAATAAGCGTGATGCGAAAATATTAGAGATCGGATGTGGGCCTGGAAACATAACAAAGTATTTGCTAAATGAAAATTCAAGCTATCAAATAAAGGGAATAGACATTGCTCCGAACATGATAGCGCTTGCAAAGAAAAATAATCCAACAGCTGAATTTGAAGTAATGGATATCCGAGATGTTGATACCATAAAGGAGAGATTTGATGCCATCGTTTGTGGATTCTGTCTGCCATATTTATCAAAAACGGATTGTCTCAAACTTTTTAAGGATGCTTCTAATTTGTTAAATGATAAAGGGCTACTTTATTTAAGTTTTGTGGAAGGGGATTATAACGCTTCAAAATTTATTTCTGGAAGCACCAGCGATCGAACGTATTTTTACTACCATGAGATAGATTTTATAACTGATAGATTAAAACAGAATTCATTTGAATTGTTAAAAGAATTTAAGGTTACCTACCCAAATCATAAAGGCCATACCGAAATGCATAGCCTCTTAATTGGAAGGAATATAAACTAGTTAAAGACTTGCCAAAAAGTCAATCCAAGTAATTTATCGAATGGAATAATTCATTAACTTTGAAATGAGAGATGTGTTTAGGTTATTCTATGAATATTAAAGAATTATGAAAAAATTTTCAACCATTCTATTTCTTCTATTGTTGACACAGTTGGTGACTGCACAATTTACCATAAGTGGAAAAGTAATCGAAGGTCCAACACAAACTGGTTTAGATTATGCAACCGTCGTGGTACATGCTGTAACGGATGCGAGTGTAATTGCAGGTATCACAACAGAAAATGGAGGATTTTTTCAAGTCAAAGTTCCAAAACAAGAAGTATATCTAGTTGTAAGTTTTATTGGTTTCGAACCTCAGAGAATTGATGATATAAATTTTCAAAATGGCAAAGCGGAATTAGGAATTATCACCCTAGGAGCAGATTCAAAAATGTTGGATGAGGTAACCATAACAGCTGATAAATCAACAACGGAATTTAAATTAGACAAACGGGTATTCAATGTTGGAAATGATTTAAGTTCAACAGGTGCAAGTGCATTGGAAGTATTGAATAATGTTCCTTCAGTAAACGTCAGTATTGAAGGCGCGATTTCTTTACGAGGTTCTACGGGTGTACAAATCTTAATTAATGGAAAACCTTCCGTTCTTGCAGATGAGTCTAGCAATGCACTGGGAACCATCACTGCAGATATGATCGAAAAAGTAGAAGTCATCACCAATCCTTCTGCAAAATATGAAGCGGAAGGAACGGCTGGTATTATCAACATTGTTTTGAAAAAGAATGAGAAAAAAGGAATGAATGGTTCCGTTTCACTTAACACTGGTATTCCGCAAAATCACAGTATTGGTTTCAGTCTAAATAATCGAACGGATAAATTTAATTTATTTACACAAATGGGAGTAGGTTATCGAGAACTACCTCGATATCGAGAAAATATCAATCGAGATTTTTTGACCAATTCGGAAATCTTATCTAATGGAGTTGAATACAGAAATGAAAATTTCTACAACATTATTTTAGGTACAGATTATTACATCAACCCAAAAAATGTCATCACTTTATCTGGAAGCTTTGCGTATGAAATTGAAGACCAACCTTCTTCGACAGACTTTTTGAGTTACACGGATAATGTTCTACAGCAAGAATGGTCCCGGTCGGAAGAAACCAGTGCGACCAATCCCAAACTACAATATGAGTTGCAATACAAAAGAGATTTTGAAGACCATAAGAAGCACAAATTATTGTTTAGTGCAATCGGGAATTATTTTGCTAAAGAACAATCTTCAGTTTTTTCTAACAAGTTAGTTTCGGGAAATGAAAATTTATTAGATCAACAAACCGCTACAGAATTTAATGAAGGTAAATACACGTTTAATTTAGATTACACCAAACCAATTGGTACGCATTGGACGGTTGAAACGGGTGCTCAATATTTGACCAATGATGTAAGTAATGACTTCGAAGTGAAAGACGAAATGCAAGATGGCAGTTTTGTTACAGATCCTAATTTGACCAATGTATTTGAATACAATCAAGATGTTTTGGGTGCGTATGTAACAGGTGCTTATGAGGGAAGTGTTTGGGGAGTGAAAGTAGGTGCACGTGTAGAAAATACGGACTTGAAAACTTTGTTGGTCAACACTGATAAAAAGAACGATAACAATTTCACAAATCTATTTCCATCCTTTCATACCTCCTATAAATTTTCTGAAAGAATATCGTTTCAAGCAGGATATTCAAGGAGAATTTTCCGACCTAGATTGTGGGATCTCAATCCATTTTTCAATATTAGAAACAACTTCAATATCAGAAATGGAAATCCAAATTTGCAACCAGAATTTACGGATAGTTACGAAACAGGCGCCATCTTTATTTACGATGCCATCTCATTTAATGTGAATGTATTTCACCGTTTTACGGAAGGGAAAATTGAAAGAGTAGTTACCTTTTTGGATGGTGTAAGTATCATCACCCCACAAAATATTGGTACCAACCAAGCAACTGGAGTAGAAGCAAATTTCAAATTAACACCACACAAAAAAGTAGTCATTAATGGAGATGCATTGTACAATGTATTTTTTAGAGAAGGATCTTTTAATGATCAAAATTTTGATTTTTCTGCAGATAAATGGAATGCAAAATTAACGACCAAATATAAATACAACAAAGCTTTGGAAGGTGAATTGACAATGAGATATCAATCCGGAGAACAAACTATACAAGGAAACAGGTCAGCGACCGCTTATATGGATTTTGGAATGCGCTACAAAATCTTAAAAGGAAAAGGAGTTTTTAATTTTAGTGTAAGAGATATTTTTGCATCTCGATTCCGTCAACTTACTGTTGAACAATTCGATTATTATACTTTTAGTGATCAAAGACGTGGTCGATTTATCACGCTAGGAATTAGTTATGGATTTGGTAAAGGAGAAGCGATGCAATATTCTGGTAGAAGACGGAGATAATTTAGAAATCTGTTAAATAGAAATTATGCATCAACTAAAGTTACTTAGAAAACCGCCCCAGCTCCAAACCCAATATGCTCCGCCACAATCAAATGCGATTTCATATAAGTGCCCAAATAAAAACGGGTAGCAGGTTTTCCAATCGGTTTAAAATAATAACGGACAGATAATTTTGTCGTAATCGGACCAGCAAGTAAATAAGCGTTTGGTGTAATATAAGTTCCAAGTTGCAATCCCAATCCAAGATCTCCAAATCTAAATTCATCTGCAATAAATGCCATTGCTCGATAGGATTTTTTTCTAGCAGTAGCTTCATCGAATGCAAAAGAATGCACTGCAAATTCATAAATTGCTTTATTGTATTCCACGTCTATTCCTGCCGACAAGATGTTATGTTTTGACAGGGTATAGGTACCAGCTGCTGACATTAAGTAAATTGGATATCGAGGTCCTTGTGATGAAATGTATTCTCGATAGGCCAATCCTAAAAAGATATTGGCACCGAATTTTTTCTTTTCTAATTTCCTTGTGGTTTCAGTTGTAATCAGATCTGTTTTGGAAATAGAAGTTGGAAAATACCGAACACCTAAAACAATCCCAGGAATATTAATCCCAAAATTAGGAAGAGAGGCAGCTCCATTTGAAAAGTGTGTAAAACTTCCGGCAGCCGTCAAATGTATTTTCGGTCGAAACCAATAGTTGATACCTAATTTGAAAGCAATCGCACTATTTACATTTGATCCAATTGCATTGTTATTCGTATTGTTGACAGGACTAAATTTTTCGGTCAAATAGCCAATACCTGTCCCAACTCTAAACTCAAAATTGGTTTTTTCTCTTCTCAAAAATGGAATCGTGATAGTAGGAATGAAAGCATACGCTTGACCCAAGTCTTCTTTATTTCCCAAATCAAAATGCATCAAACTAATTCCCAAAAGAGGATATCGTTGATGCGCTTGCCATTCTTTATTACCTAATGTTTGATATTGGAAGTTGAGTTCTTGACCAAAACTATTGTGCTTAACTTCATAGTTTAAAGATGCGGTATGTTTGAAAGCTCTTCCATAATGCAACATTGCTTCTACGGTAAGTCCTTTTTTATTCAAAAAGTTACTCCATTTGCTTTGACCAAAAATGAAAGTACTATTTGCGAGTAATAGAAGTATGGAAAAGAGTTTGATTTTCAAATTCTAAATTTTATAAAAGATGAGTTGCTAAGATAAATTTATTGATTGGATTTTTTACCAAAAAGATCAGATAGAACAAAGAACAAATAGAGAAATTTAGCACGCATAAAAACGAAAAACACGGGAGGAAATTTTACGAAACAAAAATCCTTTGTGAACTTTGTTTCTTAGGTGATCTTTGTGTTAAAACCACGCCCACGCAAGAACGCAATCGTCGCCATCAAATCATCATGCAAAATACGATCTTCAGAAAGATGTGGGACTACTTTCCGATATTCATCATGCAAATTTTCGACAAAAGGAGAAGATTTTAAAGGTCTGCGGTAGTGAAGTGCTTGCATCGCTGTCATGAATTCAATCGCCAAAATCCGTTCAACATTTTCAGTAACTCGATATGTTTTAGTCGCTGCATTCGCGCCCATACTCACATGATCTTCTTGACCATTGGAAGATACAATTGTATCAACAGAAGCGGGTGTACACAATTGTTTATTCTGACTAGCAATAGAAGCTGCGGTATATTGAGCGATCATCAATCCAGAATTAAGACCTGGTTTGTCCACTAAAAAAGCTGGTAATCCTCGCTCACCAGAGATGAGTTTAAAAATTCTTTTCTCTGAGATACTGCCAAATTCTGACAAAGCAATTGCAAGGAAATCTAAAACCAAAGCCAATGGTTGTGCATGGAAATTTCCTCCCGATAAAATGGCATCTTCCTCTGGAAAAATCAATGGGTTATCGGTGACGGAATTAATTTCTGTTTCGACAACTGATCTAACGTAACTGATCGTATCTCTACTAGCGCCATGCACTTGAGGTACACATCTAAACGAGTATGGATCTTGAACAGCTGTTTTTTTGTTATTAGAAATTTCACTTCCAGCTAATATATTGCGAATATTTTCTGCCGTTTTTATCTGACCAGCATGTGGTCTTACGCGGTGTATTTTTTCATCAAAAGGACTGATCCTACAATCGAATGCATCTAAAGCAATTGCGGTATTGATATCTGCCTGTTCGTTGAGTTGCTGTGCTTGTAACAATGCCCAGACGGAATAGGCGGAACAAAACTGGGTACCATTCAATAATGCCAATCCTTCTTTTGATTGCAAACGAATCGGTTGTAATGAAAATTGATCAAGTATATCTTTTGAATGATGTTGTTCCCCTTTAAACCAAACTTTTCCTTCTCCTAATAAGGGCAAACTCAAATGTGCCAATGGCGCTAAGTCTCCAGATGCACCTAAAGAACCTAGTTGATAAATAACTGGGTATATTTTGTTATTATATTGAAAAATCAAACGTTCAATTGTTTTTAAAGCAATCCCAGAATGACCGTATGATAAATTTTGAATTTTTAGTAAAAGCATTAATTGGATCACTGAAGTTGGAACTAAATCCCCCAATCCAGTAGAATGAGAAACGACAAGATTTCTTTGCAAAGACTCGGTGTCTTCGGCTGAAATTTTGATATCACACAATGAACCAAACCCTGTATTGATGCCATAAAAGGTTGCATCTTTTTCTGCCGTTTTTTTGTCTAAATAATCGCGACACTTTTTAATAGCAGCTGTACTTTCATCAGAAAGTTTCAATTGCATATCCTCCTTTATGATTTTAGAGATTTGTACCAGATCAAGTATTTTGGGAGAAATTGAATGGTGCATAATATTCAGCGTATTTGAATGCTAAAGATGAGCAATTTGTTAATAGTATTAGAATGGATTTGAACAAAAAAATTTGGATCAAAAACTTCTATTGGTGCTTATTGTAGGTTTACGCAGAAAGGAGACAAAAGATTTAATTATTTTTCCAAGAAGTGATTAGACTAACACCGAATGGTAATTTGAAAAAACGCTTTACGAAGAAAGTTTCAGAATAAAATAGCCGATAAAGTAATTTAGAAACCATAGAGTCTTGTTTGATGACGCCAAAATCTGATCCAGTATCTTCATCTGTTGTTTTTGTGATCGTAAACAGATTGTTAATTGTTCTAAAAAAAGCGATCGGTGGAAACAACCAGAAGTTGTAATAAGAGTGATAAATAAATTTTCCAGAGTTGCCAAACAATTGTAATAATTGGTTTTTCTTGTATCTTCTAAAATGGTGATTGACTTCATCATGTTTACTCCACAAAAACTGGTATGCAGGTACAGTCACGACAACAATACCATCTTTTTTGCAAACTCTTTTCAATTCATCTACACCAAGTTGATCATCTTCCACATGTTCTATAACATCAAATGCACATACTAAATCAAAAGCATTGTCTTCGTAAGGTAACTCAAGGATAGAACCATTGTCAATATCGATATCCAATTTTTCTTTTACAAAATCAAAACATTGCTCATCATACTCCAATGATTTAACACGCCCATGTTTTTCCAATAACTGAGATGTAAAACCAGTACCTGCTCCGACGTTCAAAATTTTCAATTTATTAGAACCATCAACCACCTTATTGATGTGATCCATGATGATCTGATTTCGGGCACGGAAGTACCAATGCTCTCTTTCGAGATGAAAATATTCTTTGTAATAAGCCGCTTCCATCTATTGATCTTTAGGTTTTATTTTACTTTCAGCATCCAACTCTTCGTTGATAATGTTGATTTGATTGTTCAATTCGTTTTGTGTCAAAATAGTTTTATTGTTTGCGGTATGATTGACAATCAGTTCTTGATCTTGCACTCTTTGATCCACAATAAACAAAGGTCGATCTTTTACTTGAAAAAAGGTACGAATAATATATTCACCTATAATCCCGATTGAAATCAATTGGACACCACCAAACAACACAATTACAAACAATAAAGCGGTAAAGCCAGATGGTACTTCATTTGTAAATACCCTAAGGATAATACTATAAACCAAATATGAAAATGAAACCAAAATGGAAACAAAACCAATACTAGTTAGAAATTTAATAGGCACTTCACTGAAATTAAAAATACCATTGTAGGCCAATCCGAAAAGCATTTTCAAATTATATTTCGATTCTCCAGCTGCTCTTTCTTTTCTTTCGTATTCTACCCCAACTTGTTTGAAACCCACCCAACTTCTCATGCCACGTAAATATCGACTTTGTTCTGGCATTGAGTTCAGAATGTCTACCACTCTTCTACTCATTAAAGCAAAGTCTCCACTATCTAAAGGCAAATCAATTTTAGATATTTTTTTAATAAAGCGATAAAACAAAAAATAAGAAAGCTTCTTCAAAAAAGATTCCTTGCGTTTTTTTCTAACAGCGTATACTACTTCGAAACCTTCTTGGTATTTAGCATACAATTCATCCAACAATTCAGGCGGATCTTGTAGATCACCATCGATGACCATCACTGCTTCTGTTGCATTCACATGATTAAGACCAGCACTTAATGCAATCTGATGACCATAATTTCTAGAAAGGAAAATGCTATGATAATGTGCATTTGACATCGCCTTTTTCTTCATCATCAAAGGCGTAGAATCCTTGCTTCCATCATCCACCAAAATCACTTCAATCGAAAGAGCTGACTTTGCAATAATTTGGTCCAACCTTTCCAATAAAAGTGGAAAAACTTGTTCCTCATTATATAGTGGAATCACAATCGATATGTCGGGAAAGGATTTTGTCAATGTATTTTATTTTCAAATTAATTTCTACAATGGCAATTTAGATATTTAAAAACGATACTACAATGATATTACTAATTCTCATAAATCAACAAACAGTTCCTTTGGGTGAAAAAATCACCTAATTCTCTAATTGTCTGAAGTTAATATGTTTGTTTATAATTGAAATATTTAATGTCATGTAAAAGTATTTTAAGGCAGTGATATTTTAGAGTTTGAAACTGATTTCTCCTAGCTTCAAACAGCGATATGAGTTTTTAATAAGTCAAATCTTTAATTTCCATTTAACGCTCCCCGTTAAAAAAGAGTTAACCAAAGACCTTCTGGGATGCTATTTTAGGTAAAATGACGTTATTGATTTGGAAGGAAAGGTCTGTCAAACAGGCGGACAAGCTCAATATCGGCGATTTTTCCTTTGAAAGGGCTCTAAATCGAGCTATTTATTCATTATTTCCTGTTTGGAAATAGTATTTTTGCAGCTCAAAATTTGAATGCAAAAATTCACTTAAAAATCGAATTAAATGAAAAAAAGGATCAATCAGTTATTTCTAAGCCTTGCTTTGGTTTGCACATTAGGATTTTTCTCATCTGCTAATTTACAAGCGCAAAAAATTGCCGTAGTAGATATCAATGCTGTACTAGAAAGTATGGAGGATTACAAAAATGCTCAAACTGAGTTGGACAGAACCGCTTCAAAGTGGCGTCAAGAGATAGCACAAGAATATGATAAGATAAAAGGGATGTATAGTAAGTATCAAGCCGAAATGGTTTTGATGAGTGATGATATGAAACGTCAAAAGGAAGATGAGATCATGGCGAAAGAACAACAAGTACGTGAGATGCAAAAGCAGAAATTTGGACCAGAAGGAGCTTTGTTCAAAAAACGTCAAGACCTTGTTCAACCGATTCAGGATAAAGTCTATGCTGCGATAGAAAAGTATGCAGGAGATCGTGGATATGATTTTATTTTTGACAAGAGTAGTTCATCTGGGATTATTTTCAACAACTCAAGATTTGACAAAACAGAGGATATCCTGACTAAGGTTAAGTAAGATTTTTTAAACGGTATAAAACACATTATTTCTAAATTGATATTACAATGAAAAAGCTAATTAAAATAAGTTTGATGCTTTGCCTAACTTTTATGGCGACATCATACGCAAGTGCTCAAAAATTTGGTTACATCAATTCTCAATTATTACTTACTGAAATGAGTGAAGTAAAAGAGATGAGAACCAACTTGGAAGCATTGCAAACTCAACTTCAAAAGAAAGGACAGCAAATGTTGACTGCTTATCAAGCTAAAGAGCAAGAGGCAGTTCAAAGAAAAGAGCGTGGTGAAATGTCACCAGTTGAAGAAGAGAATATGTTGAAGACCCTTCAAGCAGAGCAAAAGAAAATCATGGAGTTTGAGCAAGATATGCAAAGACAAATGGGAGAAAAAGAGCAGTCGCTTTTGAAGCCAATTTTGGATCGTATCAACACTGCTATTGATGCAGTTGCAAAAGAAGAGGCATTTACGTTCATCTTTGATTCAAGTACAGGGATTCTTTTATTCGCGGACGAAAGTCAAGATGTTACTACCAAAGTAAAAGGTAAATTAGGAATCTAATTTGGCAGAGACAACAAAAAATAAACAACCTATAGGAATTTTTGATTCCGGCATTGGCGGCCTTACGGTCGCCAATGCTGTTTGTAGGGCACTCCCAAACGAGGAGATCATCTATTTCGGCGATACATTTCATTTACCTTATGGTGAAAAAAGCGCTGATGCCATTCGATATTACTGCATCAAAATTGTCAAATTTTTATTGGAACAAAATTGTAAGATGATCATCATCGCTTGCAATTCTGCGTCTTCTGCCGCTTATCATACAGTACTTGATTTTTATAAAGGAGAGACGATTTTTGTAGATGTGGTCAATCCCTTGGTAGAAGCAGTTGCTGAAAAAGAATACAATAAAGTCGGTGTCATCGCAACCAAAGCAACCATCGGAACTGGGGTTTATGAAAAGAAATTATTAGCAGAACAATCTGATTTAGAAGTAATTTCATTAGCGACTCCATTATTGGTACCAATGATAGAAGAAGGTTTTTTTAACAATGATATTTCGGAATCCATTATCAAGCAATATTTATCCAATGAAAAATTTGATGGTATTGAAGCGATGCTATTAGCTTGTACGCATTATCCATTGATCAAGAAAAACATAGAAAATTTCTATGATGGCAAAGTGAATGTTTATGATTCAACTGATGTCGTCACCACCGTTGTGAAAAATAAATTGGCGAAAAAGAATTTGCTCAATGACAAAAAAGAGAATCCGCATCGATTTTATGTTTCTGATTTTACGCAATCTTTTGAGGAGACAACGAGGATATTTTATGATTCGGAGATTGATTTGATGGAGGAGCGGATTTGGGCGTAGGCGCGAAGCGCGATTTATGATGGTTTTCTATTTCACTTTGTTGAAATTAGAATGTATGATTTATGATTTGATCTTGTTGTGTGGAACTTTAGGCGTGGGATCCATCCTCTAATCCGCCCAAGGCGGATAGGCCCTTGCCTTTTAAAAAAAGGAAGGGGAGCGGGTGAGTACGTCAGACTGTGCGAAAACGAAATTGAACCGCAAAATATCGAACAGGGAACCGCAGAATGTAGAAGTTGAGTACGCGAGTATTCACGTATATTAACGAATTTCATGCTTAATTGTCCACGTACTCTACTTCGACATTCGATATTCTACGGTTGGATATTCTGCGGTTCAGTTTCCGAAAGCATATTCGCACAGTCT
>CALDGQ010000132.1 GCA_937941765.1 uncultured Saprospiraceae bacterium
TAATCAAACCTTATTACGTTTCCAAAATGACACGAATGAAATGCACCGTTTAGAATTGACCGACATGTCAGGAAAGCAAGTAAGATTAATTGAAAATATAGATGGCACGGAGGTGATGATTGCTCGAAATAATTTACCACATGGTATTTACATGTATCGTTTGACTGGAGAAGAGCGGATTGCTACTGGTAAGTTGGTGGTGCAGTAATGCTAGGTTTCTAGATCGATTACAAATTTAAATCTAGCAAGAAATCCTTAAAAAAGGAATGTTGTCAACCGACAATATTCCTTTTTTTTATTGCCGTATATAAAATGTTGGGTAATTTTTTATACTTTACAGGTATTCCTTATGCTAACAATGCCGAAATATGAAAGTTATTTACTCTTTGTTGTTGTTTATTTCTTTAACATTCCATTTACCAGGTCAGTCTTGGGTGAATTACACCACTAACAATACAATTCATGATATAAAAAAGCATGAAGACCAATTGTGGGTAGGAACAGATGGAGGGCTAGTTCGTATTGATCTTCAAACAAATGAGAAAGAAATTTTCCAAACATGGAATAGTGGACTAACTGGGGCGGGTGTTTTTGAAATAGCGATTGCTTCAGATGGTACAAAATGGATGATTGGCTCAGAAAAAAGTATTTTTAAATATGATGATAATAATTGGGAGGCTTATTACAGTCCAATCGGAGGGGAGCCTTTTCGTGCAATTTCAAATCTCAAAATAGATTACAATGGTAATCCTTGGTTTATTACATATTCGACCGATCCTATGTGCACTTATTGTAGTACAATATATGCGTTTGATGGGACTAGCTTTGTTGAAAAAATTTATACTCCGATAACAAATTTAAATCCTACTCCTAATGATTATGAATTTATCGACGAAGATCGACTTTGGGTATCAACAACGTCAGAACTTTTACTTTGTGAAGGCGATCAAATTATCGAAACATACAATTCTACCAATTGTATTTTGGAAGCAGAAGAACAAATCATTAAAACATTGGTTGATAGTCAAGGGAATTTGATTTTAATCAGCAGATTGTCGACAAATGACAGAAGAATTTTAAAATTTGATGGGACAGATTGGTCAATTGAAGTTGAATCCATTCCTAATTTTAGAAACGTATTTAAAGACAATGATAATAATATTTGGATAAATGTATACGATCCAATAGCATCACAACTAAGTTATAGATCATACGATGGTTTCGAATGGAGTGAATGGTCTAACGCAGAGGTTCCTGATATTGGAGACAGTGGATTCGGACCTACTTTGTTATGCGCAGACCAGGATACTTGGTGGGTGAAAACTTATACAGGTCCTTTTGAACCAAGGGTATATAAAATTGAAAATCAAAATATAGTCACTTCAGTTGATACCGAAATGCAACCATTGATTACTAATTGGGCTGATAACATAGTTGCTGATTGTAATAATAATGTTTGGTTATTAACTCATTATTTGACAAAAATTAGCGGTAAAAATTGGGAGAATTTTTCACCAACTGTTACAGGTGTTATGGGGACTTTTATTGACGCAGTAGTTGATCCTACCAATTGTGATATTTGGTTTGGGGTGTATTCCGATCCTTTTAATGATGATACAGATACCGATATTATCAAATACAATGGAGATTCATTTGAGGCATTTGGATTAGAATCAGGAAGTGTCCGTGCCATTGATATGGATTCCAATGGAGTGCTTTATGTCGCTTCGAGCGAAATGGGCTTAGGGATATTTATGGATGGTAATTGGACTTTTTTTGATGCATCCAATTCGCCGCTCACCAATACACTCTCTCAAGTGCAAGTGCGAGGTGATGGTACAATTTGGGTAGTAACAACAGATGACGAGATTGTTGTTAAAGATGGAGAAGATTGGATTGTCTTTAATAATAGTAATTCGCCGATTGATGATTATAGCTTTTTATTATTCTTAGATGCTGACGATAATATATGGACAAATAAAACCAACGGTCTTGCAAAATATAACGACAATGGAACTTGGGAAGTTTTTAATTTGGATTTGCCATATGAAATAATACTCAGCATGGCAGAGGATCATCAAGGTAATTTTTGGCTCGGATGTTATGATGGCACTTGGTATTGGAATGGGTTCGATTATGTAAATTATAACATTTATAATTCGTCCTTGGGCAGCAATGTAGTCCGTAAAATTCATGTCGATCCTTATAACCGAGATGTGTGGATGCTTTCACAAAGTGGAGGTGTGACAGTATTAAGTGACCATCAAGTTCAAAAAAGTATTAATGGAACTGCTTTTTTTGATTCCAATTTAGATGGCGTTTTTGATCCTTTAGAGGACGCGCGAATTTCTGATCAACCAATTTTATTTTTGCCAGATACAACCATTGCTTTTACTAACAGTATAGGTGCGTATAGCTTTTATCCAAATGCGGAAGGGCCATTCCAAATTACCTATACACCAGAATCTCCTTTTCAATTAACAACTCCAGCAACTATTGACAGCGTTTGTAATGGGGAAACGATTAACGACTTGAATTTTGGTGTTTGGAGTGAAGATGTTGTACCTGAAATGAGTATAGATATAACAACTTCACAAATAGTTTGTAATATCCATGCAAACATCTGGATCACTTTTAAAAATTTGGGTTACTTGCCAACTTCAGGAGAAATAAAGTTAAACTTTGATTCCGGATTTAATTTCATAAGTTCTATGCCAGACGCCATTCAAGCTGATAGTAATCAAGTTACGTGGTTGTTTGAAGATTTGAGTTTCATGCAAAGTAGAACCTATCAACTGCAATTAGAATCACCCGATGTAATAGAATTAGGGCAGGAATTTATATTTACAGCTGAAATAATTGAAAGCAATCAAAATACATTAGCATCGACAACTGAAACCTTATTGTGTTCCTACGATCCAAATGATAAATCAGCAACGCCACTCGGTGAGTCAGTTACAAATTATTCCCTTTTAGATGATCCGTTTCAATACACGATTCGATTTCAGAATATGGGTAATTACAGAGCTACCGATATTACGATTAGAGATACAATAGATGCAGTATTAGATCTTTCAACTTTTAAGGTTATTTCCAGTAGTCACGAAATGACCACAACAATCAATAATGCTACTAGAGAATTAGTCTTTAGATTTGATAACATTAATCTGACGTACGAAGAAGATGATTTTATTGCTAGCCAAGGATTTGTGAAATACGAGATAACACCATTAGCTAATTTACCAGATCCAACATTTGTTGAAAATACGGCGTACATAATTTTTGATTTCAATCCTGCAATTGTTACCAATACAACCGAAAATATATTGGTGGAGACACTACCAACTATTAATACTTTGGATATTGAAAATTCATTCAAAGTAACGGTTCAACCAAATCCATTCACTAATCAAACCTTATTACGTTTCCAAAATGACACGAATGAAATGCACCGTTTAGAATTGACCGACATGTCAGGAAAGCAAGTAAGATTAATTGAAAATATAGATGGCACGGAGGTGATGATTGCTCGA
>CALDGQ010000133.1 GCA_937941765.1 uncultured Saprospiraceae bacterium
GTAGAAGTTGAGTACGCGAGTATACACGTATATTAACGAATTTCATGCTTAATTGTCCACGTACTCTACTTCGACATTCGATATTCTGCGATTGGATATTCTGCGGTTCAGTTTCCGAAAGCATATTCGCACAGTCTGACGAGCTCCCGTTCCTTTTCAAGGAAGGGACGTCCAGCTATACTGGTACAGGGATGGAACCAAGTCCAAACTAAATACTCCAAAATCAATAAAGTACACATATTTAATATATTTAAACATTTCATTTATAATGATTTAGTACTAATAAATTGTTAAGGATGCAACATATTAAAGATATCCATTGTATATTGTATAGGAAGCGATGTTGTTTTTCAAAATAGCATCCTACTAAAAGAATCAAATTAATGTCATTTCTGACACCTGATTCTTTCGAAAAACCAACCCGGAAAAACAACTTTAGTTATCATCACTATCTCTAACTTGTAATTTTGTTTTCAAGATGTAACTAATTTTTTAACCCTAATTCCTATATAACCGATGCGATTAGTAATACTGTTACTATTGTGCCCATTCTTTATATTTGCGCAGTCAGGTCCAGGCGGATCTGGAAACACTGACGCATCCAGTAATCTTATTGTTTGGTTAAAAGCAGACGACGGTCCAACCATCACAAGCACCGCCATTAATGGTATTAAATTAAATACATGGGCAGATCAATCAGGTCATCAAATAATCGGCTTGCCTCATCAACTAGAACAAAGACCTACCTACAAATTTAATGCGATCAATGAACTTTATCCAACCATCTCTTTTGATGGAAAAGATGATTTTTTACAATTGTCAATTCTTGAAAATCCGGAAGAAGATGAGGAAGTTGATGACGATGACGATGACGATGACGATGAAAACGAGAACCAAATAACGGACCCGTTTTCTGTAAAAAATGATTTTGCAATAATTTTCGTGGCCAAAGCAGATGTCATTCATGATACGGATCCTATGTCGAATATGGAAGATGGAACCTATAATGGATTGGACTATCAAAAATATGTTTTAGCTCCTAGTTACAGAAACGGTGGAAATGAAGCAGGATTTGGAATTTCTCTAGGCACCAATGGAATAGCTGCTTATGAATATGGATTCAATTATTTCCCAGCTATTAATGCTATTAACAATAATCCTCCGAATTTTATTATTGGAAATGAATTTCACATTTTCATGATTCAAGTTGAAAATAAAAAATCTGTTATTGCGATGGATGGTGAAATAATTGGTGAAGGTCTCCCTTCTTCCATTGGTCATTTATTTGTTCCAAATGAAATCGGTGGAGGTAGTACCAATGCGTTGGCCAATTTTGACAATTTTTTTGAAGGAGAATTGGCTGAATTAATCATGTATGCAAATGGTATCAATGCAGCAGAACAGATTGCTATCCAAAATTACCTAGCTGCCAAATATGGGATTGAGCTAGCACAAAATGATCTGTATCAGATGGACAATCCTGAAAATGGAAATTACGATCATGATGTCGCTGGAATTGGAAAAAGAAATAACGGCCATAGCTTGTTAGAAAGTAAAGGAACTGGTGTTGTTTGCTTTTCTAATCCATCTGATTTAGATAATGGAGAATATCTATTTTGGGGAAATACGAAAGTTGGTTTTGATAATTTAGCTACAGAAAGACCAGAAGGTGCCGAAGCGATGCTGGCAACCACTTGGGCCGTATCGGAAATTGGAGAAATCGGAACAATGGATATTTGTTTTAGTCACGGAATGTTTGTAGATGTCAATCCGGAAGATTTGAGATTGGTCATCGATACCAATGGTGATGGCTCCTTTTTGGATGAAGAAATACCATTAGATAATTCAGCCAACACAATTATCATTGATACAGAAAATGAGGAAGTGACTTTCACCAATCAGAATTTAAATGATGGAGACCTCTTTACTTTTGCTTCTAGAAGTTCTTTAAATCCTTTGCCAATCTCGCTAGTATCATTTCGTGCGAATGTTGTTGCAAATAAAACCATCGACTTGTCCTGGACAACAGAAAGCGAATCCAATAATGAATATTTCACCATAGAAAGATCAACTGATTCAAGAGACTTCTCTCCTATTGGTATGGTCGAAGGCAAAGGTACTACTGAACTAACTCAATCTTATCAATTGACAGACCATCAACCTTTTAGGGGAGATAATTATTACCGTATCAAACAAGTCGATTATGATGGCAACTATACTTATTCCAACATTATAAAGGCTACCATTGAAGTTGATAAAGAAGATATTTTTGTCTTTCCAAATCCTACTATTGATGAATTAACAATTCAATTGCCAAATGCTGCGATTGATGATTTAATGATTCAAGTATATGATGCAAATGGGAAGTTGGTGTTTTCAGAAAAGAAAATTCAAAGTGCATTGTCTAATGTAAAAATCAATCCAAAATTGAATCCTGGTATCTATTTCTTGCGGTTACGAGCGCGGAATTATGTGGGTGGGGAGCGGTTTGTTGTAAGTTCAGATAAATAAGAAATTCGACTTTGTTAAAAAAATCCCTGCAATTGATTCAATAGTAATTGCAGGGATTTTTATTTGATATGATTTGAGTATCTTTAATTTCATATATAAGTGGCTATAATCAAGTAAACATTCCGATCAATGGAAAAGAAAAATATCGTATTCATAGCGCAAAGCTTGGATGGTTACATTGCTGGAAAAAATGGGGAATTGGATTGGTTACATGCCATTCCAAACCCAGACCATATTGATATGGGATTTAATGCGCTCATGAATGAAATTGACGCTATTGTGATGGGACGAACTACTTTTGAAACTGTTTGTAATTTTGGTGGCGATTGGCCTTATCCAAAACCTGTATTTGTTCTAAGCAATTCACTGAAAAATATTCCAGATAGATTGAAGGACAAAGTAAGTTTGACCAATGGAAGACCACAAGAAATTATAAACAAAATTCATAGTAAAGGATATCTCAAATTATACATTGACGGCGGTACTACTATCCAAAGTTTTTTGAAAGAAAACTTGATCGATGAATTAAGGATAACCTCTATACCAATATTATTAGGAGGCGGATTTTCATTGTTTGGAGATTTAATTGAACCTATGAAATTAGAATTGATAGCATCTAAAGTATTTTTAAATCAGATTGTTCAGAATTGTTATCGTTGTAAAAAAATATATCTATGACAGAAAACGAAACCTTCATTTTTGAATCCATTTACAATCAAGTTCGAATGGGATTTCTTTCATTGGATGAGATTAAAGAAGCTATAATTGAAGAGATTGAAGACAATCAATTTGAAGAAGAAATATCAGAAGAATGGGCCTTCACAACTATTGAAAAAGAACATGAAATACTGATGATTGAAAGTAAAAGCTGGAAAAGTCCAACTGATACTGAAAAATTAATCAAAGCATTCGATGAGTTATGTCAATCCAATATAATCGCTTTACATAACGCTGGATACACCTCAAGTGATGGCGAATATGAATGTGTTGATGTTGAAAGAACACTGCGAGAAAAAGGAAAAAAATCGGATGGCTATTGTTATTATCATGAACAAGATTTGGCGAGAGCTATTGCTCCTATTGAACCAAGTTTGATGATTGCATTTCAAAAGGTCGACAATTCAGATGATGCAACAACTATTGCTATTGGTAAAAGGATTGTTGAAATTCTAGAAAAATATGATTTCCAAATTGATTGGGATGTAACCCCTACTCGAAAAATTGAAATTGTGAATTTTTCTTGGAAGAAATTATACAATGATTCAACTCCGGATTTATTAAATTATGATCGTGTAGTTGTGATGATGACGGAATAAATGTTAACCTTATTAAACTTTTAAAAAGACGCTATACTTTGAAAACACATCTTTATAATGTGCTTTGTGATAGCGATCGGATCGATTCATTTTTAAGATAAAAATTAGTTATTCTCACCTGCCTATCAATCAAAATGTATTCCCACACACATCCTTTAATGATATGATAACATTCAGTTTTCATCTCACTTTCTTGATTACAATTCTTCCTCTTTTAAATGCTGAACGTTGTTCTGCTTTTGAATGCTTTGTAATTCTTCGGCAGTATATATTTCTTCATTTTCCAAATTCGTAATGGCTTAGTAAATTTAAAATAAATCAATTTTTTTATCCACCCAAACGCTTCTTAACTAAAGTCAATGAATGACAGTACTTCTTGCATTTATCTTTGATGTATAAAAAAAATTAAACATCATGACTAAAAAAACCTTTTTGAAATTGACCAGTATGTGGTTCTTTTATTTTGGAATCATCGCATACACCGTGGCCCAGCCACTTACACAAACCATCCGAGGCACTTTAATTGATACCGATAGCGAATTGCCTTTGATGGGAGCTACTGTCACCATTATTGATCGCACTCCTGCTATGGGAACTACCACAGACTTAGATGGAAATTTTAAACTTGAAAATGTAGCACTTGGCCGATTATCTTTGGAATTTTCATACTTAGGATATGAATCCAAAATTATACCTAACATTGTACTTAACACGGGAAAAGAAGTCGTACTCGAAATCGCTTTGGAAGAATCAGTGATGAGTTTGGAGCAAGTTACAGTGACTGCCCACAAAAACAAAGGAGAAGCAGTCAATGAAATGGCCATCTTAAGTGCACGTTCTGTTTCAGCAGAAGAGACCAATCGATATGCAGGTGGATTTAACGATCCATCTCGTATTTTATCAAATTTTGCGGGTGTCACTTCTACACATGATGGGGGCAATGAATTGATTGTAAGAGGAAATTCACCAAAATATGTGCAATGGCGATTAGAAGGAATTCAAATTTCCAATCCCAATCATTTTGGAGATCAAAGTGGTGTCGGAGGCGCTATTTCTACTTTAAATAACAATTTGTTGGCAACATCTGACTTTTATACAGGCGCATTCTCTCCTGAGTTTGGAGATGCTTTATCAGGTGTTTATGATGTCAAACTAAGAAATGGTAATAATGAAAAAGCAGAACGTATGTTTGGATTCGGTTTGCTAGGAACAGACTTGACATTAGAAGGCCCATTTAAAAAGGATTATGGTGGTTCGTATTTGGTGAACTACAGATATTCAACCGCTTCATTAATCAACGCTCTTGGATTGTTAGGTGACATTGATGGGGTTCCAAAATTTCAAGATGCAGCTTTTAAATTGAGATTGCCAACTCAACAATTTGGTAACTTCAACATCTTCGGTTTGGCTGGTAAAAGCACTTTTTTGTTCAATGACGTCACCCCTGCTGAATGGGTCACACCTGGGGAACTTGGTACTAATCAAAAAGAAGCATTCGAGAAAAAAGCACATTTACTCAATTTAGGAGCAACCAATGTTTATAGCTTCAATCCTAAAAGTTATCTAAAAACCAGCATCTCTTTTGCTAATGAAAAAATCGGTGATGAGATTTTTAAATCTAATGTTTTAAGAACTTTTGATGAAGCAGGAGTCTTTGTTCAAGATTCAATTATCAATACTTTCACAGACTATTCTGGTGACTTACAAAAAAATAACTATAGAGCTGCGATGACTTACCATTATAAATTTAGTCCAAAACATAAAATCAAAATCGGGACTAAATACTTGTTGTCCAACATGAAGAATCTACAACAAAAATTGGACGGGGACGGAGGTTTGCAGCCGTTGGTTGATTTTGATGAAAATATTAGTTCAATTAGAAATTTTGTAACCTGGAAATACAAGCCTACAGAAAGACTCACATTTGTTACCGGCTTTCACAATATGAATGTTTTACTTAACAATAAAAGTACGTTTGAACCAAGATTCGCACTTCAGTGGAAAATAACTCCTTCGCTTCTTTTTAATGCAGGTTACGGTAATCACAGCAATATGGAAAGCATTCACAATTATTTTGCACAAATTCAAAATTCTGATGGCATATTCGAACAACCGAATCGAGATCTTGGATTGCTCAAAGCCAATCATTATGTCTTTGGTTTAGAAAAAAGATTTGGTAAAAATATACGTGCAAAAATTGAAGCCTACTACCAAGATCTGTACAATCTGCCAGTTGCCAATGATCCAACCAGTTATTACAGCACCATCAATGAAGGATTGGAATTTAGTTACCAAGACCTAGTAAATGAAGGAACTGGTAAAAATTATGGTATTGAGTTTACGTTCGAAAAATTCTTTGATAATAACTTTTACTATTTAGCAAATGCTTCTATTTACGACTCAAAATACACCGCTTTGGATGGCATCGAAAGAAACACCAGATACAATGGTAGCTACTTATTAAATGCTTTGTTTGGATATGAATTTGACGGTCTTGGTAAAAAGAAAAACCAAACACTTAATTTAAATGCCAAAATATTTTATGGTGGAGGAAAAAGAATTCTCTCCTTACTTAGAGATGAAAGTGGTAATTTGGCCGTTGATCCTTCTCAGAATCTATATTGGGATTACGAAAATGCGTACGAAAATAAAATTGAAGATCTTCACTTGATTGTATTGTCTGCCAGCTACAAATGGAATCGCAAAAAGACGACCCATGAACTCAACATTAATTTAGATAACCTAACAAACACGACTGGAAAAATCTCTGAATTTTATGACGAAAGAGAACCTGAAAAAATTGGATACATGAAACAGTTTGGGATGTTCCCGAATGTTTTGTACCGAGTTTATTTTTAATTACTTATATGTAAATATTTTGTTGAATTTAAAAAAGTACTAAGCCAAACTTTTGTTTAATTTTTAATTTGGTTTTAAAGTAACTGCAAATAGGTTGTTCTGTTTGTGGTTGCTTTTTGTTTACGTATAAAAAAGCACTATAACTATTTTTTTGGAACACAACTAGGTGTATTTTTGAAATTATAGTGTTATTTCACTATTTTAGAAAGAAAATTTAAACAAAATGGAAAAATCTACCAAATCTGTAATTATAGGAATCGGAATAATCAGTATCCTTTCGGGTGTCTATGGATATTTTAGCGGAAGTAAAAATTTCGATATTTTCTTAGCATTTTTTATTGGAGCTAGTTTAATCGGTAGTATTTATTTTGACAAAGGCGAAGCATCAAAATAGAATATGGTTAACATTGTTTAAAGTCTTCCTGAGCAAATTTTCTCACTATTAAATTTAAAAAAGTGTCCTTAAATATAGGGTTCCATTACTTTTTTTCGTCATAGAGGTATTGGCAGTATTCTGTCTACAAAACATATATACTATGACTAAACTAAAACTATCTCCTTTTACCAAAAAAGAATTCCTACTCTTTAAATCTTGGATTGACAGCAATGAATTATTAATTACTGTTGCCGGTACTGATTTTAAATTTCCAGTGACTGATGAACAACTGAGTCACTACTTAAAAGATGATAAGCGTCTTTCATTTAATGTTATCGATGTCGAAGACAATAAGATTATTGGTCATGCAGAAATTACTCAAACTGAGCCTCAGAAATGCAAATTAGATAAAGTCATTATCGGTGATATGGACAAAAAAGGAATGGACATCGGGAAAGAACTGTTAACTTTATTATTGGATCATGCTTTTAAAGTGCTTTCAATGAATGAAGTGGAACTTTATGTTTACAATTGGAATATTGCAGGCATCAAATCTTATGAAAAAGTTGGATTCTCTTTGCAACCTGACATTCAATTTCAAACAACAAAAGATGTAATAGATTGGACAACGTTGTTAATGTCGGTCAAAAAAGAAGATTGGTTTCAAGTTAAAATTAGATAATTACACCCGTTTTATCTACTCTATTGTTTCACTGTATAAAGAAAGTAAAAAAAAATGACTCAATAGTTGATTAAAAGACCTTTTTATCTTATATTTGTATTGTAGTTAATAATTAAACAGAAAAAAGTATGTTTTCAAAAGCTTGCGAATACGGAATTAGAGCCTTAACGGTGATAGCTGAAGCTGGAAAAGAAGGTAGAAAAATCGGTATCAAAGAGCTTTGTCAATCCGCAAAAACACCCGAACCATTTACAGCAAAAATTTTACAAAATCTGGTGAAAAAGAAAATAATCAGTTCTCAAAAAGGTCCAAGTGGAGGTTTTTATATCACTAAGGATTTTGATAAAATAACGCTGTTTAGTATCGTAGAAGCAATTGATGGCGATGATATATTTACGAAATGTGGTTTAGGACTAGATCAATGCAATGCTAAAAAACCATGTCCCCTACACTACCAATTTGAAACGGTTAGAACGAAATTAAACCAAATGTGTCGTAACAATACGTTGGCAGATTTATTAGAAGGATATCATTTAGAAGTTTATAATCGCTAAAAATTTTTAAGTAATAAAAGATAAAAAGGTCTCATTATATTTTAATAATCAAAAATTTCACATCATGAATGCAATTAGTAGCAACATTTATAACAGAAGTAAAAGTAAAACGAAACCTAATCAAAACCAGACACTCTGGAGTAAGTATTTGGCATATGCAGAAAATCAGAAAGACCTAACAATATTTTGGTACATGAAAGTGATTATCTGGTTTCCATGTGCCTTTATGGTGCTTGCAATTTATGCAATGGCGATGTTAACGAGCAGTTACATTTGGTTTGTTGGATTAAGTATGTTATTGTTTTTTGCAAATGTCATTGTGCATATTGCAGGAGCGAAGAGCTCTTTTTACATACCTCTATATCATATTAGTACAGCCATTATGGTTCTAATTCCAATGGTAACTTATTTTATTGTTTCTTAAAAATAAATATAGACCGAGTCAATGAAATTAATCACATTACTCACAGTCGGCGTCTGGATTGGAATGCTCGTTGGTATATCATTCGTGGAAGCACCACTAAAATTTCAAGCGCCAGGCGTCTCTGTCAAAATAGGATTAGGGATTGGAAGATTGGTGTTCTCGGCATTGAACAAAAGTGAAATTATATTTTCAATCGTTCTAACTATTTGGTTGTTTCGGGAAAGAATGCGGATAGGCAATATGACACTCATAATTTTGGGAATACCCATTCTTTTAGTAACTATACAGAGTTTGTGGCTATTACCATCTTTGAATCTAAGAGCAGATCAAGTAATGCAAGGAACTGTCATTCCTAATTCGTATCATCATTTACTGTATGTAATTATGGAAATTTCCAAAGTGATTTTTTTGACGGTCGGATTTGTGAAAATTTATAACTATGAAAGAAATCTCGAATAAAGAAGATATAAAAATATTGGTGGACGCATTTTACAACAAAGTGCGCACAGATCAATTGATCGGCCCTGTTTTCGCTGGCGCAATACCGAATGACAAATGGCCAAAGCATTTAGAAAGAATGTATAGCTTTTGGAATACGGTCCTTTTCGGTTCGCAAGAGTATCGTGGCAATCCGTTTTCGAAACACAGTTCCCTTCCGATTAGCAAACCGCATTTTGATAGATGGTTGGAGCTTCTCGATACAACAATTGATACTCATTTTGAAGGAGAGAAAGCGGATGAAATGAAACGAAGAGCAACCAATATGGGGATGCTTTTTCAAAGTAAATTAGAACATATCCGAGCTAATGATTCGTTTAAGAATATTGTTTAAATGAACACTTGCTTCTACGTAATTGAAACATTACTTCCATACTGACTAAATTCTAATAAAAATAATTGATCATTCTTTTCCTTATCTTAGTCATTCATCAATTGAAATTGAATGCCTAAAAGAAAAAATAAAAATTCTGATTTACAAGGATTGTCGCAATTACTTACCGACGGTTCGATAGGAATTATAGATTTGGTGGAGGATTTACACAAACGAATTATCAATCCTCCTTTCTTACCATCAACACGGGTTCAGTCAAAATTAACAAATGTAATTGGCCACACTTATAATGGTGTTCGATGGGGAACTCGATTGTTAGGTAATGGAATCCATAAAATTTTGAGTCAATTAGAAACGGTAATCGACAACTCCAAAACTACCAATGAAAGGGAAGGATTACGCTCCGCATTAAACGGAATTATTGGAGATTATCTAGAAGAAACTGATAATTCGCTCGCCATCAAAATGCAGTTTAGACTTGATGGACAAAAAATTGGATTGAAACGAAAAATTAATAACAAAACACGCCCGAATATCAATGGCAACATTCTTTTAATGATTCACGGCTCTAGCATGAACGATTTGCAATGGACCAGAAATGATCACAATCATGGAATTGCATTAGCTACTGAGTTAAATAAAATACCGATTTACTTAAACTACAATAGTGGTCGTCACATTTCAACAAATGGAAAGAACCTAAGTGAATTGTTAGAAAAATTACTTGTAAAATGGCCGGTTCCTATTGAGGAGATAAATATCATTGCACATAGTATGGGTGGATTAGTTGCTCGTAGCGCAGTTCACTATGGACAGGAAAGTAATCAATCATGGACAAAGCACCTTAAAAAGATGATTTTTTTAGGAACGCCACATCATGGAGCTCCATTGGAAAAAGCTGGAAATTATTTAAATGTTATTTTAGAAAATATTCCATATGCAAAACCTTTTGCGCGTTTGGGAAAAATCAGAAGTGCAGGTGTGACTGATTTGAGATATGGTAATTTGGTGGATGAAGATTGGAAAGACATTGACCGGTTCAAAATTGTCGGAGATAACAGACAGCTCATTCAACTTCCAAAAAAAGTAGATTGCTATGCGATTGCTGGCATCATTGGCAAGCAACCAAAATCCGTGTCTAATTTGTTAGGTGATAATTTGGTGACGGTTAAAAGCGCTTTGGGACAACATAAAAAGTCATCTAAAGATTTAAAGTTTGAAAAGCAAA
Source organism: uncultured Saprospiraceae bacterium (assembly GCA_937941765.1). GTDB lineage: Bacteria > Bacteroidota > Bacteroidia > Chitinophagales > Saprospiraceae > CALDGQ01. Next base: position 10,783 of record CALDGQ010000133.1, read on the forward strand.
ATACTTGGATTGCAGAAGAAACGAATCATTTGGATCTACTAAGTAGTGAGGTGGTATTTTTGAAGATTAAGGATTGGTTAAGTACTTAATTGAAAAACAACAAATACTTTCAACATTTTTTTTGCCCTAAAAAAGGTATTTGACTTTGGGGAACTAAATGTAATAAAACATTGTTATTCTGCAAAACTGAAAAGAAGTGAACGCAACAAACTATAATATAACAATATATTCAACAGCTCTTTTTTCCACATGGATAAATGTTGAAGAACTCAGCCTTTTAATAGATGCAGGAGATGGTGTAACAGCGGGATTACTGCAAAAAGCAAGGAAAATAAAAAACGTTTTTATCACACATCCTGATAGAGATTATCTCAATGGTTTGCCCCAATTTGTCCAATTAAATGCCAGAGCAGACTACCCTATTATTCATTACCCAAAAGATGCTGGTTCGTTTCCGGCCATGCAAGCTTACTTGTCAAAATTTGATCCTCATGTGATAGACACTAAGTGGATTGGAATTGAAGATGGCCAAATTACAACGATCAAAAAAGGTTATGAAATTCAAGCTATACGAAATGAACATATCCAATCACCAATTGGTATTCACAAAAGTTTGAGTTACAAATTGTATGAAACTAAAGAGAAACTAAAACCTGAATTGCAACACCTTAAACCCTGTCAATTATCACGAATTGAATAAAAAATTCATATAATAAAAAACTATTATGTGAAAATTTCAAAAACTTCCATGATTAATTTAAGTTCTTTTAATCCCATCCAAATGGATTTTAACCCAGGTGGTTTATTAGGATTAGAAGTTGTAGCAAGTAGTTTTATAAATTTTCCAAACTGCTCAATAGTTTCACATTGCTTTTTAGGGAGAGATTTAATCCGTCTTTTTTTAAGCAAATAAGTAGACATTACCATAAATTGCTTTTGAGTGAATCCAAAATCTTCTATTGGTCTATCAGGATGTTTTGTAATAGCATAGCGTAGATTCATCACTTGACAAGCGAGAAGGCTATACATTGTTATAGCATTTTCAATTGAGTTTAGATCTTTGAGTTGAAGTTTTTCAATTTTTGCTCCTTGTTTTAATGCATAATGAAATTCTTCTATTTTCCAACGTCGTTTGTAGAACTCTATAATTTGAATAGCATCTTCCAAGCAATTCACATCCAATGTTGTAAAAAGTCTCCAGACAATTGGTTGTTCTTGGCCTTCAAACAATGGACTTACTTGTTTTACTAATATTCCATTTAGCTTAACTGGTTCACAGCTGTTCGGTTGATCTCTTTTTGCACGAGCACTTGGTGCTATTTCAATTGGTGCAAATGTGATTTCAAAGCTTACTTCATGTTTTTTCTTTTTAGCATCTCGAATCTCGGTTGAATATGTTCCTGATACTTCTTGTTGCTCCAAGTACGACCAAAGTTTTTCTTTATTCGCAAGAATTCTATCCAAACGTATTCGTACGATCAAGTGAACATTTTTTGCTTTCCTTGCTTCATACATTTCGTAAAAATCTGCCGCTCTATCGCATATATTGATTGCTGTATGTTCAGGAAATTGTTCAAAATATGATTGGAATCTCTCAAAATTTTCCATCCAACGTTTCGAATCTTTTTTCTCCAAAGGCCATTTATTTCTATTTGTACCGAATAATTTGGAATCAAGACTCCAAATTTTTTGATCGAACAATCCAAGAGCTACTCCTTTTGAATCAGTTAATATATGGTTATGAATTAAAAGGCCTTTTCTATTTTTATAATTTAAACTACCGAGATTCTTAGCAGATCGTGTGCTTGTAAAATCTGCTTCTGTAGTATCCTGCAAACCTAAAAAAGTTGTGGGAGGAAGAGATTCAATTTGTTTTTTTAGTCGATTATTCTCTGCTAACAAAATACGATTTTTATTTACCGATGTGCTGGATAAAAAATTATAAATGGATTGCGTCTCGGAGTTATTTTCACAACTCAGAGGAATCGATTTGCCAAAATTTTCGCCTAAAGTTGAAATGATTTTTGGAAATAGTTTGTTTATTTTTTTGTGACCAAAAATACTATACGTCTTTAAACTTTTTGCATAAGCTGGAAACATAATTCTAATTTTTGAGGGTTTTTTACAATCAAAATAAAATTTATTTCTTCTTTTTTCACATCTATAAAAATCATATAATTCTTTTGCAGCCGATTCGTGATAATTGACAGACCTTAAACCAGCTGAAATAAAACAGATCGCAATTGATAAAGGAAGCGCGTTTTTGACAACTACTGTCAAACGTAATTTAATTAGTTTTTCAGGTGATACACCAGTTGATGATTTTTCAAAATGGGATGGAACTGACATTTTAATTCATGAAGCGACTTTTCTTAAAGAAGAAACCAATTCAACAATAGAAACACGATACAACAAACATGCTACAATCAGTGAGGTTTTGAAAATGGTCAAGGAAATTAAATTGAATAAATTAATCCTTACTCATTTTTCGAGTAGATATTCTAATGAAGAAATTAGTTCAACTGTAAAAAGACTTTTGAAAGAACTGAAAATTAAAATTCCCGTATATATTGTTTATCCAGGTGAGATTCATCGAGATATTTTGAATACTAAAGCTTTAAATGAGTAATCGATTAGGATTTTTTTCCATCAACCTTATTTCACAATCACTTTTATAGTGTGCCTTGTTTTATAATCAGATGAAGTTTCCATTTTCCTGAAACTCAAAAAATAAACCCCAGTATCAAAACCACTTAAATCAAGTGTAGCATTAAAAGAACCGTTTTTTTCTAACAATACTTTGCCAAAAATATCCGTAAGCAAGATGCTGTATTTTGCATTTACACTTTCAATCATCAAAACATCATCAACAGGATTAGGGTAGATTGAGAAATCGGCGTTGTTAAATGTTTCAACCCCAACAGTCCAATTACAAACAGCGGATATATTATTTTCATCTTCCAAAATATCTTGAGGCATCATATCATAATTTTGAAATCCATCAAAGTCAGCAGTGTATTTTGTAGTTATAAAAATATCCACAGCGCTCGACAAACTAAGCGGATTGCTTCCTTGATTATAGATAAATTCTCTCACAGGATTTTGGTAAACCCAAACAATTTCTTTATCTGGATTTACTTCAAACATTTCACCAGTAGTACCTTGACAAACAAATAAATTTCCATTGGACATGCTTTCTACATTGGACATAATATTACTCCACATATTGTTGCCCACTACTTCTCCAGAATAAGTGAAGTGAAAATCAGTTGGCGCAAATGTATTGCTTGAATCGATTATCGAGTAAACACCGTCTTGGGCATTGGGGTCAATTAAATGAACGTTACTAAATGGTTGTACTCCATCAAAATCATAGTTGTACAGATTGTTATAAACCGTGATCATTCCTTCATTTGGATACCCATTTTTTATCCATTTTGGATCATGTTGTTCCCAGAATTTTTGATCATTATTGGTCCCCATTCCATACGCAACTTGATTGCCCCAACGCCATAGAAAATCCCCTCCAAAACCATAGATACCACCTGTCGTGTCTGCTGCCTCTTCTATAGTCGTGGAGTGATCGATGATGTAAAATTCACAAGTAGAACGAGAAGAAATAATGATTTGATCCAACGCTGGATGATAATCAATACCGTTGCAATGTAGCCAATCAAACGCGTTGCCTTCTTCCCCATTAAAATTGACATCTAAGCGTCGGGGTTGATTGGATATTTGGTCATAATTTTCAGCAGCTGTTGTATAATTTTGCACTAGATGATCGTAAAAATTCCATGACCAAACTAATTCTGCTTCATCGATTCCTGTTGGTTTAATTTCATAAATACCATCCACTTTGAAGCCACCACCGCCACCGCCTCCATTGATACCATTTGGATTGCGTCCTTTATCAATCATCTCTTGGTATGAATAAACTTTGGAAGCAATAAACAATATGTTGCCGTTTGGCATAATATGAAAATCATGATGCCGAATCAAATCAAGTGTTGCCACATCAAAACTCCACATCAATTCATTTTCCCAATTTAGTTGGTAAAAAGAATTAAAAGAACTTCTCACTAGACTTCCATCTGGCGACAGCAATGCTAGATTGCTGTTGCTTGGCTCCAAACCATCCCATTCATTGATTTTTTTACCACAGTTATCTATCAAATAAGTGGATTCACTTGATAATGGGGTAAACAATATATATCCGTCTGAGACTTCGTCTGTGTATTCAATTAAACCAACCGTTGGATCTTGTCCAAACAATAGCATTGGAAAAACGAAAATTAATATCAAGCTACATTTATAAACAAACACCATTTTTTAATATTTTATCTTGGATTTAAAGATATTCTAAAATTTTGAAACTAAGAAGCGAACATTGGTTATCTGACGACAAACATTTTTATCTTTGAGTATAAAATAATTAACATGTATAAAGCACTGATTTGTCTATTTTTAATAAGCTGTATGGCTTGCCAACCCGATTCCGTGAACACAAAAGTGAAAGCACCAACTATTGATCTTGGCGTTTTTACGGGTCAAAATTACAATAGCCAATTACTGAAACTGAATATTCCTGCGAATTGGAAATATGAATTGAAAAATATTTCGATGGTGCGTCAACAACAATTGACAAAAGAACAAGTCAAAGAAAATGAACTACCATTGAGTGAAGTAAGTGAAGTCACTTTATTTGAAGCGAAAGAAAACTTGACGGATCCAGCAGCCATTAAAGTGAACCCTATTCCTAGTTCTATTAATTGTTTGGTGATCAATTCGAAAAAATTGGAATCACCTGATATTGCGCAATATATTGAAAAATTTAGATCAGAAATGGCTGCTAGGAATAAGCAAACCAAAATCGCTCAATTTCATCTTTCAGGTACACGAGACCAAAAATTTAATAACATCAATTTTAAAGTAATTGATTCAGAAATCAAATATCCAACGATTGAAGGTGCTGAAGAATTAGTCATTAAAAGCAAGATGCTATTTCATAAAAAAGGAGACTTAATTTATCGATATAGTTTATCTTATTCCAAAAATGAACAGCTTGAGCAAATTTTGAAAATCATGTCAACAATACAATACAAATAATACGAATACAATATGTTATTATCCAAAAATCACTTTACTGGCTTATTTTTTTTATTTATAAATTTATTGTTATTTTCTTCATGCGGCAGTCTTCTTCGCACACAAGCTGTTAAAAATTACAAGCCTTCCAAAACAATCACAGGGGACTACAATAAGTATCAATATGACTTGTTGTATTATAATGCGATTTTAGAGGATGGATTTCCATATATCAATGATGTTTTTCCAGAAAAAGAACGAAAAATAGCACTTCAGGAAGCAGTTGATAATTTAGCAGGCGATCAGGTTGAAAACATTGACTTTACCATTCAAACCAGTAAATACTTAAGTAATTTCAACAATCAACATACGCGTATAAATTTAAAATCACCGACTGAAAAATCCTTCCCTTTTTTCATTCATATGTACAAAAAAGAATGGTATTTGTTAAATATTTCGAATGAAGTAGATAGCACGTTCATTGGTGAAAAAATTACAGCAATTAATAACATTGAAATTGCAAGTATTCAAGAAAAATTATCCGGCTATACTTACGCAGAAAATGAAACCAACAAAATCGATTTGATAGAAAAGTACGCTTTGTATCAAAAGCCAGAAATGTTGGTTGAAGTAGGTGTCATCTCTTCAAAAAATGAAGGCATTAAATTAGATTTTGAAAATGAGGATTATGCCTACTTGTTGCCAATAAAAAAAGAAGATGTAAAAATGTATCAAGTGGTGATTCCTAGAAAAAAAATCGGTGCAAAAAGCAAGGAAATGTATTTTTATAAATGCTATCCTGAAAAAGATTTTGGCTATTTACAATTCAATAGCTGTCATGACAAAATCGATTTTTTAGATGGTATCAATACTTATGTCAAACCTTGGGCACGATCATTGGTTACTGGTTGGGCAAGTCGCCAAATGAAAAAGAAAAAACCTAACAAACATATTGCAGGTTTTTACAATCCTAAACATCCCATTTTTAGAGAATTTGTTGCCGGCTTAGTCGACAGTTTGAATGACAAAAAGATTAATAATTTAATCATTGATTTAAGATACAATCCTGGTGGAAGTGTTACCCTTTGCAAACAATTGTTGTATCAAATGGAAAATAAAAATGATCTTATAGGATTCGAAAAATATACTTTTAATTCAAAATTTTCCAATGAATACTTTCCTGACAGAATCGCTTTTTTAAAGAAAAAAAATCCGGACATTAAAGAAAACGAAGCGATTCTAGTGAGAAGCAAACAAGAGGCATTCCGACCAATTACCAATAAATATTCCAAGTATTATATTCCACCAAATCGATCAACTTTTAAAGGTAATATCTACGTACTTTCTGACACCGGAACTGGTAGTGCTGCCGCAATTCTAACAACACTTTTTCAAGACAATGAAATGGCTACGGTAATTGGTAGAACTGTTGGAAATAATCCTATCGGCGCCACTACTTATACACCCGTTTCTTTACCCAAAACCAAAGCTAGCGGGACACTCGCTTCCACCTATGTTGAAAGACCAAAGGAAGAAAAAGGCAACCTTCAACAACCTGATCATTGGATTGATGTATCTATTGAAGATTTGTTGAATGGTAGAGATCGACATATTGAGAAGGCTTTGGAGTTGATGAATCAATAGATTTAGATTTTGAACTTCTACTCAGTCTTACAGCAAGGCAATTGAAACACCTTGTCGATCTAGCAGCAAAAGCGGTCAATAGGGCTATTCAGAAGTAAGTTAATTGACTGATTATCAATTTGTTGGCAAAATAAATAAGGTAATAATGACACCAATTTAGCCTTATTTGATCGAAAAACGGGGTAATCAATTATTACACCAATTAAAATACGGGCTATCCAGATGTTGATAAATAGGAGCTGGTTAGAATTTCAGGATTGGCATTATACAGTTTAGTGGAAAAAGTTTTAAAATCCGTTAAGAAATGAAAACTGTTAGAGCAAAACGAATATCACACTTGAAACTTGCCTGTACACATAGCATAGCGATTAAGCCTGAAAAAGAAATGTTAGGCGAGTTTTTTCATTTTAGCCTGTCTGTTCTGACGAACAGTCAGACAGGGATTTTAAAACTTTTGGAGCGTTAAAAACTGTATAAAGCCAGGATTTTTTGAATACTTTTTCATCGGGAAAAAGTATTGCCAG
>CALDGQ010000134.1 GCA_937941765.1 uncultured Saprospiraceae bacterium
CTTTAAACTTTTTGCATAAGCTGGAAACATAATTCTAATTTTTGAGGGTTTTTTACAATCAAAATAAAATTTATTTCTTCTTTTTTCACATCTATAAAAATCATATAATTCTTTTGCAGCCGATTCGTGATAATTGACAGGTTTCTAACCTCTCATCTCGAACGAGTATTTTCGCACAGTCTGACGTGTGCACAAGTCCGAGATACCGGTTTTTAACCGCATATCTCGCATCGGTTAAAAAGCAATAAAGGCAATAGCAAAAGCCACAACCGCCGCAATCAATCCATACATGAAAATCCCATAACACCAACTCAGATATTTATACTTCTTGGCCAAAACAATTCCCAAATAATAAATATCGCGGGTCATAGAACCATATAAAAAATCACTATCCTTAATCATCTCTTTCATGCCCCATTGAAAATCATCCAACTTCATATTGTAAAAATTTCCAAAGAATAATAAATTTGATTTCTTCTTTTCAATATCTTCTCTTGTAAATTTGCCTTCCGTGATCTTCGGCCGGGTAGATAATGTTGCAAAAATAATGGCAATCAAACAAACACATAATAAAATAATTGTAGGCACAATAAATCTTGGATCCTCAGACCATCGTGGGACCAATGTAGACAGTGTAATGGAAACAATAATCGCATTGATACTCAACATGATATTGGCTTTGTTATCTGCAATCGAACTCAAGTTGACATGGGTGCGATAAGTAGTACGATACATCGTCTCAACCCCACGACCCAAATCCAAGTCTTTGATATTTTTAGCTTTTTTCTTTCCATTGAAATTATCAAAGTCTGTTACCTTTCTTAAAGCACTGTCCTCTGCTGCAATTAATTCTTGTGGACGTAAGCGTATCTTTTGCTTTTTGAGCTGTCTAATATTCTTCTCTTTTCGACCACCATATAACTCACGTGCAACCGGTGTGTGAAACTGATGTTTGGCAATAAAGTCAATCTCAAAATCGACCCATTGAACTTCTGACATGTTAATGTTTTTCGCCATTGTCAATTCTTGACGTAAAAGACCCGATGAACTCCAATAAGATTTTTTTCCAAGATGACTGAGATCAGCATCTGAGATAATTGCTTGAATTAAATTGGTTGGTTGTTGAGGAACTTTGGTTGCCATAATGCAATCCTTGATGTGCTGAATTTTTTCTGGATCAAATTCTTTTTCCTTCAAATATGCTTCCGCATATTGACAACTACGTTCTTCATGATCCAACGATCCTTGATCATATCCAGTATCATGAAACCAAGCTGCTAATTCTAAAATCTCTAATTCCTCATCGGAGATTTCATAACGATTACTGATTTCACGACAAGCATTCACGACATTTTGCGTGTGCTTCAAATTGTGATAGATATATTCGTTCGGAACTTTAGTTTGAATAAAATTCGAAACAAAAACTTCAACTTCTTTTAATAAAGGTTTAACCAATTCCATATGTGAAGATACTGATATATGTATTGTGGTCAAAATATCAAAATTATTTTAATTAATCACATCAGTTTACCAGGAATCCAATATTGGATGCCACTCTTTTACGTTAAGGTAGTAGGATGGAGGGAAATGGAAATAAGAAGAGAATTAAGCCACCGGTTCCTGGGATGGTAAGGTGGCTTAATAAATTACACCTCTCTCATTTTTAAGTTTCATTCGGTTATTATTAAATCGAAGAAACATGCAATTATGCTGCTTTTTATATTAGATTAATTTTTTATGTTAGAATTTGCAGACTTTAATTTATCTTACAGTATAAATGAACATTCGAATCAACATACTATCCTTTATTTGCTTCATCTTGCTCTTTTTGGTTGTGGGATGCACACAAGAAGTACCCGTTTCTAATAATAAACCAGTAGTTACAACCAATCCAACACAGAAGTCAAAACCGATTCCACCACCAGTACAAAATAAACCAACTATCCAAGGATTGGTTGAGCAGCCGAAAGACAGTATAATTGGGCAACAAAAAGGTATCGTCGCACAAAAACCAGTAGCTGCTATTTATGTTGAATGTAAAACATCCAACAAAACACTTCCAGAAAATATCTTAAGATTGCCAATGAAAAATATTTCTGCATTCATTGGTGCAAATGAGTCTACAAATGATAAAGATTTGGGTGAAAGCCATCGTGTATTTGAAGTGAAGTCAGGACCTCTATGTGAACTCCTTTTTAGTCAAACATTGCCTGTAAATGTAAGTGTTGACTTTCCATATTATTTATCCGAAGAAGCAGCGAACGAAAAGTTGGGATTGATAGGAATTCGTGGGTTTCATGATGCCAATGTTTTTGATATAAACGCTAAAAAATTATTCTCAAATCTTAAACCAAAATTCCTAACGAAAAGAGAAGCTGCTGATGCGACTTCAGGAATGATCAGTCATTTATTTTTTGATGAAAACTTTCTATACGGATATGCTGTCGATTTTGGAGTGTTTGCTTTTGATATGAAGCAAAACGGAAGTCCATTGTTACCAATAGCCGAATTTGCCGAAACACAACTGTTTGGTCTAAACCGTGGAAACAATCAAGTAGATATCATGATTCCAATCGTCACATTCGATGAAAATGGAACACTTGATTTGAAATTGAAAAATATTTTTGAAAGGACAGTAACCATAAACCCAGCGCTGAAATTTAAATTCCAAAATGGAAAGTATATTCTATTCAAGGAAAAAATGGGTGCCTCTCCAACCAATCATCTAGTCGTTAACATGGAGAAAAAGGAACGACTAAACCTTCCAAAGGAAATCGCCGAAAGTTCTATCCAAAAAGTAATGGATTATTTAAAATAAGAGAAAAGAATAAATTTTTATTTATTTCCCTGCCTTCAATGCATTCCCAATTACCCGAGTAGCTTCCTGCGCTTCAATTTCAAATCCATCAAAAACGACTTTGCCTTCTCGGTCAATAATGATGTGCCACGGTGTTCCACCAGTCTTATAATTATCCAAAATATTCGAATATTTATTACCCGTATTACTTCCATCATCATGTCCAAATGGAATATCCAATTTATACTTCTTTTGTGTTTTTCTCAATTTAGAAAAGTCATTGATTTTTTGTCCTTCAAAGACAGTTTGGATACTAAGAAAAACGACATCCTGATTGCGTTCATACTTCTTTTTTAAATATTTCAACATTGGAAATCCGAGAGAATGACAACCTGGGCACCAGCTTTGGAAATTGAGAATATAAACGACTTTGCCTTTATAATTTTCTAACTCAATTTCGACCTTATCTCCATTTCCGTCAATCCATTTAGCAACTTCAAAAGGAGGGGCTTGTTCTCCTTTGATTCCATAACTACCCATCGGTTGCGCTGAAATAGAATTAGAAAATAAAAATGCAAATAAAAATATTATGGTAATGTTTTTCAAAACTGAGTATTTAGAGTTTAGTAATCTTTTTTGTTGAAATTCCATCAGTAGTAAATATACTAACAAAGTATACACCAGAACTCAAATGAGAAATGTCAATTGATTTATTGTTGCTTAATTCATTGATCTCCATTGAAATTTTTCCGTCAATATTTCGCACTAGTATTTTTTCAATATTGATTTCACCAGCATCAATGTTTAACAACTCACTTGTAGGATTCGGATAAATAAAAACGGATGCTTCAACAAATTTATTTTCATTCGAATTGATTATCATATCATAGGATGCACCGCTATTTACAATTTCTTTTGTTTCGAAAATTTGTACCCAAGCAATTGCATATATTTCTTCCTCCACATAATTGGGGCTAACATCAAACACACTTTCAAAGTTATAAGATTCACCACTTGCCAAAACATCAATAGGCACACCTGTTTCTGGTGTCAACAATTTTCTGAAAACATTATGATGCACACTCTCTCCATTCGGTGCATTGTAATTTACATTTCTTTCAACCATCGCTACAAATAGACGATAGTCATTTCCATTTGGTAAATCTTCATAAGCAGTGATATCAACTTCAACATTTCTTTGGGTGGTACCACTTTCGGAAACAATAACACTAATTGGACTAGTTTGGTTGAATGCATCTTGCAATGCTGCATCTGGCAACAAAATATTTGTACTAACAAAATTCCCCCACATATATAGTTTTGGGGTCCCATTGATTCCATAAGGAATGGCTAATGCTTCATTTTCAAAAGTGTTTTCATTATAAAATTCACAAGTCGTGTAAGGAACCGGTGGATGAATTGAAATATGATGAATATCATTTTGATACTGGGCAATCTTATCAAACAAGGGAGGATTTTTAGTGGCACAAATTCCACAGACTGTATTGGTAAAGTGCTCTAGAAATATATAGCGCTTTGGATTTTGTGAGCTTAAATTCACAAGAAGAAAAATGACTAACCAACTAGAGAATAATATTCTTTTCATAATTCGATTTTTTACAAAATATCATACGTTATAAACAGGTTTATGTTCTAAACGTAATTTTGATTAAATTACTTCATATTTTTTTCAAGTGTTATTAATTAAGAATCTAATGTCAATTAGCAGACGTGATTTCGTTCAAAAACTTTCGGCCGTAACGGCACTTTCTACTTTGATAAATCCTGTTATCGCTAATAATTTGATGAAGGCGATTGATGAAACCTCCACTATGACAGATGAGGAAATTGCTAAGAATGAAAGATTCTGGAAAAAAATTAGAGCTACATTTCGTTTGTCAGAAACAATGATTAATCTTAATAATGGCGGAGTGAGTCCACAACCAATTGTTGTTCAAGAAGCCGTAGAAAAATACAATCGATTGAGCAATGAAATCCCATCTTTCTATATGTGGAGAACACTTGATAAAGGACGTGAGCCGCTAAGGAAAAGATTGGCGAAATTAGCAGATTGCGCTCCTGAAGAAATAGCTATCAATAGAAATACATCTGAAGCTTTGGAAACCGTCATATTTGGTTTGGATTTAAAAAAAGGAGATGAAGTGATTTTGTCTAAACAAGATTATCCAAGTATGATCAACGCTTACAAGCAAAGAGCAATGCGGGATGGTATTGTTTTAAAATGGGTTTCTTTAAAGCTACCAATAGAAAGTAAAGAGAAAATTGTGGAGCAATATAATGCGCTTATTACTTCTAAAACTAAATTAGTGCACATTACACACGTGATCAATTGGACTGGACAAATTTTACCAGTAAAAGAGATTGTTGAAGTTGCTAATGAAAAAAATATTGAAACAATTGTAGATGCAGCTCATAGTTTTGCACATTTTGATTTTAGTTTTAAAGAACTCAATTGTGATTATTTAGGCACAAGTTTACATAAATGGTTATGCGCTCCTTTTGGAACAGGATTGCTTTTTGTGAAAAAAGATAAGATAAAAGATGTTTATCCTTTATTGGCGAACGGAAATCCTAAAAGTGATGATATTCGAAAATTTGAAGCGTTGGGAACTAGATCTTTTGCAATAGAGCAGGGAATTGGTCAAGCAATCACCTTTCATGAAGCAATCGGAATTAAAAAGAAGCAAAAGCGATTACATCATCTGAAAAACTATTGGATAAATAAAGTCAAAAATATTCCAAACATTGAAATCAACACTTCCCAGCATAAAGAATACAGTTGTGCAATTGCTAATTTTTCAATAAAAGGGATAAACAGCAAATCTCTTTCCCATATTTTGCAAAAAGATTACGCCATTCATACAAGTTTTGCAAAAGCTGAAAATATCTCTGGCGTAAGAGTTACGCCTCATATCTATACAACCAAAAGTGAACTAAATCAGTTAGTCGATGCTATTACAAATATTGCAGCCGAATAGTGATCTGATTTTCAAAAGGTCGAAAAATACGGAGTGTCTTATAATTAGTTTTGTACATTTATTTTCTACCCGATTTAGATTATAACAATGCCCTTTCTGCTCATCTCATTTTTTTTCAGATTATATAAATTGTTTTGTAATATTTAAACGCATGATTCTAAATTATAACATGTATTCAATTGACTACTAGCCGGTAGATTTAGAATACAAATAAATTCAAATTCAAAGATAACATTACAATTTTTTTACATATGTAATTAATTTTGTTGAATATGTTTTTATTAGTTATTTTTAGAAACCAATCCTAAATTCCTTTCCAAAAACTTACCGAGAAATATTCTTGTTGTCAGAAATTTTTGAAGATTTTCCAAAGAAGAATTTGCCCCAAGCATACCTAAAAATGGAAATGATTTTTGAATGAAAAAATGCCCTTTTCTTATTATTAATCCATGAATCGCTTATCAGGTATTGATGAGGTCATGGACTATTTGTGTTTGAAATTACTAGACTTAAAATAATTAAAAAAAAACTTAAAACTGTTGCTATGAGACAAACATTTACCCAAAGTCTTTGGAATAATAAACCATTTTACCAAGGAGCTTTAGTATTTGCAACGTTATTCTTTTGTTGTATCCTAACGAGTTTCAGCCTTCCCAATGAAACTTCTCCTGAATTGGATGAAAAATCTTTTGTCCCGCTGGCTTGTGAAATCACTTGTCCTCCTGATGTAACAATTTACCATGGTGCAGATCTAAACGATGAATCAATTGTGGGGATACCGACAACCACTTTTGAGTGCGGAACTGATGTTTCCTACACTGATCAGATAAATGAAATCGATGATTGTACCTCATTAGTAAAAAGAACATGGGTCGTCAAAGCCAACACTGATTTTAGTTGTGTGCAACAGATTTTCATAGAAGATAATAAGGATCCTTATTGGACAACACATCCTTCAGATGGTAGCGCAAGTTGTTCTGCAACATCAGGAACCTTTCAAGATTGGTTGGATAATAATGGAGGGGCAACTGGAGATGATCTTAAAAGTGACATTCATTGGTCATATGAAATTTTAAATGTCGAAAATAATTGTGGAGGTGCTGCAGTTTATACGGTAAAATTTATTTTATCTGATAGTTGCGGAAATTCTGTCAATATGACAAGAACATTTACCGTCACAGATACAGAAGCTCCTGAAGCATGTTGTACGGACATAAGTGTTCAATTATTTAGTGATGATGAAGTGGTCACAATTGATCCAGAAGATATTAGTTGCAGTGCGACTACAGATAATTGTGGAGGAGCAGTTGAAATTAATCTTGATCAAACAACTTTTGATTTTGATGATGCTGGTGATAACTCAGTTACATTGACAGTTTCAGATGGTTGCAATCAAGCTTCATGTGATGCTGTTGTTAGAATTAAATATTTCGATTTAGCAACAAGAATTACCCTTGCTCCTGGACAAGATTCAGATGTTTTACCAGGAGCGGATGTGACATTTGAAGTGGAAGTTTTCAATCAAGGTAACATTCCAGCTTCTAATGTTGAGGTGAAAATATATATCCCATCTGGATTGGTGCCGAATGATCCTAACTGGACGATCATGGGAAATATGGCAACTTATACTTTCCCAGGAACTATTAATCCAGGGCAGTCTGTTACTATAGATGCTACATTTACATTAACCCAAATGACTCAAGGACCGATTACTGTAATCACTGAGATTACTGATTCTACCGTTCCTTCGATTTATACAAATGATGATATTGACTCAACTAGTGATACTAACCCGTCTAACGATAATAATGTAAATGATGTAATTAATAACGCAGGTGGAGATGAAGATGACTCTGATTTTGAAGTGATTAATGCTGCAGGAGAATTTGATTTAGCTTTATTAAAATCAATTAATACATCACAAACTGCTGATCCACTTTTACCAGGTAGAACGATTGTTTTTGATATTGATGTAATTAATCAAGGAACCATTGATGCAACAAATATTAAGGTGATTGATTACTTGCCAGCAGGTATGACGCTAGATGATAATAATTGGACACAAAGTGGAAACAGTGCTACTTATATTCCAAATATTAATTTAGGTGCCGGTGATAACACTACCATTACAATTACCTTTACAGTAGATGAAGGTTATGAAGGGCAATCACAAAATGCAGCGGAAATCAAAAGTGCGAAAGACCCTAATGGAAATTCAATTACGGATATTGATTCAACTCCTGATAGTAACAATGGAAATGATACCTTGGTTGACGGAGTTGTAGATGGAACTGGAGGTGACGAAGATGATCATGATATTGAAAATGTAGTAGTAGAAAGATTTGATATCGCAACTATTATTACTACAAATTTTACAGGAACCGCCAATGCAGGTCAAGACATCACTTTTACAGTTACCTTATTAAATCAAGGAACCGTTGATGCTTCTGATATTGATATCATCAATTACCTGCCAACTGGTTTTACTTTAAGTACGAATGATACTAATGGTTGGTCAAACGGGCCTGGAAATACGGTTACCAATAATTTTGGTGGAACATTGACTCCTGGACAATCAACTACAATTGACATTGTGATTACTTTAGATCCAAACGCAACAACAGGTGATTACACTATTGGAACTGAAATTACAGGTGCATCTGATGGAAATGGAGATCCTGCAACGGATATAGATTCCACTCCAGATACAAATCCTAACAATGATGCAACAGTTGATAATCAATATGGAGGAGCTGGCGATGAAGATGATGCAGATATCGAAACTATCAGTGTTTGTGATATTAAAGCACCCGTATTTTCTGGTATTCCAAATGATATCACTTTAGAATGTAGTGATAATATTCCAAATCCAGCAAACCCTTCTGCTACAGATGATTCAGGAGGAACTGTAAATATTTCTTTTGAACAAAATGATACACAAGGAAACGGTTGTGATGAACACGAATATGTAATAACAAGAACTTGGACAGCCGTTGATGAATGTGATAATGATATTTCAGAATCTCAAACAATCACCATTATTGATACAGCTGCTCCTGAATTTAACAATGTTCCTGAAGACGTGGTTGTAGAATGTGATGAAGTTCCTGCACCAGCGAATGTAATGGCAACGGATAATTGTGATGATGTAGAAGTTGATTTTGTGGAAGTTCGTCAAGACGGACCTTGTGTTGACAATTACACATTAATAAGAACTTGGACAGTCGAAGATGATTGTGGTAATGACAATCAAGTAGTTCAATCTATTGTAGTAGAAGATACAACTTCTCCAGTTGTGTCGGGACTACCAGCAGATATCACAGTTGAGTGTGATGCGATTCCAGATCCAGCAGTAGCAGGAGTCGACGTAACGGCAACAGATAATTGCGATGATGATGTTATCGTCACATTAACGCAAGAAACACCAGCCGGACCATGTGAAGAAACCTATACTTTAAATAGAATTTATATCGCAACAGATAATTGCGGTAATCAAACAATAGTTACACAAAAAGTAACAGTACAAGATACGACTTCACCAGAACTAGTTGAT
>CALDGQ010000135.1 GCA_937941765.1 uncultured Saprospiraceae bacterium
CAGGTTGTGGTGTTTCCAATCTCAAGAATCTTCAAATTTTCGATCGTTGGGGATCCGTCATTTATTCTAAAAGTGATTTTGATTATTCCGATGCACAAGAATTTTGGGATGGTAGAATTGGTGGAAAAGTTGCAACTTCGGATGTGTACCTATGGCAAGTTGAAATGGAATTGGTGGATGGAAGTACTCGATTGCTGTTTGGGAATGTTGGTTTGGTGCGATGAGCTTGCTGCATTTTACATTCCATCAGGCTTACCAAATTAAACTGTAGGGAGTTTATTTAAAATTATATTAATTTGCACCCAATATTTTGCAAACCGAAAATACATGCCATCATCCATAAATATTCCTGATACGGACGCCAAAAGAATTGTGATTGTAGGAGCTGGTTTTGCAGGTCTTACTCTGGCAAGAAAATTACAAAACAAAGGATATCAAATTGTCTTAATTGACAAAAATAACTTCCACCAATTTCAACCTTTGTTGTATCAAGTTGCGATGGCAGGTTTGGAGCCAAGTTCTATTGCGTTTCCACTTCGAAAAGCATTTCAGAAATGTAAAGACGTTTATATACGGGTAACAACAGTTGAAGAAATCAATACGGAGAAAAATGAAATTACGACCCGTTTGGGTACATTGTGTTATGATTATTTAGTTTTATCTATTGGTGTGACGACCAATTTTTTTGGCAATGAAAATTTGGCTTCCAAAGCATTGTCCATGAAGTCCATAGAAGAAGCATTGTATCTTCGAAATTTAATCTTAAATGATTATGAAAAAGCAGTAACGACAACCAATTATGATGATCGTCAAAGTTTGATAGATATTGTAATTGTTGGTGGTGGACCAACGGGAGTGGAAGTGGCAGGGGCATTGGTCGAAATGAAAAATTTTATTTTACCCAAAGATTTTCATGAATTAGATACCAACGAAATAGATATTCACTTAATACAAAGTGGCACTACTTTATTGAAAGGAATGTCAGAGGAAGCTGGAAAAAATGCGGAAAAATTTCTCAGAGAAATGGGTGTCAAAGTTACGTTGAACACACGTGTTGAAGATTTTGATGGCGAATATGTTTACTTAAAGGGTGGAGATAAAATCCAAACTAATAAAGTCATTTGGGCAGCAGGAATTACAGGAAATAAAGTGAAAGGACTTCCTGAAGATGTTGTCGTTCGTGGCAACCGGATTCGCACCGATAAAATCAATAAAGTCATTGGAACTGAAAATGTTTTTGCAATAGGGGATATTGCGATTGTTGATGACGAACCAGATTATGAGTATGGACATCCCCAAGTGGCGCAAGTAGCAATTCAGCAGGGAAAGTTGTTGTCGAAAAATCTACCAGCAATTATTAACAATAAACCTACAAAAGACTTTGTCTACAATGATAAAGGAAGTATGGCAACAATTGGTAGAAATAAAGCGGGAGTCGATCTCCCGAGATTTAAGTTTAAAGGTTTCTTTGCTTGGATCGTTTGGTTGGTCGTACACTTGTTTTCAATCATCGGTGTCAAAAACAAAATCTTCGTTTTCATCAACTGGGTTTGGGGATATTTCTCGTATGATCAATCACTTCGATTAATTATCAAGCCTGCAAAGCGGTTGAAGCATCGAGAGGATGATGCGGTATAGATGAAGGGACAATAGCATATCGAAGTGTCGAATATTGAAGATTGAAGTTGGGTACGTGGGAGATTCAGAAGTAAGTTAATTTACTGATTATCAATTTGTTGATAATCTAAAAAAAAATCATTATTACAACAGGTTAGTACGATTTGATCGACAACGGGGTAAGTAATTATTACAACAATTAAAGTACGAGCTATCCAGATGTTGATAATTAGGAACTGGTTAGAATTTCAGGATTGGCATTATACAGTTTAGTGGAAAAAGTTTTAAAATCCGCTAAGAAATGAAAACTGTAAGAGCCAAATGAATATTATACTTTGAACCTGCCTGTACACATAGCAATGCAATTAAGGGTGAAAAAGAAATGTTAAGCGAGTTTTTTCATTTTAGGATTTTAAAACTTTTGGAGCGTTAAAAACTGTGTAAAGCCAGGATTTTTTGAATACTTTTTCATCGGGAAAAAGTATTGCCAGTCCGGCGAGGACAAAGTAAAATTAATGAAATAATACTAGGGGAATTCAGTAAAATTTAATCAATTCTCGCTACTTCTGAATATCCTAAAATAGACCTCAGGACGTGTGCATACGTTTGGACACGTCCTGATATCTATTTTTAATTTTACATTTTTAATTCGAATAATTTTGAAAAAATTATTCGAAAATACCACTTCTCTTCTGACGAATATATTCCCGCACATTCAACCAAAAAGCAGCAAACAAATAAAGAATAATAGGAGAGCCCATGGCAACAAATGAGATGTAAATAAAATAGATTCTTATCCTTGCAGACGCAATTCCCATTTTATGACCGAGATAATCACAAACACCAAAAGCTGATTTTTCGAAGAAGTCTTTTAATTTGGAGATTAGCATACACCGTTACTTTTATGAAAATTAATAAATTTAACGGGAAATAGAAACATCGCAATGTAATGAAAAGTGTTAAAAACAAATAGCCGCTACTTTTTGAGAAGTAACGGCCATTTTTAACTTGTTTATAGTTGGCTATAAAGCTAGAATTGGTTTTCTTAATCTTTCATTTCAGAAAAAGCACCGTCTGGCACTTCAATAGATTCTGAAATTGTAATGGTGTTTTCGTATAAAACTTTCGTTACATTTTTGTAGGAAACGACAAGTTTGACATCATACTTACCAGGTTTGCGATACGCGTGTTTAACCACTGGCTTATTCATCGTACGGGAAATGTCATCACCAAAATCAAATTTATAATTTGCATTTTTTTGAAAGCCTTCCACTTTGAAATGTATGATTTCAGAAGCTTCTCTGATTCCCGAAATATTAACGACAGGACTATTGGATTTTTCATTTAAAATCGGAATAGCAACTTCGGCTCTTGCAATTTGAGCTTTACTAGTACTAATCTTTTTCTTAGAAATGGATTCATTTTTAGAATTATGGAAAAGATCGTTCGATCGTAATACGATAAATAGACCAGCGATGCCAATCAACAATAATGACCACATAATAATAGAATCTCGACCCGATTTAGATTCGAGTTGTTCTTGCTTTTTTACAAAAGCTTCTAATTCTTTAGTGGTTAATTTCTTTTCAAAATTCTTTTTCATAGATTGAATTTTTTTCTGAAATCCTGATACAGTGTTTTGCCTAATAAGTTCGTCAGCATTTTATGTACATCCGCTTCCATTAACGAACGAGAATAATCCTGACTATTAAATCCTACTATTTTAACTGACAATTCTTTAGAGAAGTTCCATTTCATTTTGGAAACGACTACAAAGTTGTCTTCATTGAATCCGCTCGAAGCGAACTTCAAATTTTCTATTTCTTTTAGAACTTGCAAGATGATTTTATAATCTTGGCTGTTCAATTCTTCCAACGACTTTTTGTTTACAAAACCTATCCGCTTCAAATATTCGCCGAGTGTAACACCATTGATGAAATTTCTTTCATAATAATTGCCTACAGGAGTTTTTAGCAATGCACTTACTTGATCGTAATAACTTGCTTCTCTCCGATACAAACGTTGAAAGGATTTTATTTTTTCTTTGGAACCCATATGGGCTTTTCTAAGCAGACGAATAATCTTAAATGTACTTTCGCCTTTTGCTTTTCCTTTGAAGAAAACAAAATCTGCATTTGGATAAATTTGTTCTACATCAAAATATTGCTCTAAATCTGCCAATGACAGTTGAGTTTCATTTGACGCCGAACCCTTCGCTTTTGAAGGTGCGTTTGGTGAATTTTCTAATTGAGGAGAGACTCGTTCAACTGGTTCAAGTGTCGTGTCATTGATGGAAACTTCCTTCGGGGCAGGTGTTTCGACATTAGCAACAGGAACCGGGTTGATAAATCGGTTGTCTTCATCAGGAGACTTGTTGGTCAGATCTTCATCTGAAATTGCTCCTTTTGACTCATTTATAGTAGTCTGTGGATTGTTAAAACCACTTTTAAATTTCTCAACATCTTCCATTTCGTTCAAAACCTTCATTTCTTTTAGACGTTGCTCTATATGCCATATGATAACGTCTGCTGGAATTCCAGCGGTTTTGCCTAACGGAATAAATTGATTTTTATAATCTTCTACTTTGTTGATCTCCGTACAAGTCTGATTTAACTTACTTAGCACTTCATCTCGAAGTAGGATACTTCTTTGATTTTTCTCCAACCAGGTATTTTGGTCATCTATTTCTGACCGATAAATCGGGTTGTCGATATTATTGACTTTTCGACTTTTCAAAACGTCTTTAGCTGACTTGAAGGCGCCAAGCGCAATACTTTTGAAGGTTTTTTGTGTATTTGCTACATCTAAGTCAAAAACCTTATCTCTTAAGTCAAGTTCCTCACAAAGATACGTATTTATTTTTTTATTATTAAAGAAATTTCCAATAAGTACGATACTAAATACTTGTTTTAACTCATTCTGTAGCGGTCTTAATTTATCAATCATTACCGTCGAACTATCAAAGAGTATATTTTCGTACGTTTCAGGTGGCAATTTGACCGTCGCAGAGATTGCCGTATGCTCAGAATTCTTTTGTATGGAGTAATTTAAAGAGCCATCATCAACTGTTATTTGACGATGCAATTCTTTTTCTCCTGCCTCATCAATCAAAAATCCTTCTTTTGCAAAGTTATTGATTACAGTTTCTAAAAGATGTTGCTTGGTGTTATTCCAACCTAAGTCTTTTATCGTTTCATAACCCATTGAAAATGAAGAAGCATTGGGTCCAAACCTACAAATATTGACATTTGCACCAAGTCCTTCCAAAACCAAAAATTTATTTTCGATATGATCTTTGCCAGGCAGCATCCCTATAATATAGGAATCTACGACATTTTCGATGTTCACCAATTTGATCTCTTCATCAGCTTGAATCGATTCAATTAATTGATCCTTTTCTTCTTTAAGGATATCATGTATCTCAACGGGTAAAACAATGGACAACACCAATGGTGCGGTAAATTGAATACCAATCCGTTCGAGATGGCTTTTGTAGGCAGTTTTTATCTGACCGATATGTGATCGATAAGCATCGGAAAATGAAGTGTCAAATGGTTTGTAATAATCCCCCTCAAGACTCAACAATTTCACAACATCGGTCTGAACTGCAGCAAGCACTTTTGACCTAGTGAAAATTATACACAGCATATATAGTTTGCTCTAAAGTATGTTAGATAACTAATCTATAATTAACTCAATATAAGTGCCAACGTTGGAGGGGGAAAAACGTGATAGAATTAATGAAGATGTGTAATCTTTTTAGCAACTTCAATTTACATATAATAAACTTATATACTCAAAAAAATACCCATTAATTTTTGAGATTTTTCGCGCTTGTTTTAGGTGTCATCAGCCATAACTGACCAAAATGATGAAGATTACTTGCAGATTGACCCGCTTCATTTCCAATACCTTGATATACATCAATGTGACCAGGGCCTTTGATGATACCACCAACATCTTGAGCCAATAAATATTTGAACTCATGATGAGAAAATCTTCTTCTTTCATCCAAAACAGGAACCGCAGCTAATAAGCAACTACCCAATGGAATTAAGTCTTTATCTACAGCTACAGAAACATTAGGTGTCAATGGAACATATCCAGCACCCATTGTTTGTTGATTCTTTTTAGGCTTAAAAAACACGTAAGATTGATTAGAATTAAGAATTTCATCTGTCAAATTCTTGTTACAATCTATATAATTTCGGATCGACTTCATTGAACTAAACTGAGGTGTAATCATTCCTTCGTTGATCATATATTGGCCGATACTGCTATAGCGTTTTCTATTACTACCAGCATGCGCAAATAATTCTTGCGTTCCATCTGGATATTCAACATAGCCCGAACCTTGTAATTGCATGTAATAAATATCCAATTTGCTTTCTGCATATCCAACTTCAAAACCTAATCCTTCAAAAGCACCATTTTCAATGTCTTCACGACTTGGCAACGGTCCATCCCAATTTTTAGGTTTGCCATAAATTGGATAAGGGAATTCCTTAGTTTTGAATCTTGAAGCTTTGATGACAGGAGAGTAGTAACCAGTCATTTTTACATTTCCATCATTCTTCTTTCCAGAAATCTGATGTGCATCAAAATGTTCTGATAGATTGGATGGGTCAAATTGACTTTTTATTAACAATTTAATTGCATCTTCCAATTGTTCAGAAGAAAGTAATAAATTACCAGCATTGATTGACGGATTTTTCTTGCGGTACTTTAATAGTTGCAAATTGTTTTCTAATGCTGCAATCAAATCCGGAGTTACATCCGGATATTTGATTTCGCCTTCTTTAGCAATGTTATAAGTCTCATTTAGAAACGGGCCATTTAATAAATGACCGTGTTTTGAGTAGTCATTTTGGTCTACAATATTTTCTTCTAAGATTACAACTGCATCTTGTTTTGGATGACTAGCAAAATAAAGAAGAAAAGAAGACAAGACTACGAAGAACAAAAATTTTAAATTGTTCATGGAAATTGATATTATGGGATTGTTATAATTTGTCGCGCAAAAGTAAGAACTCTAACCTATTTTAACAAGTTTTAATGTATAAACAACAAATAAAGAGCCAAATCGCTAACTATTTGGGGATTCAACCCCACCAAGTGACGCTTTTTTGGAAGGGTAGAGTTGGTTTATTTGCCATCCTTGATGCATTGGATATCAAAGCATTAGATGAAGTTATTTTACCTGCGTATACATGTGTTGTAGTACCGAATGCAATTATTTATAAAAAAGCAATTCCAGTATACGCAGACATTAACGCTGAAACCTTCAATATTGATGTGTCGGATATTGAACAAAAGATCACTTCTAGGACTAAATTAATCATTGCTCAAAATACTTATGGGCTATCAAGTGATATCGATGAGTTACAAAAAATTGCTCAAAAACATAACCTTCACTTAATCGAGGATTGTACGCATGGATTTGCAGGAACCTATAAATCAAAACAAAATGGAACAATCGCAAGTGCCTCTTTTTTTTCTAGTCAATGGAATAAAACTTTCTCAACAGGTATCGGTGGCTTTGTAGTTGCCAATGATGAACAACTTGTTTCCAAATTAAATGAATTTGAAAGCAAAATGGAGAAACCCTCTATTATTGAAACAAGACTCTTACATAGTCAGATTGCAATCAAAAATAGGTTGCCTGAATTCGCTTATTGGTCTGCTGTAAAAACGTATCGCAAATTGAACTCAATCAAATTAATACCTGGATCCTCTTCTAACGACGAATTAATATCTCCAATTATGCCCGATGGATATTTAAAAGGAATGTCGGAGATGCAAGCGAAAACGGGAATCGGGGAAATCAAAAAAATAAAATCTAATCTTGACCATCGTCGAGAAATTGCAAAAATGTACGATCGAGCCATTATGGAAATGGGAGGTACCCAACTGTTTCAACCAACTTATGCCAACCATACTTTTATCAAATATCCATTGCTGGTAAAAAACCGAACTACATTTATGGAAAAAGCAGTAATCGACCAAATTCCATTAAACGATTGGTTTTTAAGTCCGATACATCCGATAACGAAAGATTTTGAAAAGTGGAACTATAACATGGGTTCTAACCCAACTGCGGAATACATTAGCAATCATGTTGTAAATTTATTGACAGAAATATCAATTGAAAAGGCTACTAAAACGATCCAGTTCTTACGGAAAAACCAATCGGAAATCATATTTGAATAATTCCCGTCTCTATACAAATATGCTCGGACTGCTTGTCACAAATTCATAAAAATCGAATTCATTTCGTACCTTTTAGAGCGCTTATATTTGTCATTGTCTTACAAGCTTCTAAATAAACGCAGGCAACTATATCATATTTGAAAAAATATTAATACTTTGTGTATGCATTCCCTACCGATTATTAAGCCCTAGTCCTAGAAATTTGATTGAGTCATACTAACTCGATTGTCTTTTCCCATTTCAAACAATTCAAAACCTCGTACATGAAAATTTTAATTACATCCGTTGCTGTATTTGTTTTATCAATCTTATCGTTGGAAGTAGCTGCCCAATGTTTTGGTGGACAAATTTTCACCAATGGAAATTTGACAACAATTGATCTTTGTACAGATTTACCCAATCAAAGTCAACCTATTTATACTTCTGGGCATTCTGGAATTGCTACCTATGATTTCGTATTGACGGATGATAATAATGTGATTACTGGATTTTTATCTGGTAGTACAATTACGTTAGCTGATTTGACTGGAAATTCTACGAGAATATGGGGATTTTCTTACACGGGAAATAGACTCGCAACAGTAGGAGATCTTGTTTGGGGGCTTCCTTATTCAGATGATTGTTACTCCATTTCTTCCAACGCTATTTTCGTGAACCCAATTGAAGTTGATGGTGGAACTCTTACAAACGGACAAGGGACAGATGAAACTTTTATTTGTTTAAATGATAATGTGCCAGATGTTTTTGGTTTTTCTAATGACTCCAATTCTTCTGGAAATTATATTTACCTAATTACTTCAGAGAATAATGTATTGCTGTCGACCACTCAAAATAACTATTTAGATTTCACTTTCAATTCTTTAGGAACTTGTAAAATTTGGGGTTTGTCTTATACGGGTAACATCACGATTTTCCCAGAAATGAATATTTTTGAAAATCAATTAACAGATGGTTGTGCAGATCTTTCTGACAATGCAATTACAGTAGTTAAAGATTACGTTGAAGGTGCACAAGTTTTTTCTTCTACAGGTCAAAGTCATTTGTTTATTGAAGTCGGTGATGGAATAGCGGATGAGGTAACTTTTGTGACCAATACCTGGGCCGCATCCAACTACGTGTACGTAATAACAGATGTATCTAATACGATTTTAGAAATTACAGAAAATGACACCAAAGATTTTGAAGGAGCAGGTCCTGGAATATGTAGAATTTGGGGATTCGCTTATACAGGTGATATCTTAGTACAGCCCGGTGATCAAATATTTGGAACTCCTTTTTCAACTGGTTGTTTTGATATTTCTAGCAATGCACTTCAAATTGAAAGAACAGGTGATTCCGTTCCAACAAATGTTGACGGAGGCGTCATTGGTATTGATGGCGGTGGTTCCTTTCAAGTATTATGTCCAGATGATATGACAGAAAATGAAGTGACGATGAATAATAATTCAGCTGCCCAAGAATTTTATACTTACATCATTACAGATGAAAACAACAATATAATTACGTTTACAGAAACACCATCAATTACACTTTCTGCATTCTTGCCTGGAACACTAAGGATCTATGGCGTGTCTCATGAAGGTGTACTGAATTTTATGCAAGGTGATGATGTTACGAATACCAATCTTTCTGTTTTTCCATACGATTTATCCGACAACTTTGTGACCATCGTTATTTCCATTCCAGAAGCACATTCGTTGATTGCAAATGTGGATGCAGCAGGAAATGTATGTACTGGTTCCGGTGGAATAATCGTTTCTCATACCGATCAAGTAGTAGGGAATGTGGATTATATTATCACAGATGAAAATAATATTATTGTTGCTATAGATGAAAATTCACCAGTAGCTTATCCGGATAATTTAATTGGAAGAATTTATGGTGTTGCTCACTTTGATCCATTGACAATACAAGTTGGCGATGAGTTGACAGGTAGCTTGTCAGATGGTTGTTTTGATGTGTCTGATAATTTTATTGCCGTAAATGGAATTACAAATGTGGATGGTGGTATGCTATCAACTATTCAAGGAGAAACATTCTTAAGTATTTGCGGAAATGATGGAACACCTGATTTATTGGTTTATCAAAATTCCTCTTCTTCAACTGCTGATTATGGTTACATCATCACAGACGACTTTGGAAATATTTTGGCATTAGTTATTGGAAATTCAACTGATTTTGATGCAGCTATTCCAGATACTTATCGAGTCTATGGATATTCTTACACTGGTTTTCCGACTGCCTTTCCAGGAGATCATATTGAGGGCGTTTTGACCGATGGTTGTTATGACCTATCTTCTAATTACATCACGATTGAGTCTGCTGCAACATTTGGAGGTGCTATCTTTTTAGAAGATGAATCTACGAGTACCGTATTATGTGCGGGTGCTGATAACAATGAAGTTTCGATCGTTGTTAACACTACTTCTCCGGCTGATTATGCTTTCGTAATTACGGATGGCAATGGAATTATCGTTGATGTATCGACTGAAAGCAATTATGTTTTTGATTCTTCGACTCCAGCAGGAAATTATTCAATTTTCGGTTATTCTTATATTGGAAATTTACAATCGCCAATTGGACAAGAAGTTTTTACCGCTCAAATTTCTGACGGTTGTTTTCAACAAGCATTTACGTTTATTCAAGTATTTATAGATGATTCTGTAGTAGGAGGTGAAATATCAACTTTGGATGGTGTCATGATTGATACGATTTGTATTGAAGATAATGTGGAAGATATTCTAACTTTCCAAACAACTACAAATTTCACAGGAACTTACCTCTATTTTATTGTTGATGAAAACGGAATTGTATCCCAAATTCTAGAATCAGGAAATGCTTCTTTTGATTTTGAAACTTTAGGAATCACCACTTCAACAGTTTACGGATTGGCTTACACGGGTGATTTATTGTTGAATGTCGGAGATGCTTTTAGTGATGCTATTTTTGCTGAAGGATGTAGTGATGTCAGTAATCCAATTACAATTATAGGTGTCAATGATGGACCTGCTTGTGAACCGCTTTTACCAGATAATAATTCTATGAGTAGAACGGTCGCAGATACCGCTATTCAAACAAGCTCAATGCTTAAATGGCAAGTCAATGCGACTCCAAATCCAATTCAAAATGAGTTAACAATTCAACTAGATAAAATAGGCAATATACAAGGAATAGGTGTGCTTACAGTGGTAGACTTGACTGGAAGAATGATGTTTCAATCCAATTACGAAAATGCAGAAACTATACTGTTAGAAACTTCCGATTGGCATACTGGAATATATGTTTTGACTTTTGAAACGGAGACAGAAGTTATCTCGCAGAAATTGCTGAAACGTTAGGGAGTGTCAATATCAATATCAATATCAATATCAATATCAATATCAATATCAATATCAATGGCAATGGCAATGGCAATGAGTACGTGAGCACGTGTAACCCATGTACTCATTGATATTGCTATCGAAATTGCCATTGCCATTGTTTAAGATTGCCATTGATATTGCCATTCCTTTCTATTGCTTCACCAATTTTCTAACCATAACCCCACTGTCAGTAGCAACTCTAACAAGATAAAGCCCACTTGACAAGTTATCTAATCCATCAAATTGATACTGATGATTACCATTCGCCAAAGTTCCTAAAACATTTCTCTGGATCAATCGACCATCTAAAGTCAAAAGTGAAATGGAAACTTCGCTCGAAATATTTAAGTCAAGATTGACCATTACTTCATTGACAAATGGATTTGGATTTACAAGTAAAGAGTTGATTCCTGAGTTGATTTCATTGGTCCCAACACTACATGCAGTTGCGAAATCGAAATTTGAATAAGCACTAACAGATGCAGGACAGAAGGAACGTAATCTCAACTCATAAGGCTCACAAGGATCTAATCCAACAATCGTATGAGGTACATCAATGACAGATGAAACTTCCCAATCGGTGGTTCCTAATTTACGATGATTGACTTCATAACTAATACTAAAATTGGAAACATCCCAATCTATTGTAACGCTTGTCATTGAACTATCGATCATCAAACCAAATGGTTCCTCACAAGGTATTTCCGGTGTGAAAAATGCAGTAATTTCATCACCTGATTCTAAACTCAAAGTAATGGCCTCATTAAAAGCATTGGGTTCAAAAGTATTTTCTCCTACTTCCCAGAAATAGAAAGTTTCACCAGGATTTGGAATAGCAGTCAATGCTAACTGGATACCTCCAAAGTAAGTAGTAGACCAAGGATAATTTTCTCCAATTAAGGTGTTGGCTTGGACACGACCGGCACCCGCTGGTTGCACATTAATGATAACTTCAAATGGTCCAGAAATTCCTTCATCTTCATAACAATCAACAATCGCTTCATCAATAACCGTACATCTTGTTTCGATGAAATCACGTAATGTTTGCACATTGTCTTCCCATTCACCCATACTTCCGCCCCAACGATCAATTTGTCGAGGCATTTCAGGAGCAATTTTCATAATCATCGTATCCAAAAGTGGGATCATAAAATCACAACTAAAAAAAGTATTATTTAAATCGGCATAACGACTGATATATAACGTCAAAAATTCCTCATTTTCCAACAAGCTAGTTAACATCGATATATGTCCTTCAAAATCAATAAAATCATCAAGCTCCTCTGGATCACAAGGATCTGCATTTGCACTTTGATCTGGGATGTCGGTATAATTGATGTAATGGCCAAAAGTTGCGTCTTCATCCCACAATATGTATCTCCATTTTTTCGCAGCTCCATCGGGATTTCTCCCTCTCCACCAAGCAGTATTCCAGTTCAACCAATCAGCAGAAACATTGTGTGCATGTAATATCACATAATCGATCAAACTTAATACTTCCAACCGTTCTTCAACCCATGCATAGTTGACAGCATCCGACATGTCATTATTTTCGATGTACGCTGTCAATTCATCCCAATCTTCTCTGCTTCCATACTCTTCCCAAGTTCCTCCCCATGTTTTTAAAAAATCAATGTCGAACAAATCTTGATCGTAATATTCATCTGTAAAATCATGGTCATCAACTTTTTCACGGATTTCATAAACACCCCAATATTCACCATCTACATATAAAATACACGGTTCGTAAGTACGTTCATCCATTTCCAAACTAGCCAATCCTGACAAGGTGTGCACATATGCATCACGGATCATTGCACCACCAAATTCAAAAGGGTAGTTGTCATTGGCCGCCGCCTTTATAATCAACCTCTGGAAGCGATCTCTATTGGTTAAATTGAAAAGGTCGAATAGTTCATTTTTAACTGCATAATCATCTCCGAATTCATCTCTTGCAATAAAATCAATTCCACGTTGGTCATATGCCCAAGAATCATTTCCGTGCTTATTAAATTCACCTGTAACATCACCTACACGATCTCCTGTTTCGTCGAATAGTTCAAAAGACCCACGAGGTTCTTCAAATCCTCCATCCATTAAAAATGCCATTTCATCTCCAGCAACGGAAATTACTTTTAGCGAATGATTCTCATTAATAAAGAAAGTAGAGTAGTCTGTAAAACTCGCAGGAACGGTTGGGTCATTGTGATAAGCAATTGCTTTTACGACGGTTGTGTTTGAAATTATAATAGGTTCAGTATATAACGTCGAACCAGTGTTAGGTTCTGATCCATCCAACGTGTAATAGACCATCGTCATTGGATCGATATCATCAATTGTCACAACAACATCGCTCGTATAAAAACCCGGTGCAGGATTGATAGAAGGCTTTTGCGCATATTCCGGCATCGGACTTATATTCATAGCACCAGGAGTTGGCAATCTGAACACACTCCAAGTGGCTGCCCCATCCGTTGTTCTACCTCTCGAATGTGTAACCTGATTAGGGATGTCCAATTCATGAACATCAATGATATTACCACTTGGGTCCGCTAAAACGACTCCTTCAGAACCCTTGCATTGAGTGATTTTAAAGTTGGTGTGGATTTCATCACCAATAATTAAATCCCTTTTGGAGGTCCAAATAAGTAAGTAGTCATTTGCGCCAATGGTTGTTCCAGCTGGAAATTGCCACTTGGTCGGGTTGGCAGGTTTGTCACTTAAATAATAGCCAGAAAGATCAATGTTCGAATTTGTATTGTTATATAATTCTATCCAATCTTCATCATTTCCAAAACCATCATAAAATTGATCATAATTGGCAGCAGAAAATTCATTAATCACAACATCTTGAGCATACACTGAAAATGCAAAAAGTGATAAGCAAATAAAAAGAAATTGTTTAAAATACATGTGTTCTCGTTTTGTGTTACAGACTAAAAAGTATCAACTAAGGTAAGTTAATGAAGCAATTGAATGATTGCAATCTTCTGTTTTGTCGTAAACCACCAAATAATATTTTTATATCAATGACTTCTTCATTGTAAGGCTATAAATATGAGGAAGCTCAATATCTGACAAATCCCATTTAAATTGTCCAGGAGCAATCTGCTTCATGGTAGAAGAAATTTTGAAATGACAATAAGGATATTCCTTAAATTCCTTTATCTGCAATCCTTCTTGAAGCAATGGATTTATAATTTCCATTAATGAGTGGGTCCAAAAATATTCCTTCTTTTTAATATTGGCATTTTCATCAGCATAAGTACCTTCTTCCTCTTCAATATAATGACCTCTATTGAAATAATTATAGGCTAGTTTTCCATTGTCCCAATCAAACATATAAAAGGTCGGATGAAATTCCGCAATGTAAAAAGTACCGCCAGGTTTTAAATAGGTATCAATAATCTTAGCCCATTTGACCAAATCAGGCAACCAACAAGTAACACCGTAGGAACAATAAACAATATCAAATTGCTCCTCCAAATGATCTTCGAGGTCATAGACATTGCTTTCAATAAATTTGACATCCAATCCAAGTTCATCATTCAGTTCTCGAGCCGTCCTAATAGCTTCCGTTGAAAAGTCAACACCCGTTACTTTTGCTCCCATCCGTGCCCATGACATACTATCTTGCCCAAAATGACATTGCAAGTGAAGCATTGTTTTTCCAGGAACTATATCACCAATCGCATCCAAATCAAAAGAGACTAAAGATGATTTTCCTTTTTTGAAATTTTCATTATCATAAAATTCAGAATTCAGATGATGGGCAGTTTTAGCATCCCAAAGGGCTTTATTGACTTTGAAGTAGTCTTCCATGGCAAGGTTTTTTAGGTAAATTATTCCGATATTAGTGCTTCAATAAAATTTGAATAAAAATAAATAATTATGGCAGAAACAAAGAAGCCTGGAAAACAAATGAATATCGAGTTACCTGAAGAGATTGCTGAAGGTATATATAGTAATCTGGCAATTATATCTCATTCACATTCAGAGTTCGTTGTAGATTTCATCCGCTTAATGCCTAATGTCCCAAAAGCGAAAGTAAAATCGAGAATTGTATTGACGCCTACTCATGCAAAGCGTTTAATGCGTGCACTAGTCGATAATGTTAATAAGTTTGAAGCTCAATTTGGACCTATTAGTGAGCCTGAACAACCACCTATGCCTCCAATGAATTTTAATACGCCAAAAGCACAAGCATAGTTTTTTTTATATTGATGCAGCGTTTTTGTCAATAAATGACACTTTCTATAGATAGCTCCTTTTCCTTTGTATTGTAAATACTTTGGATGTATTTTAGTACCTCAACTTTAAATAACCTGTTATGAGACCAATTAACAATCAAATCTTTTCGTTAGCAGTTACTTTATTGATCACTTTTTTTAGTCTGAATGCTGTTATTGCTAATACAAATAGTTTAATAGATTGTGATGCTTCATTTTGGAGTTTCCCAGAAGGAACAAGTGCATTTTTTGAACCTCAAATTTTTTATGATGATGCAACCTATTTGTGGGATTTTGGAGATGGTACGACTAGTAGTGAAACGCATCCAATTCACGATTTTATTGTTGATCAAGACAATTTTGTATTTGAAGTTACTTTGACAATAACATTGGAAAATGGAGAGGTGTGTACACAAACGAATGTGTTCACTATGTTTTCTGAGGAATGCAATTCTATGTTTACATACAATGTTCAAGAAGATGGAGTAACTGTTAACTTTGAAGATACCTCTTGGGGAATTATAACAAGCTGGTTGTGGGATTTTGGGGATGGAAACACTTCGACTGAGCAACACCCAGTACACGTTTATGAAAACGGAGGAGATTATGAAGTGAATTTATCAATTGAATGCTTAGGAGGAGAAACGAACTCTATGCCAATGCCAATTCTTGTCGTATACGAACCAATTGAATGTGACGCCTCTTTTCATTATGAATTTTTTAACAATGAATTTTATTTCTCTCCAAACAATATTTTAGATATAGCAAGTTATAGTTGGGATTTTGGCGATGGTACTTCTACAAATGATATTTGGCCAACACATACTTATGAAAATGCGGAACCAGGAGATGTATTTGTGGTAACCCTAATTGTAACTTTCCAAAATGGTGAAACTTGTACAACACAAGATGACATTACGATAGAAGTGATTGATGAATGTACTTCTATGTTTGAATATCAAGTCATCTCTGATGATGGATTGACAATTGAATTTATAGATCAATCGTGGGGTAATTTAGTGCAGTGGTTATGGGATTTTGGCGATGGAACAAGTAGTACTGAATCGAACCCAATACACACCTATACTACTTTTGGTGATTATGAAGTGACCTTAATAATAACTTGTGCCAATGGTGAAGTCAACACCATGACAATGCCAGTACATGTTGGAAATGGTGGCGATTGTGATGCGTTTTTCTGGTATAGCCAAGAATTAAATCAGGTTTATTTTTATCCAAGTTTCGATAATCCCGCAACTACTTACTTGTGGGATTTTGGTGATGGTTCTACAAGTTCAGAAATTTATGCTGTCCATACTTATGATATCGGCAATGAACCTTCAGAATTTAATGTCACCCTAACAATTACTTTGGCCGACGGTACTTCTTGTGTTTACACGGAATTCGTTTTCTTAGAACCACTGGAGTGTAATTCAATGTTTTCTTATTATCCGGTTGATGATAATGAATTAGAAATTCAATTTATCGATGAATCTTGGGGAATTCCAACATCATGGTTGTGGGATTTCGGAGATGGGAATACAAGTGTTGAAGAAAATCCAATTCATGAATATGCAGAGATCGGTGTGTACAATGTTACATTAACTATTGACTGCGTTGGAGGAGAAACAAGTACAATGGAAATGCCTGCTCATGTAGGCGATGTTTTGTTTTGCGATGCTTTTTTCTGGTACGAAATCGATTTCAGTGTGAATGCATTCTATTTCTATCCAAGCATTGAAATGGATGATGCAGTTTACAATTGGGATTTTGGAGACGGAACGACAAGTTCAGCAGTAAATCCAGTACATACATATAATCAAGGTCAGGATCCTCAAGAGTATATCGTTACACTCGTGCTTACTTTGTCAGATGGACAAATTTGTACGTATGAAGAATGGATTTATGTTGAACCTGTCGAGTGTAATGCAATGTTTGAATACGGACCTGCTCCAGATAACGGTTTGGTGATTGGATTCTGGGATACTTCTTGGGGCACCGTGACTTCATGGTTTTGGGATTTTGGAGATGGAAGTACAAGTACGGAACCAAATCCAACTCACGTTTATAATAATGAGGGAGAATATGAAGTTAGTTTGACAATCACATGTGCAGGAGGTGAAGTGAATACGATTGTTCTGATTGTTTATACAAGTGGTGGAGGTAATAATCAATGTGAAGCAGCATTTGAATCTTACTTATTAGATGATTGGGGTGTTTATTTTGAATCGGCATTAATTTATGAGGAGGCGGAATATTTCTGGGATTTTGGAGATGGAACGACTTCTACCGAAATGATGCCTACACATTACTACACTGCCGATGGTTGGTATCCGGTCTTTTTAGAAATTATTTTACCAAATGGAGTTTCTTGTTATTATGATAGCGAAATTTTAATTGGCGGGGACAATCCTGATTTACCAATACATTGTGAAGCATTTTTTAGTTTTGAACAAACGGATGATGCAATGACCATTGCGTTTTTCAATCAATCATTTACGGACAATGATGAAATAGATTTCCAATGGCATTTTGGAGATGGAGTTACCAGTACAGAGCCCGATCCTGTCCATCATTATGAAACACCGGGGATATATATTGTTACACTAACAATAATTAGTGGAGATTGTGTTGACACATTCCCAATGCAAATATTTGTTGGAGATGAAACTTACTATCCTGAAGGTTGTCAAGCATTATTCTTACCAGTTGCAACCAACTCAGGATATATATTCTATGATTTGTCAAGTGGTGATGTAACATCGTATTTGTGGGATTTTGGAGATGGTAATTTAAGTACTAATGAAACACCATTTCATAATTACGCAATCCCGGGAGATTATGAGGTTACTTTAACGATAACAACGGCGGATGGTTGTGAAAGTATGTTTAGTATTGGAATTACAAATACTGGATATATGGGTAATGGAATTCAAGCCTATATGGTCACAAGCACTTCAATTCCTGAAACGCTGAATGATATAAAAGTTTTCCCAAATCCTACTTCAAGTTTCTTAAATCTGGAATTTGAAATAACTTCAAACACTTTACTTACTTTTGAAATACAGAGCATCGATGGTAAAATTTTGGAATCTAGTGCTAACAACTTTTCAGCAGGTATTTTCCAAAAACAATTTAATGTTGAGTACCTTAAACAGGGTATATACATGTTAAAGATTGTAAGTAAGGATAGTTCAGAACAATATAAATTTATAAAATTATAATATCACTGTAAGTAACTGATAATCAAGAAATGGAGTAGTTCTAATTGAAGAACTACTCCATTTTGCTTTTAAAACAAACTCTTGTTAATGCCTTTATTATCAATGATTTATGGCTTTTAGTAACTAACACTTTTATTTGATTTTTTCAATTTTTGAATGTCACATCTTGCAGAAAGTGCTATTTTTATGTGTGGTGAATTAATTATTTGTGTTATATTTAAATTATCAATTCACATTGAAATCCTCCCAAAGACTCCTTCAATTACCGATTTATTGTGACCATTCTGTTGTGTAGATTGACATTTTAAATAACTAAGAAATATTTGTTAGGGATTTTTATTCTCTAACATTTAGCATAATGTCCTAACAGTCCTTTTCCCGATTTATACCTCTACTAAGTTAGATGTATCCCAACCTTTCCGATTAATGTTGTTCGAATTTGCAATTGTCTTGTGATAATGCAAAGCATTTAGTTATTGAATACTACTAACCCATGATTCTAAAAAAGTACCGCCCTGCTTTTGCAGCTGTTCCTTTCGAGACTCTTCAAGGGTTGATTCTATTCTCTTTCAAAACTTCTTACAACTTTTTCAATTACAATTATCAGGTTGCTTAACAAATTCATGTTGATTTGTAAGTATTTTGTTGGAATATAAAAATAGGTACCTAATAATTGGAATACAAGTAAGCTTTTAAGGAATCTAAAAAGATATAGTAATATGAAAAATATTAAACATTCTATTTTAACATTGGGAATGCTTTTGTCATTTGCGGTTTTCGCTAATGCACAATGCACAGGTGATTCTTGGAATTTCAACGAAGATAATTTTGCTCCAGGTTCAATTTCTCAAACAGAGGCAGGGGTAGCACCAATAGCTACAACAAATCAAGTTGATTTAAATGGAGATGGGATTTTAGATGTGGAAATGACATATGAAGCGATAGTTACTACTCCAAATGCAAACGGAACTTGTGATGATGGTGATTTCGCAATTGGTGCAGGATGGGGTGGAACGGGAGCGCTCACTAGCTCAAGTGATTTTGCAGGAACAACTTCTGATGATTGCGTTTGTACAAATGGTTTCATTGTAATGACTGTTGATCTTATAAACGGTTTTAATTCAG
Organism: uncultured Saprospiraceae bacterium; assembly: GCA_937941765.1. GTDB lineage: Bacteria > Bacteroidota > Bacteroidia > Chitinophagales > Saprospiraceae > CALDGQ01. Next base: position 19,768 of record CALDGQ010000135.1, read on the forward strand.
ATGTGGCAAATTTTGAGTTCAGTGCAACCTCTCAAAATGGAGGTTCTGAAGCATATGAATATGGATTTGGTTTTGTTTCCGCAGCAACAGATGCCGCTGGAAATCCAATTGCTGGCTTAAATACAAATGCAGCTGTTACTTCAGCAATTGGCGGTTATTGCTCCACTCAATACATTGGAGGAATGACGGTTTCGTCTGTTGCATTGACTAGTCCAACTGGAGTTTTTACAACACAAGCTGATGATTTAAATGCAACAACTAATGATTGTGCAACTTCAGGTCAAAATGGAGAAGATACAGAAACCGGCACAGGTCCTAATTCAGGATTAACTACTGGTGTTTCTGGATTAGCACCTACAGATTTGATTACTCAAGTTACCTACATATATGGATTAAGTAATGCTCCAGGAACAGATTGTGATGGCGATGGTGATACCGGAGTTGGATCAAACCCATCAGGTTCCTTTGCAGGTATAGCTGGATGTTATGCAGCTCCATGTGGATATACTTTTGATGTCGCTACAACAGAAGATTGTGGTGAATTCATAATTGAACTTACAAACATTGTTGGTGAAGGTAACGCAGATCCTGTCGGGACTGAAGCTTATGAAGTATTGGTCGATGGCGTTGTTATGGGGTATTTAGATGGAGTAACAGGAGCATCTCAAACTATTAACTTAGTAGCGATGGCAGCTTTAGTTGCAGATGGTGCAACTATTTACAACATCCAAATAAGACAAGACTCTGATGATACCTGTATATCTGAAGCTGTACCTGTAACTGCACCAATGGGAGTTTTACCAAGTTGTGGAACTTTCCCAGCTAATCCTGGAAATTAAAAAACTAATATTATTTGCATGACGTTGTGTTGAAGGGAAATAAATATAACAATGCTTTAACAAATTACTAATATTATGAGCAATAAATTCAACCTATTAAAATTGACCTGCATGGTCCTATTATTAAATATAGCTTTTGTGACAGGTGCATATGCACAACCATGTGGACCTAGTGTTGGAACAATCTTATTTAGTGAAGATTTTGAAGATGAAGGAGATGAGGCTACTTCTGGAACAGATGACAATGGCATAGCTTGGACTGCTACGTGTCCAGGTTGTATTACTGGTGATTTCTTTGAAGTAGATAGTAATTCTGGCAATGCAATGGGATGTAACGGAACTCAAGGTCTAAGAGGGAATGATACTAATGGACCAGGTACTTTCAATGTTTCTGGAATAGATATATCGCCATGTGAAGTAATTTACTTTTCATTCGATTATTGTTCAACTGGATATCCTGGAGATGGAAATCTGGAATGTTTTGAACAATGTACAATCAGCGGTGGATGTAGTGGTATTCCTTCTGAAGGCGTTTCAGATCCTGGTTGCAACAACTGCTGGGATTTTCTTTATGGTGAACTCGATTGGGGTTCTGGAAACGCTCAGCAAATATTATTAGGTGATGATTGTAATGTACCAGCTTTTGGTGCTACAGGAAATACATTGTGTGCTTCAAATGATAGTAATGGAAATCCGATCCCACCAGCGGATCAAATGAATGTTGATATCAATATCGTGATGGCTATGTGGGGAACTACTGAAAATATGATTATTGATAATGTAGTGCTAATATGCTACAGCGAAGCAGACGTTGCTGGTTGTGCAGATGCAGATGTCCTTGATGCTTGCCCACCACCATGTGGATATGCAGAACCAACTGTAACTTTCACAGAAGATTGTGGTGCTTTTAATATTGCAGTCACTGACATTGATGAATCATTGGCATCAGGTACAGGAACAGTAGTTTCCTATTCGACTGCTCCAGTTGCACCACTTGCAAATAGTGCAGCGCTTGTTACAGGTACAGAAGGATTGGTAGCCGATGGTTTAACGCCATATTACATCCAAATTTGTGATGCTGCTGATGCAGCTTGTTGTTCAGAATTTGGACCCTATACAGCACCAGTTGGTAATCAACCTAGCTGCGAAACTTTTCCAGCAAATCCGGCAGGAAATTAATAATTAAAAAAAGCTAAGAATTAAAGATACAGGAATTCAGTCTTATTAAATCAGAAAAAAATGAATAAAAATAACTACAAATTTGTTGCACTAACAATGCTTTTGTTGTTTAGTTTGGTCAATACCAGTTCGATTTTGGCCCAGCCATTTTCAGAATTAATCATAACCTTTTTAGATAGAGGTACAGGATCTGATCCAGCTGGAGAAAGCTTCACTATATGCTATAATACTTGTCCTGGACAAGGAGAACCAGCATCAATTGATTTGACTGGAGTAGAAATAATGGACAATGTTTCCGTTAGACATATTTTCGCAAGTGGTACACTTGCAGAGAATTCTTGTACTACTGTAAATGGGCCATGGTCAGAAACAGGAGGTGCAGTATTTAATTCTGGCGGTGATTGTGCAGTTATTTTAAATGCACCAGCTTCTGTAGATTTGGTTGTAAGTATCAATTCTGGAGGATCCACAGATACTGATTGTAGTTCAGCAATTGCAGCGGATACAGAATCTGGAAATACTTCAACTTTAGGTTCGCAACTTGCTTGTTGTGATTTGGAAGCATGCATAGTCCCTACACCTGAAACATGTGCGGGAGCAGCAGATGGCGAAATAAGCATAACAGCAACCTCATCAAATACCATAGAGTATTCAATAGATGGAGGAGGTTCTTTCGCACCAATGAGTACGTTTGCAGTAGGGCCAGGAATCTATGATGTAATAGTACAAGATGTAGGAGATCCAACATGTCAAGTAACACAACAAATAATAATAGAAGCAGGAACAGCGATTACAGCTCCAACACCAGGAGCAAATGTAACGATAGATTGTAATGATCCAGATCCATCTCTTACAGCAACATGTGCAGTTGAAGAATGTACAATGCCTGCATGTGTTTTTGATCCAATGACAATGAACATATCTGTTGAATTTTCAGGTACGCACTCTTGGGTTTCAGATTTAAGTTTTTACATTCAAGGACCTTCTGGTTGTAGTACACCATTATTAACATTAGCTCCATATGCGAACTCAGCAGCAGGAGGAAATCAAGGAAATTGTAATAGTGACAATGATTTTACATCCTTAATATTTACCAATAATCCTGCAGATGGAGATTTTGATGTTTGCGCTTTATCAGGACCTTTGAGTGGGTCATTTAGTTCTGCATATGGTACTCCAATTGATTGGGCACAGTTAGCAGGATGTGATGTTGCAGAAGCTGGATGGACGGTTGTATTAGGAGATTGTGTAGGAGGAGATTCAGGAGATTTAGATCAAGTAATTATGACGATTAGTGATGCTGGAGCTGCGTGTCCTTCTTGTTTAGGAGCTGGAGCTACAGT
>CALDGQ010000136.1 GCA_937941765.1 uncultured Saprospiraceae bacterium
GATCTAAACTTGTTCGAAGGCCTTGCCCTCGTCTCGGATCTTTTATTTTGGAAAAAGAAGAAATAAATGTCATGGCAGAATATTGTTTTGCAACAAATTACTATTTTTCTTAATAAATTAGAACTTAACAGTCCTGCCGTCTACCGTTCACCGTTCACCGTTTTTTAATAAACAATTAGCTTTTGAGTTGAAGTTTTTTCACCCATCACCAATTTAACAAAGTATATACCTGTTGATAAATTCTTTTTCTGAATTAGGTATTCATTACTTTGGATTTGATCTTGTTGAAATAATTTCCCGCTATTGGAATGAATCGTAATGTCAACTACTTCATTAGAAGGATTGTCAAAAGAAATGATTGCCGCATCATTCATTGGATTCGGTTTTAAAACAACAGATTGAATAGAATTTGTAGGTGTATTGTTGGATGTTGGTGATTCGAATGGGTCAGACCATTTAGGATTGGTTAGAAAACTCTCATCTGTTAAAGTCAAAAGAAAGGATTTTAATTCTGCCTTTTCTATGTCAGTTAATTCTAAATTTTGCAACTGAAATAGAATTGCGTTTTCTGTCCATTCGTTTGGAACGATTCCATCAGAATAATGATCAATGACTTCATCTAATGTTTCAAATCTACCATCATGCATATAAGGAGCCGTTACTTCAATATTTCTTAATGTTGGCGCTTTAAATAAACCAGACATTGTTGGGTTATGATTTCCAGCACCGAAATCATCGTTTTCAATTGTTAAGCCATTATTAAAAATTTCGGGTATTAAATCAATAATAGGAATCGGAAAAATACTTTCTTGTGTTCCTTGAAAATGACATCCAGCACAACTTGTTCTGAAAATTTCCATTCCATTTAATTCCGCTTGAGAGAAATTTGCAAATCCATTTGCAGCTTCCTGATCTAGTCTCGAATTGAAAGTAGTCATTGATTTGATAAAATCTGAAAGTGCAGTTATGACCATTGGCAATTCAATTTGATTGGTTCCAAATGCATTTTCAAATAAAGCTGGATAGTAAGTAGATTCATTTAATTTCACCAATAACTCATCAGGATCTATCCCCAATTCATTGATGTCTAAAAATGGGACTGCTAAAATATCTTCAAGGTGGAAATGAGACATATCCCATGCAAAGCGTTCTATATTGGACCAGCCCAAGTCATTAAGATGCATACTATTACGCATCGTTTCCATATTAGCACCATCACTTTGAGCAACATCATCAGTAAAAGACAATGATTGTTTATGACAAGAGCCGCAAGAAATATCTTGTGTTTGCGATAATTTGGTATCATAAAACAATACTCTTCCTAAAGTAGCAACATCATTATTGATTAATGGAAAGACAGTTGTATCTACTCCTCCAGAGGTATAGCCAAGTGTGTCATTCATCGTCAGCAGATGTTCTGGAACATTTACTTCATTGTATATGTAAGGTGTTTCTGGCAAAACCGGTTCATCTCCAACAACAGTCATCACAAATTGAGTGACTTCTTTTACGGGAGTTGTTGATAAAAATAAGGTGGAAAAAACGATTAAAGAAAGGACGTAGATTGAATTTTTCATCTTTTTGACTTTTGGTGTTAGATGAATATAGGGAATTTTTTTTAAAATCTGTTATTTTTAAAATGTATGATTGTAAAAAAAAATGTATGATGTATGATTCTATGATTTATGATATGATCAGAGCGTTGCTCGTATATTTGTGCATACGCGTGCATACGCCGCTTCGGTCATATCATACATCATACATCCTAAAATCATACATTATAAAATATCATCAAACTCCTCCGCACCATTCACAGCCAAAAATCTAGAGGTAGCTTCCAACTTCGACTGATTCATTTGCTGAAGCATTTGCATCACTTCACCTAGCCATTTTGGATCGACCAATTTCTGGATATCTTCAAAAGAATTAATTTCACTACCTCCGCGAATCTTAAACGTTTGTTCTAACAATCCATTTTCAAATTTGATGGAGAATTTGTTGTCCATTTTAAAAACAGTAATCTTCAAGATAGGGTGATCGATGGTGCCGACGATTCTCATAGCGATGGTTGATGTATGGTGAAGTAGTTATAAATCCGGATTAATACTCTTGGTCAATAAAGAATAAACTTTTTTGAATGCTGGAAACTTCTGCAAATAATTCAGCTGTTTTTTAATGGTCTTTTTATCGCCACGGATGGCTGGACCCGTTTGTGCTTTAGCAGGTTGAAGTGTTTGAACTTTGGAGGCCGTTTCTTCAATGAGTGGTTTTAAAATGTCGAAAGGTAAATTATTTTTAGTGCACAATTCATCCCCAATTTGATATAAGTGATTGGTGAAATTGCAAACAAAAACCGCAGCTACATGAAGCATTGCACGTTTTTCATCATCTACCTCATGGATGTTAGGACTGATTTTTTTAGCTACTTGTTTTAATTTTCTAACAATATGTTTATCAGCTCCATCAATACAAATGGGGATCTTCTTGAAATCAACTGATTTTTTAATTGAGAAAGTTTGCAATGGATAAAAGCTGCCGTACTTTTCGAAATATGGTTGTAAAATAGAGGTCGAGACACTACCAGAAGTATGTGTGACAATTCCTTTTTCGATTCCGATTTTTTGTAAAGATTTGGCAACAGATTCGATGGCATCATCTTTTACGGCAATGATATAAAGATCTGCATCTGTTTCTAATTTGGAAAAAGACGTAGCGTAAGCACATCCGATTTTATCGGATAAGTTTTTGGCTTTCGCTTTTTTACGACTAAACACTTGAACTACTGGAATTCCATTTTTGTGGAAACTCGTTCCAAGGTGATAACCTACATTTCCTGCACCAATCAGAATAATTTTAGGCAGACGCATGTTTTGTTTTTAAACGATGAAACATAGCCATCAACAAACCAATCATCATCATGGTCGCACCAAGCCAGAAAAAATTAATACCTGGAAATTCTATAGCTTGTAATACAATGAAGTTGGCCTGAGGAACATCTTTAGCAAATTTGACTGGAATATTTTGATTGTCATTTACTTCCTTAGCGACCATCAATTGAACGGTTCCTTTTGTAGGATCAATGTTGGCAAATCTAAAGTGTAAACCAATTTCTTCAATTTCATCTTTTAAATTAAAAGGTTGGTTTCCACGGATTAAGAAAACAGGTTCTGCACGATCAGGTGCCGATTTAGCTGGCGTGATGACATTTAACACCGCACTTACTGCTAAGTCTCCTTCTTTTGCTTCGTAACTTTCATGCTTCGGTTCTCGATTGAAACTCATGAAATGAATTTGATGTCCTTTATATTCAAATCTATCTCCTTCTTTCAACTGAAATTCTTGATAGTTTAATTTTTCATCTGAGGTCAATACTCGATCAATGATTTCTTCAGGAACTTTTACCTTTAATCCTAAATCATTGATGATAACTGGATAGCTAAACAACATCATGCCGCGTAATACCAACATCGGTTCTGCAATCCATTCTTTGTTGGCGTCTTTTGAAGTAACTTTGACTTTTACACCAATCGGTAAATCATCACCTTCTGGTTTGTAATCTAAATGACGTGGTTTGCGATTGACATTAATTAATTCATAAATGAATTCTTCATCTTCTGATTTTCCACCAATAACCATTTCTTTTAAGTTGTATTTCAAACTATCTTCTTTTTCTTTCCGATATTTTTGATCAATATCAGATCGTGGAAGGGAAGAGACATGCGTAAAAATATCTTTGTGCAAATATCGTTTGGTAGAAGGATTGTAAGCAGCTATCTCTGTTCCTTGTTTATTAAACAATACATTTGGATATAAATTAAATTCTTCTTCAACATCTCCTTTTTCATTTCTCTTTTTATAATTTACCTCAAAATGTCGGGTCACATTCTCAAAACTATCTCGGACATAAGTGACTTCATATCCGTTCATGAACATTGGACGGTTTTTAATCAACAATACATTTTTTTGATAATCTTCATCTGAGAATCCTTCAATCAATCCTTTTTGTGCAAATGGGTTGGTAGAAATGAATTTCTTGTTTAAGCCAGAAGCTAAAGTGCCAACAATCATCAATCCAAATCCAATATGAGAAATAGCGGAACCAGCCGCTTTTAAATTTCCTTTGATGTAAAAAATGAGGTAATCCAAGTTGCTGATAACTGCAAAGATACTTGTGAATAATAATATCTTGTATTGCCATGCTTGTACATTAATCCATTGTGCTGCCAAGAAACTAAACAATGCAGACACGACTAAAGAACCAATCATGTGTTTCATAAACTTAGACTGATTTCCTTTCCAGTTGAATTCTCTCCAACGTAGGAATTGTGCAGCACCTGCAAGGATACCTATAAACATCCCAATCCACATTTGATACTTATTATAATGTTCAATTGGATCAATCGGTGAGGTGATATTCAAATCTTTTCCAAATAGTTCTGCTGTTTTTTGAAAGACAGGAATAGAGGTAGTAAAGGTAATTAGCAACGCAGAGAAAAATAAAACAAGGGAGCCAATAAACATCCAAAATTCTTTCGATGCACCACCTTCTTCTTTTTTAAGTACTGGAACTGTTTTCGATTTTGCAATATATAAACCAAATCCTAAAGCAGTAAATAAGCTGATAAAGAATAACAACTGTGCTTCCAATCCCATTTCCGTAAATGCATGCACAGAAGTATCTCCTAATATCCCACTTCGGGTAAGTGTTGTTGAATACACTAGCAGTAAGAAAGTCAGTAAATAAAATAGATACGTTGATTTGATAGAGTAACCTGTAGATCTTGCTACTAAGTTAGTATGAATACCTGCTACCAAAACAATCCAAGGAACTAAAGAAGAATTTTCTACCGGATCCCAAGCCCAATAACCACCAAAAGTCAACGCTTCATATGCCCATGCACCACCCATCAAAATTCCAGTTCCTAAAATAGAACCAGCAAATAACGCCCAAGGTGTCACGGCATGAATAAACGCTTTATGTCTTCCAGTCCATAGACCAGCAACCGCATAACAAAATGGAATCGCACCGGAAGCAAATCCTAAAAATAAAACTGGCGGATGTATCGTCATCCAATAATTTTGCAACAATGGATTCAATCCAGTCCCTTTTATCAAGGATACATAATCCGCATTATTGAAAATCGGGACATTCATCACATCTCGCAAAAGCAGGGTAGGACTACTTCCTAATTTGAAAGGCTCTGCGTCACCCGTATAAAAGTACAATCCAAGAATCATAGTCGAAATGACTGCCTGAATCAATGACAAAGTTGATAACACTGGAGCTTCCCATGACTTGGCGGTTTTCATTAACACCAATCCCAAGAATACATGCCAGAACATCCATAACAAGAAACTTCCTTCTTGTCCTTCCCAAAAAGCGGAAAAGATATACCGCATCGGTAAGTCTTCACTCACATGCGCCCAAGCATATTGATACTCGAAGTATTGGTTGATCATAATATAAAATATGATTCCAATTATAGACCAAACACTAATAGCATGGATAATAAAAGAAGTTCTGCCTATATTTCTCCAACCCTCATAAGAGTCGTTATCGCGATTTTGAGTCGCAAAGAAATAAGCAACAGTAGCCAACAGGCTAATTACAAAACTTAAAACGGTAAAAAAATGTCCAAGTTTGCCAGGTAAGAGATGTTCACCAATATATTCCATTCAGCGATTAGGGTGTAGTAGGTTTAGTTGACTTGTGCGGTCGACACACTTTTTATTTGAATTTCTTCGTCTTTATATTTTGAAGGACACTTCATCAGCATTTCGGATGCAATGAATTCATCTCCTTTCATTTGACCTGTCAAAACAATAGATTCTGAACGTTCAAAATCTTGAGGTTTTGCAGCGAGTAGAATTACTTTTTTCTCCTCACCAGCAGGATCTTTTAAATAAAAACTAAAATAGTTTGGATCAATTTCAGGTTCGTATTCAATGTCTTTATCTTTTGACAATTGACCATTAATCTTCACTTTTCCTTTTATTTCCATCGCTTCTTGAAAGGTCGCATACGTACCCATATCATCAGCAGCCATCGTCAAAAGACCAATAGCTAGTCCGATCATTAAAATTGCGATGATGTGTATCTTTTTCATAACGGAAAATTCAGTTTAGAGAAAAAATTATTCCTTTCAGAATACTAAACGCTAAAATACACCATATGGGTTTAGGAATAGCGTATTTTAATATAAAAGAGTAGGTATTGAATATAAATTTATTTTTTATTAATATGAATATATGTTAATATAAACTGTTAATTTTAAGGTATAATTCAATCGATGTCTGTAACGTCCATCATATTTCTACAAAATGCAAAAATAGCTATCAAAGACATAGCGATTTTAAGCAATGTCAATTTCACGTTGGAAAGTGGGACTTTCGCCTATTTGATTGGTAAAACGGGTTCAGGAAAGACTACTTTTCTGAAAACTTTATATGCAGATCGACCTTTGACAGAAGGTACTGGAGTCGTTGCTGATTTTGACCTGACCAAGATGCATTATAAAAATGTACACCTATTAAGAAGAAAAATAGGGATGGTTTTTCAAGACTTCAATTTGTTGCCAGATAGAAATGTAACAGACAATCTAAAATTCGTTTTGTTAGCAACCGGTTGGAAAGATAAATTCCTAATTGATTCTAGAATCGAGGAAGTATTGGATCAAGTTGGGATGGTCAATACGGGTTATAAAATGCCCTTTGAATTATCAGGTGGAGAACAGCAAAAAATTGTCATTGCGCGTGCTTTAATCAACCACCCAGGTTTAATTCTAGCAGATGAACCTACTGGAAATTTGGATCCAGAAACTTCAAACGAAATATTAAATTTACTCATTTCCACTTCTCAAAAGAATAATGTCGCTATTCTCATGGCCACTCATGACCATCGTTTGATAGAACAATATCCTGCTCGTATTATTGAGTGTAAGCATGGGCAACTGAGTGATCGATTGCCTAGTCGTAGTTTGCATTCTATTTAAGATTTAAGTACCAACGATATATTCATTGAAGGCAAACCGATCCTAAAATTTCTCACACAAGAAATCAAAAATTTCCAACCAAATCCTGTCCCACTTAGGCACTTAATATACATTGTATAAATAGAACCACATTCTTATGTAGCCAATTTGTCCTTAATCTCAAATATCTTGCAGAAGGATGCAGCGTTTAGATAAGCAGGTGGTACTATATAGTAAGTGCGTTGTAATTCAAATTGTTGTCTAAATAAAATAAGAAATTGCAATAAATATTAAGATTCGTCGTTAAGTAAATATTGACAAATCATAGTTTGATTTATCGTGTTCACGGCAAATTTTTATTGACAAAAGCGCTTATTTGTTTTTTAAAAAAGTAGAATGTTGCCGTAACTTTAAATCATAATGCAAAATGTTTGTTTAGTTTCTTTCCCAGAGCTGATTTATAGACAAAAGCATTTTTTTTAAGCCCAACCTTCACTTTTTAGTTTTCGTTATAGATATAGAAAACTGTTTGTAAAAACCGATATCTAAAATGCAAACATTCTTGTTGTCTAGTTTTTAGGTCCAACACAAAAATTTTAAAACTTTAACATTTCAATATCGAGCTTTTTGGAGCTCATTTCACTAACTGCGAAAGGCGGTTGGGCTGGTATTTTATAGCGTTTACTCAATCTGAATGACAATATAAAGTTTTGTCTTTTAGCGACAATTGAAATATTTAGTATAATAAGAGTGTTTGAAATATCGTTTTCCAAATAATGTCAGGTATTAAGCATTTTGAGATATAACGAAATTTTAACACTATTTGGAGAGACATTAGCGTTATTTGCGTGTCAGTAGTAATGAGAATAGTTGGTAACAATTTTTGAAAACCATTATCAACTATAAACACTTAATTAGAATTAAAGAACATTAAAATATATCCCTTATGAAAAATTTACTAGTCGTATTATTTACAATCATGAGCTTCTCTTTATCAGCACAAGGATTCCGTTCAATCGGAGTAGAAGCTAGCGGAATGGTCGTTGAACAAATCTCTTCTTCAGGAGTCAATGGTACCAATTATTCATTAGGGTTGAACCTAGAGTATGAAGTGTGTGATTTGTTATCATTCGTTGTTGGTGGAAAGTACAATAAGTATGGAAGCCACATTCATTACACACCTGCAGTTATTCCAGGAAGCGAAGATCCACGTCCTGATAGTTGGACTACAAAGACTCAATATAAGATCAATTCTTTTGCAGTACCTGTGACCGCTAAAATCAACACAAAGTATTTTAGTCTTCAATTTGGAGCACAAGGAGACATGGCGCTTTTTCAAACGCCAACAGTAAATAATTTACCACTTCCAAAAGAAGATCTTGATTTTGAAAACTATGCTCAAGAAGATTTGAGAAAATTCAATGTTTCAGCAATTGCTGGAATCCAATTTAAAAGAAATTTTGGAAGCAACATCGAAATGTTTGCACGTCCATCTGTACAATATCAACTAAATCCTTTCTACACGAATGGAGGATTTGAAGATGTAAAGATGATTTACAGCTTCGCAGTTGGGGCTAACTATTTATTGGGTGTAAAACACTAAAAAAATACAGATTGAACTATGAAATCTGTCTAAGATAAAATCTCTCTCAAGATTGTAAGGCTCTTTCGTTAATTCGAAAGGGCTTTATTTTTTGCCGCTTGGGCGGAATGTCAATGGCAATTTTAAAATTCAATATCAATAGGGTTGCGTAAACTTGTTTCGTGAGATCCACCCCGGACCTTAAAGTCCGACTCTCCTTGGAAAAGGAGGGTGAGCGGGTGAGTGCGTGAGAAATCCAAGTTTGGATTTAATTTTAGTTAATATAAAGCAATCTAACAACGTCCCTGTTGCTAACTTCGAATGCTGCTACGCACGAGAACACGAGCTCACGCAACACCCTTCCTTTTCAAGGAAGGGCGTCCGACTTTAGTCGGTACAGGATGGATTCTTCATGCAAATAAAAATCACTCCATCAACTCAACAGCCTTTGAAACATCACTCACCGGCAACTTACAAACCTTATTCTGGCAAACATAAATCATCGTCTGCCTATCTTGCAACTTCGATTTTAGCAACTCCAAATAAGATAAAATCTTTCTCAAGATTGTAAGGCTCTTTCGTTAATTCGAAAGGGCTTTATTTTTTGCCGCGCTGTGGAAATAATCATTACAATCTGAAAATTTGATGTTAATAGGGTTGCGTGAACTTGTTTCGTGAGATCCACCCCGGACCTTAAGGTCCGACCCTCCTTGGAAAAGGAGGGTGAGCGGGTGAGTGCGTGAGAAATCCAAGTTTGGATTTAATTTTAGTTAATATAAAGCAATATAACTAAGTCCCTATTGCTAACTTCGCAATCTTCTACGCGCGAGAACACGAGCTCACGCAACACCCTTCCTTTTTCAAGGAAGGGCGTCCGACTTTAGTCGGTACAGGATGGATCCTTCACGCAATATAAAAATCACTCCATCAACTCAACAGCTTTACCAACATCACTAACAGGCAACTTACAAACCTTATTCTGGCAAACATAAATCATCGTCTGCCTATCTTGCAACTTCGATTTCAACAACTCCAAAGTACCTTCATCTTTGCCACCTAAAAAGATCGCATTCGGAATATATGAACTAAGTAATTCTTGTCGTTTAGCATCCGCGTCAGGACCAATGACCGCAACTTCATAAGGAGGGTTGACCATATCCAAATAAAGTTTGCACCAATTGGAATAGAAATTAGGTTGAGGATTTAAAGTGATGGTTTCGGCCATGTTGTGTAGCATTTGTTCTGCCAATTCGGTGTATTCATTTTTGTACAAATACAATCCTAACAAATATAGATCTTCTGCCATTGTAGAATTAGAGCCTGGAATCACATTATCTCCTAACTCCATTTTTCGTGCTATCAATGCTGGGTCTTGATCGGAAGTGTAATTGAACATTTTAGATTTTTCATCATAAAAATGTTTCATTGTATATTGAACCAGTTCATCGGCTTTGTACAACCATTTTTCATCAAATGTTGTTTGATATAAAGCAATAAATGATTGAATCGTTAGCGCATAATCATCTAAAAAAGCATTGATAACAGACTTGTTGTTTTTGAAATTTCTATTTAAACGGGCGCCATCAACTTGCATTTTTGTTGTTATGAAATTGGCATTTTTGAGGGCTGTAGCGAGATATTCCTCATTTCCTAAAGCATTGTAGGCATCGATATAACCTTTTAGCATCAAAGCATTCCAGCCAGTTAAGATCTTATCATCCAAACCTGGCGGGATACGTTTTGCACGTTCTTGCATGATTTTGGATTTCCCATCTTTTAGGATTTTTTCTAAATCAGCAATTGTAATGTTATATTTTTTAGCAACTTTTTCTTTAGTTTGTTTTCTATAAAGGATATTGGAATGTTCCCAATTACCACCTGGAATCACTTCATAATAATCACCGAATATTTTAGCATCATTTTCATTTCCTAAAATCGTTGCTATTTCCTCTTTGGTGAAAATGTAGTATTTGCCTTCAACACCTTCACTGTCAGCATCTAAGGAAGAATAAAAACCACCATCATCAGAAGTCATATCTCGTTTGACCCATTCCAATGTCTCTTCAATTACTTGTTTGTACAATGGATTTTTTGTCAACTTATAAGCATCGGCATATAAACTAACTAACTGTCCATTGTCATACATCATCTTTTCGAAGTGTGGCACTTTCCAATTTCCATCTGTTGAATATCTAGCAAATCCACCACCCATATGATCATAAATTCCTCCCCAAGCCATGTTATCCAAAGTTACAGTAGTCGCATCCAATGCTTTTTGATCACCAGAAAGTAAGTAGTAGCTCATTAGGAATTCATAATTATTCGGCATCGGAAATTTAGGAGGTCCTTTCCGGCCACCTTTTTTGAAATCTATATTCGACAAAAAATTATCTGCAACCACATCTAGATTTTCTCGAGTAAAATTTTTATCACTAGTATTAAATGCAGTAAGTGTCCCATTCTTTTGTATGTTGTTTGTTAGGCCAGTTGCATATTCTTCCAATTGAGCTGGATTGTTCTGTCGTTCTTTGATGAAATAATCTAGAATTTCCAGCCAACTACTTTTAGGAAAATAAGTACCTGCCCAAAACGGACGTCCATCTGGAAGGGCAAATGCATTCAATGGCCATCCACAACTTTTGCCAGAAGCTAAATGACATGCGGTCATGTAAACATCATCAATATCTGGACGTTCTTCCCGATCGATTTTGATACAAACGAAATTTTCATTCATCACTTTGGCGACCAATGAATCTTCAAAAGACTCGTGTTCCATGACATGACACCAATGACAAGCAGCATAGCCGATAGAGATGATGATCATTTTATCTTCATTTTTTGCTTTTGCTAAGGCCTCATCACCCCAAGGATACCAATCTACTGGATTGTATTGGTGTTGCAAAAGATACGGGCTACTTTCATTGGCTAGATGATTTGTCTTCCGGTTATCAGGTGGCTGCTGCTCGTTTGTTTGCTTCACAGGACCATTAGGTGCTTTACAGGAAATGATCGTTATAATAGATAAAAACAGAAAAAGTTTGAATGATTGCATGTGATAAAATTAAGTCTAAAAATAACAAAAGCTCAAAGCAGGGAATCAATTCGATAGTTATTATGTTTTGTTGATAGGCTGAATATCTGATTTTCAGGTATTTATTTGGCAAAACTTAATTTGCAATAATTCTATAAATTGATTAAAATGTAAAATAAGAATTGGTGGAATACGCTAAAGAACTACAAATATTTCTTGAATTGCGTAAATAAATGTATAAATTACTGAACAAATAATCCTTAATATGAAATGGCGAAGACTTAATGGAGAAAAGATTGAACTCCCAATTTTAGATGCAGTTGAAAAAACAATCATCAATGAAACGGCTCAAGGACATAAATTAAAAGTATGTATTGGAACGGATTCTCAGGTACGTGGGAAGGTTGTTGAATTTGCAACAGTTATTGTTTTTCTAAGAGAGAAGAAAGGTGGCTTTATGTTCATTCACAATTTCAAAACAGAACAGAAAATGAGTTTGCGTGAGCGAATGATCAAAGAGGTGGGTCACTCTATTGAAATTGCATACAAACTTTGTGATTTACTAGATCAATATGATATTGCTTTGGAAGTCCATGCAGATATCAATACCGATCCACATTTCCAATCCAATACAGCTTTGAAAGAAGCTATGGGCTATATCTTGGGAATGGGTTTTGTTTTCAAAGCTAAACCCGATGCATTTGCTAGCTCAAGTTGTGCAGACAAGGTGGTTTAATTTCAATTTACTTCAAACGACAATATATTGTTAGAAAAAGAAGATATCCTCGACTTTGAGGAGGAAGAAAAAGAAATTGAATTGGCTACCATCAATCAGCGATTTGTTAATCGATTGATTGACACGATTGTGATTGGTTTTACGATTGGAATGCTCAGTGGATTCATTCCGAAAATAAATACGGGATTAAATCTGAATATATCGAGCTGGTTTTGGAATAGCAACAGTTTTGTTTCAGAACTACTGCAAATGCTAATTTACTATTCTGCATTCGAATTTTTAATTGGACAGTCACCTGGCAAGATGTTGACTAGAACTAAAGTGGTCACTAAAGAAGGACATACGCCAACTTTCGATAAAATATTGATTCGGTCTCTTTGTCGTAGTATTCCGTTCAATGCTGTCTCATTTCTCATCAATGATGATGGTACTGGTTGGCATGATCGGATTTCTGGTACTAGAGTGATTCAGCAGCTTTAGAAATTATTATCATCTACGCTTGTCATTCTGACAAGTAACTTTGTAAAAAAAAATGAAAAAATAACCCGACAGTTTCTGTCGGGTTATTTTTTTAATACAAATCAATTGAATTTGTATTGTTGAAAAATGGTTTTAAATCCTAAAACTTAGTAACTCGCTTCACAATCTTTTCATTTCCAGACTCCAAAGTGATAAAATAAACACCTTCTCGAAGTCCTGAAAAATCGAAAGGAATTTTATTGAAACCATTGTCTGCTTCTAAAACCTGATCTGCTTTTAACATCCCATTGACATCAAAGACTTTGAAGTGAATGCTTGAATATGCTTTAGTTTCATAAATGATTTCAGTAAGGTCTTTGACAGGGTTTGGATAAATATTGACCACTCTGATATCCGCAATTTCTCTCTCTACCAAAATGATATCTGAATGGCTAAAAGTCCCATCAATATCCACTGTTTTTAAACGGTAAAATCCTTTTGCAAGTGGAGTAGTGTCTTCAAAAGTATACGACTTGATCGCTTGACTATTTCCAAAGACCGCTGTTTCACCTAATTCTTTAAATTGTGTGAACCCATCTTCTGAACGTTCAACAATGTACTTGTAAACATTGGTTTCTGAAAGGGTAGTCCAATTAATAGCAACTGAATTTTCTTTTGAAACTCCTTCAAAAGAACCTAGCTCAACAGGCAAAAATTCATTCAAGCCAAATGACATGTCAGCATTTCCATTACAAATTCCATTTTCAGCACCTATTAAAGTAATTCCAGCTATGACGCCTTCTATGTCTCCAGCAAAATTTGCATTGATAATATAACAGGTACTAATGTTTGTCTTGTAATTGTTGGTTCCTCCAGACAATGCAGTTGGTTCGCCATTTACACAATCTATTTGGCATTCGTTGTTTAGTCTATTGTCACTTCTTGATACATTATAAGATACCTTCCCTGCACTCATTGTTGCATTCCAGGTATCTGTGTTTGATAAGATAGTTGGTGCTGCTCCTATACCGGTGTTGTTACAATTACAGAAAAATCCAGTTGAGATAGCGTCTTCACTAAAGTTGTACGAAGCAGTAAGGGTTGAAGCATTTGCCGCCAAACTTGGAGTAGCTGAAATGCCTTCAAAAATGATATCAAAATCGGAAGGTAGACCAAAAAGATCTGTGATTCCTAGACAGAATTCGATTTCGACCGTCGTCTCATTATTGGAGGTGTTGTAAAAAGTGGTCGCATTTCCAATCCCAGTTCCCATACACGCAAACATAGAGTTGGAAAAAATTGAAAATAATAGGAAGCAGAATAGAGTAGTAATTCGGTTGGTGGAATTGGTGTGAATCATTTTTTATTTCTTTATTTGAAAGTTAGGTATGAATTACCCAACATCCAGTAATAAAGAAGTATCAAAATGATGACATCTTGTGCATCCAACTAAGTCAATAGCTGAACATTTTTAAATCGGAGGTTGGGATAAAACTAAAACTATAAGTAATAAATCACTAAAATTTAGTGACTCGTTTTACAATCTTTTCTTTGCCTGACTCAAGCATGATGAAATAAATTCCTTCACGTAAACCAGTAAAATCAAAAGGAATTCGGTTGAAACCATTTACAGCGTCTACTATTTCATCTGCTTTTAAAGTACCGTTCACATCAAACACTTTGAAGTGTACGTTTGTGTAAGCTTTTGTTTCATAAATAATCTCTGTAGGTCCAACAATTGGATTTGGATACACATTGATCATTCTTAACTCTGCTACTTCTCTTTCAACTAAAACGATACTTGAATAACTGATTTTTCCATCAATATCAACTGTTTTTAGGCGATAGTATCCTTTTGCAATCGGTGCAATATCTTCAAAATTATAATTCTTGATTGACTGTGTATTTCCAACTGACGCTACTTCTCCAAGTTCTTCAAATCTCATCAACCCATCTTTTGAACGCTCAACAACATATTTGTAAACTTCGTTTTCAGTGACAGTAGTCCAGTTGATCGCAACTGAATTTTCTTTTGATTCGGCTTCGAATGCACCCAACTCTACTGCTAATGCACCACCTGTCAAATCAAATGTCATTTCTGAATCTGAATCACAAACTCCATTTTCAGCTCCTGACATCACGACGCCAGTCAACATACCTTCTACGTCTCCAGGAAATGTTGCTGATATAACATAACATGCACTTATGTCTGTCATGTAGTTTAGATCACCACCACTGATACCAGTAGGTGATTCATCCACACAATCCATTTGACATTCTTGCGTCAATTTAGGATTCCCTCTAGAAACTGAATAGGTAACGGTACTACCATCAATTGATGCAGTCCAAGTATCTGTATTTGATAAAATAGTAGGAGGAACGCCAACTGTTGAGTCATCACAATTGCAAAAAATATTTTGCCAAAATGCATGTTCGTTGAAATCGTATGATGCTGATAAAGTTGTAGAAGAGGAGCCTAAAGTTGGTGTCATTGAAACACCTTCAAAAGTAATGTCAAAATCTGAAGGCAAACCAAAAAGATCTGTAACTCCAATGCAGAATTCAATTTCAACAACTGTTTCGTTAGCCAATGAATTGTAAGTGGAAGTTGCATTTCCTAAACCAGTTCCATGACAAGCATAAACTGATTGAAATGTGATTGTTAAAAACATCGTGAGAAATAATGCAACGATGCTCTTATGGGATGTAGCGTTGTTCATTTTCTTTAATTTGTTACTTAATTGATATATTAAAAACTGTATAATTTATTTAATTCGAGTCGCAACAATCAGATTTGGAAATGAAATCAAAAGCACATTGATAGGATGCAATGTACTCGTTAAAACTTCTCAGTGGGGGCCAAGGTGTTTCACGCTAAATCAGGCGTTGGGACTAAATCTATACAATTTTATCACATATAATGCTTAAATACAAGTTTTTCATTTTCTATTTTGTTGATTAACAAATGCTAATAGTTGTTATAATTAGTTAATATGTTGATATTCAAGTAATTAGATGATGCTAGCTTATTTATAAGAAATATTAAAATTTGTCTCTAGAATTGATCCATTTTTTACTACAATCTCTCCATTCATTTGGTATTTTAGCGCTCAAATTATTTGATAAAATTAAGCTATGGTTCAAGTATTCGTGACTGGTGGGACATTTGATAAAGAATATAATTTCATAACCGGAGAATTGTACTTCAAAGACACGCACCTTAAAGAGATGTTTGATAGAGGACGATGTACAATTGATATTGATGTCAAAACTTTGATGATGTTGGATAGTCTTGAAATGACAGATGCAGATCGTGAAATTATTTTGCACAGCTGTAAAAACGCTCCTCACAAAAGTATTGTTATCACCCATGGAACGGATCGGATTGTTAAGACCGCACAAGCACTAGCGGCACTCAACATTGATAAAACAATTATTCTTACTGGAGCAATGATTCCTTATGCTTTCGGTACTTCTTCTGATGGGTTTTTTAATTTAGGAAGTGCTGTTGCATTTTCGCAGGCATTGTCACCAGGTGTGTATGTTGTTATGAATGGCCGCTATTTCAATTGGGATAATGTTAGAAAAAATAGAAAAACTGGAAATTTTGAAGAAATTAATGAAGAAGTTTAACTCAAAACACTTTTAGAATGGAATATATCGGACTACTTTTTGAGTTTGTTTTTTTAGCATTTGGAATAGGCGTGTATTTATTCGCAAAAGGATGGTTTACGCCAAAAGATATTTTAAAAGCAAAAAGTGCAGCTGAAATTAGAAAAAATAATGGTGGTTGGATGCGAATTGTTGGATTAGCATTGACAGCGATTATGACCGTAAACATTATTATCCATCTTCAACAATTGATACGTAGTTAAATGATTACTTTCAGTGATTTCTTGAATGTTAAAATGCATGTCGGAACAATTGTCGAGGTGGAGGATTTTCCTGAAGCACGTAAACCAGCTTACAAACTCAAAATTGATTTCGGACAAAAAATTGGGATCAAAAAATCAAGTGCTCAAATCACAGATTATTATACAAAAAAGGACTTAATACACAGGCAAATCATCGCTGTGACCAATTTCCCACCTAAACAAATAGCCAACATTATCTCTGAAGTGCTAGTTTTAGGTGCAGTTGAAGCAGACGGAAAAGTAGTGCTGATACACCCTGAAAGGCCAACTCCAAATGGTACTAAAATTGCCTAAAATTCTATAGCACTCTACTCAAAGTAAGAAAATGAAAATTCTTCCAATAGGTGGTTATTTTCCAAAAGATAAAAATGGATTTATCATCAATCCTGCATCATGGGAGTTGGTTTCAGTTAGATTACAACAATTAATACACAAATTAATCACTAATATTCCAGAAATAGAAAAAGCTTCTATTAATAGCATTTATTTGCGTGGAAGTTTGCCAAGAGCTATAGAAGAAAAACACATTGGTGACATCGATTTATTTATTCTAACAAAGAAAAAGCAAATGCGATGGACGGAAGTGGAATGGATGAATCACCTGATTTTTGAAATTTCAAAACAAGCTACTGACGTCCCTGAAATTGAATGTACGTTGACGACTTACGACGAAAATTTATTGGATAATTATCCACAGTTAGCAGTGATTATTAAAACACAATCTATTTGTATTTATGGTCCAGATTTTTCGAAAAAATTACCAAGTTTCAAACCTGGAAAAATGATGTTTTTAAATCATCGGTGGTTGAAATCAGATTTACAAAAAGCATTGTCTAACGATTCAGTATCTTATGAAAAAGTAGCATTGAAAACACTTATCAGAACAGGTTTTGAAATAGTTATGGAGCGCGAAAAAGAGTACACTCCTGATCTATATTGGTGTTGTCACAGTTTTGGAAAATGGTATCCCAAACAAGCTAATCAAATGACAAAAGCACTACAATTTTATCTAAATCCAACAGCATATCAATCACAATTGGATTCATTTTTAGCAGAATTTGGACCCTGGATTGTCAAGGAATCCTTAAAATATACCCAATAAGTTCACATATATTAGAAAGATTCGTTATTTCTAAGTAATTCCTATCCCAATAGATAATAAGGGATTGGGTTAATTTTAGTATAATTGCATATAGCTTTTACATACAAAAAACTCTACCCTCTGAATAATTGAAGCGATGAATAAAAATTACTTTTTGACAGCTTGCTTTTTCCTCATTTCACTTGGATTGGTTCAAGCGCAAAATGACTCCAAAAAAGATTTT
This sequence comes from uncultured Saprospiraceae bacterium, assembly GCA_937941765.1. Lineage (GTDB taxonomy): Bacteria > Bacteroidota > Bacteroidia > Chitinophagales > Saprospiraceae > CALDGQ01. The sequence continues at coordinate 18,019 of CALDGQ010000136.1, forward strand.
TACGATACAAATTCTGTTAAAGAATTTCGAATTAAATTTGAACAAAAAGATTGGGCTGAACTGATGGATTCCCTCCGCTTAGCTGGCGACGGAATGCTGATAGGTGACCTAACATTGGATGGTGTAAAACTGTCAGATGTTGGGATCCGATATCGTGGTACTCGTTCTTTTAAAACAGGAAGCAAACGTAATGCTTTCAATATCAAATTGAATTACATCAATAAGGAACAAAATGTTGACGGTTACAAATCTTTGAAACTATCAAATGCGCTGCGGGATCCTAGTATGGTTCGTGAAGTTTTGTCTTATGAAATTGCCAGAAAATATATGCCAGCACCTAAAGCAAACTATGCCAGGCTGTATATTAATGAAGAATATTTTGGTCTTTTTGTAAATGTCGAATCGGTTAATAAAAAATTCCTAAAAGAAAATTTTGGTTCCAAAGATAATACCTTCTTCAAATGTGCACCACACATCGATGATATGGATGATGCATCTAAAGGATGTAAAATGAAGATATTCTCTTCGCTCCAACATGAAGAAAATGTCGAGTGCTACAAACCAAATTATGAATTGAAGTCAGATGATGAAGAAGGATGGAAAGATTTGAGTAAGCTGACAAAAGCTTTGGCTCAAAATCCAAAGAAAATAAGTGAAGTTTTAAATGTTGATCGAACTTTGTGGATGCTCGCATTTAACAATGTGTTGGTAAATTTAAGTAGCTATACTGGTCAACAATCTCAAAATTACTATTTGTACAAGGATGATTCTGGTAAATTCAATCCGATTATTTGGGATTTAAACTTGTCGTTTGGAAGTTTCAAAAACACGGGTAATGGTTCTGATTTGAATTTGAAAAAATTACAAACTTTAGATCCGTTATTACACATCAATAATGACTCGAAACCACTAATAAGTGCGCTACTAAAAAACCCGCAATATCAAAAATTATATCTGTCGCACATGAGAACGATTCTCTACGACAATTTCGTTAATGGCGAATATGAAAAAAGAGCAAGGACATTACAACGTTTGATTCAAGTGCCTTTCATTAATGACCAGAATAAATTTTACACGACCAACCAATTCAACAGTAGCTTAAGATCCACAATTGGTAAACGTAGTAAAATTCCAGGTTTGATAGAGTTGATGGGTAAACGTGCAAAGTTTTTGAAGAAGCATAAGAAGTTAACACCAATTCCTCCTGAAGTTGTTGAAGTGACAGTTATTTCAAGAGAAAAATTAGCACCAAAAGATATTAAGTCTTTCAATATTATTGCGCAAGTTGACAAGCGTCCTAAAAACGTAAAAGTATATTACAGATACGATTCAACAAGTCCTTACCGATCAATTTATATGAAAGATGACGGAAAACACGATGATGGAAAAGCTTCAGACGGAATGTATGGTATTTCGCTTAAACCACAAGATGGGCAAGAAACACTTGAATATTACATCATGGCGGAGACGATTTATTCTATAGAATTTAGTCCAACCAATTATATGTTTGCTCCTTACACAGCCGACTTAAACGAATTGAACCAATAATAATTAAGGGCAGTTATGAGGAAAGTTCTTTGTTTTTTAGTAGCAATTTTTTGCTTTTCAGTGACTGGACTTTTCAGTCAAGATGTTTACGATACCTATACAATTAAGGATATTCGTATCACTATTAATGACGATGTCTGGCAAAATAAGCTAAAGGCCTATAAAAAACAAAAAGTAAAAAAACGTATTTACGGTACTATGAAAATTGATGGCGTGCAATACGATAGTGTTGGCATTCGATTCAAAGGGAATAGCTCATATGCAAGTGTCAACAATGCTGGTAGCATGAAGCTGCCGTTCAATATTAAAATCAATTACGTCAAAAAGGATCAGAACTACAAAGGAATTAAAACTTTGAAGTTGTCAAATGTATATCGAGATCCTAGTTTTTTACGTGAAGTGATGTCTTACGAAATAGCAAGTAAATATATGCCTTCCCCGAAAGCTAATTTCGTAAAGCTCTATATCAATGACGAGTACTTTGGATTTTATAACAATACACGTTCGACAGACAAGGATTTCTTAAAAGAAAATTTTGGAGATAGTGACGGTACTTATTTCAAGTGTGATCCTGATTGGGATGCAACTCAACCTAAGGGTTGTAAGAAAGGAAATAAAGCTTCTTTAGTTCATCTAGGAAAAGACTCAACTTGCTACTACGGTTATTACGAATTGAAATCTGATTATGGTTGGAAACATTTAATTCAACTGACAGACATCTTAACCAATAAACCAGAAAAAATTGAAACCGTTTTAAACGTAGACCAAATCCTTTGGATGCTCGCATATAACAACGTGTTGGTGAATTTGGATAGTTACAATGGCCGTTTATGTCATAATTATTATCTATACAGAGATTCACTTGGTGTTTTTAATCCAATACCTTGGGATATGAATTTGTCATTTGGCGCTTTCCCTTTTGAAAATGATGAAGCAGGATTGGCTTTGGATAAATTACATAAGCTGAGCCCACTTTCAAATTTTACAAATCCAAATCGTCCTTTAATCAGCACCTTGCTTAAAAATAAATTATACAAGAAAATTTATATAGCTCATATCAAGACGATTGTGAAAGAACATTTTAGCAATTTCAGTTACAAAAAACGTGCAATGGAAATTCAACGTGTAATTGATTATAATGTGAAGAATGATGACAACAAGCTTTATACTTATCAAGGGTTTAAAGACAATATAGAAAAGACATCTCCAGCTGGAAAGTCTAAAATTATAGGAATTGCTGAACTGATGGATGAAAGAACCAAATATCTTCAAGCACATCCGCTCTTAAAAAAACCAGCCCCACAAATATCTGAAGTGCGCCACAAGCAAGTGGAAGAAAAAACTCTTATCACTGCCCGTGCATTAGAAGCAACAAATGTGTATATTTACTTTCGAAATGTGAAAGCCGGTAGATTTACCCGCAAAAAAATGGTAGATGATGGAGAGCAACAAGATGGTAAATCAGGTGATAATGTATTTGGAATCCTGTTAGACAAGAAAGAAAAACTACATTACTATATCGTAGCAGAAAGTGAAGGAGCCGCCAGCCTTTCACCGGAGAAGTCCTCTTTTGATTGCTACGAAATCAAATAAATTTAGCTTACTTAGCCTGTCAAAACTCAATTTGTTAATTCAAATTGTAATCTTTTCGTTGCTATTTTAATAGCATCGAAAGTTGTGCTTTATATCAAAACATATTGGATTTTTAACAAATTATAAAATATGGTCATGTTTTTGTTATTCCTATAGCATAGACATCCCAAAATATTTTGTCTTATGAACAAAGTAACAGTATTGCCTATGCTCATAGGCTTATTTATCTGCTCGTTTGTATTATCTATTAATGCACAAACTGAGCTTAAACCAAATGGACTAGCTGGAAAAAAGCTATTCCTAGATTTTTATACACCAAATAAAAAAATCGCTTCAGATGGTGAAAAACTCAGGATGACTGATGGTTTTGAACTGAACTATCAGCGATACATATCCCGTTGGGTAAATGTTGTTTTCCCACTTAAAGTTGGTGTAATTCAAATTCCTGGAGAATTAAACAGAAGCTATATGCTTGGTTTTGATGGGGTTGTACAAGTACATCCTTTGAAAGATCGTAGAAGATTTTCTCCTTATGGTTTGATTGGAGTTGGTGGAACTTCTGAACAATTTGAAGAAACATTTATTCAAGTACCAGTTGGAATTGGTGCCAACATCAAACTTTGGGCAAGTACCTACTTAAATTTACAAACAGAATATCGTCATTCTTTTCAAGATAATCGAAGCAACCTCCATCACGGCGTTGGACTTTTGATTATTTGGGGACAAGACGAAATTCCATCTGAAATTACCGATACAGATAAAGATGGAGTCCCAGATACAGAAGATCAGTGTCCTGAAACGCCTGGTTTAGCTGACTTATATGGTTGCCCAGATACGGATCTAGATGGAATCGCAGATATTGAAGATCAATGTCCTGAAATTCCAGGTAGATTGGTTACCCTTGGTTGTCCAGATCGAGATGAAGATGGTATTGCAGACAATGATGATGAATGTCCTGATGAAGCAGGTATCGAAAAACTAAATGGATGTCCTGACAAAGATTCTGACGGTGATGGTATTGGTGATGATGTTGATAAATGTCCGGATGTAGCTGGTACGAATGCAGCAATGGGATGTCCTGATCGAGATGGTGATGGTGTAGCGGATGCAGATGATAAATGTCCAGATGAATTAGGAACATTTGCAAATTTCGGTTGTCCTAAGGCGGGTGTAGTTGCTTCTGGTGGTATACAGGATGCGGATAATGATGGTATCGTTGACAAAGACGATAGCTGTCCAAATCTTGCAGGGCCAGCTTCTAATAAAGGTTGCCCAATCACTGCACCTACAACTACTACGGTTGTAACAAGTCCTTCAACTGTTTCATCTACGTCTACAGTAACTGCTTCTCCTCCTATAAATAATACTTTGAATCAGTATGCAACAAGCCGCACACTTTTACTAGATATTATTTACTTCGAATCCGCAAGTCATAATTTAGACACTGAAGATATTCAGAAATTGGATGAAGTGATTGCGATTATGCAAGGATATCCGAATTATGAGTTGTACGTTTACGGACATACCGATGATAAAGATAATTCGAATAGCAATATGCGTTTATCTGAAAATAGAGCTCAAGCGTGTTACAATTATATTACAAGAAAAGTGGACGCTTCAAGAGTAACTTATAAAGGATTCGGTGAGTCTGAACCTGCTTCTGAAAATTCTTCTGAAGCTGGAAGACAATTAAATAGAAGAGTTGCCTTGATGGTGATTGATAGAAACTAAAAGTTATAATTGTTTGCTTTTGGCTCCCAACAAATGTACGGGACACCAAGGAAGCTTTGAACATTAAAAAAGAGGTGATTTCATTTTTGAAATCACCTCTTTTTTATTTGGGGATATATCAAAAACCTTGTTGCTCTAGTCACTAAGTTTTCTCACTCCCAACCATCCTTCTCCAACCGATCAATCTTCTTCTGAACCTCCTTTGTTAATCTCTTCTTATACTGCATCAATTTTTTAAACAAATTTTTATCCGAAGTGGCCAAAATTTCAGCCGCCAAAATTCCAGCATTCTTAGCAGCATTCAAAGCCACAGTTGCAACTGGCACGCCATTAGGCATTTGCAAAATAGAAAGAATAGAATCCCAACCATCAATCGAATTAGAGGATTTGACAGGTACTCCTATGACAGGAATCGGTGTCAATGAAGCCACCATCCCAGGTAAATGTGCAGCACCTCCAGCACCTGCAATAATGACTTTGATCCCTCTTTTGTGCGCATTGTTAGCAAATTCCACCATTCGTGCTGGTGTCCGATGAGCAGACACAATGGTAAGTTCAAAAGGAACTTTAAATTCAGTCAAGATGTCTGCTGCTGCTCGCATAACAGGAAGATCAGAATCAGAACCCATAATAATGCTTACTACTTTTTTCATAGGTTTTTATACACTTTGATTGGAAATTATTTTGAAGTTTTCTTTTATAAAATTGGCATTTTGCATTGCCGTTTCTAAATTGTTATTAATGATTGTCGCATGGCCCATTTTGCGAAATGGGCGAGTTTCCTTTTTACCATAAAGGTGAAAATAAACACCTTCAAGTTGCATGCATTTTTCCAACCCCTGATAGATAACCGGACCACTATATTTTGGCGCACCTAAAAGGTTAATCATTACGGATGGGCTTCTCATTTTAGTAGAACCAAGTGGTAGATTGAGGACAGAGCGTACATGTTGTTCAAATTGAGAGGTCAAGCTACTTTCGATTGTGTGGTGTCCACTATTGTGTGTTCGAGGAGCTACTTCATTAATTAAAATCTCACCAGATTTAGTAAGAAAAAATTCGATAGCCAACATACCGCAAACGTTGTAAGCGATCATTATTTCTTTCGCCATATTGGTCAAATACCGATTGAGATTTCCTTCCAATCTGGCTGGACAGATAAGTGTATTGACCAAATTGGCATCTTCTAAAAATTCCATCTCTACTGTTGGGAAGACCGCAATTTCACCAGACTCATTTCTTGAAACGATGACTGCCAATTCTTTTTCAATAGCAACAAGCGGTTCGATAATGCTAGGAACCTGAAGTAATTTGTGATAGTCTTTTGCACTTTTAATTACTGCAACACCTTTCCCGTCATATCCCGCAGTTCTCGCTTTTTGAACAAACGGAGTCATCACCTCATTTGACTGAATAGCTTTTTTTAATTCAATAAAATCATCATAAATAACGAAAGGAGAAGTAGGTAGACCTTTGGCTTCATAGAATTGTTTTTGTAAGCCTTTGTCCTTTATAATATCTAATGTGCTTGGGTCTGGATGAACAATGATTCCTTCTGCTTTTAATTGATGAAGTGCTTCTGAATTAACATGCTCAATTTCAATGGTCAAAACATCAACTGTCTTTCCAAATTTATAAACATCATCATAATTTTTGAAATCTCCTTCTACAAATCGATTGGCAAATTGACCAGCAGGAAACTGGTGATCCTTGTCCAATATGTCGATTGCTATATCCATATTTGCCACAGCCAAACACATCATGCGACCCAATTGACCACCACCTAATACGCCTAATTTTTTATTTAAAGACCCTGCCATGATTATTTATTAATATCAGCGAAATTACCGATTGAGAAGGTAAGAAACAAATGTAAACAAGATGGGCTAAAATCGGTAAGCCCCCCCCACCAACTTGCGATGAGAGAGGCCGTCCCAAAAACTAGTCTTAAAGAAATCCCGTTGGACTTCCCTAGTTTACAATCAATATCTTGGAATGCTGAATCAACACAAGTCGACGAAGCATAATTCTTCTTATTGAAAATATCCGGGTACGAAAACTGAATAAAACATTAGGGGAGATAATTAGAGGTGGGGGAACCGTTTGTGCCATTATCTATACTTCAAAGATATTGTAAACAAGCGTTCAATGCATATCCTAAATTTGGTAAATTTATTATGGAGAGAATTTTCGATATGATGACTTTCGAAGACTATTTTGGCATAGACTTATAACAATGTGTGACTTACAATTTAAACAAATTTTGATGTGAGCTAAAAAGAAATTTTATACTTAAAAAATTACAAGTAAAATCTTCAACTTTTAACACTTTTAAACTGAATTAAGAGGCTAATAAAACCCTATTAAAAAAGAATGTCATTGATAAGTAATTGATTAATAAGGTAAATGCCATTTCTTGTCTGTTTGAATTTTTTCTGCTGCTTTTAATAACCATTCTCGATCAGAAATGGACTCTGCAGTTTTTATTTTTTCTATGATAGTTGGTAGTTTCTTCGGATTTCTTTTTAACAGTTGGAATAAGGAATCGCAAAAGTTTTTATAGATGAGTTTTTCATTTCCCGCCAACTTCTTATCTCTTTTTAAAAATATACTGAATGATGCAATTAAGGACAACAGTGGGTCTACTTCAAAAGATTCAAAATATATTTTACAAAGGATTACTCTAGAATCAGCGTGCAACATTGCATCCGTTACTTTTATACAATTAATCAATCGTTGAGCTTCATCAAACTTGTTGGTATAGTAATACAATTCCGCTAAATTATAATTGAATGCATCTTCTCTTAAGTTCTTTTGAATCTTATCTTTATTCTCAAAAATGAATTTCTCTGTTTCTTCAAATTGCTTCAATCGCAACCCAAGCTTTACAACATTTGCATAACTCCAATAAGTCAATTGGTTTTTGTTTAAAAGAATCTTCTTACTAATTCCTTCTCGATACAAATCAAAAGCTTCTTGCAAATAAGCCAAATCATTTTTTTTAATTTGCCTTGCACAAAAATTAATTGCATAGATATAAATATCTTTAAATTCTATTTGCGAAATTTTTCCTGTGTTTTCGAAAATCTGATTCTTTAATAATTTGAATTTTGCTTTTGCATCATGCCCTTGTACAATGTTTAAGATATTGAGATAAATACTAATCAATGGCTCTTGTACGAATTTGCTATTTTTAAGAAATGAAATAGTTTCTTCTAAAAAATGGATATCATAATCTGTCTTAATGAATTTTGATCGATCGATCATGCTACAACTGTATTTGAGCTTATTCAAAAAGAAGTAATAATCATTGTAATCAGCTGCTTTTTGCAAACTATCATCATGCTTTCGCTGCATATTCGTTTGGCTATGCAAATCATAAAGCATAGTAGCATTCAAAAAGAAACGCGCATCTTTATCCGCAACTTTTTCTATATCTTGCAACTTCTTACTGATTTCTATTCTAAAGCTATTCATCAATTGCTTCTCATAAAGAGATTCAAGTAACTGTATTTCCTTCAGTTCACTTTCTCTTTCAAACTTACTAATCGTTAAAAACTGTTCAATTAGCTTGAATAAAAAACTCATTTGATAACTGAGTTCCTTCTCGTTATTCTTCTTATTGAAAGCTACTTTTTCAATAATCTTGGCCTTTTTGACCTTTTCTTCGGGAAAATTAGGGTGAAATGGAATCAAATATCGTAGCAACTCAAGCAATTCTGCCTTCTGATTAAAGTAGGGAGAGGCTACAAATTGTTCAAATTTCTTCAATTCTGAAGGATTGAAACTACTCAAATAAACCAGCACCTTACTTTTTTTCATAAGAATCTGTTAAAAGTCCTGATTTACAATCGTTAAAAGATGTAGTATCTCGAACATAAATGCGGAAAAAATCGCATAACATATTATTTAAAATTATAATATGAAAATTATAAAATTCTGATAATGAAAATATTACGTAAATACACTTATTAAATTATAATCAAATTTAATAGAATTAATTCGGAAAGTATAAAAAATTGTAATTGTAAGCACTACATATTGCGGTTACTTTTGGATTAACGTTTTAGTCTTAATTATACAATTACAAAAATTATTAATTATGAGAACTTTTACCAGACTGCTGAGCATTGCAATCGTCTTTCTGTTGCTGGTAACCCCCAAAGACTTACTGGCTCAAACAATGTGGCCAGGAGATGTAAACAATAATGGAATTGTGAACGGGGTTGATGCTTTGTATTGGAATACCGCTATCGGTGCTACTGGTACTTTACGTCCAAATGCAACAACCGATTGGGATGAGCAAGATTTGCCTGATCCTTTGTGGGGTACAACAATGCCCAATGGTTTAGATCACGCATATGCCGATTGTGATGGAAATGGTATCATCGATGAAGCCGATTTTCTGAACGGTATCATCGATAACTGCCGAAAAACACATGGAACTTTGACTCCCGATGTTTACCTCACAGGTATCGTAGGAGTAGATCCTAAACTATCCTTAGTTCCCGAAACTGCTGAAGCTTATTCAGGAGAAATTTTGAACGTTGATATCAATCTTGGTGATACAGATATCGATGTTGAAGATTTTAAGGCAATCACATTTACGATGTCCTATGATTCAGAGTTTGTTGAAGATAACAACAACTTTATGTTGGACTTATCTGAATCTTGGGTAGATCCAAGTGGTACTGGTGAAGGAACTGCTTCCTATATCAAGACTTTCGATGACATTGAAACAGGTGAAGTTACAATCCTAAAGACTGCTTCCTCTATTCAAAATGGTGCTGGAAAAATTGGTCGTGTCTCAATTGTTATTGAAGACAATATTATTGGTTTAGTTACCAATGATACTTTGGTTATTCAGATCAAGGATATCAAAATGATCAACGAAGCTGGTGATACCAAGAAAGTGGCACCAGATGCACAAGCAAAAGTCAAAATATTAGAACCAAGAAGTTCAACTAATTGTCCTCAAATTGTAAATCCAGTTTGTGGTGATAATGGAGTAACGTACATCAATTGTTGTTACGCAGCAGCTGCAGGAGTTACCAACTTCACAACAGGTGTTTGTTACAGTGGTTGTATTGATGAAGCGCAAATGAATCCAAACGCTAATTGTAGTTATACCTACAATCCAGTTTGTGGTTGTAATGACGTTACTTATCTAAACTCATGTGTTGCACAAGCAAATGGAGTTGTGGTTTACACGCAAGGTGCTTGTAATGATAATTGTTATGATCCTACTTACGTAGATATTTGTGGACAAACTTCAACAGATCCTGTTTCAGGTGTGGTAAATGTTTTATGTCCGCAAGCAGCTTCTCCAGTTTGTGGATGTGATGGAATTACTTACACCAATTCATGTTACGCACAAGCATCAGGAATGTCTTTTTACACACCTGGACCATGTGCAAATAACTGTGTTGATCCAAACTCAATGGATCCAAATCTAATCTGCCCAAGTGCTTACGATCCAGTTTGTGGTTGTAATGGGGTCAACTATTCAAATTCTTGTTACGCAGATGCAGCAGGGGTGTTGAATTATACGCCAGGTACTTGCGGAAGTAGTTCTTGGTGTTCAGAAGCAACTCCAATTTCTTGTGGTGACTTTTTGCCAAACGAAACTACAATTGGAGCAGGAAACGACATTACCAACTACCCTAATTGTACTAGTCAATCTTTTGCCGGACCAGATAAAGTTTATGTAATCAATAAAAATACTTCTGGTGATTTGCAAATCGGATTGGAGATCATGACACCAGGCATGGACTTAGATATGTTCTTGTTATCTGATAATTGTAATCAAGTAACTTGCGTAAAATCAAGTACGACTAGTAATAATACTTCTAACAATGAAGGAATCATATACGAAGATGCACCTATCGGAACTTACTACTTAGTGATTGACGGACAATACGCCGCTTCTGAAGGAAACTTCCGATTGGAAGTAAACTGCGGATATTTAAATTGTGATAATTCTGTTCACCTTACTTGTGGTGTTCCAGTGAGTTTAAATAACAGTACAGGTACGGATGATGTTTCTCTTTACGGTTGTGATGGAAACGTTTTAAATGTTGAAAATAATGGACCAGAAATGATCCACACTTTCACAACTACAACAGCAGGACCAGTTAATATTTCCCTTTATGGACTTACAGCAAATCTTGAATTATTCTTGTTACGTTCTTGTGATCGTGGAGACTGTATGGACTATAGTCAAAATCCAGGAAGTAACAATGAAGAAATTGATGCCTACTTGCAACCAGGTACTTATTATGTGGTAGTCGATGGCTACAATGGTGGTGTCTGTGATTATAATTTATTAGTTAATTGTGCCGCTAATTGTACTTACGATATTAACGCAACTGCATTAGATGCCAATTGTGGACAAAATAATGGATCGATTAACATTACTTCTTCTGGTGGTATTCCAGGATTTATTATACAATGGAGTGGCCCAGTATCCGGAAGTTTCTCAACTTATGGTACTAATTGCACGGTAAGTGGTTTGCCTGGTGGAACATACACGGTAACCGCAACTGATGCAAATGGATGTGAAGACACAGCTGTAGTAGTCATAGGAAATTCAGAAGGAAATTTAAATGTAAATGCAACACCACACGATGCTGAATGTATGGATCAAGGGTCCATCTCAGTAAGTGTTGCAAATGGTACCCCATATTATCAAATATTTATTTCTGGACCAACATCTGGAAGTACAACTACTTCTCTTTCTAATTTCAATATTGTGAATTTAGATCCGGGAACTTATACACTTCAAATCGTTGATGCGAATGGTTGTTCAAACACTCAAGAAGTCGTAATCGGACAATCAGCTAGTGATTTTGCTTGGACCTACACAGTGACAGATGCTGCTTGTGGTGGTACTGGTAGTATTCATGTAGTAACACAAAATGGAGTGCCAAATTATAACATTATAGTTTCAGGTCCGACAAGTGGTAGTGCAACAACAGCATATTCGACTTTTAACTTAAATAATCTACCAGGTGGTACTTACGAAATTACAGTAGAAGATGGAAACTGGTGTCAAGTAACTCAAACAGTTATCATTGAAGATTCTAATCTAACAATTGGATTGGATGCTAATAGTGGTTATTGTGGAAGCAACGGTTCAATTGTGGTGAACATGTCAAACGGGAATCCTGGGTACCATATTTCTTGGGATGGACCTAGTCCGGGCTCTGCAAATGTCGGAACGTCAATGTACATCATGACCAACTTGATAGGAGGCTCCTACTCAGTAACGGTAACCGATGCTGCAGGTTGTTCAGATTATCAAGTGATCACTTTATTCAATAGTTTAGGAAGTATCGATTTTGATTTGACAGCAAGCAATGGTTCTTGTGGTCAGCCAGGTTCTATCTGGTTAGGTGTCAACACCGGTACAGCACCTTATACAATAACTTGGAGCGGACCAGCTTCAGGAACAATAACCACACCTTACGCTAATTATGATATACCTTGGTTGCCGGACGGAACATACGCAGTCCAAGTAACCGATGCTGATGGTTGCAGCTCAAATGAGGAAGTTACCATCAATAATTCCATGAACAACTTAGAAATTAATACAACCCCTTCCGACGGTATATGCGGCCATCCTGGGTCCATATGGGTGAGTATTTCTAACGGTACACCAGGGTATTCTCTTTCTTGGTCAGGTCCATCTAACGGTAGTACAACTACTAATAGTGAATCTTATGATATCCAAAGTTTGATTAGCGGTGATTATACAATTACAGTTACTGATGGAACTGGATGTCAAACAACGACAACTGCTACGGTTGGAACTACTTCTAGTACACTCGATGTTACTGCGACTGCAATTGATGCAGTATGCGGAAATGCTGGATCGATTGATTTAGCAATTGCTAATAGTGCTGGTGGATCTTACACCATCATTTGGTCAGGTGCAGATGCTGGATCAGCGAATTCAAGTTTAAGTACTTACACAATTCCTGGCTTAACTCCTGGAACTTATACGATTGTCGTAAAAGATGAGAATGATTGTGCAGCTAATACAACTGTAGTAGTTGGAAACGGAACTGGTGATATAACAGTTACAGGTACTGCGAATAACGGAGTATGTGGAAATGCAGGTTCTATAGATTTAACTATGACTGGTGGTACTGGAAGTTATGCAGTGGTATGGAGTGGAGCTGAAACAGGTTATGCGAATGTAAACGGTTATACTTATACCATTCCAAATACTGGTTCTGGAACTTACAACATAGATATTACAGATGGTGCTGGTTGTACAGCTACAACTTCAGTAGTTGTTGCAAACGGAGCAAATAATGTAGCTGTGACAAGCTCAGCCAATAACGGAATTTGTGGAAATGCAGGTTCAATCAACTTGACGATGTCAGGTGGTGCAGGTGGCTATACAGTCGATTGGACAGGTGCAGCATCTGGTTCCGGAAATGCAAACGGAAATACATTTACTATTGCCAATGCAGGAACAGGAAATTACAACATAACAGTTACAGATGGCGACGGTTGTACTGCAACTACGACCTCTACTGTAGATAATTCTGCGAATGGTTTCAGTATAACAGGAACATCAGCAGATGGAATCTGTAACCAACCAGGATCATTATGGATCTACATGGATGGTGGAACACCAAATTATACAGTAGAATGGGATGGACCTGTTAGCGGTTCAGCACCAACAACTGCAGATTCTTATGATGTACAAGGAACACCAAGTGGTACTTACCTCATTACAGTAACAGATGCCAACGGATGTGTTGCTACAACTACAATCGTTGTCGATAATTCTTCAAATGATTTTACAGTTACAGGAACATCAGCAGATGGAACTTGTAATCAACCAGGATCATTATGGATCTATATGGATGGTGGTACACCGAATTATACAGTAGAATGGGATGGACCAGTTAGTGGTTCAGCACCAACAACTGCCGACTCTTATGATGTGCAAGGAACACCAAG
>CALDGQ010000137.1 GCA_937941765.1 uncultured Saprospiraceae bacterium
CGTCAGACTGTGCGAATATGCTTTCGGAAACTGAACCGCAGAATATCCAACCGCAGAATATCGAATGTCGAAGTAGAGTACGTGGACAATTAAGCATGAAATTCGTTAATATACGTGTATGCTCGCGTACTCAACTTCTACATTCTGCGGTTCCTTGTTCGATATTTTGCGGTTCAATTTCGTTTTCGCACAGTCTGACGTGAGCTCACGGCTAGGCGTATTCCCCGTTTACCGTCAACCGTTCACCGACTACCATAAGATTGTTTACATTCGAGAAGTAGCCGCTACCCGAGTCGCCCGCATAGCAGCAGGAAGCGAAGCCAAAAATCCAATTAAGGAAACTGCAATAGCCACCGCCAAGAAATCAAAAAAGCGAATACTAATCGGATAAGCATCTACCAAAAAGCCAGCAGGAATCGGAACAATTCCGAATGCTTTTTGAGCTCCATACAATAATAAAGCAATCGTGAAACCACTAAACATCCCAAGTGCAGTCAACATCAAACCTTCATTCAAAAATATATTTCGAATGGTCAAATTGTTGGCACCCATTGCTTTGAGAATGCCAATATCTTTTTTCTTTTCCAATACAATCATCCAAAGGGAACCGATCATGTTGAATGCAATCAATATCAGACTCAAACTAAGGATGGCGAAACTCATCCATTTTTCAATGTTCATTAATTTCAAGAAAGCTTCATCTTGTTGATATCGATCTTTGACTACGAATTTTGGTCCTAATAACTTCTCAACTGCTCTAGCAACTTTTGTTTCATCACCTTTTGCTTTGATTTCTAAAGCACTAACTTCTCCATTTTTTTTGCCCAATAATTTCCTTGCAAATTTCAACGAAGATAAAATATATTGCCCGTCAAAATCTTGTTGGATGACGAAGGTACCACAAGGGTAGGAGACTAGTTTTTTAAAAGGCTTAGACAATGGACCTCGATTTTTATCAGTGGGCATGTATACATTTAATACAGCGAGATAATCAGAAATATTGACGGATAGTTTATTTCTCATTCCAACACCTAGAACGACTAAATTTCTATCTCCGTCTGAAAATTGATATTTCCCTTCTCTTATGGTGGAGTCAATTCCAGTAACTTTATTATAGTTTTCATCGACCCCTTTTAGGATACCGAAATCGAAATTCTTTTTGTACTCGAAATAGGAGACTTCTTCCAAAGTTTGAGATACAAATTCTACCCCTTCCACTCCTTTTATTTTTTCTAACAATATAGTATCTACTGGAAAAGTTTTTCCTTCATAAGGTGTTATCTTAATGTCTGGATTGAACGACCGAAAAAGGCCAGATAGTAAATCTTCAAAGCCATTAAAGACAGACAGTACAATGACGAGTGCAGCAGTTCCTATAGAAATACCAAACACAGTAATTCCGGAAATGATATTGATTGCATTCGTAGATTTTTTTGCAAATAAATATCTTTTAGCTATTTGAAAAGGTAAGTTCATTATTTAATCATCGACTCGTAAATTGCATTCTGAATTTTTGGTCGAAAATCTTCCTTGTTTAATTTATAATTGTGCATACTTGGAAAAGTTCGATTGGAAAGAAAAACATAAATCAAATCATGATCTGGATCTGCCCAAGTAACGGTGCCTGTAAATCCAAGATGACCAAAAGTATTATTTGAAGCCATTGATCCCATATTTTGAGATTTTGAAGCATCCAATTCTTTCATATCAAAACCAATTCCACGTCTAGTACAATGTGGATGACGCGTTGTAAACTTACGAACAGTTTCTGGTTTTAAATATTGTACGCCGCCATAACTACCACCATTCAACAACATTTGCATGATTACTGCTAAATCGCTCGCCGTTCCGAACAGACCAGCATGACCGCTTACACCACCCAGCATCGCAGCTCCCATATCATGTACATGGCCATGCACGAGTTGTTGACGCCAATAATTGTCATCTTCAGTTGGTACAATTGCAGATTTGGAAAATCTTTCGAGCGGTTTATAAGTAGCTGTAACTAGACCTAGCGGAGAATAAAAGTTTTTTAAAGCAAATTTATCCAAAGACATTCCGCTTACATCTTTTACCATTCGACTCAACATATAAAAACCGAGATCGCTGTATTTGTATTCTCTACGTTCTCTTAATTCAGAATCGAAAATTTGATTCCACATGGTATCAACAAAAGTTTTTTCCATGTATAATTTATCGGTAACTAGAACAGAATAATTTCCAGCTTTTTTCTTTTTGTAAAATTTTTCTAATGGTTGTTTTTTTTCGGAAACAGTTTGTTCGAAAAATGGAATCCAAGGCTTTAATCCAGCTCTATGACACATGATTTCTTTCAAGGACATACTGGATTTGTTGGTTTGTTGTAAAGGTGTCAAATAACGACTGAGTGGTTGTTCAACATCCAGTTTACCTTCATCTACGAGTTTCATAACAGAAATAGTCGTTGCCGCAATTTTGGTAATGGAAGCAAGGTCGAATAAGTCCGTTGTTCTAGATCGATTTTTCTTTGAATAGGTATGATATCCATAAGCTTTATTTAGAATTATTTTTCCATCTTTTGCAACTAGTACGACCCCACCTGGTGTTGCCTTCATTTCAATAGCTGCCTTCATCAAGGAGTCTACTTTACTTTCAAGTGCAACTCCATTGATTCCTACACTTTCTGCTGGTGCCATACCCATTCGATTGATTTGCATAGTGGAAACACCATTGCCAAACTTACTTTTTGGTGAAGCAGTGATTGGTAATTTTCCACGGATGCTCGTTCCTCCAAACAATGCTTTTGCAGCTACATCTTCATGCATACTTCCTTCATCATAAGCTACCAATACATTATCTACTTCGTCGAAATACTGTAGGCAATAAGGATTGCCGAATACAACAAGAATCACTTTTGTTTGCTTACTTAGTTTGTTGACAAAACTTTTTGCACTTTCAGACAATCCAAATCCTTTACTAGCATAACTACTCATGTCATGCAAACCAACAATCACAATATCTTTCTTGGAAAGTTGAGATAGTAGTTTGGATTGATTTGAAGCGGAAATTTCTTTTGTAGAATTGAAGTGTTCAAACTTAGTAAATTGAGCTAAACTAGATTGGAACTTGCTAAGTTTCGGAGAACCGATACTTAAAGATGCATATTCAGTTGTCGTTGTATTTTGAAAAGGAACCAAGTCATCTTCATTGCGAACTAGAGTCAATGAATGTTCAATTAATTTTCGTTTCAATGAAAGTGCATCTGCATTGTTGAGATCGGCATTTAAATTTTCAATCTCAACGGTTTGAGGTGATTTTAGACCTAACATGAATTTTGCAGCCAATACTTTTTTAACACTGTTATGTATGTCTTGACGACTCAATTTTCCAGATTCAATATATTCATTGATTGCTTTGACGGAAGCTTCCACATCTTGAGGTAGTAATAAAATATCATTTCCAGCAACCAAAGCTTCTGCTTCGACCACTCCGGGTTTGTAATGTTTGGTTACTCCTTTCATACCCAATCCATCTGTGAATATCAATCCATTGAAGCCCAATTTTTTTTGCAATAAATTACGAATTGCATTTTTAGAAAGTGTAGTTGGTCGATTGGTTCGGTTATCAATCGTAGGGACATGTAAGTGTGCAACCATCATACTTTGGATGCCTTGTTGTGCCAACATTTTGAATGGAAATAATTCGATACTATCCAATCTGGTCATGTCATGAGAAATAACCGGTAAGTCATAGTGCGAGTCTACATCCGTGTCACCATGCCCAGGAAAATGCTTAGCACAAGCCATCACATTTTTGTCTTGCATCCCTAATGCGTACATGTAGCTCTTTGCTGCGACATTATATCTATCTTCTCCGAATGAACGGGTGTTTATTACTGGATTTTTTGGGTTGTTGTTGACATCTGCGACTGGTGCGAAATTAATATGGACACCTAAACGACGACATTGATCGGCAACTTCATTTCCCATTTTATAAATTAAAGAGTTGTCTTGAATCGCACCTAAAGCCAATTGTCTTGGAAAACTGATTGTTTCTTTTTTCAATCGCATTCCCAAACCCCATTCCGCATCCATAGACAACATTAAAGGAACTTTGGTTGCTAATTTTTGATAATCATTAGTAAGCGCTGCTTGTTTTTCAGGTGTCCCTTGAAAAAAGCAAAGTCCACCAACATGATACGCTTTAATAAGATCAGTTACCTTTTTGATATGATCAGGCCCTTTGTCTGAGTGTGCACGAATCATAAAAAGTTGTCCCAACCTTTCTTCTTCTGACATAGAATTGAAGATGCTTTCTACCCAAGCATTCACGTCATTTGAGTTGTTATTATTTTGAGCATTGCCTATTTGAGAAAAAAGCATGCACGCCATAAATAGCGATAAAAATAATGAATCGTTCATAGTGTAAAATTAGAATTTTGGACGTAACAAAGTGTTTTATTTATTACCTCTTTTAGTCAATACTTGTGGGTCTAATTGGAGTGCTTTGGCTTGGAGTTCATCTGCTTTGGCTTGATTACCTGCATAATAGTAAGCGCTGCTCAAATTGATGTAGGCATCTGCGTTCTGGGGTGAAACTTCTATTGCTTTGGTGAAAAACTCAATTGCTTTTTGAGAATTTTTCTGAATACCATAGGAAACACCTAATAAACGTAACGTGTCATAGTCCTTTGGATTGCGTTGATAAGCAATGTTTAAATATTGTTGTGCTTTCGTGAGGTCTCCTTTTTTCTCACCGTAGTACTGTCCTGCATTTCGGTAAGTGACATTTAGGTTGTTGTGTGCGTCTTCAAAATTGGGATCGAGTTGTAGTGCTCTTTCGTAATTTTTAATAGACTCGTCAAATTTATTAAGATAATTATTAGCATTCCCTAACAATAAATAAGCGTTTTTGTAAGTTGGGTGAATTTTGACAGCTTCATTTAAATTTTTAACTGCTTTGTTCAACATGGCATTTCTTTTGACCTCATCTTTTTCATTGGAAGCTTGCGCACTCAATTCTCCTCCAACCGCATTTAATAACTTAGCACTTCTAGTTGAAGTCTCGATGTCCGTCATGAACAAAGTGTAATTATTTTCCCAGGCAAAATTTCTAGAAATTGTTTTAACCGAAAATAAAATGGTAATCAATCCAATTATTCCAAAGGCAGGCATCAAAGTTTTGAAAGATGTCAACACCTCATTTTTTCTATTAAATCCACGATACAGTAAGACAGAAACTAACAAACAAAACCCGACAGAAGGCATGAACATAAATCGTTCTGACATATTCGTACCAATTGGGAATACAATATTTGAAACAATAGAAAGTGTCAATAAAAAGAATAATATAGCATAGGACGCAATGTCTTTTTTGCGCAATCCGATAAATGCATAAACCGCCATCCCAACATAAACTAGTAAACTTAAAATCACCTTCCAATTGCCCCAGGTCATCAAGTCTATATGTCTTGGATAATAATCATGTGTCAGCGGGTGTGGGAAAATAAGTAGTTTGACATAGAGTCCTAAAGTGTAGATGATCGTTGCCATTTTTTCACCAGCTGAAAACGGTACATATTTATTACCGACAATTTTTAGATAGGGGTTGTTCATCAATTCCTGAGGAGTCCCACCTAAATCAAATCCGATGACCATAGTACGAACCGCAATAAAACCAACTGCAGCGACAAGAAATGGAACGAAATATTTTCCAACAATTTCACCTAAATTTGCCTTCGTAAAAAAGTACATGGTCAAGGGAATTACTGCTACAAAAGTTATTGCATTTTCTTTTGAAAATAGCGATAGAAAAAAGACAATTGCTGAGCCAATCAACAATATCGGTTTTTTATCTTGATGTGCTTTGATAGCTATATAACAAGCGTATAGACTACCAAGCAAAGTGAGTATTTCATCACGCCCTTTGATATTGGCAACTACTTCTGTGTGTATTGGATGACTTGCAAATAACAAGGTGGTTCCTAGTGCAATGAAGCCAGCATATACTGGATTTTTTTTCTTAGGAAGAATTCGCAATAACAACCGATAAAGGACTAAACAAGTAAAAGCATATAGCAGAATATTGATGAAGTGGCAGACATGCGTAATGTATGCTGTCTTTCCAAAAAGTTGCCATTCAAGCGCAAACATAACCAAAGTCAAAGGACGATATCGGCCACCTGAAACTAATCCTGCTTTTCCGTCAACTTTGAAAAATCCATAAAAGGTATCATTTTTTAGAATCCCAGGAATTCCGCTAACTCCTTCTGTTGTAAACATGTTGTCATAAATAACGATAGCATCGTCTTGCGTGTATTGATGCTCGATAGTATTTCCATAAAGTAAAAAAGCAAATAAGAATATCAGTACAGACCAAATACGTGTATTGGAAAAAAATCCAAGATCATGCGAAATAGCTTTGGGAGTTGCTATTGCTTTCTTTTTCTTAGGAAAATCTTTATTTGCGGATTTGCTTTTCTTTGCCATGTTGGTTCGAAGATTATTAGAATCGTTTCGAACCCTCAAATTATGTTTTTTTTTAATTTGAAACAAACGGGATTTATGTTCCGGTGACTTTAGTAGCCAATCTCTGAGTTTTCAGCGATTAAAGTTGTGGAACAATTATTCTAATTCATGATCTTTTCGATGTGCCTTGTAGCGTCCTTTCCCAAACTTGGTTCCATTAAAGACTTCATCTTTCTTTTTTGCTTCTCTTTCTTCTAGTGGTAAGGCAAGAAAATTTTTGCATTTTGAGGAACAAGTTCCAGTCATTTTTTCCGCACAAGATTCACATTGGATGAAGAGGATGTGGCAAGGATCGTTGGCACAATTGGTATGGCGGTCACTTGGATTGCCGCATTGATGGCAGACGGAAATGGGTTCTTCTGTTATTTTTTCACCGAGTCGTTCATCGAAAACGAAATTTTTCCCAATGAATTTATTTTCCAATCCTTGTTTTCGGACTTGTCGGACATACTCGATTATACCGCCATTTAATTGATAAACATTTTCGTAACCATGATGTTTTAGGTAAGCACTTGCTTTTTCACAACGGATACCACCGGTGCAGTACATCACAATATTTTTTTCCTTTTCTTTTCTCAATAAATCAGAAATAATTGGAAGTGATTCTTTGAACGTTTCAACATCTGGAGTGATTGCATTTTTAAAATGACCAACTTCGCTTTCGTAGTGATTACGCATATCCACAACTATCGTGTTAGGATCATTGGTGAGTTCATTAAATGAATTGGCGTCTAAATGAATTCCTTTATTTGCAGGATCAAAACTATCATCATCTAAACCATCTGCAACAATTTGTTGGCGGACTTTAATCACCAATTTGAAAAATGATTTTCCATCATCTTCTATGGCAATATTTAATCGAACCCCATCCAAAAAGGGAATACTATAAAGTTGTGATTTGAATTTTTCAAAATTTACTTCAGGAACAGACAGCTGCGCATTCAATCCTTCTGTGGCAACATAAATTCTGCCCAACACATCCAATTCATCAAACAAAAGATATAGGTCATCACGAAATGCTTTCGGATCTTCGATTGCGACATACTTGTAAAAGGAAAGGGTAGTGCGTTTGATATCACTTTCCAGCATTGCTTTTTTGAGTTCGTCCTTATTGACTCGGTTGTGTAACTTTTTTTTCTTTTTTGACATTTGTAGTAAAATCCATTGCGATATTAGTTTGCAAAGTTACGTAATGGAATTTACTTGGTAATAGATAGAAAGAACTTTTTAAAGACCGTTTTCCATTAATTAATCACAATGGGTCTACTACTTTGCCAAGTGCTATTACCGAGCTCTAGGGTTAAACTGACAATAAATTCACCGGAATTTTGATATTCGTGTTCAGGATTTTTTTCAGTAGAAGTATTACCATCTCCAAAATCCCAAAATTGATTAATTCCGTTACCCATTTCAACATTAAATTGGACGGTGCATGGGCCAGTACAACCTTCGTTTTCAGCAATAAAATCTCCATTGAAAGGTAGCCAAAATTCGGTCTGAGGTAGCGGTTCAATAATTTCATGTTGTGTAATACCTCCAAAGATGCCAACTCCATTCTCAATGTTAGAAAAAATTTGATGTGGTTCACTAAATGGATTGCCTCGAGTCAATTTATAATTGGTAATTGACTTGAAATAATCATATACCTCCTTGTTTACAGATTTTACATAAATATGTGCTTCTAATTCCCAATCTGGATCAAAAGATAAGTCAAAATCATGCAGTCCAAATTCCAATTCATAAGTTTGGCCATTAAAATTTTCATCTTTCAAAAAAATAAAGTCCAAAGGGTAAGGAATAATATCTAAACCAGCAATCATCGTGTTATTTTCTGCATTAACATCTCTTGTTAGAAAACCTGTATGAGGAAAAATATATCCATTCGATTCGAATTCTTGATCGTCAGAATGTTGTCCATTTAGAATATCTACCCAACCATTGATTAAATAATAATTTGCTTCATTTGGATTGTCTTCTATTTCAATTTTGAAAGTTCGACAAATATATTTTTGATATATTTCCTCATTTTTGCCTATTAAATGGCAGTTAAAAGAATTGGGTGTGGTTGTCTTTGCAGTTACTGTTTCTAAACCTGTACTAGCAACTTCAATACTGTATTGTTTATTTGAATTTACTTGAAAATCGTCAGCAACATAGATTCCATTTTCACTATGTAATAGTTCCACTAATGAATTGCCAGATTCATCTTTTAAAAAAACTTGAGCATTTAATAAGCTATGTTGTTCACAATCTAATTCAGTGATATGACATGTTTGGCTAAGATGAATAATTGGGTCATTGTTAGGATTTAACAAACCATTCACAACAATTAAGTCTTTCTTTTCTACATCTGGGTAAGGCAATTCTTTTTTGCAACCTAGAAAAACAAAAATCAATATAAAGAGAGAGATAGGGTATTTCATATTAAGTTATTTTAAAATTTGAATGAATAAGCGGCATATGGCAGAATAGGAATAAGACTTTGTTGCTCTAAAACAAGTTTGTTGTTTCTTGCGACTCTGTTTACGACAAATGGGTTTTGTCTTGAGTAGACATTGTAGATACCAAAACTCCAGGTCCGGCTTCCTCGTTTTTTTTGCTTATGAAGATTCACAGAGAGGTCGAGGCGATGATAAGCGGGCATCCTTTGATTATTTCTACTTTCAATTTGAGTAGTTGATCCAAGACTGCCAAAAGGATTTTCGAAATCAATATTATTCGAATCTATTCCAAGTGCATTGTAGTTGGTTGTCCCTAAAGTATAAGTATTTCCAGTACCATATACCCATACTAATCCGAAGTCAACGCGATCACTTTTTTTATGAATGACTGCTACGCCAATATCATGTCTTCTGTCATACTTGTACGGGAAGCTTTTTCCAAAATTTATATTAGGAAATGTTCTTGTTGATTTCGAAAGGGTGTATCCAATCCAGCCTGTTGTTTTTCCTTTTGTTTTTTCTAACAATATTTCTCCACCAAAACTTATGCCTGACCCAACATCAACTTTGTTTTCCCAATCTTTACTATTAGAGAAAAAATTATAGCCTGATTTATAAGCCAGAAGATTATCCATATCTTTGTAAAATCCTTCAATTGTCAACTCGTATCCATCACTTAAACTTCTGGTGTAACCAACTCCATATTGCCAAGCATTTTCAGGTTTGATTTGGTCTGTACTTGAAACCCACAAGTCAGTTGGTAGCCCTAGTCCAGGGCTTGCCAATAAGTGTAGATATTGAGTCATTTTCGTTGCAGAAAATTTTAGTGATGAATTATCATTTATCAAAAAACTAAGTGCTGCTCTTGGTTGAAAAGAAGTATAGTTTGTTTTTTCTACGGAAAAATTTGCGACGTGCAAACCGACATTCAATTTGAGACGATGGTTGATAATCATATCATCTTCGACATAAGCGTTGATCTCATTGGATGTGATTTTTGGGCTTTCGTTTGTAACACTAACCTTTGGATTTTCAGCTTCCGTAACTTCTAAATAAGAACTTGTAGGGGTAAATTTATATTGACCGAATTTTAGACCAGTTCGAATATGATGGTTTGGATGAGGAATGTAATTAAAATCTATTTTAGCTCCTAAATCTTGAATTTTTGATTTTGAAGAATAAATTTCTGTTGTTTCAGTAGGAGCATTCAGTTCCGTAATGTATTCATTATCAAAGTCAAAATCATAGGTGCTCATATACACCGTAGTGTTACTAAATAATTTAGGATTAAACTGATAATTCCATCTTGCAGTGACGAGTTTATTTCCCCAATACATATCGCCTTTCTCTTTTGAGGCACCCTCATTGTTTCTAAATCCAAGATGATCGTTGCCTAAGTAAGTGCTGAGATATAGACGACTTTTACTTGAAAATATGTGGTTTATTTTGGCATTGACATCGTAGAAATTATATAAAGTGAGTGGTTTAGGGTCTGTAGCAAGCGCCTTTTTATTAATATTTTTTTGGATAGGGGTTGAAAACATATCGAGCCATGTTCTGCGTCCAGAAAAGCTAAAAGAAGTTTTCTCTTTGATAATGGGTCCTTCCAAATTAAATCTGCCAGAAATTAAACCAACTGTAAAATCACCATGCAATTTATTCATGTTTCCTTCTTTCATTCTCACATCTATAACAGAAGATAGCCGTCCTCCATATCTTGCCGGAAATCCACCTTTGATCAACTCTACACTTTTGATAGCATCACCATTGAAAGTACTCATGAATCCAAATAAGTGACTGGCATTATATACTGGAACACCATCAAGCAACATGAGGTTCTGATCTGGTCCGCCACCTCGTACGTAGAGGCCAGTAGTCCCTTCTCCTCCAGATTGTACACCTGGCATCAACTGGATGATTTTCAGAACATCTCGCTCACCCATTAAAGCTGGAATGGATTTTACTTTTTCCAAAGAGATGGTGTTGCTACTCATTTGAGTTTCAGCATGTCTATATTTTGTCGCATCGGCTTTTACGACAACTTCTTCTAGCTGATTTCCAATCGATAGCATTGCAGAAAAATCAATGTTATTCTTCAATTCAATTTTCTGGATTTTTGTGTTGTAACCAACGTAAGAAAAAGTCATTTCGTAAACACCTTCAGGAAGTGTAATGCTATAAAAACCATATTCATTAGTGGTGGTTCCTAACTCAACTTCTGCACAGAAGATCGTTGCGCCAATTAAAGTTTCATTACTTTCTGCATCCATAATGTAACCGCTCAAAGTATATTTTTGATTCGCTTTAGGACGATCTTCTTTACTTTTGATTTTATTTTTCACCAAAATTATTTGTGTTCCTTTAGTCTTGATTCTGATTTCATCATTTGGAAAAAGTTGATTCAATACTGTTTTTATTTTCAGCTTTTCATTGTCGAAACTGTACTTTTTATCGCTTTTCAAATCTCGTGGATTGTAGAAAAACGAACAAATCGTTTGTGCTTCAATCTCTTCTAATACTTGGGTTGCAGTCTGATTCTCTAAGTTTAAAGTTACTGGTGCTTCAAGTAGATTGGCTGATTGAGCATTTGCAAATTGGGTTGCTCCAATCCATAAAAGCAGTATTGTGAAAAAGCGTTGTAAGTTTAATGTTAATTGCATGATCCACCGGTTATTTTAAAGGTTAAAGAATTTTGTTTATTCACTTGAAGACCAAATAAGTCCTCCAAGATTTCCAATACTTCATCAATATTTTGATCTTGAAATCTTCCTGTAAAAGGACAACTCAACATCTTGTTATTGGATAGGTCGATTTTAACTTTGTAAGCAGATTCGATTTCTGAAATAACTTTTTCTAATGCTTGATTTTTGAAAATTAACGTTCGTGTTTCCCAGAAAAGATGATTAAGAGATAAATCATTTGTGAGCGCCAATTTATTTTTAGTTTTGTCAAATTCGGCAGTCATATCTTTGGTTAGTATGATATTATTCTCTTCTCCTTTCTTATTGAGAGGAGAAATTTTTACTTTTCCATGAAATACGTGCACATAAGGAGAATTATTCACTCCGGAATTGACATTGAATTTTGTACCCAATACAGTGACGGACAGGTCTGTAGCAGTGACGGTAAATGGCTTAGTTTTGTCAGGAGTGACTTCAAAGATCGCATCTCCACTCAATGTGACTATTCGATAATTTCTATAAGGTTTGGAAGCATAAAAGATACTGGAGTTTTCATTTAGCCAAACTTTACTACTATCTGGGAGCGTGACTTCTTTTTGCTCACCCTCTTTTGTTGCAAAGTTTACTATAACAGCTTTATTGAAAAGCATATCATAACCAAGACCTCCACCAATTAATAATAATATCGCTGCCGCTGCTGCCCAACGTAAAAGTCTGCGTCGTTTATTGTTGTTCAACGAGACCACTTTTGTTGGTTTGATCTGACTATGTACTTTTGTCAAAGCAGCCTCCTTATCAACTGATATATCAATTGATTCCGCAGAAAGGTGTGCTTTTTCCCAAAGAAATTTTACTTCCTGAAATTGCTCTTCATTCTCTGGCAATAGATTTCGCCATTTGATGAATTGTTTAGTTTCTTCCTGCGATAATTCATTTTGAAGAAATCGGACGATTATTTGATAACGAGAATCTTCCATTAGATGTCTTTTTCTTACAAGACGAATCTCGAGATGTTATACCCTAAACTATTTTTTGTTTTTATTTAATTTTCTTGACGAAGAAATTTGATTTTGGTTTGTGCGGCTTAAGGTAAATGAACTATCATGCTTCTAAAAACCCAATAATCAAGAGTCCAAAAATCGATTTTGTCAATAATTCGAGCGCTTTTGAAATATGATATTCCACCGTTTTGATTGAGATATTTAGTTGGGATGCAATTTCTGAATAACTCATTTCTTGAAATCGACTTAGCTTGAAGATTAGCTTACTTTTATCTGGGAGGGCTTCAATTTTGTTATAGATGGCGAGCAAATTTTCTTTAGATAGGAGATCTGCTTCTGGTGATTGCAAATTTACTTTTAAGGAGGTGTATTGTTGGATTTCATTATGTTCATCCAACTTTTTTTTCTTTCGCAGATAATCGATAGATCGAAATATGACCGCTTTTTTTAAATATCCGTAAACTGTTTTTTCAATTGTAATATCCGTACGTCGTTCCCAAAATTTAATAAATACCTCTTGAACCATATCTTCTGCGATGGCTAAGTCCGAAACCAATAAATATGAAACTCGAACTAAACGTTCATAATTTGCATTAAAAATTGAATCAAATTCTTGTTGGTTTACTTGGTTCATTTTGAGTTTTGCTTCTTCGAATTCAGCTTTATGTAGTTATACATCTTACTCTTTGAGTCATCTATCTGCTATTCAACATGAAAGAAAGCGATGCTATTGCTAAAAATAATGCTAAAACTAATATATTTTTCATATTTTAAATTTTTGTTTGATGTAACAATTTGTAAAATAATTGATTGCAATTAATAGTTTCCTTAGGAAGGATCACACCGATTAAAACCTACACATATCCCAATGGATATTTATACTCGAAAATCAAGATGGAAAATATATCTAGCGATTGCTGGTATTATCATTATTATCATATCGATTCTTTATACCAACTTTTTAGCTTCGAAAATTGCAGATGAAGAGCTCAAAAAAGTGATTCAATTGCAAAGCGCTTTGGAACAAATCTCTATTGGAAATGAAAACGAGGCTATATGTGATGTAACTTTCCAAACTGATTTTATTCGATCTAATTCTACGATACCTATTATACTTGTTGGTGAAACTGGTGTTATAGAGTCTGGCAGAAACTTCGGAGAAGAAGAAGACAATGATCTTGAATTCTTAAAAAACGAATTAGAAAAAATAAAAGCAACAGGTCAAGAACCTTTTATTATATCAAGTCCCAACTCGAAACAATATTTATTTTTTAAAAATTCCTGGTTGTTAAGGATGTTGACTTTTTATCCGATCATCCAATTTTTTTTAATATCCGCTTTTATTGCATTTGGATATTTAGCTTTTAGTAATGCAAGACGATCCGAACAGAATCGAGTATGGGTTGGAATGGCCAAAGAAACTGCACATCAATTAGGAACACCAATCAGTGCTATAGTTGGATGGATAGAACATTTAAAATTGACGAATGAACAAAATCCTGAAACAACAGAGATTGTTGGAGAATTAAGAAACGATGTAAGGCGTTTGGAATTGATCGCAGATCGATTTTCTAAGATAGGCTCCGAACCGACCCTAGATAAAACTGATATTTTGGAAAAATTATCAGAAGTCAAAAAATATATGAGTCGTCGAGCTCCTCGGAAAATTGATTTTAAGTACGAACAAGAAAACGCTACCCAGCCAATATTTGTAAATATCAATCCACCACTTTTTGATTGGGTGGCTGAAAACATTGTTCGAAATGCAATTGATTCTATGGAAAAAGGAGAAGGACAAATCACATTTGATGTGGAAGAGGATAAAGACTTTGTAACAATCAATTTATCTGATACAGGAAAAGGAATTCCTTCCTCAAAACACAAGACTGTTTTTCAACCAGGTTTCACCACGAAAAAAAGAGGCTGGGGATTAGGCTTATCATTAGCAAAACGCATTATAGAAACTTACCATTCTGGCAAGATATTTGTCTCTAAATCCGCTATAAATGAGGGAACTACGTTCACAATCAAGCTCCCGAAAAATTAAAGCGTGAAGTACTATCAATCAAGTAACTACACATCATTAAAAATTTGTATATTTTTAATGATCTTTTCAATTTGCGGCATAAGCTCTTATGCAGCACCTAATTCGTATGCAAAAAATGTTAGCGAAATGACTGTTACAGTCATTGATGGGCTCACTAAAGAGCCATTGATGTTTGTAAATGTATATACAGAAGATCAAAAATTTTCTACCACAACAGAATTGGATGGTACCGCTGTATTAAAGGACCTAAGTTATCGTGATGTAGTCGTATTTTCATACGTAGGATATGCTACATTGAAATTACCTGTTTATCAGATTAGAAAATTAAATCTAGTGATAAAAATGTTTCCAGATGAAAATCTTTTAGGTGAAGTAGTAGTAATCGGAAAGACAGACGCATTGGAAGATGAAATACCACATGAAATAGATAAGGTTACCGCAGAAGATATCGCAGTTACCAATTCTCAGACAGCTGCAGATGCGTTGCGAGACCATGCCAATGTATTTGTGCAAAAAAGCCAAGGAGGAGGTGGAAGTCCTGTTATTAGAGGTTTTGAAGCCAATCGGGTATTGCTTGTTGTGGACGGAGTCCGTATGAACAACGCCATTTATAGAAATGGTCATTTGCAAAATGCGATTACTGTTGATAATTCAGTGTTGGAACGAATGGAAGTAATATATGGTCCAGGTTCGTTAATGTATGGAAGTGATGCATTGGGAGGAGTTGTTCATTTTAGAACTAGAGATCCCAAAATAAATTACAGTCAAGAATCTCCAGAAGATCAATTAACGACTGGCGCATTTGTTAGATATGCAACTGCCAATACAGAAAAAACATTTCACTTAGATATAGATTATAGTGGGAAAAAATGGGGAAGCTTGTCAAGTATTTCTTATTCTAATTTTGGAGATATCAGAGCAGGATCAAAACGCGATTCTCTTTATCCAGATTTCGGAAAGCGAATCAACTATGCGGTGCGACAAGATGGGGTAGATTTGATTTATGAAAATAGTTCTCCTGATTTACAAATTGGAACAGGATATTCACAAACAGATTTTTTGCAAAAGCTTAAATTTCAACCACACGATAGTTTGTATTTTGTTTTAAATCTTCAAGCTTCGACTTCAAGTAATATTAGTCGTTATGACCAATTGACAACATTCACAAATGAAGAAAATAATCTAAAATGGATAGACTGGTATTATGGTCCACAAAATAGATTGATGGCTTCATTGAAGACAAGAATGTTGGGAAGAACAGCACTGTATGATAAAGGAAGTATTATAGCTTCTTATCAAAATATAAAAGAAGATCGTTTTAGAAGAAAATTTGCAAAAGCGAGAAGAGAATTTAATAAGGAAAGAGTATCCGTATATTCTATAACAATGGATTTGGATAAAGCAATTGGGAAGAATAAAAGGAGCAATATATTCTATGGTTTAGAAGCAAATTATAATACTGTTGATTCGCGAGCTGGAAGAATACATCTAAAAGATGAAACGGTCAGTTACGATATCAATACGCGATATCCAAGCGGTGGAAGCACCCTACACAACTATGCAGGCTATATGAATTATCGCTGGGGTACTCGTGATTCCACATTGAATTTTAATGGTGGAGTACGTTACACAACCATCGGATTAAGTTCAACCTTTGGAGAAGATGATCCAATTGAGTGGCCGCAGGAATATTTAGATGGAATCAATAATTCAAACAGTGCATTTACATGGGGTGCTGGTCTTACTTACAATGGTAAGCGAAAACTCCAAATGAGAGCCTTAGTTTCTACTGCTTTTAGAGCGCCTAACATAGATGACTTTGGAAAAATTCGTGAAAAGAATGGGTTTATTTCTATTCCAAATCCTGATTTAAAACCAGAGCATGCGACCAATTATGAATTAACGATTGGGAAACAATTCGGTCAATTAAAATCGGGTAGCGGCAATAAGAAAACTGGAAAGGTATTTAAAATAAGTGCAACTGGTTTTATGACAGAACTGAAAGATGCATTGGTGCGATCCAACGCGACTTTGCCGAGTGGAGACTCGTTGTTATATGATTTGATTGTACAAGCAAATGTCAATGCAGATAAAGGAACTGTGAAAGGATTTTCTGCGAATTTAATGATGAAGTTGAATGAAACTTGGGAATTTGGTTCAAGTTATAACATTGTAAATGGAGAAAGAGAAATCACTGTTGGCGATTCAACTTACATGGCACCATTAGATCATATTCCGCCAACCTATGGACAAACTTACTTAACGTTTAACAAAGGTCCCATTTTATTAAAAGGTGTGGTAAGATATAATGGTTTAAAACCACTTTCCAAATACGGACAAACTTCTTCAGGAAGTATAGCAGGTACTGCAGACAATGTAGAATATGCTACACCAGAAGGTACTTTGGCTTGGACAACTTTCAATCTTTATTCTTCATTTAAAATAAGTGAACGAATTAATTTTGATCTAGCAATTGAAAACATTACGGATTTGCACTATCGGCCATTTGCCTCAGGTGTTAGTGCGCCTGGTCGAAATTTCATTGTTGCACTTCGAGGTAAATTCTAAACAAGTTGTTTATACCATCTTAACTTTGTCTACTTACTGTAGTTTTCACAAATTCTATTCTTGATTTTTTTCTTAAATCAAGTCAATTCTATCCACATCAGCCCTATTATTGTATTTAGAAAAGTAGTATATTTGTATTGATATTCTACCATTTTAACCATAGACATTATTACTACAAATTAACCAACTACTTTAAGACCTTACCCCAGTAATAAAGTCTAACCAATAATTTAATTATGAAAGAGACCGGACACAAAAATCCGTCTGCCGACCTATTTAAATTGAATATTATGAATCCAGAAAATGTATTCTGGAATTTAACTCCTGAAGAATTGATGGAGCATTCTGTTCAAAAAAAACAAGGTGTAATTTCTGACTCTGGTGCACTCGTTATCATGACTGGTGAATTCACTGGAAGATCTCCCAAAGATCGTTTTATTGTCAAAGATGATGTGACCAAAGATACCGTTGATTGGGGTGACATCAACCTACCTTTTGAACCCACTAACTTTGCAAAACTAGAATCTAAAATTGAAAAATATTTCGATGGAAAAGATGTCTATGTAAGAGATGTAAAAGCGTGTGCGAATCCAAGACATTCATTGAAGATCCGTTTGGTAGCGGAATATCCATGGAGTAGTCAATTTGCAAGCAACATGTTTTTAAGATTGACAAAAGAAGAAATTTCAGCGTTTGATCCTGAATGGGTAATACTCTGTGCGCCTGGTTGTATGGCGGATCCAAAAGAGCATGGAACGAGACAACACAATTTTGCAATCATTAATTTTTCTAAGAAGAAAATTATCATTGGTGGAACTGGTTATACTGGTGAAATCAAAAAAGGAATTTTCTCTGTTTTAAATTATTATCTACCACAAGAAAAAGGAATCTTATCAATGCATTGTTCTGCAAATGTTGGTGTCAATGGAGATACTTCCGTATTCTTCGGATTGTCTGGGACTGGTAAGACGACCTTGTCAACAGATCCTGATAGAAAATTGATTGGAGATGATGAGCATGGTTGGTCAAATAGTGGTGTCTTTAATTTTGAAGGTGGATGTTATGCAAAGACTATTGATCTAGCAGAAGAGAAAGAACCAGAAATTTTCAACGCTATCAGGCATGGTGCTATTCTTGAAAATATCCAATTCCATGAAGGAACAAGAACGCCAAATTATGAGGATACAAAAATCACTCAAAACACAAGAGTTTCTTATCCGATTCATCATATAGATAACATTATGGTTCCGTCGAGAGGGCCACATCCAAATAATATCTTTTTCTTAACAGCAGATGCATTAGGGGTTTTACCTCCGATTGCAAAACTGGATAGAGGGCAAATTATGTATCATTTTATTTCTGGCTATACTGCAAAGGTTGCAGGGACAGAAGCGGGTGTAGTAGATCCTACTTTGACTTTCTCAGCATGTTTTGGTGCGCCATTTTTGCCATTGCATCCGACTCAGTATGCAGAGATGTTGGCGAAGAAAATTGAACAATACAATGTAAATGTTTGGTTGATCAATACTGGATGGTCAGGAGGTAGTTTCGGTGTTGGAAAACGAATGAAATTGAGTTATACTCGAGCTATGATTTCTGCTGCAATGGAAGGGAAATTAGATAACGTAGGGTATGTCAAACACAAAGTATTTGGGTTGATGATGCCGACTTCTTGTCCAGATGTACCAGCAGAATTATTGTATCCAAAACACACTTGGGAAGATAAAGATGATTACAACAAGAAAGCGAATGATCTAGCTACAGCATTCAATAATAACTTTGAAAAGTATGCAGACAAAGCAAGTGAGGAAATGTTAGCAGCGGCGCCTGTGGTGAGAAAGCTTGTATAGAAAACATTAAATAAATAATAAAAGGGATTTGTTCGTAAGGGCAGGTCCCTTTTTTTGATTAAATTTGGATACACCGGTTTACGGAAATTGAACCGCAGAATATCGAACCGCAGAATATTGAATATCGAAGTTGAGCTCGTGGACATCCACACATGAATTCGTTTAAATACGTGTTTACTAGCGTACTCAACTTCGACATTCTGCGGTTCCCTGTCTGCTCTGACTGTAGTCAGGCAGGCTTGTTCGATATTCTGCGGTTCAATGCCGTCTACCGTTCACCGTTTTAAATCAAAACAATGCGAGCGATCATCGTTGATGACGAAATAAAAAACAGAAGAACCTTACAAATGATGTGCGATGAATATTGTAATGATATTGCCATCATAGGTGAAGCTGCATCGGTTGATGAAGCCAAAGAAGTCATTGATGAATTGAAACCTGATTTGGTTTTTTTGGATATCCAAATGCCGATGAAAAACGGCTTCTTTTTGTTAGAACATTATGGAACGAATCAATTGCCATTCGATGTTATTTTTACGACAGCACATGATCAATATGCCGTTAAAGCATTCAAATTTTCTGCTAGTGATTACTTGATGAAACCAATCGATATTGATGACCTCATTACTTCTGTAGAAAAAGTTAGATCAAAAAAACAAAAACAAAAATCACAAAATAAGGAATCGATTTTTTGGTCAAATATATTTTCGAAAGAAATAAAAAAAATTGCCTTACCAACTTCTGAAGGATTTTTATTTATTCCATTCGCTTCTATTGTTTATTGCAAAGCGGAAGGAAATTATACTCAATTTATTACCATAGATAAAGGCAATATATTGATAACAAAAACGCTTAAACATTACGAGACTATCTTAGAAAACCAAGACTTTGTTAGAGTACATAAATCTTACTTAGTTAATTTACATCATGTACGTAAGTTCATCCGAGGAAAGAAAGGTATGGTTGAGATGTCGGATGATACCACTTTTGAAGTTTCCCCCATGAAAAAAGAAATCTTACTTCAACAATTAGCATTACTTTAAAACTACTTTTATTAAATCAATATTTTCCCTAAGTTATGAGAGTATCAATTTTATTACTCGTTTCACTTTTTGCAACTACCTTTTCTTTTGCTCAAGAAATTCAATGGGCTAGTGAAGTCATCTCCTATTCCAGTCAATATGGTAATGAACATTATGCTGCCAAACAAGTTGTTGGCGTACCCAATGCAATGACCGATGGCGAGGTAGCGCATTGGGCATGGGCACCTAAAAAGGATGAAGTAAATACGTTGGAGTTTATTCGCGTGAAATTTTTGGAGCAAATTCAAGTATCACAAGTTGTGATTGCCGAGAGTAAAAATCCAGGTAGTATTTCAAAAATTGTTTTATACGATACCAATAATAAAAAACACACTGTTTACGAAAACGACAATCCAGAACCATATAAAGAGGAGAAGCGTCGATTGTTTACCGTTGAGTTTGACAAAACAGATTATAAAGTAAAATTACTACGACTTGAAATGAAAACAGGTCGAGTGATGGGTTCCAATCAAATTGATGCCATCGGTGTTTCAGGAAGTGAGGAAGCGATTAATATTTCAGTAGATGAAATTGAATATGAAGAAGAAGTAGCCGATAAAGAAAATTTGGGAAAGAAAGTAAATTCTCGTTATGCAGAGAGATTGCCAGTTATTTCTCCTGATGGCAAAACTTTATATTTAGCAAGAAAATTCCATCCACTAAATGAAGGAGAAGATAAAAATGATGATATCTGGGTTTCCAAATTGGAATCTGATGGTACATGGGGATTTGCAAAACCGATTCACAGTCCATTAAACACCGAAGATCATGACTTTGTCGTCAGTGTCAATCCAACAGGTGATGTTTTGTACTTAGGAAGTGATTACCGCAAATCTGTAAAGCATGGGGTGTCGACTTCTAAAAATAAAAGAGGTGCATGGACCGATCCCAAATCTTTGAAAATTGAAGATCATAAAAATGCAAGTCCGTTTGTTGGTTACCATGTCAATAATGATGGAAACATATTGTTGATGGCAGTCGAAAGAGAAGAGGGAATGGGTAAGCGAGATTTGTATGTTTCTTTCAAAGGAAGTAATAAACAATGGAGCAAACCAAAAAATTTGGGAAAAACAATCAACTCCGTAAACGAAGAAAGTAGCGTGTTCTTAGCTGCCGATGGGAAAACAATTTATTTCAGTAGTGCAGGTCATTTGGGGTATGGTGGATTGGACATGTTCATGAGTCGACGACTGGACGAAAGTTGGACGAAGTGGAGTAAACCGAAAAATTTAGGAAAAAAAATAAACACAGTAGGCAATGATTATAGTTATACCATTCCAGCATCCGGAGATTACGCTTACTTCTCTTCTGATGATGAAAATGGGATGTCTGATATTTTCAGAATTCGTTTGCCAAAAGAAGTACAACCTGAACCTGTTGTATTATTAAGTGGTCGTATGATTGATGCTGAAACCAATCGACCAATCAAAGCAAAATTGAAAACGCGTAACATCAAAAACAAAAAGAATAAAAGAGCGACGGAATCTAGCAATGAAGGTGATTTTACAATTGTGGTTCCGTATGGAGATGATGTAGCGTTGACTGCCGAAGTAGATGGCTACTTTGCTCCAAGTGAAAATTTAGAATTATCAGGAAAGCGGTTAAAAGAATTAGACTCAGATAAAGGCGTAAAAAGATCAAGTGATAATCCTGAAGTAAATGCAATGCAAGAAAGATTAGATCGGCTTAACGGCGATTTGAAAGAATTGCGCGTCAAAAAGAATAAAAAGCAAGAGCCAGTTAAAACCAAAGTTTCTAAAAAACGAAATGCAGAACTGGAAGCATTAAGAGCAAAATATAACAAAGCAACTGGAAAAATAGCAGATACACCGAAAGAAGAACCTAATGACAAAACCCTCGAAGTAAAAACAAAAGACAAGGAATTAGACGAATTAAAAAGAAAGTACAACGAACGCTATAATAAAAACAGCAAAGACAATAAACCTCCTGTAAAAGAGCAACCAAAAAAGGAAGAAAAAGAAGAGATAGCAGTTGATGGTGATATTAATTTAAGTGAATTAGAAAGTAAAGTTCGCAAAGCATTAACAACTGAATTGGCTACTGATATCAAATTAGAAATTATGGATGATGTGATTGATGGTGTAAACGAAAATTTAGTAAAAGACTTGTCGGATGAAATTGACTTGTTAAGTAATAATGATCGTGAAGATTTAGTAGAAGATTATCGAACCGACTTAGCAAAAGAATTACGAAAAGAAAAACGCAAACTAGAAAGTAGTAAAGTTGAAACTTACAATGACGAGTTGACAAAAAAAATAGCAGCAGAATTACGGGAAGCATTGGAAGCTGAAATCCGCGGGCAAATGGAATCAGAAGTACGTTCTACCTTAGAAAAAGAAGTCAGTTATGAATTGGAGTATCGTTACAAGCGAGAAGCAGAACGTCAACTAAAAGAAACACTCAAAGAAAAAGAAAAGGAAGTCGAAGTCGTTGAAGAAATTCCAGAACCAGAACAGGAAGAAGAACCACCATTGGTCAAAGAATATAAAGAAGTCAAAAAAGACATCTTGTTAGTTCCAATAAAAGTGGGTCAAGTAATTCCACTAAACAACATTTTCTTCGATGCCAACAAGACCAGTTTGAAATCAATCTCCAATGCAGAGTTGGAGCGTGTGACTAAATTTCTCTCCGACAACAAAAATGTAATTGTCGAAGTCGGTGGACATACCAACGGCTGGTGTAGCAGTGAGTTTGCCAATGAATTATCCACCGAAAGAGCTAAAGTTGTTTGCTCCTATTTCATAGAAAAAGGAATTTCTGTAGACCAAGTGTTGTATAGAGGCTATGGAAAAACCGAACCTATCGCAGATAATGATACCTTAGCAGGAAGAAAGAAAAATCAACGTGTTGAATTAATAATAATGGAAGTTAAGTAAATAGAGGTACCAAATATGGCAATGATCACAGAGCGGCAAATTGATGACATCATCGATCACATAGAAAGACAAGATGACAAAGAAATTATAGAAGAAATATCACAAGCGCAACCAGCCTTGTTGTCCTATGTTTTATCAGAAGGATTTGAAATGTTGACAGAAGAAGAGAACAAAATTATGATCTTTTTATTCCTCGTCATTTATTCTGCTTTTGGAAGTGAATTGGAAGTTATCGATCCCACGGATATCGAAAGTACCGAAGAAAAGAATTGGGAAATTTTCAATGAAACAACGGGGACGGAATTTCAAGACAAGATTACCCCATTTTTCAAAGATTATACGCAAGAAGATTTATTAGCTTTTGTGGAAGATACATTAGTTGATGATGAAGACAATCCGGTCACCCCTGAAGGTCGGACGGTTATTTTTATTGGGATGAAGACGGTTGTTGATTGTTTGGTATTTTGAGGTATATCTGAATTCACTTTTTACAACAATATAAGCACTACTCTTTTTAAGAATCCAAATACATATTGGAAACACTAAATGGTATAAGCGTTTAAACATTATAAACTTTTATAATCCATAATCACTTCTTAATGTACAAAATAAAACAAAATGTTTTATTTATTAAATAAATAACACAAAATGTTTGTTTTATTTAAAGCATTCCCATATCTTTGGACTGAATCAATACAGAGTTTGTTTTTGACACCCTAACATTTTCCATGCTGATTTTTCAGCGAAGCAACTTCGAAATTATTGTAAAATGCGTGACCTGGACATTTCTCAAATTGCTGCTGCGATATAACAGTCATATTGTTAAACATTTAAAATTTTTAAAAATGAAAAATTTGAAAAGCAAAAAACCGTTTTTCTATTCGCTAGGCTCCGTTGCTATTTTGGCAATGTTGAGCTCGGTGTTGTTATTGAATGCTTCTTTTTTTCGACTGATACTAGTCAGTTGGAATGCGAGGAAGAAAAATTTACAGCAGGATGTGCACTTGAAGTGAATTATGTAATGGAATCAACTACACGTAGATATCCAACTAAGGCGAGTAAAAGTAAACAATCAACTGCCAATGCAATTCGTTCAAGATTAAGGTCTGAGAAAAGTCAAGTTAAATTATGTGTATCTTCTTCTGGTGATGGGGAAATGGTAATAGATAAGTTAACTCCTAAAAGGTCTTATAATACAGTTCGCAACACAAATGGAACTGACTTAGGTTATAAGGTAGCACAAAGGTACTATGTAAAAAACCAAGTAGTTCACTGAAAAATTTATTAATTTTATAGCATAAAGGAGGTTGCTCTAGAGTAATCATCCACAGTAGGCAGGACTTGTTTCCTGCCTATCCTTTTCTAGACAATTTTTCTTT
>CALDGQ010000138.1 GCA_937941765.1 uncultured Saprospiraceae bacterium
AGAAATGAAAAATTACGATGACTTCATTCCAGTAAAACATTGGGCTGAAGATGACCAACCACGAGAAAAATTATTAAACAAAGGAAAAAGAGCGTTATCAGACGCTGAATTATTATCCATTCTTTTAGGCTTCGGAACCAAGGGCACTTCTGTAGTGGAGGTTGCTCAAAATCTACTCCGAGCATTTGACAACAATTTACATCAACTTGGAAAAGCATCCATCGATGATCTCCGAAAAGTACGAGGTGTCGGCAAAGTGAAAGCCATCAAAATCGCTGCTGCTTTGGAATTGGGTCAACGAAGAAATTTGTCTGAAGTTAAAAAACGACCACAGATTCGGACGAGTGAGGATGCCCACCAAATTATTAAAGGAACGATTAAGGATTTGCATTATGAGGAATTCTGGATCTTATTATTGAATCGCTCTAATGAGGTAATTGGCAAAAAGGAAATTTCTAAAGGTGGTGTTTCCGGTACTGTCGTTGATGCAAAGTTGGTTTTCAATGAGGCACTCAAACATTTAGCTTCTTCTATTATTCTTTGCCACAATCATCCTTCTGGTAATTTGAAACCTTCTCAGGCAGATATTGATTTGACTCGGAAGATCAAGGCTGCTGGAAAGACTTTGGATATTTCTGTTTTGGATCATTTGATTGTTTCGGAGTTGGGGTTTTATAGTTTTGCGGATGAGGGGGTTATGTGATTATTATTTTTGCGCGCAGATTTCGCAGATAACCGCAGATGAAGAACTTGAAGGAATTGATTTTTAATTTAACTTGAAATTATTATGACAGAAAATGAGATAACTTATATTGTCCGAGGTGCAGCTTTTAAAGTCTTAAATAACCTTGGACCTGGCTTACTAGAAAGTATTTATGAAAAGGCTTTAGCTTATGAAATTAGAAAATGTGGACTTGAAACGAAAACCCAAGTGCCTGTCTCTGTAGTTTATGATAAAATTGATTTAGGGATAGGATTAAGATTGGATTTAATTATAGAAAACAAAGTCATCATTGAAATAAAATCAGTTGAAAGTCTCAAAAAAGTGATGGCAAAGCAATTATTAACCTACCTTAAATTATCTAAATGTTCAACAGGATTGTTAATCAATTTTAATGTAGCTAGATTTGAAGCACAAAAGTCGATAATTAGAATAGTAAATGATTTGCGATAATTTTCTTTAATCTTTTTTCAATTGCAGAAATAAATATCTGCGATTATCTGTGATATCTGTGCGAAAAAAAATACTTAAGAATAGAACGATAATAGTACCTTTGAAAGCAAATAACAATGACATTGAGCGAGCAAGAAAAAAAACGATTTGACTACAACCTACTAAAGAGAATCATCTCCTTAGCAAAACCATATCGTCGTATTTTCTGGACTGCCATCATCCTCGCCGTCATCCTCGCCCCACTCTCCACCATGCGACCTTACTTTATTCAAGTGATGGTAGATGACTACATATTTCAATACGACGTACCTGGGATGATGAAAATTGTAATGATCTTGTTTGGATTGTTGTTTGTGGAAGTGATCTTGAGATACATCTTTATATTTTCTTCAAATTGGTTGGGACAATCCGTGATTCGAGATTTGCGAGTACGCGTATTTAACCATATCTCTTCCTTGAAATTACGTTACTTTGATACGACACCAATTGGGACTTCCACCACACGAACTATCAATGACATTGAAACTATCAACAGTATATTTTCGCAAGGCGTGATTACGATCATGGCAGATATCTTGACCATATTTTCTGTACTATTTATTATGTTGTATACAAGTTGGAAATTGACATTGGTCTGCCTGACAACATTGCCATTATTGATTATGGCGAGTTATGTATTTAAAGAAAAAGTGAAAGCGGCTTATGAGATTGTTAGAACACAAGTTTCAACCATGAATGCTTTTTTGCAAGAACGAATATCTGGAATGAGAATTGTTCAAATATTTAATGCAGAAGAACAGGAGATGGAAAAATTTAAAACCATCAACAAGACATATACGCAAGCGAATTTAGATTCCATTTTTTATTATGCCGTTTTCTTTCCAGTAGTTGAATTAATTTCAGCGGCTTCATTAGCACTAATGGTTTGGTGGGGTGCACGCGGTGTTATATCTGATGATGTGACGATTGGTGCATTGGTTGCTTTCCCCATTTACTTATCTATGATGTATCGCCCTGTTAGAATATTAGCAGATAAATTCAATACCCTTCAAATGGGAATGGTTGCGGCGAATCGTGTTTTTGATACGTTGGATAATGACGATGTGATTAAAGATACTGGCACTATTAAAGCCGAAAATCTATCGGGGGTTGTTGAATTCAAAGATGTCAATTTTGCTTACAATAATGTGGACTATGTTTTGAAAGACATCCGTCTAAAATTAGATGCTGGAAAAACATTAGCGATTGTCGGAAGTACTGGTTCTGGTAAAACAACTATTATCAATATCCTGAATCGTTTTTATGAAATCAATAGTGGCAGTATTGAAATTGATGGAGTTGATATTCGTGATTACCAACTAGATTCTTTACGTAATCGTATTGCTGTGGTATTACAAGATGTGTTTTTATTTTCTGGTTCTGTTCATGAGAACATCACGTTGATGAATGATACTATTTCAAGACAAGATGTGATCGATGCAGCTAAATTGATTGGTGCACATGAGTTTATTGAAAAGTTGCCCGGTGCTTATGATTATGAAGTTCGAGAACGTGGTGCTACCCTATCAATGGGGCAACGACAACTGATTTCATTTGTTAGAGCATTGGTTTTTGATCCTGATATTTTGATTTTGGATGAAGCGACTTCTTCAGTGGATAGTGAAACAGAATCCGTTATTCAATATGCAATTGAAAAATTGATTGCCAAACGAACTTCCATCATTATTGCGCATAGAT
This sequence comes from uncultured Saprospiraceae bacterium, assembly GCA_937941765.1. GTDB lineage: Bacteria > Bacteroidota > Bacteroidia > Chitinophagales > Saprospiraceae > CALDGQ01. The sequence goes on from CALDGQ010000138.1 coordinate 2,912, forward strand.
TATCAACCATTCGCCACGCAGAAAACATTTTAGTACTTAATAAAGGAAATATTCAAGAATTAGGTTCTCATGATGAATTGGTAGCATTAGACGGTGGACATTATAAAGAACTCTATGAAATGCAAATAAAGCAATCAAAAGCATCGTGATGTCATTTTTTTCAACGAACTTTAGAGCAACTTTTCGTGTTTTATTAGTCTAAATAGTATAAACATATTTCAAAATGGCTAGACAAAATAATAGATCAGGCGGTGGGTTCATTTCTATCATAATGATGATCGCTGTTTTAGTTGGATTATTTTACCTTACAAAAGGTCTTTGGTGGATATTAGGTTTAATTGGTCCAATATTATTCATAGTTGCATTCTTTTTAAATCGATCAGTAGTTACTGGTTGGTTCAAATCAATCTTTAGTAATTTCAAAGCTAGTCCGATGATGAGTGTCGGTAAAGCATTGTTGACCTTCTTTGCGTTTCCATTGGTCGGTGGATATTTATTCAGTAAAGCAGTTGTGAAAAATAAAGTTGCAGAAGTTAGCGGCCAAATGAAGAAAGCACAACAACCTGAATACACCGAATATGAAGATATAACTGATGCCGATGCAGAAGTGGTTGCTGAAGACGATTTTTTAGATATCTCTGAAATTGAACAACAACTAGAAGATTTGACAGTCAAGGAAACAAAACCTCCAACAAACACTCCTAAGACAAAACAAGCGAAACCAGATTCTAACAAGTACGATAATTTATTTGATTAAATTTAGGGATGCTTATTGCTTTGTCCTGGTCCCCATTTTTAATCGTGTATGGCTTTATCTCAGTTTTCCTAACTGTTTTTTATTGCTATGTCATTCGAAGATATATTCGAGAGTGGAACGCTTTAGCTGAATGGGAAATTCCAACATCGTATTCACCATCTACAAAAATTAGTGTCCTGATTCCTGCTAGAAATGAAGCAGACAATATCGGTGCATGTTTAGACTCAATTCAACAACAGCATTATCCAACCCATTTATTTGAAGTCATTGTCATTGATGATTATTCTGAAGATGCTACTGCTGAGATCGTTCAGTCTTATGAATTTGCCAAATTGATTTACTTGTCAGATCATTTGAAAAATAATCAAATAAATTCTTACAAAAAGAAAGCGATTGAAATTGCGGTTGAACAATCGACAGGGGATTTAATTGTTTGTACAGATGCAGATTGTATTGTTCCTGAAAATTGGTTGCGTTATTTTGCATGTATTTATGAACAGAAACAAGCTAAATTCATTGCTGCTCCCGTCAATTTCTATGATGAACAAAATTTGATCGAACGATTTCAATCTCTAGATTTTGTAGGGATGATGTGTGTAACTGGTGCTGGCATTCAAGGGAAATTTATGAATACTTGCAATGGTGCCAATCTAGCTTATGATAAAAAAGCGTTTTATGAAGTGAACGGTTTTGATGGGATCAACAATATAGCATCCGGAGATGATATTTTACTGATGCATAAAATGTCAAAATCTTTTCCAGACCAAATCGCCTTCCTAAAAAATCGTAATGCAACCATACTTACCAAAGCGAAACCAACTTACAAATCTTTTTTCAATCAACGGCTCCGATGGGCAACTAAGAATGCTGGATATGGAGAATGGGAAATTATATTCATCTTAGCAATGGTGTTGTTTCTTTGTATGAGTATTGTATTTAGTTTGTTGAGCTGGCCTTTCTTTGGAAGGATGATGTTAGTCGCTTTTGGTTTTCAACTCTTTTTCAAGTCATTGGCAGATTATTTTTTTCTGGGAAAAATGAGTGCCTATTTCAATAAGTCCGAATTAATGAAATGGTTTATTCCTGCTCAATTTTTACACATTCTTTATATTGTAGTGGTAGGTATTGCTGGGAATTTTGTGAAGAATTATGAGTGGAAAGGACGGAAGGTTCGATGATGGGAGGCTCCTATCATTTGGTAATTATATCGTTCCGTTGGAACTTGGATAGGTGTAGTTCCAACGGAACGGTATAAACCACCAAATTGGGGAATATCCCAAATTTCCATCCACTACTCCATCTCGATCAACAACTGCCCCTTCTCCACTGTATTTCCTTTATCGATATGAACTGCACTTATTGTCGATGTACCGCCAGCTTTGATGACATTTTCCATTTTCATCGCTTCCAAAATGAGTAAGGCATCGCCTTCTTCTACTGTATCTCCGACCTTTACTTTTACTTCTAGAACCAGACCAGGCATCGGTGCTTTGATATTTTTTTCGACTTGTGCAGAAACGGCACTTAGACCTAATTTATTAATTAGCTGATCATATTTGTCATTAACATCTACAGAGAAGTCAGTACCATTGACATTTACAACAACGTGTTTGTTTTCAAGGTCAAATGATTTTACAAATAAATTATAAGACACTTGATCTTTGATAATATGATATTGATTTGCACCTACTGATAACAGATCCATAGTAGATAAATCCTCAGCTGTCATTTCAAATTCATGGTGCTCATTGACAACTAACTTATATTTTTCATTTTCACTCATTACAACTAGAATTCATTTTTGTTATCTTCATTTGGAGAAACTTTCCCCAACTTCATCATGAAGTAGGTTTCAAAAATAGTGTATATCAAATAGACCATAAAAAAAGGTACCAAAAATAATTTAGTAGTCGGTTGCATAAAATTATTGTAGCCCATTACCAACCCTATTGTCAACATCATTTTACCCATCATAAAAGCAAAAATAATATTGGTGAATGCATATTTACTGTCGCTTGATGCCGCTCGATGTCCAAAGAAAAATAGATTGATGCAAACAAATACAAAGAACGCACAAGTGACCCAAGACAAATCTGTATATGCACTCAATGCCGGGACTTGATCTACCATTACAATCATGACGACTGCAACCAATGTCACTAATAACAATTGTGTAAAAAATGTTTTGTAAGTCATTTATCGTTTCGAAGAATATCTTTCAATGTGATATACAATGCTGCAAAGATAGATAATAACGCGAAGAGAATGGTTAGATATGGCTTCTCCATTTGGAAATGTGCATCTAATTTCTTGCCCAAAAAAGTACCAAGGAGAATAATTATTCCCATCTGAAATGCCATTCCAGAGTACTTCATGTAACTGTTGTCACTCTTGGGCTTTTTTTTATTTGGCGACGACTCGTGCTCGTTTGGCAATTTTTTGATTTTGTGTTTTTGTATTTTTTACTCCATTACTTAATGGGATGGTTGCATTTCCCATTTTACATGCTCCATTAAATGCAGCGCCAGATTGAACGATCCACTTATTGGTCTTTACATCGCCTTTTACATTAGCTGTGGAAGTCAATGTCAATGATTCTTTCACTGTCAGTATACCTTCAAATTTGCCCTCTATAACCGCATTAATACAATGAATTTCACCTACCACTTTTCCTTGTGGCCCGATGATTACTTTTGCGCCACAGGTCAAATTTCCAACTAGATCACCATCTATGCGAATATCATTTCCTGATTTGATATCACCTTCAATAGAAGTACTAGTTACAATAGTGTTTAACGCTTTACTATTGGTGGTAGGAATGATGTGATTTTTTATAGATGAATCTGCTGATGTCTTTTTTGTTCCAAACATTTCAATTATCTCTTTAGGGGGCCTTCTGTTTACAAATTTATATAATTGAAGATAGTAATTTTTAATGAAAACTTATCTAATATATAACTAATTGTTTGAATATGAGTTGTTTGTGGATTTTGAAAAAACTCCCGGTGGAGCTCTACGAATATTTCTAATAAATAAGGGCGGGATATTCAGAAGTAATGAGAATTTATTAAATTTCCTGGAACGTGCTTAGTCATATTTCATTAATTTTACTTTGTCCTCGCCGGACTGGCAATACTTTTTCCTGATGAAAAAGTATTCAAAAAATCCTGGCTTAATACAGTTTTTAACGCTCCAAAAGTTTTAAAATCCCTGTCTGACTGTTCGTCAGAACAGACAGGCTAAAATGAAAAAACTCGCCAAACATTTCTTTTTCAGGTTTAATTGCTTTGCTATGTGTACAGGCGAGTTTCAATTTTGATATTCGTTTTGCTCTAACAGTTTTCATTTCTTAACGGATTTTAAAACTTTCTCCACTAAACTGTATAATGCCAATCCTGAAATTTTAACCGGCTCCTATTTATCAA
>CALDGQ010000139.1 GCA_937941765.1 uncultured Saprospiraceae bacterium
ATTGCCAAAAAAGAAACAAAAAGTCTAGATTTTATAAACTCCTCCGTCGAACATATAAAATCGGCCTCCCGCAACAAAATCCAAGTATATGTTTGTTTTAACTGAATTTGCAACAATTTGAATACGTTGTTTAATTTTAACGTAATTACCCCGTTTTATTGGGTTTCTACGTAAAATTGATGCATTATTTTCCAAAAAAAAATCTAACTACTTGGTTATCAATGTTTTGCCTTACTTCTGAATACCCCTACTGAGGTTTGGTTAAAGAAAAAAACACCTTATAAGCAATCAAACTTATAAGGTGTTTTTACGAAAAAAAATTCTCGAATACTATCCTTCAGGATATCCTGCATCATGCCAACACTGCATAATTTGCAACTGTGCAGTTGTCAATTCTTGAGGCTTATCATCCGGTGTAAAATCTGGGTTCGGCATGTTCTTAGTAACCAAAACACGTGTATTGAATTTACCACTACTTGTAGCAGAAGCCATTCCTTCGAAAGTAGTATAATCTCTTGATTCTTCAGGAATATTTCCATTTGAACCATCATGACAACCGAAATAAGCACATGAATTATTGATAATTGCTTTTACATCACCATTATATGTTCCGGTGATACTATCACATGGATCAACAGGGTCGTCATCTTTTCCACAAGAATAAGCTAATAACCCAATCATCAATACGAAGGATATTTTTAGGATGAAATTCATTTTCATAATTATAAATTTTAATTACTAAATCGCTAACAATGTGAATTTAGCATAAATTTAGAAAACTCGTTATATGTTTTAAGAATTAAATAGAAAAGGCTGCTTAAAAAGCAGCCTTATAAAAATATGTTGTGTTGTTTGATCCGTTTTGAATTGACTTATAATACTATTTTATACAAACTCATCACCATCATACTTGACATCTTTGTCTTTGTATTTAATATCTACTTCGCCTTCTTTAGGCATCTGTTCAGTATGTGCTTGAGGTTGATCTACTGACTGACGTTTGTTTTTTGCTGACCATTTGCTGTACATTCGGTAGGCCATCGGTCCGAACATCATTAAAAGTCTCATTAACCTTCCCATTTTTTATATTGATTTGATGAAGAATGTATTTTTTAGACGACCAGTTTTAACATAGTCACTTCTTTATATCCGATTTATAAAGAACGAACTTACTAAAATAATACCACCGCCAATAATCATATTCCAACTTAATTGATCACCCATCCAAACATAACTCAAAATAATCGCACTTACCACTTCAATATACATCAATGCAGATGCAACCGACGCCTTTAAATATTTCAATCCATAAAAGAATAACCCGAAGCCTATAATACCAATCAAGTTGGCATATACAATCCCAAGCGTCCAATCCGCTGCCGTAGGTAGTTCATTGACAAAGAAAAAAAAGGGAAAGTAGAAAATAAGACCTGTGAAGTTTTGGTAAAAAATGATTTCGTTACGATGGAAATTATTGGTTTCCTTTTTGAATAAAATCACGGTCATGGCATAAATCGCTGCCGAGAAAATTGCAGCCGCCATTCCAACAAAATCCTTATTCCCAAATGAAAAAGTTTGATTGGAATAGGCCACGATAATCCCTAAAAATGCTAACAATAAAATTCCTATTTGTTGCTTGCTGATTTTTTCCTTTAAAAAGAACGAGCTATAAATCGTTGCAAATATCGGCCAAGAATAGAAAATCAAAACCGCATTTCCAATTGAGGTATAAATATAAGCCACAAAATAAAGATACATTCGTATGGTATTCAGCACAGAAGCACCCAACATTAATTTCCAATTTCCACGAAAAAAAGAAATACCTTTGACTAGCATCCAACCACCCAGTATCAATGCAGGAATCGCCGTTCTAAACCAAGCAATCGAAGTCGCTGGAATTGTAAATCCTTTTACAAATACACCTCCAAATCCTGCAATTAATGCACACGAAATTACTGCTACATAAGCACGCTGATTCATCCGATGAATGTACTACAGATTATCTCATTTACCAAAAATGTTATATGATTGATAATAAATGTAAAGTGTAAACTGATTATTTCACCACCACCCGCTCCCCTTCCGAATGACTAGAAAATTCCGGCGCATACATACACTGAACTGAAGTCACCCCATTTGAAAATTCACCTTTATGGAAAACACGTAACGGATATTCAAAAACATAAGTCCCACGTGGTAGTCTATCCATGAAAAAATGAGTCGCTAAATCTTTGGTTGATTCATAATATCCCAATCCATCTTGCCATTTATACCGACTTATAACATTGATTGGTTCAAAACCACTGGCTCGCATGTCTTTCATGTGCACGTATTCCATATCCCGGTCAACGCGGAGTTCGATGCGGACTTTTATTTTGTCACCAACCGTCAAAGTTTCTCCAGCTTCTATAGGCTGAATGACTGGACCATTGTCTGTCAACACTTCTTTAAACAACTTCTTTTTGATGGTCAACGGTGTTTCTTCAAAAGTCTTGATGTTGTCCAAGTCTTCAAAATATTGCCAATACAAACCACCCCAAGCAATGACATCATTATTGTTTTCAACCGTTACTTTCGACATTTCTGAAGTAATTTTGCTTCCCTCATAGTTCGTTTTGAAATAACCAGTTCCTGCTTGTAAATCAAGAGACTTTAAGTCAACTTTTTTATTAGCTAATTTTACAACAACGGGTTTACTTTCTCCTAACCAATCATTTTCTCTAATCAATAAGGCATAGATGGCAGCGGCGGTACTTTTTGTAGTTTTCCAGTTATTGGTCTGCTTATTTTTCAATAACCAAATTCTCATTTCATCAACCAACGCCTTGTCATCATCAATTTCTTCAAATGCTTCGATCAAAAGGGCATGTGTTTCAATTGGCAATTGATGCCAGAAATAACCTCGATCATATTTCCAAAACATTCCTAATTCTTCATTTTGGATTGCTTTTTCTTTGAGCGATGCAATTATTTTGTTAGGTAATTCCTTCTTTCCATCTCGATTGAAGGCCAATGCCAACATTCCTTGGTGATATAAGTTTTTGCTCAACCAGTACTTCTCTGCTTGACCTTTGTAGTAATCAACAATCTTTTTGGTCTTATTAGACATTTCAACTTGTGGAAAAAAGGAACGTGCATATAGGTAATGAATCACTGTTGAACCTAGATGATCATCATTCATATTCACACCCTTATACTTTTTGAGCTTTTCGTAATGATTTACTAATTCTTCATCGATAAAACCAATTGCAGGACCAACAATACTCATGTAATCATACGTTCCTTTGGCATTCAACTTTTCCAAATGACCACAACCTTCTACTATATACTGTGTGATATACCAACTTGGTCGTCCACCTGGAAACCATGAAAAGCCACCATTATTCGCTTGTTGACGTTCATGAATTTGCTTCAATGCTATTTTTTCTTCATTGGCCATTCGGTCCGTATCGAATAAAATCGCAATATTTCGTTTTTGTTCTTCCTCATTTTTCGCATCCAACACCCAAGGCGTCTCTTCCAATAAGGCAGATTTCAATTCTTGATTTTTTGACAAATTACTTAACAATGCTTCTGGATTTTCATCTCTCCATTTGTCAAACACTTTTTTGATTTTTGGATTTGAATTTGCAATGTTAGCAGCAATAGCATTGGCATAGTATATATTGAAAATTTGCTCCGTACAATTATGAGGATAATCTGCTAAATATGGCAATGCTTGAACCGCATACCAAGCCGGATTGGAAGTAAATTCTAATGATAAATTATGGTGTTGCAATGTCGAAGAATTACTCGATTGCAACAACGATTCCATTGTAAAATCTTTGGTCTGATTGGCACGTACCCATAGTGGTAATGATTCAGTCACCAACATACGATTGGTCACGATCGGCAAACTACTTTCTTCTCCATCAGTCACGGTCACTGAACCTGTTGTGGTCGATGCTTTCATTCGATACGTCACTGCATTTGTCAAACCAATTGGGATTTTTAAATTCCACATAATTGGAGTCGATTGACCTGCTGGTATCGTAAAAGGAATTTCAAATTGGGTATTGTCTAATTGTTGATTAATCGACTCCTCAGTGGTTGCATCAAACAATTCCAACATAGCAGTTCCGGACATCGGTTTGTCAGTCATATTCGATACTTTTCCAGCAAATCGGATAGCATCTCCTTCTCTCATAAAACGAGGTGCATTTGGAAAAACCATTAAGTCTTTTTGAGTAACCACTTCATTTTCGGTGACACCTACTTTCAAATCTTTGGTATGTGCCAATCCTTTCAACTTCCACTTTGTCAAAGCCTCATTCATGGTGAATTTGATGATGACATTTCCGTTAGCATCTGTTTTCATATCTGGTAAAAAGAAAACGGTTTCGTTTAGATTTTTTCTTGGATTGAAATCTGGATTTTTATTTTCATCAACTGGTGGTTCGTTACCTCCTACTCCTCCCGCATCCGCATCAAACATAACATCGTCTTTCGCTAAAAGTGATGTGGAAGATTTCATCTCTGCCATTTCCATTTGTGGAGCGGAATCAGCCATCATGGGTGCACTTTGTGCAGTGACCATCACCTCATCTAAGGCCCCACGACGTTTACTTCTCATGCCGTAATGAGGCATATTATTCCAATTTATAAAATCAGGATAAGTTCGATATAGATATTTAATATTTTTATACTCAATTAAATTGATAGGATTGGAATGCCCCAGCTCAAAAGAAGCATTTTGTAGTCGATCTCGCAGGTAGTTGGTCGGCCACAAATTCATTCCCCAATTCGCAGTTGCAAATTCATCAAGGGAGGCATCATATAAAGTAGCGACCATTTCAGCAGCAACTTTGTCCTTTTTGTAGCCGCTTATTTTGACAGTCCATGCTTCTTCTTGTCCCGGTAATAATTTATTTCTAAATGTTTCATACTCAATTGTCAATTCTTTATTTACCCAAGGCATTTGCACCGTAGATGTAGTACTATAAATTCGATTGTCTTTGACTACCACAATTTTGTAAGATATATTTCCTCGATATTTCTCAAGAATTGGAATTGTTTTTTTCTTCAACAAATCAACTTCAATCCACGCTTCTTCTATCTTTTCGTTATTAAAAATTAATTGGAAAAAAGCATATAACTTGTCTTTGTTGGACTTCAAATAAACATCATGATTTCCTGGATCATTGAATAGCATTTTTTCTTGTATGAGGTCAAATACATCAATTCCATTTGGAGCTTCACTTTTTAAATAATAAACTTTGAAATGTTTCTTGATTTCTATTGCAGTGCCGTTTTTATCTTTTGTTTTGAGGTAAATGACATAATCACCAGGCTCCCAATTTTGTTGTTTTAGGTCAATTGAAGTGACTTTTTTGGTATCAATATTTTTTTGTTCTAATACTATTTTTTGTTCTTTCCATGTATTCCAATCCGCTTCATTTTTGTAGGCAAATTCAGGAAAATCTTTTTCATATTCCGCTTTTGTCAAGATTGGTTGATCAATGTCACTTTGCCATAAACGTTTTGAAAATACTTTGTTAGGAGTATCTAATTTAGCAACATAAATATCAACCTGTGCTTGAACAGGAACGCTATTTAAAGTCTTGGTTGTAAAATTTATTTTGACCAAACTATCTTTGTTGATCAATTCAGGAATCGTCAAATCAGCTAAAATTCCAACAGTACCTATACTTATGTTGGTAGTACCTGTTCGTGTTTCTCCAGAAATATCAATTACATCGGCGATTACTTCATATCTGTAAACGGGTTTTAATTTTTCATCGAAATTGGCCGCAGGTTTTGCTGGAAATTCAATCGAAAATTTTCCATTTGCATCGGTCTTAGTCATGCCATTGATAATCTCTTCCTGTCCGCCTGCACTTGGATACATACGACGCATATACCAAGGCATGTATGGAAAATATTGTTTGCGAATTACTCGATATCTTACATCCGATTTATCGACACCAGCACCTGCAAATGTCATTGCACTTCCTGTCAAAACTACTAGATCATTAAGTGCATAATCCTTTTCAATATCATCGAATTCAACTTCAAATTTTGGTCGCTTATATTCTTCTACTTGAAAATTAATAGATCTACCACCGATCGTTGAACGGAGCGACATTCTACCTGTTAGTCCACTTTGGGGCAAGTCAAATGATCCCGAAACCGAGCCATATTCATTGGATGTCATTTCTTGTTTACTCACTTCTTGATGATTGGCATCTAACAAGGTAATGGTAACTTTACGATTTGGTAAAATAGAAGGCTTTCGGTCTATATTTGTTTTGGTCAAAATTCCTTTGAAATACAATTTCTGACCAGGTCGATAAATCGCACGATCGGTGAAAAAGTGGATATTTTCTCTTACCTTATTATTATTCCGACGATTATTTTGGTAAATATATTGATCAGAAAAAAACACATCATCTCCGTAATTAATAGAGATTTTGTAATTCATTTGATCTTCTTGAAGGACCACTACTCCATTTTTGTCTGTTCTTTGCGTATCAAATTTTTTGGCAATTTTTCGATTCCTTGTGTTGTAATTGATATGATAAAATTCAACTTCTGCATTTTCCAAGGGTGCACCGGTAGTACGATCCACCACCACAATTTGGCCTTCCGTACGGCCACCTGGTTTATAAAAAGCAATGTTAGAAATATTGGTAGATGCAACTACAAACATTTGGTCTTTGGCATCAATGTCCTTTTTTTCTCTCACTACTATGAAGTAATTACCAAGCGGCAATGCGTCAATTTTCAATTCGGTATTGTGCATTCGCAAATCCTCCGCACCAAGCAATGTATATTCCTTCTCCCAAACTTTCTCATAGCTTTTAAACCTGCTTATATCTTCAGGTTGGTTGAAATGAATGGGTTCTGTACCTACTACTCTATCATATTTATATACTTCTACAAATGCTTTGTTACAATTTTTATAACTCAATGCATATAAAAATGGTTTGTTCGGAATATTTTCTTGTTGTACATTTCCTTGAAAATATCTTTGTTCAATATCTATTATTAATTGTTGGCACAAATTACCACCATATGATTTCGGATATTTTGCAATGGTGTTGTTACAAATTTCTTTTGCTTTTATGATAAAATCATATCGCTTGTCATTTTCATCTGCCGGATTATACAAATTACCTTCTTGATTATAATAAGTTGCCATTTTATGAGCAACATGAGCAGCAGCTGAATTGGATGCATATTGTTTGTTTAAGTTGGTCAACGCATTCAAATACAACGCTTTCTTGTTGGCAATCTTTCCATTGAGATAAACATACTCTAGACGTTGTATATCCGCATCTATTACTGCAGGGATTTCATTTTTTGTTTTTAGAAATCGCAGTCGATCCTGCGTAATTTTCAGTGTCCAATATTTGTTGGAGTTGGTATCTACTGGTAAATTTATACTGACAAATTCATCTAAATTGGAGAATAAATTGTCTTTATTTAATTCGTAGTTATCTGAAAATTCATAGGACTGAACGGAGAAATGGTTTAATGCACGTTGCACTAATAAATCGTAAACTGTTGGCATCAATGCATCTGTATTTTCACCCTTAGCAAGTGTGGGCATAAAAGATTCCAACGGAACATTTTTAGGTGCATTTTCCTCTAATGATGCTAGATAATATGACTTGATGGTTCTTTGAAAATCCGGTTTTGACCATGTCATCACATCTGACATCACAAAATCTACTGCTTCACTTCGATTCTGAATTCTCCACCGCTGATTGTTATAATAGCTTTGATAATATTCCGCTAACAAAGAAGACAACACTGCTTTTTCTAATCCATTTGCATTTTCCAGTTCCGTGCGCATAATGTCAATTGCAGCTACCAATCCATCTTGATTGAGTTGATTAGCATACTTTGCTTTGTAGATAAGTGCTTTGGTCAATTGCGCCGTATTATTTTCAGACTTTGCTTTCTCATAAATCTTATCTACCACTGCTTGACTGGACTTAGGTAATCCGTCCTTATCAAATGCGGCAACTTCTTTCCACAATTTGTCGTAACCTGAATGATTTAAATTATAAGTTGTATCGTCGATGGTAGATGTTTTTTTATTGGTGTTACAAGCGATTAAAAATAAAATGATCGAAAATGAAATGAGCTTTAGGATTGTAATAGGTTTCATTTTGTATGTTTTTTAAATGAACGGAAACACATCAATTCAAAGATGCTAGTGTAACAAAAAAGGTTGTGTTTAATAATCGAGGTGTGTGGTCCAATCTGATTTTATACAGTCGGCTTGCGGAATGCATTTTTGCGAAATATACTCACTTCTTTTGATATTTCAGTCGTATTTAGCAGAAAATCAACGAATTGCGTCGACCAATATGGAGCCAATGACGCTCCTTTTGACCCCAATCCATTAAAAATTAAATAGTTGTTAAATTCAGGATGTGCGCCAATCAATGGCCTTCGATCGAAAACCGTTGGTCGAAATGCCGCTAAATGTTGCACGATTTCAAATGGTATCGTCACCGCATTTTTTAGTTTAGCAATCAAGATTTCTTTACCTTCATTTGATGGAAGATCGTTTTCTTCTTTCCAGGTAAACGTACTACCTATCCAAAATAGTTCCTCACCCAATGGAGCAATTGTCAATCCATTTTTAATAATCATTTCTGATTTTAAATTCGGTATTTTAGCAATTAAAACTTCTCCTTTACTGATATTGAAATGTAGGTCGTTGAAAAACGGATTGTGGGTTGCACGATTTCCTTCACAGAAAATTATCTTGTCCGCTTTGATGTCTTTATAGACGATTCCGTCTTCATTATGTTGTAATTCTTCATAATCAAATTTTTCTATCCGCAAGATCCCCTCTGCTACCCATTTTTTTTGGAAATGTTGAATCAAGTTTGCAATATCTACCTGAGCTGCTTGTTTGATGAATTTTCGGTGACTTGCATTTTTAATGTTATGAATAAAATTTTCAACATTTTCGTCTTCATCAATGTAAGGTGCGTATTGAGCATCCCCTGCTCTTCTACCAAATTCATTTTCTTCTCCAATGCCTTCCAAGACCCACATTAAATTACGTTCATGAAAGAAGGAGATTTTTTCTTGCGCCTCAATTTCCTGATACATCTTTTTAGCAATCGGGACTAACTCATCAATCATCCAACTTTTCACAAATCGTCTTCCTGTTATCGGGTTGATTAATCCGGCTGCTATTTTGCTAGATGCATGGTTGTGGTTTTCATCAATGAGTAGTACTTGTTGATCACGCTGAATGAGATTCCAGGTGAGGAGGGTGCCGGCTAGACCTTGTCCTATGATTAGATGTTTGCTTTTGATATTCCCTTTTTTTGTTGGTTGAAATTAGGGAAAATTATGGAAATGATCTTGAGTCTATGAAAGAGCTTACGAACTTGCGAATGAGATGGAATATTATTCGATATTTGAATTTTGTTTTTTAAAAACAAATTGTCCTTTTAAAGATTAAAAATAGTTGCCAATCCTAAAAAAGGGCTCAACAATTTTTTAAATAAGAGGTATCAAATTTTAACACACTTATCTTTTCTTTAATTGTCAAGCCCTTTGAAGGAAAAATTATTTGTTCAAAAACAAAGAGACAGGATATCTGTTCCACCCAGAAACAAGGAGGAATGTCTGTTCAATTTTCCTCCAAATCAACAACCTTCTTTTTATTAAATCGATAGCCTACATTGAAGTTTAATAAAACATTCCATCCCGATCCATGATCAACATCTAGCGCATTTAATTTGATATAGTCTGTTTTGTTACTTAAGTAAGTTCCAACACCGACATTACATTGTAGAATTAGGCGTTCCCATCCGATCCATTTATAACCAGTTGCTATTCCAAGTTCCAATGAAGTTTGTTTGAAATTTCGATTCTCTAGAAAAAATTCTAAATCACCTTCGTAGTTGGTAATCTCGCTGTTGACAAAAGCTGAGGTATAGAATCGATCTCCTTTTGTACTAGGATTGAAATAATATTTCGCATCGAATCTTAAGTGTTGACCAGACATGGAATAAACATCTTTCTTCATTTCATCATAATCATTAACAATGTGCGCACCATACGGAAACATACAACTTGCTTCCAGTCCAATTTTGTCGTGAACTAACATTTCTATAGTAATACCTGGAGATTGATTGACTGCAGCGAAAGGATTGCTTTTAATTTCTAGTTGAGCCAATAAAGAATTTGAGAGAAAAAGAAGAATGCATAAAGATCTAAATATGCGAGAGCGAGACTCGTTTTGTGCGTTGTTCATACCTTTGGTGTTTTAAACGATTAAAAAAAACCAAATCTCTTCTCTGGAATTAATAACGAATCTTTTTCGACGAAATTGTATTTTGGAATGACATTAACATTTATCTCAAAGGCATTTTTGTTTTTAATATCTGTGCTACTTTTCTTTGACCCAACGAAAAAGCATGATTTCATCATCATCATCAGGAAGTGTTATCATTTTTTCGAATGATAATCCAATTTTTTTGAGGAGATTTTGAGAGGCAATATTTTCTTTTGAAGTGATGCCTTTAATATCTGTCAGATTGAAATCATGAATGGCGGCATGCATGACTTGGCTAGCAGCTTCAAAAGCATATCCTTTTTTTTCGTATTGTGGTAAGAATGCAAATCCAATATCTACGCCAGTTAGTCCTTCTCGGTCATATAAGCCACAACTACCCATTTTGACTCCATCTGATTTTCTTATAACAGTAAAATTACCAAACCCTAAACGTTTCAGTTGCGGCATCATCTTGACATTGATATATTCACGAGCCATGTCGATCGACTTTACATTTCTATCGCCGATGTTTTGTATCCATTTAGGTGAGTTGAGCAATTCGTAGACGAAATGAGCGTCATGCAGGGCTGTAGGACGGAGGTGTAGGCGTTCTGTATCGTAAGTTTTGTAGGATACTTTCATTTTGCGATTAGAATAATCTTATTTCAAAATGTATTTATGAAACCCTTTAATTGGATGAAACAATATCTGTGCTGAAATACAAATCCTTCATTGAAATTGCCACATCAATAGATTGAAATTTAACCATAGCATCTATTCCTTTATATCTTGTGATACTCCACAAATCACTTTCTTTCTTTTTGAAATGAATGTCAACAATGTATTTGTCTTGTTCAATTAAAACATATTCTTCGAGTGAATCCAGTTGTCTATAAAGATAGAATTTATCCCCTCGATCATATCCTGATGTCGATTTTGATAAAACTTCAACAATCAAAATCGGGTTTGTAACTGAATGTTCATTTGATTTATCATCATTTTCATCACAAATCACCATTGTATCAGGATATACGTAACTATTTGACGGCTTAATAAATAATTTTACGTCACTATTATAGGTAAGACATTTTGACTGTTTGGCTTTCAATCCATTTCTTAACTCGGTGTATACGTTACCACAAATTTTCCCATGGTTAACAGTACCACCTGCCAACGAAAATATTTTGCCATCGTGAAATTCATACTTTGTATTGGAAGTTTCCTCTTGTTTCAAATATTCATCAAAAGTAAGATTTGGAATTTTATGAGCCTTCATACATGCACTTTTTTACAAGATAATTAAAAATTAGGAAATCATTCCTCTTCATCAAACAAAGAAGCTTCATCAATCTGATCGACCAATCGAAGTACCCAATCAATCACTTTGGGGCTTAGATATTTCGCAATTCCTGCTTTTCGTTGAGCTGTTTTGAGAATATTGATATTTTTGTAACCAATTTTTTGTTCTTCACCAAGATCAATATATTCTTGCCACTCATCAGCCGTGTACATATTGAACTGACCACGCATGATGTCCAAATCTGTTGGATCTTGAAGGTCGTATTTCGCCATTCTATTTTATATAATTTAATCTAAAAAAGCACGTTGACATGTTTTGAAAGCAGTAATTCCATCTAACAATACATTTCCTTGATAAGGAAAATAAACACCAGGAGCGTAATATGCTTCAATAGTT
Source organism: uncultured Saprospiraceae bacterium (assembly GCA_937941765.1). Classification (GTDB taxonomy): domain Bacteria; phylum Bacteroidota; class Bacteroidia; order Chitinophagales; family Saprospiraceae; genus CALDGQ01. The sequence goes on from CALDGQ010000139.1 coordinate 11,988, forward strand.
ATGAATGAGATTTTCTTTTTTGCTACAAAATCAAATTGATAATATTCCCATTCTACATTTTCAATTACTTCCGTATCGGCTATTAATTGTTTTTTATCACAGCGTTTTGTTCCACCCCAAATTCGAAGTCTTACAGGAATATTGTAACCAGAATACTCTTTGGAGTGTGCTAGATACATTCCGACAGCATAACATTCTTTTTTATCGAGCTCTTGTGGCAATGTTTGACCAATGCTTTCATAAGTACCATCTGATCTTGTAATCAAACCGAGGTAGGACTCACCATCAAACGGTTCATTATAGACGCCCCAAAATCCGGGTAAAATATCTGGAGTGGTCCCAAATTCACAGCCTTTCCACTCACTAGGCATGGTCGCATCCTGCGGTTCATTCTCAAAAGAGGCATTTTTCAATTGAATTTGCGCATTTGCAAAAATCGGCAAGAATAATAGTAGGTATAAGTAAAGTCTCATATGCATGGAATCGGGTTTGAGCAAATTTAATATAAAACTAGAGGGAGTTCAAGTTAATACAAATAATCCTACCTAATTGCGGATTTCAATGAAAAAAATTGCCCAATACCTGCGCCTGTCTGCCGACAAAGGCAGGTTGGAAAGCACTGTCTGCTTGTCGCAGCACAGGCAGGCTCGCTATAGCTATGGCTATGTCTACTTTTTCCGTCTTGATCTCAATAAATTTTTCCTTCAATAAAACCACACTTGTATAGTATTATTTGTTTGAACGAAAATTATAGTTTTTGATTGTTTTTTTTATTCAAAATACGGACTTAAACATATTTGATTTATTATAATATTTAGTATAATTTGCGACTGATAACCAATAATTTGACTGAATTTCGTCATGAAACATTCCAATCACTTCTACTCTATTATAAGTGTTACACTGGTGCTGATCCTCTTCGGATTGGTGGCTATTGGATTTTTTCAAGCAAATAACTTATCCAAACATTTCAAAGAACAGGTCAATATTGTAGTCGAATTGAAGGCGGAAACTTCTGCTGACGATCTCGAAAAAGTTAGACAAAAAATTGAGAAAAGTCCTGTTGTCAAAACTGGTTCCATCACATTTATTTCCAAGGAAGAAGGTGCAAAAATGTTGACAGATGATTTTGGTGAAGAACTTTTAAGCCTTCAAATGTCAAATCCACTTCATGATATTGTTACTTTCAACCTAAAGGCTCGTTATATATCAACGGAATACTTTGAAAAAATTCGATTGCAAGTTTTGGATTATCCACCTGTACAAGATGTTTATTATCAAGAAGGTTTGGTTGGTGGAGTTATGGAAAACATTAATAAAATTGGATATTCAATTCTAGGTTTAGCAATTGCGCTTTTATTGATTGCATTGGCATTAATTTACAACACGATTCGACTTTCAATTCATTCTAATCGGATGCTGATTAAAAACATGCAATTGATCGGGGCCGCTCCTTCATTTGTAAGTAGACCGTTTTTTATGAGAAGTTTTAGAAATGGAATTATGAGTAGTTTAATTGCTATGACTGTATTAGGATTGCTTTTATTGCTTGTAATGGGACAATTACCTTTAGAACTAATAACAGAAAGTAGTAGTTTGTTTATTGGATTAAGCGTAGGATTGCTAATTTTGGGGGTCGTAATGAATCTATTTAGTACCTTTTTGACTGTCAATAAATATTTGCGTACAAATTTGGAAGATTTACATTCATAATCAGGTATTTAAAGCCAAATCGGAATGAGCAAGAAATCAAAGAAAAAAGTAATTACAACCAAAGATAATTCGAAAGTTGAATCTAAATCAACGACGAAAAAAGTAGCTGTAAATACTAAGAAAAAAGTAACACCAACTATCTCTAGAGCTGGGAATCGAGGTGCCGTTTCTGCAAATAGAAATGATGAAATGATTTTTGGTCGGTCCAATTATATGCTAATGGCAGCGGGTGCAGGTTTGATCGCTTTAGGTATGATTCTAATGCTCGGCGGATGGATGCCAGATAACAATACTTGGGATGATAACATAATATACAGTGCACGTAGAACCATCTTAGCACCTATTTGTATTCTTGCAGGCTTGATCGTAGAAATCTTTGCGATATTCAAAAAATAAAGTTCACAAAAACTAACTTTCTTTCATGGGCGAAATTATCAACGCAATTATCCTTGGTATCATTCAAGGTCTAACCGAATTTTTACCAGTCAGTAGTAGCGGTCATTTGGAAATCGGAAAATACTTGTTAGGTGACGAAAGTATGCCTGACGAAAGTATGTTGATGACAGTAATGCTTCACGGAGCAACAGCGCTAAGCACGATGTTCGTTTTTCGAAAAGAAGTAATGGAAATTCTGAAAGGCTTAATAAATCCTTTTAAAAATACCCAAACTAAAAAAACACTAAGGAATTTAGATGATGATAATTTGATTGATGGTCAAATTTCTGAGGAAGTTTCAAAAAGTGGTTTAAATGAAGAGACCTTATTTTCTCTCAAAATTATCTTGTCAATGATTCCTGCTGTATTTGTAGGATTGTTTTTTGAAGATTTAATTGAAACACTTTTTAGTAGAAATCTGCTGCTAATTGGTTTGATGCTATTTGTAACTGGCTTGTTACTATTCTTGGCCGATCGTGCAAAAAACACTGAAAAAGAAGTAAGCTTTGGAAATGCATTGATTATTGGGATCGCACAAGCAATTGCGATATTACCTGGAATTTCTCGTTCAGGTGCGACTATTTCTACCAGTGTATTGTTAGGTATTGATAGAACTCGTGCTGCCAAATTTTCTTTCTTGATGGTCGTACCGTTGATTTTTGGGAAAATGGCCAAAGACATCATGGACGGTGCCTTGACTTCACCAAATGTTGATGTATTGCCATTAGCTGCAGGTTTTGTGGCTGCATTTTTTACTGGTATTGTGGCCTGTGTTTGGATGATCGCATTGGTCAAAAAAAGTAAGCTAAGTTACTTCGCCATATACTGTTTCATTGTCGGTGCTATTGCAGTCGCAAAAGGAATGGGCTTATTTTAAAATAGGTTCTTACCTCAACCACAATTATATTGATGACAATTCACATTTTTGGGTCATATCTTTAATTTGAAAGAATATTAGTGCTTGAGAAAATTATTCTAAACTCTAAATAACATACTATTTACATGCTTCCTTTCCAGCTAGATCAGGATTTTGATTTTAGAGCAGGTGAACTATTACTTGTAGATAAACCTATGGGTTGGACATCTTTCGATGTGGTCAACAAGCTGAGATATCGATTGAAATACATTACTGGTGTTAAAAGATTTAAAGTAGGTCATGCCGGTACTTTGGATCCGTTAGCAACTGGTCTTCTGCTCATTTGCACTGGAAAATTTACCAAACGGCTTCACGAACTTCAAGGATTAACCAAGGAATATACAGGAACCATTCAATTGGGTGCAACAACGCCATCTTACGATAAAGAAACGGAAGTAGACCACACTTTTCCAACCGATCATATCACCATGGATTTAATTCAACAAACGAAAGCTCAATTCATAGGTGCGATTCAACAAATGCCGCCGATTTATTCTGCGATTAAAATTGATGGTGAACGTGCCTACAAAAATGCAAGAGCAGGAAAAGAAATAGAAATGAAGTCACGCCCTGTCACTATCCATGATTTAGAATTTTCGAATTTTGAAAAGGATGCAGTTGATTTCAGAGTAGTTGTCAGCAAAGGAACTTATATCCGATCACTAGCTTTCGATTTTGGAAAAGCATTAAATAGTGGTGGATATCTGGCAGGATTGGTTAGAACAAAGGTGGCTGATTATGCACTGGAGGATGCTTGGAATTTGGATAAGTTGATGGAATTTTTGAAGGAACTCCCGGATGCAGATGGATGGGTTAAGTAAAACTGAACCGGGCCAAATCAGACAGGCAACCACAGAATGTTGAATGTCGAAGTGGAGCACGTCAGACTGTGCGAAAATACTCGTTCGAGATGAGAGGTTAGAAACCTTCATCTCGTAACACAACGGTATTCGAGCAAAAGGTTTCTAACCTCTTTGCTTTGGGAATTTTCGCACAGTCTGACCTGGACAACCAAACATGAATTCTTGGATGCGCTAGAACTAGCTTCCTTAACTTCGATATTAGATATTCGATATTCATTTTAGAACATTTTGAATTTCGAATTATTATTTTTCAATTGTACTAAAAGAAACAATTCGAATTGCCTTGCCCCACATAAATATCGACATCTCATCCACTTCACGGCCGTATACTGTTATAGAAGCACCTTCATATTTAAGTTGTTCCGGCATATTGACAGGTCGCCATTCATTTCCTTTGTCATCGATGATGCCCCAAAAGCCAGGACCAATATTTTGAAACTGAGCAGTTCCTGAAATTTTCATGTTTAAGTTTTTGGATTGATTTTATCTATCGCTTCATACAATTGGCCAATCACCTCATTTTGTTTTTGGATTGCATTTCGCAATTCATCAATTTCATCTTTGGAGACTTGCCCATTATTCGTTTTTTCCATGCATGGAGCAAAAGGACTGATCTTAGATCGAATTAACCAAACTTCTTTTAATTCCGAAAGTGGTAATGGAAATGGTTGATAATAAGTATTGTCCGACTTCAATTCTAGCGCGCTATTCGTCTTAATTTTGTTAATGGCTCTTTTGACCACGATATCTGAATTTGTTACAAAAACATATACATGATTATCCTTGATTCCATTTTCCCATAAATTGGGTTCTAAAAAAGAACAAATGACCTTATCGCCTTCCAATAAAGTAGGCTCCATACTATCCCCAGCAACATCAAAAGAGCGGTGTGTACCAACTTTGTATTTATAGTCGGGTAAAGAAAAGGAAGGAAGTCCTTGTATGAATGTTTGCTCAGCAGACTCATTAACATAACCTGCTTGGGCAGGAACTGGTACATGCACGATGCGCTCTTCTCCTTTCTGATCAACTATAACAGACAGTACACGAAATTTATTTTCATTGTCATCACCAAGCATCATTGGACCTTGACCTGTAAAGATATAATTAGGGTTGAATCGATATTTTTCAACAGCTTTTCGTAACGTTTCCAGAGGAACATCCCTTTTATCTTTAAGCATACTGCTTAAACTTTGGGGTAAGTAATCTAGGGACAAAGCGAACTGCCGTCCCGAACGCACCCGATTTTCCTTACGTATTTTTTCAAAGCACTGGAGGAATCGTTGAGTTACAATACTATTCATGTCTCAATGTTGTCTATTCTGATACTAATGTGTTCTCAAAAATAAAAAATTGTTACTAATACTTTAGAATAAACAGAATAGTTTTTTGACTTTTTAGTGATACGAATGAATGTTCGTACTTAAAACAGGAATATTTATTTCATCGAATGAATAATTGCTAAAAAATCTTTTGATTTTAAAGATGCACCACCAACTAATCCACCATCCACATCTGGTTGTGAAAATAGATCTGCAGCATTTACGGGTTTCACGGAGCCGCCATAAAGTATGGTAGTATTATCCGCCAACTTTGCATTGTACTTTTTTGTAATCATTGTGCGAATCTTTTTGTGTATTTCTTGCGCTTGTTCAGGAGATGCGGTCATGCCCGTTCCGATGGCCCAGATCGGTTCATATGCGATTACTACTTTTGCAAAATCTTTGGCTGATAAATGAAATAGTCCTTTTTTTAATTGAGCACCCACATATGCGACATACTTCTTAGACTTTCGGATTTTTAAAGGTTCACCACAACAAAAAATTGGAGTGATTTTATTTTCAATTGCTTGAGTGACTTTTGCCGCAATCATTTTGTCATCTTCTCCAAAAATCTCACGCCTTTCAGAATGTCCTAATATAACATGCTTTACACTTATCCCTTTCAACATATTGGCTGAAATTTCACCTGTGAAAGCACCTCCGTCTTTTGCATGAAAATTTTGAGCTGCAACTGAGATTTTTGTCGATCTCCCAATACCCATTTTTACGGCATGCAAGTGGGTCGCAGGAACGCCAAAAATAACGGAAACGTTTTTACCAAGCTTTGCTTTCTTAGTAATATCTTTTGCCAATTTTACACCATCTTTCAAAGTGGTATTCATTTTCCAATTTCCAGCAATAATTTTCTTTCTAGCCATGATCTGTTTGATTAAATTTTTTAATACACAAAAATAAGTATTTTCTTATTGTGTAATTTATTATCTCATCTTAAACGATAATTTATTCAGAATTGATTCTATATTGCGCCCTTATTTTAAATAACCATTGCCAATGTTTAACAAAATTTCTATTGCACTTTTCATTAGTGTACTATATAGTATCAACGTTTGTTCTCAAAACGATTCTCTTTCTTACAAATTGGAAGATGTCATTGTCAAAACCAATCGAATTCAAATCCCTTTTTCAGAAGCTTCTAGATCGATTGATATTATTACAAAAGAACAATTAAATGCGGCACCAGTAGAAAGTATCGCAGAAGCATTGCAATATTATTCCGGGATTGATATTCGTCAACGTGGAGTCCATGGAGTACAAGCAGATGCAAGTATCCGTGGTGGTACTTTTGAGCAAGTTTTGATTTTGATAAATGGTATCAAGATGGTAGATCCTCAAACCGGTCATCATGCCATGAATATTCCAGTCAATATACAAGACATCGAGAGAATCGAAATATTGAAAGGTCCTGGTGCCAGAATTTATGGTCAAAATGCATTTTCTGGTGCAATCAATATTATTACAAAAAAACATAAGGAAAGATTGGCTACAGCAACACTTACAGGTGGTGAAAATAATACCGGTAGTTTTGGTTTCTCTGCTGCCTTACCTTCGGCAAACAATTCGCAATACATTTCTTTTAATCGAAATTTTTCCGAAGGCTATAAATACAATACGGATTACAACATTAGCAACTTTTTTTACCAATCCAATTTTGATATTGCAAACAATGATCTAGAAGTGACTGCCGGATTTGTTGAAAAAGAATTTGGTGCCAATGGGTTTTATGCTAGTCCTGATTTTATGGATCAATATGAAGAAACACAAACTAGTATCGTTGCGGTAGGTTTAAATAATTCAAATTCCAATCGAGTTATCAAACCAAGATTGTACTGGAGAAGAAACCAAGATGAATATCATTTTGTTAGAAGCAATCCATCTTTGTATCGGAATTTACATATCAATAATACGGTTGGGCTGGAATTAAACACCATGTTTTTCAACAAACTAGGAACCACTGGAGTTGGTCTTGACTTTCAAACAATTCGTTTACAAAGTAATAATTTGGGTGTTCACAATCGCCAAGTAGCTACTGCATTTTTGGAACATCGTTTTACATTTCTGAATGAAGATTTAGATATTACACCTGGGTTGTCCTTCAATTATTATTCAGACTTTGGCAGTAATTTCTTACCGGGAATTGATATCGGTTTTAGAATCAGCAATGATTTGAAATTATTTGCCAATGCTGGTTACACTTATCGGACACCGAGTTTTACCGATTTGTACTATTCCGATCCTGCAAATATTGGAAACGAAAATCTACTTCCCGAATCGGCATTTACTTATGAGGGTGGAATTAAGTTTTTAAAAAACAATCACTCCATTTCTGTCAGTTATTTTAATAGAGAAGGAAATGATCAAATCGATTGGACCAAAAATCTAGAAGATGATCCTTGGCAACCCCAAAATTTTCAAACCATCATCATGAAAGGGATCGATGCTTCTGCTCAATTGGATTTAACGAATTTACTGAAACGAAAGTCATGGGTACGATTGGCATATACTTACATTGATTCTGAAATTCCTGTCAATGAAAATCAATTTTCAAGATATGCATTGGAAAATTTGAAACATCAATTGATTGGTGGAATTTCGGCAAATCTTTTTAGTAAATTACATTACTCCATTTTTGCAAGATATAATGATCGGGTAAGTATGGATGATTATACGGTGATTGATACAAAATTGAGTTGGCAAACCGATCGTTTTACTGCTTATATCAAGGCCAATAATTTGACCGATGAGCAATATTTGGAAACGAACTTGGTGGAGATGCCTGGTCGGTGGATTTTGGGTGGGGTTCAGTTTCGGTTTCGATATTAATTTGACTTGTATGACGTGGTTTTAACACAAAGAACTTGCTGCGACAAGTCGCAACGAACGTATTTTTAACACAAAGCGCATATAAGATACAAAGTTCACAAAGAATCTTGTTTCGTAAAATTTCCTCACGTAAAAAACTATGTGTTCTTTGTTTCTTATGTGATCTCTGTGTTAAATTACGTACTCCGTGTTAAAAATAAGTGTTGAAAAAATGAAATTCGGTAAGTTACCATCCATAGAAAACGTTGACTTTTCCCTTCCTTCCCCTCCAAAGGAAACGGAAAAAATCTTGCGTGCCTTAAAGCCGACTTCAAAAAAACCAGAAGTCTATATCGGCTGTACAGGATGGAGTATGAAAGAATGGGTTGGACGGGTATATCCTACTGGAACAAAAGCTACTGACTACCTAAAACATTATGCTAACCAGTTCAACACCATCGAACTCAATACAACACATTACCGAATCCCTACTTCAACGATGGTAAAAAAATGGGTATCAACTGCCACTTCAGATTTCCGATTTTGTCCAAAAATATTTCAAAGAATTAGTCACTCCAAAGATCTTGGGCTATCATCTACTAACATCATAGACACAAAAGAAGCTTATTTACATTTTGAAGAAAAAATGGGTTGTTGTTTTATGCAACTCCCTCCATTCTTCGGAGCAGATCGAATAGGTATGATTGAAAGATTTCTCAACAAATTCCCTACAGAGATTCCACTAGCCATCGAATTGCGTCATGAAAGTTGGTATGAAAATACAGACCCTGAAAATGAAATTTATCAACTATTTGGAAGTCGAAATATTTCCCCTGTTATTACTGATGTAGCTGGAAGAAGAGATATCTTACATATGCGAATGACAAATGGTATTTGCATGGTTCGTTTTGTTGGAAATGGCTTGCATCCAACAGATTATACCCGAATTGATGAATGGGTCCTATTATTGAAAAAATGGTTCGACATGGGATTGCAAAAAGTATATTTTTTCACCCATGAACCAGATAATTTATTAGCCCCAGAATTGGCCTTATATATGACCACCAAAATGCAAGAAAATTGTGACGTAATAACTAGAGGTCCTACTTTCTATAAAGAGGATTTGGATAGTCAAATTTCCTTGTTTTAATAGAAATTCTAACTAATTCCTGCCTTTCTCGTATATTCAATGGTGCTTCCCGAAAAAAGCTTCCAGAGGAAAGTATTATACACAATAATTGTCCAAATCAAGTGGAAATGCTACTTTAGTGTAACTATAAATTTATGTCCAAAGACAACGAAAAAGACAAAGATCTATCCTTAATAACAGCGGAACATAAGTTCCCTTATATACACCGTGATATCAGTTGGTTATCTTTCAACGAACGGGTATTACAAGAGGCCCAAGATCCAAATGTGCCATTGTTAGAAAGAGTCAAATTTTTGGCTATTTACTCTTCTAATTTAGATGAATTTTTTAGGGTTAGAATTGCAGGGTTGAGAAACTTGGTAAGAGTAGGAAAAAAGACCAAGAAAGCACTTGAATTTGATCCTAAAACAGTACTGAAAACTTTACTCAAAATTGTCAACAGACAACAAGAAGAATTCAGTAAAATTTTTGAAAAAAATATCATTCCAGCTCTAAAAAAAGAGAACATTCATCATGTCAGAAGACATCAATTGAATGCTGAACAAAAAGAATTTGTTGAACAATATTTTCAAAATCACTTGTTGCCTTTTGTACAACCAGTACTACTGAAAAAAAAGAGGATTCGTCCATTTTTAATTAATGGTGCCTTGTATCTAGCGATTCAATTAGTTGAGAAAAATAAGGGTGAAAAATCGAAAGACAAACGAGTTGCTATCGTAAAAATCCCATCAGATCATCTACCTCGTTTTATAGAATTACCTTCTAGCAAGAATCACAATGTATACATTATGTTGGATGAAATTGTCCGAGAAAGTATTTCTTGGATTTTTCCAGGTTTTGAAATTATCGACTCCTACTCTATCAAATTGACAAGAGATGCAGAATTGTATATTGAAGATGAGTTTTCCGGCAATTTGATTTCTAAAATTCGAAAAAGTTTAAATAAAAGAAATGTTGGACCTGCATCTAGATTGGTTTATGATCGAGAGATGCCAAAAGAAATGTTGGACTATCTAACAAGTACTTTGGAATTGGAAAATTTTGACTTACTTCCTGAAGGTAGATATCATAACAATTCGGATTTTTTCAAATTTCCAAAATTCGATATTCCACATTTATACAACAAAGCACTTCCGCCACTTACTTACAAACCATTAGAAAAAGCGAAAGACTTTTTTGAAGAAATGAAATCGAAAGATCATTTGGTGCAATTTCCATATCATAGTTATCAATCTGTGGTTCGATTTTTTGAAGAAGCTGCCGCCGATCCAAATGTGACACATATTAAGATTACGCAATATCGAGTTGCTAAAAAGTCCAAAATAATGGAAGCGTTGATCCGAGCAGTGAAAGCTGGGAAGCAAGTCTTCGTTTTCATTGAAGCAAAAGCAAGGTTTGATGAAGAGGCCAACTTGAATTGGGGAGAACGACTTGAAAAAGAAGGAGTCAAAGTATCCTACAGTTTTCCAGCCGTTAAAGTGCACTGCAAAATTGGGTTAATTATACGAAAAGAAGGAAGAAAAAATCAATTGTATTCTTATCTGAGTACTGGAAATTTCCATGAAGATACAGCCAAGATTTATTCTGACTACGGCTTATTTACGACCGACGAGAAATTGACAAAAGAAGTTTCTAGGTTATTTACATTTTTAGAAACAGTCAAAATGCCCAAAGAAAAATTTGAGCACTTACTGGTCGGACAATTCAATATGAGGAAAAGATTAATTGGTTTGATTCAAAAAGAAATCGCCAATGCAAAAGCTGGGAAGGAAGCAAAAATAATTCTCAAAATGAACAGCTTGCAAGATCAAGGTATGATCAAATTGCTATACGAAGCAAGCAATGCAGGCGTAGTGGTGCAACTGATTATTCGTGGTATTTGTTCTTTGGTAACCGATAAGAAAAACTTTAGTGAAAACATTGAAGCTATTGGAATTGTAGATCGCTTTTTGGAACATGCTCGTGTTTTTGTTTTTCACAACAATGGCAAGGAATTAATGTACTTGTCTTCTGCCGATTGGATGGTAAGAAATTTAAACCATCGTATTGAAACTGCTTTCCCAATTTATAATCAGAAAATCAAAGATGATATCAATGAAGCTTTAGACCTTCAATGGAATGATAATGTAAAGGCTCGTTTGTTGGATGGGCAATTGAAGAATGAGTACATTAAAGGGGAAGCTGATATTTCTATTCGGTCTCAGCATGAGGTTTATTATAATTTGAAACGGCGTGGTAAGTAGGCACATTCAGAATTAATAAAATCTAATTTTACTTTATAGGGATATTCAGGAGTAACAAATTCCGTCTTTCTGAATTATTTTGGATGCACTAAATACGATTTACATTTATTCTGAATAATCATCAATATCCCTGCTTTTTCTAATTTGATTTTTCGAGGAATCTAGTTCTTTTTCTTTTTT
>CALDGQ010000140.1 GCA_937941765.1 uncultured Saprospiraceae bacterium
GGCAATGTATATCATGTGGAAATTGTTCTACCTATTGTGAGATGGGAATTGACGTACGTTCGTATGCGCAGCGTGGGCAGGATGTTGTTAGAGCTAGCTGTGTTGGATGTGGTGTTTGTTCTGCTGTTTGTCCTCGTGGCGTTTTGAAGTTGGAGAATAGTTCTGCAGATGTGGCGGAGCGAACTAGTCAGTTGCGGACGATTCATATTTCAGAGAATGAGGTTACTTTGCTTTCATAGGTTTTTAACACATAGAAACATAGAGATAGGACACTTTAAAAATCGTTCATCATTTCTTTGATGAACTTGTGTGTTTTTTTACTATCAAAAATGGTCTTTATTGGAAACTGTAATTTTTGAATCGCAATGGAATTATAATCTCCGGAAGAAGATTTTAGTATTAATTCGTATTTTCCTTTTACATTTTTGTACTGCTCGATTATTTTTTTGCTTGGGTCAATAATCAAGTACTCACTCACCCCATGATTTTGGTAATCTTCGAATTTAATTCCCCTGTCTCTTTTTGCAGTTCCTTTTGATAAAATTTCAATGATCAGATCAGGTATTGGAAAAATAGTTTGATCCTTTTTAAATTTTTTAGATTTTGATTTGTCAAAAAAAACGATGTCTGGCTCGTAATCGTTTCTGGTAAATTGAACCAATATTTTTTCTATTCCTACAAAGCCTAAATGTTTCTCTATAACATATGAGTTCAAAATGGTATACAGATTTCCACTGATTTCATTATGCATTTTTTTCACTGGAGAATGAATAATGACTTCCCCATTTATAAATTCTGCTTTTTCCTGCTCAGTTATATCATTGTAAAAGGCATTACGTTTTTTACGCTCTTCTTTCAATACCGATTGTATTTCCTGTAGTAATTTAGGAGCGTTTGGCGAATCCAAAACTTTCGATATTAGTTTTTTATCAAGTCCTTCTGTCATTTTGAGCGAAGTTTATATCAAATTAGCAATTTTTTACTTTTAATGCACAATTCATTTTCAATTTTTCCACTTGACTTTAAAATTAGTATATGCTCCTAATTCTTCAATTTGAATACAATTCACCTCTTTTACTTCCGCTCGTTCTGGTCCTTCATTACACCATTTAATAAATTGTTCGATTGTAGTTTCCGTTCCTACTACTTCTATTTGAACGGAGCCATTTGGTAAATTCATCACTGTTCCTTGGAGACCTAATTCATCTGCTTTTTGTTTGGTGCTTGCTCGGAAGTAGACGCCTTGTACTTTGCCGGTTACGTTGATGGATAGGTGTTTCATTTACTATGAAAATTTGTTTGGACTTTTTTATGAGTAAGCTTCTGAGGCGGGACGCCTCAAGCAACCAGTGATTTGTTTTTGAACGGCATACGTGAGTGCACTACCAAGTGCGTATTCACGTATGCCGTTCAAATACTGGTCACTGGTCACGAATCACTAATTTCAAGAAAAATCAATCTCCGTATTATCCCCAATATTCAAACTCTGGCTAAGTCCTTTGATCGCAGCATCACTTCCAACTACAGATTGTTTTAAAACCACTTCTTCAATCAAAGCATAACTTCCGATTATAGAATCCTGAACAACTGAATAATTGATGGTGGTGTTATTTCCGATGGTGACATGAGGACCGATAATAGAATTCCCAATTTTACAATTTTTCCCAATCGAAACTGGATGCACTATGATTGTATTGTCAAAATTAGGTAGATCATAACTGGCATAACCATCTCTATCCAACAACATTTGATTGGTCTCTAATAATATCTCTTTCCTTCCACAATCAAACCAATTGGTAACTTGAACGGTTTTGAATTGAACTCCATTTTCTATCATTCGCTGAATTCCATCAGTTAGTTGATACTCCCCCAATGTCTGTATATTGTTATCAATGTTGTACGCAATACAATCTAAGAGACTTTTTACTTCTTTGATCTTATACAAACCAACCAATGCCATATCTGATTTTGGAATCTTTGGTTTTTCAACTACTCTAGTTACAATCCCATCAGAGTCAAATTCTACAACACCAAAATTACGCGGATCAGATATTTTCTTAATCCCCAAAGTTGAAGAATCGACATCCAACATTTTTTGTAAATCTACATCAAATATGGTGTCTCCCAGTATGATAAAAATTTCTTCCGCATCTCCAATTGCTTCCCTCGCAGTCCAAATGGCATGTCCCAAACCATGACGCTCATTTTGCAATACAAAAGTGCTTTTCAAATCAGGAAATTCACGACCAATATAGTTTTTTATTTTCTCCCCAAGGTGTCCAATAATAAATACGAAATCATCTACGCCCACTTCTAGGAGCTGTTCTATGATAAAGGAAATGATTGTTTTCCCTGCTACTGGAATTAATGGTTTCGGTTGGGTGTAGGTATGTGGTCTTAATCTGGTTCCTGCTCCTGCAACTGGTATTATGGCTTTCATGAATTGGATATATGTTACTGTAAGATAATATGTTTTTTTTAGTTTTTAAGGTTTCTTTTTTAACACATAGAGCAGATAGAGGAACATAGTTTTTACGCAAATGACGCAGATATCGTAAGTGTGTTTACGAATGGAGGTGAGGAAACCGCTCAGATCCACGAGCTCACGCAACAGCCCTCCTTTTCCCAAGGAGGGTCGACCAATTTATTGGGCGGGGTGGATCAAAATACGTGAGAAAAATCAGTGAAATCTGCTTGAAATAAAAGATCAAAATGATGATTGTACAAAAAGGATGTTGTCTACTTTGATGAAGAATCACAGACAGGATGTCTGTCCTACATTAAAAAAGGGCCACATCATTTTCACGATACAGCCCTTTGCTATTTGTTTGATTCAATTCCGCTTTTATGCACCTTCCAATGCAGCCGCACCACCAACAATCTCTGACAATTCTTTGGTAATGGCTTCTTGACGTGCTTTGTTGTAAGTGATCTTCAATTCCTTGATTAAGTCTTCTGCATTATCCGTTGCTTTACTCATGGCAGTCATACGTGCACCGTGCTCGCATGCGTGTGTGTCCAATAAGTATTTTTGGAATTTGGTTTGCAAAATACTTGGAATCAAATGTTTCAACAATTCTTCTTTGCTTGGCTCGAAGATGTAATCTGCATTTGCCGTCTTTGCTCCTGCTTTCAAATCTGCATCATCTATTTCTACTTTTGGTACTGGTAAAAATTGATCTGCTAATGGAACTTGAGTTGCTGCGTTTTTAAAATTAGCATAACAAACATATACACTGTCATACGTTTTATTCTCAAATTCATCCATCAAAAGCTGAGATACCGTTGCAATGTTATCAAAACTCAAATCTTTAAAAAGATCTAGGTGGTCTTGATTGAAAGTAACATCTGCAAATTTTCTCTTCATTCCGTCAAACCCTTTCTTTCCAATGAAATAGATGGTTAACTTCTTTTGCTTACGATGCTCTGAAAATTTCTCTTCAATTATTTTAGCAGCTTCTTTTACGATATTCGTATTGAAAGCACCACACAATCCTCTTGTCGATGTTACAACAACAACTGCTGCGTTTTCAATTTCTCTTTCCGTACCGAAACTAGAAACGGCGTCACCTTCTAAGTTTGAAAGAATGTTCACCAACATATCGTTCAACTTATTTGCATAAGGACGCATTTGTGTAATCGCATTCTGTGCTTTACGCAACTTCGCAGCGGAAACCATTTTCATGGCTTTCGTAATCTGTTGTGTTGACTTGACAGATGTTATTCTTTCTCTTACTTCTTTTAAATTCGCACCCATAGGTTTATGCTAAATTAAATTTATATTAAGTAGTCATTCCCACGCCAAGAGGTTAGAAACCTTTGGCTCGCTTCACATCGAGATGAAGGTTTCCAACCTCTCATCTCATAGGGAGACAAACGTTTGTCAATTACTTAAATTGACCAACCAATTGCTTTGCAACCCTCTCAAGCATATCTGTTGACTCTTTCTGCAATTTCCCTGATTTAAATGAATCCAAAACACCTTGGTGCTTAGTTTCCAGTTCTGTCAAGAAAGCTTCTTCAAATGCTTTAATCTTTTCAACTGGTACTTCTTGCATCAAACCTTTTGTTCCTAGGTAGATGATCGCAACTTGCTTCTCTACTGATACAGGAGAATATTGTGGTTGTTTCAAAATCTCAACATTACGCTTCCCTTTTTCAAGGATAGAAGTAGTCGCTGCATCCAGATCAGATCCGAATTTTGAGAATGCTTCCAATTCACGATATTGAGCTTGATCCAATTTCAAGGTACCAGATACTTTCTTCATTGATTTAATCTGTGCATTACCTCCAACACGGGATACCGAGATACCTACGTTAATTGCTGGACGAACACCAGAGTTAAATAAATTTGATTCCAAGAAGATCTGACCATCTGTAATCGAAATTACGTTGGTAGGAATATAAGCAGATACATCACCCGCTTGTGTTTCGATGATCGGTAATGCCGTTAGTGAACCACCACCTTTTACGATTCCTGCATCTAACAATGACTTTGGCATATCATTCATCTGTCTAGCAATCTCATCGTTGTTGATGATCTTTGCAGCACGCTCCAATAATCTTGAGTGAAGATAAAATACATCACCAGGATATGCCTCACGACCTGGAGGACGACGAAGTAAAAGGGATACCTCTCTATATGCAACTGCTTGCTTTGATAAATCATCATAAATAATCAATGCTGGTCTTCCCGTATCTCTGAAAAACTCTCCAATACATGCTCCCGTAAATGGTGCGTAGAATTGAAGCGGTGCCGGATCAGATGCTGCGGCAGAAACAATAGTCGTATATCACATTGCTCCATTCTCTTCCAATACTTTTGCAACTTGTGCAACAGTAGAAGCTTTCTGTCCTGATGCTACATATATACAGTATACAGGTTCTCCTTTGTCGTAAAATTCTTTTTGATTCAAAATGGTGTCAATCGCAATTGCAGTTTTACCTACTTGACGGTCACCAATAATCAACTCACGTTGTCCACGACCAATTGGAATCATCGCATCGATTGCTTTGATACCTGTTTGAAGTGGTTCTGCAACTGGCTCTCTATAAATTACACCTGGTGCAATTCTTTCTAGTGGCATCTCGTATTTCTTTCCACCGATTGGTCCTTTACCATCGATTGGTTCTCCAAGTGTATTTACTACACGTCCTACCATTTCTTCTCCTACTTCGATAGATGCAATACGGTTCGTACGACGAACAGTTGCTCCTTCACGAATACCTTCAGATGATCCAAGAAGTACAACTCCAACGTTATCTTCCTCAAGGTTCAATACGATTGCCTGAACACCCGTTTCAAATTCTACTAATTCACCTGCTTGTGCTTGTGTTAATCCATAGACACGTGCAATCCCATCCCCTATTTGAAGTACGGAACCAACTTCTTCTAATTCAGAAGCAGTTTTAAATCCAGATAATTGCTGCTTTAATATTGCTGATATTTCATCAGGTTTTACGTCAACCATTTTTATTGAATTTTTATAGTTTTAAACTAGTTGTTAGTTTTAAATTTATTTCTTAGTTACTTATAATTTTCGATTCGAAATCATTGCCGGAGAATTCCTTTTTCAACAATTCTAATTTGTGTGCGATACTTGCATCATACAATTTGTCTTTAAATTGTAACACAAAACCTCCGATAATATCTGGATCTACTTCTGTGGTAAATTCCACATTTTTTCCGGTTTCAGAACTCTTTAAAAGTTCCGCTTTTATTTTATCAACTGCATCTTCTTTTAAAGGAACTGCTGTTGTCAATTTCACTTCTGAAACTTCTTTCAATTTCTTGTACTGCGCTAAAAACTCTTTCCCGATTTCCGGTAAGTAAGCTTCTCTACCTTTTCTTAAGATAATTTTGATAAAACCCATTGTTGTTTTATCAAAAGTCTTCCCAAAAAGTTCATCTACAATCGCTGTCTTTTTGCTGGTATTAATAATAGGACTCTTGAACATAAGGTACAGGTCACGATTTTCAACTGCATTGCTGAAAGTGTCCATGTTACCTTTTATAGTTTCAAGTGTCTTTTGCTCAACACCCAAGTCCATTAAAGACTTTGCGTATCTCGAGGCAATTCTGTGTACGGACATGATTAGTTCAATTTAGTTTCATTTACCAAATCGGCAACAAAAGATTCATGTGCACCACTTGCAGTCAAATCTTTCTTCATGATTTTCTCAGCAATTTGTAATGCCAACAATCCACTTTGATTTTTAAGATCGACCATTGCAGCCATCTTTTGATTTTGAATTTCCGTCTTTGCAGTGTTAGCAATTTTCTGCGCTTCTTCTCTTGCTTGCTCTTTAGCTTCGGAAATCATTTTTTCTTTGGTCTCTTTAGCTTCTTTCAAAATCGCAGCACGTTCTTCACGAGCTTCTGCTAAGATCTTTTCATTCTCCGCTTTCATGTTCGCCATTTCTTCTTTGGTCTTCTTTGCTTCATCCAAAGAATCTTGAATATAATCTTCACGATCTTTTAATGCATTCTGGATAGGACGAAACGCCATTCTTCCAAGAAAGAAATAAGTAACTAGGAAAATAAGTGTAGTCCAAACTACTAATCCTAAATCTGGTTTGATTACTGAAAAGTCAGCTAATAAAATAAATTCTAACATAATATTTTCAATTGACAATAATTTTCAAAATGGGATCGAGATTCAACCAACCGTTGATTCCCGATCCGTTTTTTTAGGTTGTGCGGATATTATCCAGCCAACAATCCAACAACAATTGCGAACAATGCCGCACCCTCAATAAGGGCCGCCATCAAGATCATGTTGTTACGAATGTCACCGACAGCTTCAGGTTGACGAGCAATAGCTTCCATCGCTTTGCTACCAATTAACCCTACTCCGATTCCTGCACCAAGTGCTGCTATTCCAGCTCCAATTGCACCCATAAGTTGGTAATTTTGAAAAAATTAAAAAATATATTAATGATGCCTTCCTACGAAAGCATTTAAATTCTTAATGATGTCCGTGTGCAGGCTGTTCTACTGCCGCACCAATGTACGAAGCAGAAAGCGTTGCAAATATAAATGCTTGGATAAATGCTACGATCAACTCTATGCAATACATGAAGGCTGTAAATGCACCACCTACTACACCACCTACTGCGGCTCCACCAATACTCGTACCCATTTTTCCGAAAATAAATATCAATCCAATCAAACTCAATATGATAATGTGACCTGCAGTGATGTTTGCAAAAAGTCGAATCATTAATGAGAATGGCTTAATTAGTAAACCTAAAATTTCCACTGGTGTTAATACAAATACTTTGACCCACCAAGGAATTCCTGGCATCCACAATACGTGTTCCCAATAATGCTTATTTCCACTAACTGTTGTTATGACTAAAGTAAGAAATGCCAATGCCATCGTTACAGCTAAATTTCCTGTTACATTGGAACTTCCAGGAAAGAATGGAATTAATCCTAATAAGTTAGCAGCCAAAACGAAAAAGAACAACGTCATAATAAATGGTTGATATTTTTCATAAGCATGCTCACCAATCATTGGTCTTGTTACTTCATCACGCATGAAAACAAACATTGTTTCCATTAATGATTGAGAACCTTTTGGTGCCATTCCTTTCCGTGCTTTATATTTTCTAGCAATTGGAAGGAACAACATCATCAACAACAAAGATGCTAACATCATCGTGAAGACATTTTTTGTAATAGAGAAATCGAAATAAGAAGTAATTCCTCCTCCAAACAATCCTCCATCCAATGCACTTGCAGACTCTAATTCTACTGGCTTGCCATTGACACAAGCGAAATCTTTCTTTTCAAATTTTGGCTTTCCTTTAGACATTTTTTGAATGCCAGTCTTCTTATCAAAAACACCTGACCACATCGTGACCGTGCAAATGTCTTGTTTGCCTTGCATGTAAGCAGCATCTCCACCTTTGATTCTTTTGATTCTTCCGTGGTGATCTAAAACATATCCATCAACCGCATTGTGTCCATGGTGAAACATGCTTGTGGTTCCTGTAGTCCACCCTTTTCCTCTTGTGTATAACATCACTGGCAATGGTAAAACTACTGAGTGTCCAAGAATGTGAAATTCATTGGCATCAGCAATGTGTCCCATTGCAGTTCCTACTGGATCATAAACGGATGGATCGTAATTAGGGTGTTGTGTATAATGTTGACAACCGCATCCTAAGTCGTGCCCATGAGCATCATGTCCTGCCGCGTGTGCGTGTCCATGTCCTTTACCTTTTCCATGTCCGTCACCATGAGCTGCATTTGCATTCTTTCCGCCACCAATATTTAGGTTATTATTTTGAGTTGCTTTTCCGTGATTGTGACCAGAGTGATCATTTCCATGTGCATGATTGTGACCTGAATGGTCATGTCCATCATGACTGTGGTCGTGTGCATGGGTAGCTCTGCCACCTTCAATTTTCAAAGGAGTTTTATCGGAATGTTTGTGACCATCATGCGTAGAGTGCCCTTCAATTTTTATTTGGTCCACTTTACTTTTAATTTGCTTAGCTGCTTCAGTTGCTTGTTCTTGCGCTTTTTTAGCGGCCTGAGCAGTTGCATTTGGTGCCATGAATAGGACCAAAATTGCAATAAAAAGAGTGGTTGGAAAGATGTTGTAAAATGACTTCATTGTTAACTTCAATTCAGTAAAATTATAGGTACTCTAAAATCGACTGCAAAGGTAGTTATTTATTCCCTTTAATAAAAGATATGGGTTTACTTTATCCGAATATTATTTGGGGTTTGAATATTTCATAAATGATTGGAAATGAATGGATTCGTGTGCTTTGATCGCTTGGGGCGATACTCCAAGCTAAGATGCGTAAGCCTGTTGGGCTATTTCGTGAGTTAGTTGAGCAGACATCTTGTCTGTTTTGCTGGACAGGTCGAACGGTTGCACTACTCTCTGCTGATATGTCATCCCGTTGGGATTCCTACTGGCAGGATACCTGTTCTACGAAAAAAGCGGATACTTTCGACTTTGAAAGTATCCGCTCTATAATTATTATTGTTTGATAAATTTACCTCGCAAATGAGATTGCACGCTTCTCTCTAATCACGGTCACCTTCACTTGTCCAGGATATTGCATTTCATCTTCGATCTTTTTGGAGATCATGAAAGATAAATCATCTGCATATTGATCCGTTACTTTTTCGCTTTCTACGATGACACGAAGTTCACGTCCAGCTTGCATTGCGTACGCTTTTTGAACACCGTCATGTGCCATTGCCAATTCTTCTAATTCACCGATTCGTTTCAAGTAACTTTCTAAAATTTCACGACGAGCACCTGGCCTAGCACCAGAGATAGCATCACATGCTTGAACGATTGGAGAGATGATATTATTCATTTCTATTTCATCGTGGTGTGCTCCTACTGCATTACAAACGGCAGGGTGTTCCTTGTATTTTTCACAAGTTCCCATTCCGTGTATAGCGTGTGATAATTCTGTATCTTCTTCTGCTACTTTACCGACATCGTGTAGTAGTCCGGCACGTTTGCACAACTTGACTTGCTTTGGTGTTAATCCTAATTCTGCAGCCATCACTGCACATAAGTTGGCAGTTTCGATGGAGTGCTTCAATAAGTTTTGTCCATAAGAAGAACGGAAACGCATACGTCCTACCTGCTTAACCAAGTGAGGATTCAATCCATGAATATCTAATTCAATAACAGTACGTTCGCCAATTTCTTGGATTTGTTCATCCAATTGTTTTTTTGTTTTGGCTACTACTTCTTCAATTCTTGCTGGGTGAATTCTTCCATCTGCAACTAGACGTTTTAATGATAAACGACAAACCTCACGACGAATCGGATCGAAACTAGAAATCACAATTGCTTCTGGTGTATCATCTACGACGATTTCAGCTCCTGTTGCTGCTTCCAATGCACGAATGTTTCTTCCTTCACGTCCGATAATCTGTCCTTTCAATTCATCTGAATCTAGGTTGAAAACAGAAACGGTATTTTCAATTGTATATTCAGCACACATTCTTTGGATGGATTGAATCACAATTTTCTTAGCCTCTTTATTGGCAGTTGCTTTCGCCGCCTCAACAGACTCTTTAATGATTGACATTGCATCTGTTTCAGACTTTGCTTTGACTGCTTCTAAGATTTCTCTTTTCGCCTCTTCTTCTGATAAACCTGCTACTTTTTCTAATTCTTGAATACGTTGTTCGTTGGCTTTGTCTAGTTCCGCTTTTTTCTTTGCAATTACTTTTAATTGCTTGTCCAAATTTTCACGAACTGTTTTAATTTCTGCTTCTTGTCCTTCGATATCTTGTTCCCGATTTTTTAGCTTGTCAATTTTTGATTGGAAATTTCCTTCTTTTTGTTTGACTTCATTTTCACGTTTGACGATATCCACTTCACGATCTTTTAAGTCGATTTTGTGTTGTGCTTTTTGTTCACCAAATTCGGATTTCATTTTGTTGAACTTCTCACGAGCCTCGCTGATCTTCTTTTGTTTGATCTGTTCGTTTTTACGTTCTGCTTTTTCGACGATCTTTTTTGCCTTTGCTTCTGCGTCGTCTAGCATTCTTTGAGTTGCAACACGTGATTCTTGAATTGCAAGATCCTTTTGCTTGTCTGCCTCTGCTAACTTACCGTCTTGGGTCTTTTTGACTCCAAAGAAGGCTGCAATTCCACCTACAATGAGGCCGATTACAATTCCTATTAAACTTTCAGGTCCCATACTTTTAAGTATTATTATATAGTGATAAAAAATTATTGTCTTCTTTGTTCCGTATTTTTCTGTAAAGTAATGCTCACTTTACTGCTGGTTTGCCGTCTCTTTGGGACTTTTCGTGCAGATGTAAACGAGCACACTACCATCACAACCTAAATACGATGTACTTAAACAATTAGAGGAAAACGAAGGAAGAGAAAGAAATTATTATTAAATAGCAATTAACTTATCGAGTACTAGATCGATTTGTTCAATTCTATTGGTAAGATCTTTTTGGGAAGTGTTTTGAGATTCCTGTTTTATTTTCTGTTGGTCCACTGCATATGATAGGAATGACATTGCTAAATAATCTTGGCTGTCCTTTCTATTAAATGTGCTTTTGAAGTGGCCTATCTTTTCATTGACATCTTCTACGATAGTCTGAATGCTTTGAGTTTCCCCTTCTTCAACTATAATCGGGTAATTTCTACCAGCAATTTCTACAGTTATTTTTTGTTTTTCTTTTTTAAGCATAACTATCATTCATTTATCAACTCTATACACTTATCTATCTCTGTGATATAAAGATCAATTTCTCTTTTTATCCTGTTGTTATCAGGACTCGTTTTTTGTAGATGCGTCGAGTTATTGTTTTGACTTAATTTTGTCTGTAAATCCAAAACCCGACTTTTATCTTTTTCTATCTGTTGTTTAAGTCTATTATTTTCTAATTCTAATTCCTGTACTTTACTATCTGTATTTACTGATAAAATACCTGGACTTTGCTTTTGAATATTTCTGAGTTTAGCATTTTCCGCCAACAATTGTTGATTGGTATTTTGAACAGCTTTCAACTTTCTGTTTTCTTGTTCAATATTATTGTTAAAAGAATGCTCTGCCTTTTTAAGTTGTTTAATCTCTTCCAACAATTCATCATTCTTTGTTTGAAAAGATTTCAGCTTAGCATTTTCTTCTTGCATCACCCCTAAGGTCTGCTTAGCATGCATCAACTTATTATTCTGAATTTTCAGTGCGTTGAATTCTCGTTGAACCATATTCAACGATGCATTTTTTTCTTTCAACGTTTCATTTTCGCGCTTAAGACTTAACAATTTTTTAGCAATTGTCTTTAGCTTAGTCTCAATGTCGTTTAGTTTGTTGGAGAGTTGCTCCATAGTATTTACCGTGTTTAGCGTCTTATTGTTGCTCCTAAATTGGTTTCAAATAACTGAATCAACTGATTCATTACTTTATCTACCTCTTTATCGCTCAATGTTTTGGCTGGATTTTCAAATATGAAGCTAACTGCGTAGGACTTTTTCCCTTCTCCTAGTTGTTTTGCGTTTTCATATACATCAAAAAGGTTGATATCTGTAATCAATCCTTTACCAGTCTTTTGGGCGATAGAGGTAATATCCTTAAAATTAACTTTTTTTTCTAAAACTAATGCCAAATCTCTACGCATCGTAGGAAATTTAGTCAACTGCTTATAATCTATCTTGCTCTTTTTCAAGGACTTAAGCACCAAATCCCAGTTAAAATCTGCATAAAAAACTTCTTTTTTAATGCCCATTTTCCTTGCTAGACTATTTTTGATTTGTCCAAAGCTAACTAATGCTTGAGGTCCTCTGTGATACTTCATGCCATAAGCAAAAGTTTCATCCTGAATCGCACTTTCTTGATAGTTGGAAATTCCAATTTTAGCCAGGGTATTTTGTACAATTGCTTTTATTGCGAAATAGCTCACTTTTGCCTTAGTCGTGTTTTGCCAACTTTCTGGCTGATTTTGACCAGTCATCCAAAGTGTCAAATGTTCAGTCTCTTTATGTCCATATCCATCTTTCAAATAGGTCTTTCCAAATTCAAATAATTTGACATCATTTTGCTGACGATTCTGGTTATGCAATACGGCTTCCAACCCACTATATAACATGGTAGGTCGCATAATATTCAAATGACTATTGGAAGTATTATTGACAAACACCAATTGACTTTCATCTACGGGCAATAAATCTTTAGTATATTTTGATTGCGTTAAAGATAAACCCATCATTTCAAACAATCCATTTCCGGTTAGAAATTCTGCTGCTCTGTTTTTCACTTGCACCTTGTTAGGTCTATCCGCAAATGTGATGGTGCTTTTGATACTTCTTCCGACATCAACTGTATTTAAACCGTATATTCGAAGTACTTCTTCTATTACATCCACTTCTCTAAGTACGTCAGATTTGTTAGTAGGGATTTCTACAACAATACTATCTGCTTTTTCAACTCGAACATTGATATCCATTGCCGCCAAGATGGTTTTGATTTCATCTTTAGACAAGGTTGAACCGATTAATGTATTTACGTTGTTGTAATTAACTTCGATTTGTTTTGGTTCGATTTTATTTGGGTAAATATCAATCACCTCAGAAGTAAACGTTCCACCTGCATATTCTTTAATCAATAAAGCTGCTCTTTTCAAAGCCATTGCAGAAACATTTGGATCAGACCCTTTTTCAAATACCTTAGATGCATCAGTGAATAACAAATGACGAGTACTGGTTCTGCGAATCATTTTTGCATTCCAGTGTGCTGCTTCTAAAAAGATACGAGTTGTGTTATCTGTTACTCCTGAATTTGCTCCTCCAAAAATTCCTGCGATACACATCCCTTCTCCGTTTCCATCACAAACCATTGTGTCTGCACTATTCAATTTACGATCTACTTCATCTAGTGATTTGAACACAGTTCCATCAGTCAATGCTTTGACAATAATTTTTTGCCCTGCAATTTTATCTGCATCATAAGCGTGCAATGGTTGACCAAATTCATGCAAAACATAATTGGTGATATCAACAATATTGTTGATTGGACGTACCCCTACTGCATTCAATCTTTTCTGCATCCAATCTGGTGAAGGACCTACTTTGATTCCTGAAATCGTTAATCCTGTAAAACGTGGGCATGCTACTGAATCTTGTACTTCTACTGGTATCTGAAAATCGTTTGAATCTACTTTGAAATTTTCGGTACTAGGAATTTTAACTTTCCCAGAATGTCCATGATTGATTTTCAATGCTGCTGCTAAATCTTCAGCTACACCTATATGATTGGTACCATCAGATCGATTTGGTGTCAATCCAATTTCGAAAACTACATCTGTTTCTAGATTGAAATAATCTTTGGCTAAAGTACCAACCTTTACCTCATCAGGTAACACCATGATTCCGTCATGTGATTCTCCTAGTCCTAACTCATCTTCTGCACAGATCATTCCTTGCGAAACTTCTCCTCGCATTTTACCTTTTTTAATTTTAAAGGCTTTTCCCTCTTCATCATATAAGGTTGTACCGATTGTTGCTATTAAGACTTTTTGTCCAGCTGCTACGTTTGGTGCTCCACAAACAATTTGTAAATCTTCTTCTCCACCGATGGATACTTTGGTCAAAGACAGACGGTCCGCTCCAGGATGTTTTCCACACTCTGTTACATGTCCGACAACGATACCTTCTAACCCACCTTTGATGCTTTCGATTTCTTCTTCTCCTTCTACCTCCAATCCTATTGCAGTTAGGATTTCACTTATTTTTTCTGGTGTTTGATCGAAGTCAATATATTCTTTTAACCAACTAAGGGAAACTTTCATTAGGTTGTATTATTTGGCGCAAAGATAGTAAAACGCTATGGATTTCATCCATAGTAAAGGTATGTTTAACCACTTCGTGGTTTGGAGGCGGTGTAAATGAAAACAACCCGATCAGCTTTTTGCGATCGGGTTGTTCTTGTTTATTGTACTAAATATTGTTTGTAATAAATTAATCTGCCAAACTAATCTCTTCAACTTGAAGGACTGTTTTTTCTGAATCATTTCTATGAATGTATGCGATGACGGTACAATTAGTTTCATCCCATTCTGCTGGTAATGTATAGTTGAATGATTCCTCATAAGTATCACCGACTGCAAAAGATGGGCTGATGTTGCTACCATTAAAAGGAGTCAATACATCTCTAAGTACATGTTTGTGATCGTATTCTTCGACTATACCATCTTGATCTAATTGGATATCTATGATATGATTTTCTGTAATTAGAACGGTGAGGTAAATATCATGCGCCAAATCTGTTTGTGCGGTTCCAGAAACTACAATTGACAATGATCGATCTGAATTATCGTATTGCGGCAATATTTCAACAGAGATTGTTGGTGTTACTGCTAATTGATCTGCGATGTATGAACTCCATGCAGATTGTCCAACTACCATTTCTGTTTCACCAGCAAATTGGGTGCGATCTATAACTGCGGTTGGGAAGAAAGAAAGTGGACCTAAAAATGCTTCGAGATTATCACCATCTGGTGTTCTCAAATCATATAAACTTTCTGGATAAGGTTCGGAGAAAAATCCTGCATGAAGTGAAATAGCAACTAATTTGTCTCCATGTACTGAAAGTAAGTTTTCGATTTCAGCACTTCCTTGCGGACAATTCACACAACGTACACCCGTAAATTCTTCAATCAATACTTTTTTGATGACATCATCGCCTCCTCCACCGCCATCATCATCTTCACAAGAGAGACATGGAATTTCTGGAGAATTTTCGTTTAAACAACAAGATGAGATTGCTAATAAAGCAACGAAGAAAAATATGTTTCTGATCATTATTTTTATTTTTTATTCTGATTTTTTTTAACACAGATTACACGCGACAAGTCGCTAATGGCGAATTTTACCACAAAGTTCACAAAGAAACCTAGATCACATAGGAACTTGTTTTGTAAAATTCCTCACGCAGAAATCGCAGAAAAACGCAGAAGTGGAACGTGTACATATGTTGTTGTGCATATTTTTAAAATATTTTTAAAAGACTGAGTTTACGGTGAATTTAACACCACTAAATGCTGGTTCGAATCGGCAGATACCACCTGTACATACGACTCCTGCTACTTGTTGTACTGCACTTAATGAAAAGCGATTCGGTCCATTTGTATAAAAAATATCTGCTCTTGGATAGTGCCTTGCTTTGATCCCTTTTTTGGGACTTACATTGTACATATCTGACAATGCAAATGCCCAATGCGGTGCGATTGTGAATTCAGCTAATCCATACGCCCAACTTCCTCTATCTTGTTTGGTGTGTAAATATTGTGCTTCGACTCGTAGTGCTTTTTTACGACTGAATTTGTATAAAAAATCTACATTTGGAACAATCGTTTCTACTAATGGTACATTCGGTTTCACTTCATAAGTTTCTTGGTTGTATTGTTGGAATTGAACACCACCTGTGACCTGCCATTTTCGTTTATATTTGAAAGTAGCTTCTGTATAAAGTTCTCTATATAACAAGTTGTTGTCGAGATCTGTAATGTTGGCCAAGTTGACATTGAAATTCATTTTACGACTCGGTGCATATTTTAAGTCTACTTGAAAAGCTTGTTCTCCCAACTCTTGTGTTGCTGCTTGATAAAAGGTGGTCAATCGATATGCATTTTCTCTAGCCATTGGCGGAAGAAAGTTGACGGTACCATTATTCAGTTGGACAAATGGGTTGGTTCTGAAGGTGAAATTTTCAGTACGTTTTCCTTCAACTGAGATACCAAAACCTTTTCCTGACCAAGATAATGAAGAATAGATTACGGAACCATCTTGCAAATCCAATCTTCCAATAGAGGTGGAACCACTATCTGAATTTTTCTCTAATAATGGGTCAAAAAAATTATCATCTGTTTTATAAGCTCCTTCTACATACCAAGAAAATTTTCCTACCGTCAAGGTATTGTATAAAGTCATTGCACAAGTATTGTAGCGTGCACCTATACTATCTAAAACATTGTAGGTAGCAATCGTATTGACAATACGATTCATTCCATCATCCGAAATTGTTTTGTTAACAATACCTACACCAGGTGCGATTGACCAGTTTGACTCTTCATTTCCAGCTACAAAACCTTCGACATTAAATCCTTTAAGAATCGTATCATAATTATCAAATCGGAATTTCTGTTTTCCAGTGAATGCTTTTATTTTCCAATCTGGTGCTAAATCGTAGGTGCCACGTATTCCGTATAAAGCATTGTCTATTGCAAGTGGTCGAACTTCATATGCCCTAAAAATAATCCCACTCCCAATTTGATCATATAAATAACCAGCCGCTAAACTAAATTTCTTGATTTTCTTTTTGATATACCATCTTCCAAAACCTTGATCCGTATAGGAATCTTGCGGGTTAATTAAGTTGGAATTATTATATAAATCAAATCGGACACCGACGTCAAATCCTTGATAGCTATAATTTAAACCCAGCCATGCTTCAGCACCATACAGTTGATGATCGTATTGAGGATTACCGTTTGCTCCAATAGAATCATTTTCATTAAAGAAATTTCCATTGAATTGCAGACTTCCTGAGAAGGTACCAGGAATGGTAGTTTCTTGAGCTATGAGCAAATTTGATAAACAAATAGCTAAGATTGATAATATTAATTTCAATTGATTATACATTAATCAGGTGTTTTTTAAGCTAAAATAGTTATGATATTCTTAAGTATACCAGCACGGAGTTAAAAGCACGTTAAAGATAATAAAGGTCGGTGAACTCTATCTTTTAATCCATTAAATTGTAGCTATAATTGTAAGGACAATTACAAAACTGTGCTTCTTGATTGCAATAGTTTTGATTTAAATGCAGTTTTAACTTCGATTCAAATCAAATTCGAATTAATAAATATACAACATGAAATTAATTAAGCTTTTTTCTTTGGTACTGATGACTTGCTTTTTTAGCGATGCGATTGCTCAGAAAGCATTTCCAACTGCCAGTTTGAAATCTTTGGACGGGAAAACCGTTTCTACCGATGATTTTGCAAAAAATGGGAAGATCACTGTAATCAGTTTTTGGGCAACTTGGTGCTCTCCTTGCAAAAAAGAATTGGACGCAATAGCAGATATATATCCTGATTGGCAAGAAGAATATGACATGGAATTGATTGCCGTAACTATTGATACAAGACGTGCTTTATCTAAAGTAGGTCCTATGGTTGAACAAAAAGGATGGGAATACACAGTTCTTTCTGATGTCAATCAAGAGTTGATGCAAGCATTGAATTTCCAATCAGTACCTATGACTTATTTACTAGACACAGAAGGTAACATTGTTTACAAACACAACAGTTACGTTCCTGGCGATGAGTATGAATTGGAGGACAAGATTAAAGCGTTAGTAGAGAAATAATTTCTTGCTTCGCTTGAAATTCGATTTCTCGGCTTCGCTCGAAATGACAAAGACTTCAATTTTTTGAAATGACTTTATCTACAATTGCTTCGAGAGAACTAAAAGAACATTTGAAATAGATTGCCATATTTATTTATAGAAGTTGCGACGGGTTTATTTTTTTAGCGACTTCGGATGAAAGGGTTTGCTTGGCGGCAAACCCTTTTTTTGTGGTATATATCTATCGAAACGGTTACACCATTTCTTGGGGTATTGTCGTCCTTTTTAGAACTTATATTTAAAAATTACTTTTTAATAATTTCGCAACGCCCCTCTTTCAAATCCGTTTCTACTTTCTTGAATTTGATGTCTTCCAAGATTTTACCGTCCTTGTATTTGACTTTAATTTTCTGATTTCTTCCGATGTCCTTGAATGGATTTAATGGGATGACTTTTGCAGATTCATATTGGTCAAATTGCTTGAATTCATCAATCATCCTATCTTCAAAAGTGGCTATAAAACTATTCAATTCATCTTCATCATCTATATCAACACCAGCCACTATCGCTTCACTAATCATTGCTTTTCTTAAACTCCAATTGGCTGGATTTTTTGCTTTTCGGATAATTTTACTTTTCTCTCTATTTACTGCTTTGATTAAGGTCGGAGCGTTTGAAATAAGTTCTATACTGTCCAAAAAATTTAGAAATTGAATAATTACATCACCGAAAATTTCAAATGTTTCGAACGTTGAAAGTACTTCTGATGGTACATGCTTAATACAAACCGCTCTTATATTATTGGGCGACCATTGGTCAAAACCAACTTCTTCAAAAACGAACATTAAATCTAGAAAATTACCCACAATAAAATCAGAATGTTCTTTTTGGAATGCTGTCATAGCACCAAAAAAACTGCTATCATTAAATGCTAATGTCAAACTTCCGAATAAAACCTCCAAAGCTTCATCACGCTCTTCATAATCAAATAATTCTGAATCAAAACTATCTATGCTTAATCCATCTAACCCCTCTAAAGACAACATTCGATCAAACAATTCCGATAAAGTCGATGCATATTCTACTTCATTGTCTCTTCTTTTAGAATGTTCAAGATCCTTAAAATCAAACAAACATTCTGATGAATCCAGACCATTTTCTATCATAAATTTCAAATGATCATCTGGTAGTAATTTTAATGTAATTGAATCCAGCTCAATGATGCAACACTGATCTTCAGGAATTGAAAAAATTATCTTTCCAGCCCAATTATGTGTCGTTACTTTTGATTCTGTTTGAGCCCCTGATTTTACTGTGACGTAGTCTCCTTCCTTAAACATAGTAGTTGATTTTTTTAAGAAAACGTTTAGCACGATTAAGATAAAATAATTCTTAAAAAATCAACTCACTTTCAACACTATTTTCCCAGCATTCAAATTAGCTTCCATTCGCTCATGTGCTTTAATTACATCTTTCCAATCATATTCTGAGTCGATAATTGGTTTCATTGTTTTGTTTTCAAACTGAGTCCAGAATTGATTTTTGAAATCTCGGGTTAATTTGATTTTATAATCTATAGGACGTGCACGTAATGTCGAACCCATAATCTTTAGCCGTTTCCAAACTATTTTTCCCATATTCAACTGCTCGACTTTTATCCCACCCATGGTTGCTAACATCACCATTCGCCCATCGAAGTCTAGACAGTTGATGTTTTTTTGAAAGTATTGAGCTGCTAGAAAATCTAGAATAACATTTACTCCTTTTTTATTAGTATATTCTAACACTGTTTCTTCAAAATTTTCTGTTTTGTAGTCGATACATAAGTTGGCTCCTAAGTTTTTGCAAACATCATGCTTACCTCCTGAAGCGGTTACAATCACATTGGCTCCGATTGATTTTGCAATTTGAATAGCGGCAGTCCCTACTCCACTTGCTCCTGCATGTATCAGAATTGTTTCACCTTTTTTCAAGTCTGCTAAATAAATCAATGCTTGATATGCAGTCAAGAAAACTTCCGGAATCGCTGTCGCTTCTGCAAAACTCATGTTATCCGGAATTGATAACAATAATTCTTCATGTACATTTACATGAGTCGCATAACCGCCGCCCGCTAATAATGCACAGACGCGGTCTCCTACTTTCCACTTGCTTGATTTGCTTTTGATAGATTCTATTACACCTGACATTTCGAGTCCCAAGATTTCGCTGGCTCCAGGAGGTGGTGGATACTTTCCTTGTCGCTGAAGCGTGTCTGCTCTGTTGATGGCGGTTGCTTTTATTTTTACTAAGACTTCGTTGTCTTTGATTGTTGGGGTTGGGGTTTCGCCTATTTTCATGACGCTGGTTGGGCCGGGTGTGTGGAGGATTGCTTTCATTTGTTTGTTGTTAATGTAGTGAACTGTTCTGCAGTTATTAGAAACAATAAGCTAAAGCTTATCTAGGATGTCATCTCTTAGATCTTCTTCTCTTTCGTGATCATCAATGGAAGCTACTACTTTTTCATTATTGATAAATAAAGTTAGCATGAAAAGAAAAATCAGTAGAAAAAAGCATACTGGATAAACAATCATCTTTTCTCCACCTGTTTCAGGATAAATTTGAAATAGAAAAAACAATACCCACCCGATCATTGATGACGACAAAATAAAAGTGGCAAAAGCAATTGAGCTTCTAAGTCGCATCAACATCATGATTCCTGCCATTATAAATCCTATTCCGAAGAGGACAACAAACGCGAGGCCTTCATCCATAATACTTCCATAGTTTCTTTGCATTACTCGAATCAATTGCGGCAAGGAAATTCCTAACATGAAGGCTCCGATTCCTGTGATGAAAAGAGCAGCTATGGAGAATAGGTTTAGGTTCATATTTTAACAGTGACTAATTGGTTTGTATTTGTTGGAAATTGAACCGCAGAATATCCAACCGCAGAATGTCGAATGTTGAATTAGGAGGACGTGAACTACGTACGTGTACCAATTGCGTCCCCACTTCAAAATTCGATATTCTTTTATTCGATATTCGATATTCTTTTTAGAGCTCCACTAACCTTTCATCTCTTCCAATTCCAACCAACGCATTTCTTTTTCGTCGATACTATTGGTGACTTCTCCTAATTCAACTGAAAGTTTTGAAATGTCATCACCAGTTAGAGAAGTATCATTGAATTTTTCAGTGATTTCAACTTTTCTTTTTTCTAGTTTCTTGATGTCTTTTTCGAGTTCTTCTAATTCACGTTTCTCATGGTAAGACAACTTAGCTTTGGGTTTGTCAGTAGGAGCTACTTCTGGAGTGGTCGCTTTTTTTTCTTTCGTTGTTTCTTCTTTTGCTTTTCTTCGGTCTTCAATTTTTTGCTTTTTGTAACGGATTCTGTACTCCGAGTAATTGCCATTATAGTCTTTGATCACACCATCTCCCTCAAAAACGAAAAGATGATCCACAATCTTATCCATGAAGTATCTATCGTGAGAAATAATCAATAAGCAGCCTGGAAATTCCATTAAAAAATCTTCTAGTATATTTAATGTTAGAATATCTAAATCGTTTGTAGGCTCATCGAGGATTAAGAAATTTGGATTTTCCATGAGCACCGTTAACAAATACAATCTTCTTTTTTCTCCTCCACTTAATTTGGATACATAAACTTGCTGCTGTTTAGGTTCAAATAAAAATTTCTCCAATAATTGCGAAGCGGATAATTTCATCCCTTTTGCTAATGGGATATATTCTGCGATATCACGAACGACATCAATGACTCGTTTGTCTTTTTTAATTTCAATTCCATCTTGTGTATAATATCCGAAAACGATGGTACTCCCGACTACTACTTTACCACTCGATGGTCTGATTTGTTTGGTTAACAAATTGATGAAAGTAGATTTACCAATCCCATTGGGTCCAACAACGCCTACTCTTTCTCCTTTTCTGAATTTGTAGTTGAAGTCTTTTACGATGGTTAGGTCATCAAAATTTTTGCACAAATATTCTGCTTCCAAAATTTTGCTTCCCAATCGCTGTCCTTTTATTTCTAGCTCTAACTTTCTGTTATCAACTTTCTTAGATGTTTCTTCTTTTAAATTGTGGAAAGAATCGACTCTGGATTTGGCTTTGGTTCCGCGTGCTTTAGGTTGCTTGCGAATCCATTGTAATTCTCGGCTGAGTAATTTCTTTTTATTATCCATGGTCCGCCCATCTACTTCATCTCTCATCGCTCGTTTCTCTAAGAAGTCGGAATAATTGCCTTTGTATTTATAGAGTTGTTGATTTTCTAATTCAACAATTTGATTACAAACGCGTTCTAAAAAGTATCGATCGTGTGTTACCATTAACAATGTCAACTTTGCACTTTGCAGATACTCTTCCAACCATTCGATCATATCCATATCCAAATGATTGGTTGGCTCATCAAGAATTAAGAATTCAGGTTCTTGAATTAAAAGTTGTGCAAGTGCCAATCGTTTTTGTTGTCCACCTGATAAGCTTCCTACTTTTTGGTCAAGGTTGGTAATTTTGAATCGAGATAGAATTTCTTTAAGCCGAGATTCAAAATCCCAGGCTTTCATTTCTTCCATTTTGTTGAGTGCATCTTGTAATGCTTCACCATCCTCCGGTTTTAACAATGCTAATTCATAATCTTTGATCGTTTGAATCATTTCGTTGTCAGAAGCAAATACTTCTTCCATGATCGTATTGTTGTCATCAAACTGTGGATCTTGCATCAAGATTCCAATACGGATATCTTTTTTGAATTGTATTTTGGCGGTTTCTCCTTCTGCCGAATCGATCCCTGCTGCGATTCGTAATAAGGTAGTTTTACCTGCTCCATTTCTGGCTACGATGGCTATTTTTTGACCTTGTTCGATGGTGAATTTCAGGTTTTCGAAAAGGACTTTTTCTCCGAAAGATTTGGTTATATTTTCTAGTGTTAGGAAGTTCATAATTTTACTCTGTAAAATTCATGGGGCGCTGCCCCAAGTTAATCTGCTTGAGTCCGTTGGACTCATATGTGGAAATAAAAAGACGTTTCAAATATACTATCTGTAAGGTCTTTTTGTGGTATTTTGCTGGAATCTTTATTCTTCGTAAAATTATGAGTGCGTAAATAAATCAAAAAAGACCTTTTAGCGATGTGCTAAAAGGTCTTTTTTTGATTTTAAAACAGACAAGTTGTCTATTCAACTTACTGCTCGATCATATCTTTCATGATGTGCAATGATTCTTCGATATAGACATCTTTTTCCATGGATTCTATCCAAACATCGTTACGTGCAATTTTTGATGAGTCCATTGTGATACCTTTCATATCTACTTCCAAATTAGCAATTTTTAAGTCATCAATTTTAGTAAATAGATCTTTGTATTTTTTGGCTTCTTCATCTAATTGCTTTTCTTCAGCACGGTAAGTATCCATGTTCAAACTAACATTGGTGTCTTCTCTTTGTTCTTTTAAACGTCTTGCGTTGTCATAGATTTTAGTGAATGTTGGATTGGCAGCCACTCTTTTCTTTGATTTGCTAACTAATGACTTCATGTCTTTAACGGTATAAGCTTTTTGCTTAAAATTGACTGGATTGATTTCCGTCCATTCCATTGCATAATCGTGTTCTTGCTCACCTGTTGTGATATACGTATAATTATCTGGTAAGAAAATATCTGGTGTTACTCCATTTAATTGAGTAGAACCACCATTGACACGATAGAATTTTTGAATCGTTAATTTCACCTCACCTAAAGGCTTCACATCACTATTACCACGGATGGCACGATCTAAATCGAAGAAACGCTGTACTGTTCCTTTTCCGAAAGTTGACTTACTTCCAACAATAACTGCACGATTGTAATCTTGCAATGCTGCTGCTAAAATTTCTGAAGCAGATGCACTAAAATTATTGACCATTACAATTAGTGGTCCGTCATATTGAACCGTTGGATCTTCATCTGCTAATACTTCTGGTTTTCTATCTCTTGCTTTTACTTGAACGATTGGTCCTTGTTCTATAAACAATCCTGACATAGTAACTACGTCTTTCAGCGAACCACCACCGTTATTTCTTAAATCAAGAATTACTCCGTTGACATTTTGCTCTTTTAGTTTCTTCAATTCTTTAGCTACATCTGTTGCGCAACTACGTCCTTCTCTTCTGTTGAAGTCTGCATAGAATCTAGGTAGTTTAATATACCCAATATTGTCGGCAACACCAGGTTGATTTAAGATTACAGACTTTGCAAAACTTTCATCGATGATTAC
This sequence comes from uncultured Saprospiraceae bacterium, assembly GCA_937941765.1. GTDB lineage: Bacteria > Bacteroidota > Bacteroidia > Chitinophagales > Saprospiraceae > CALDGQ01. The sequence goes on from CALDGQ010000140.1 coordinate 24,110, forward strand.
TAAATCTCTTACGATTTCAATATCATCAATTTCTCCATCTACTCTTTTGACTGTCAAGATAACTTTAGTTCCTTTTTTTCCACGAATGAATTTGACCACATCTTTCACTTCCATACCTGTGATATCCACTGGTTCTTCTTCATTTTCTTGTCTCACTTTCATGATCAAGTCATTAGCCTGTAAGTCTTTTCCTTTCCATGCTGGACCACCAGGAATGATTTCAGTAATTTTTGTATAATCCTTATCTCTGATTAAACGCGCTCCTATTCCTTCCAAAGTTCCTGACATGTTGATATCAAAATCTTCTTTGTCTTTTGGTTCATAGTAAGATGTATGCGGATCAAATACATTAGTGATTGCATTCAAATAACTACTTAAACGATCAGAGCGATCTTGACGATTCATTCTATCAAACCAATCATCAAAATTTTCAAGAACAGATTCTCTTGCTTCTTTCTCCAAAGTTTCAAAAGTTTTTATTTCAAAATCTTCGTCTACTTTTTCACCTTTTGCTTTCTTCTCTTTTGCTTCTTCTTGTTCTTTCAATTTATCTGCAACTCTTGTCATTACATCATACTTCAAAGTACGGTGCCATTCTTTTTTCAATTCTTCATCATTGGCAACAAAAGATTTTTCCTCTCCTTTCAACTCAATATTTTCGTTGGCATCAAATTTAAAAGGTGTTTTCAAAATTTCTCTATAATAGCCTTGTGCTTTTTTGATTCCTGCTTCGTATAATTTTACTGACAAATTGAAGAACTCATAAGTACCTTCTTTTGATTCATCATCAATTTTACTTTTGTAAGATTTCATTTGAACTAAATCTTCTTCTGTCAGAAATCTTTTGCCACCATCTAACCTTTCCAAATACAAGTCATAAACTCTGTTTGAAAAATTATCATTGATTTCAACCGGCGCATAATGCAACTGATTTAAACCTTCCAATAACGTGTGGATAAGAACAGATTCTTTATCGCTATTTATTTTTGAAGGAAAATATAATACTGCGAGAAAAGAGATGATCGCAAGGGAGAAAAATATTGGACCTTTCAACTTCATAATAATCTAATTTTGTTGTGATATTGAGGGATTGAAATTCTGCTATTAGGACGCAGATTTATACAATAAATATACTTTTTTTTAATAAAAGATGCTTCCATTATCTTGCCAAGGATTAGAGTTTAACGTAATTATAACCGTTCTTACCCCAATCATCAGACAATCAGGTGATTAGCTAATATGGTTATTAAACGCAAAAAACGCCAATTCGATTACACAAATTGGCGTTTTTTTGATGAAGTGCATAATTGCTTAGATAAACGACGCAATTTACCGATGCCACAACGGAGATCAACTTTAATGCACCTACTCTTTATAGATTCAAGATGTGTTTTGTCACGATTTTTGAGACAAAAATGCGTGCCAAAACACTCGGAACGAAATCAAATAACCTAGCGCTTCGCACTAAAGCTATTTGGTTTCGCTTCGTTGGACCTTTGTTGTCTACTTATGTATAACGATAGCTTACTGCACATTGAGCATAAAAAAATGCCTTCATCTAAAAAAAGATGAAGGCATTTTAAATTTCATTTAGACACTATATTAATTTACATCTTCTTCACGAAGTATATAAGTATCCGAATTCGATTCAGTTGCATCATTCAAACCGATTTTCTTTTCTATTGGAGTTGTTGGTTCTATTTGCCCATGAGTTGCAGTCCCTTCAATTTCACCCAAAATTGGTGCAATCACAAGACCTACAAGGCAAGTCAACTTAATTAAAATATTCATGGAAGGACCAGAAGTATCTTTAAATGGATCTCCTACTGTATCTCCAGTAACTGCGGCTTTGTGTGCTTCTGAACCTTTATAAGTCATTTTGCCATCAATCTCCACACCTGCTTCAAATGACTTTTTAGCATTATCCCAAGCACCTCCAGCATTGTTTTGAAAGATCGCCCACATTACTCCAGATACCGCAACACCTGCCATGTAAGCACCCAAGGCTTCAGCGCCCATGATGAAACCAACGAGGATAGGAACGACAATCGTAATGGCTCCTGGAAGTAACATTTCTTTAAGTGCAGACTTTGTTGAAATTTCAACACAACGTTGATAATCAGGTTTTCCAGTTCCTTCCATAATTCCTGGAATTTCTTTGAACTGACGACGAACTTCTTTCACCATTTCCATTGCTGCCTTTCCTACTGCACTCATTGCAAGTGCTGAGAAAACAACTGGAATCATTCCACCTATGAATAAAGCTGCCAATACTTTCGCTTTGAAAATATTAATCCCATCAATTCCTGTGAAAGTTACATAAGCTGCGAAAAGTCCTAATGCAGTCAATGCTGCAGATGCAATCGCAAATCCTTTTCCTACTGCTGCTGTTGTGTTACCTACTGCATCCAAAATATCTGTACGCTCACGAACTTCATCTGGTAATTCACTCATCTCAGCAATACCACCCGCATTATCAGCAATCGGTCCAAAGGCATCAACAGCCAACTGCATGGCAGTTGTTGCCATCATTGCAGAAGCAGCAATCGCTACTCCATAAAATCCAGCAAGTGCATATGTGCTCCAAATCGCACCAGCAAAAAGTAATACTGGCCACGCAGTTGACATCATTCCAACCGCAAGACCTGCTATAATATTTGTTGCAGCACCTGTTGCTGATTTTTGTACAATGTCAATCACTGGCGGCTTAGTCATACTTGTATAGTATTCCGTAATAGCAGAAATTAATCCACCAACAGCAAGACCTATAAGTACTGCATAGAAAACATTCATGTTTGGAACATTCTGGTAAACCCATCCTGAGTCACCCAAAATTTTCATTTGCATAGTTGCCGGCAATAACATCTTGATACTGAAAAAAGAGGCAACGGCCGTCAATGCAATTGCTGACCAGTTACCCATATTTAAGGCATGTTGAACTTCCGCTTCTTTTGCATCGTCGTTTTTGATTCGAATAAAAAATGTTCCTATTATTGAAATTATGATTCCTAAACCTGCTATCAAAACTGGCAACAAGATAGGTCCGATTCCTCCAAATCCATCAGCGACATAAGATCCTTTATCAATCATATCTTTCATGACATAATTTCCAAGTACCATTGCAGCTAAAACGGTGGCCACATATGAACCAAATAAATCGGCTCCCATACCTGCAACATCACCTACGTTGTCACCAACGTTATCTGCAATTGTTGCTGGGTTACGAGGATCATCCTCAGGAATTCCTGCTTCCACTTTACCTACCAAATCGGCACCAACATCAGCAGCTTTTGTATAAATACCACCACCAACACGTGCAAACAATGCAATAGATTCTGCACCTAATGAAAATCCTGCAAGCACTTCCAGTACAACCGTCATTGCTTGTGAAGGA
>CALDGQ010000141.1 GCA_937941765.1 uncultured Saprospiraceae bacterium
CTGTGCGAATATGTTTTCGGAAACTGAACCGCAGAATATCCAACCGCAGAATATCGAATGTCGAAGTAGAGTACGTGGACAATTAAGCATGAAATTCGTTAATATACGTGTATACTCGCGTACTCAACTTCTACATTCTGCGGTTCCCTGTCTGCTTTGACGGCAGTCAGGCAGGCTTGTTCGATATTTTGCGGTTCAATTTCGTTTTCGCACAGTCAGGCGTGAGTACGCCGACAACCACAACTACTGAGTGAATAATTGATTGACTAAAGCACTTCACGAATCCACCTATTCACGTCAGACCATCCTTTTCCAAAGAGGGTCGAACGAAGTTCGGGGTGATCCAAGAAAATTAAGACCTCACTTATTCTTCATCCAACAAATCAAACACCTCATCCAATTCATCATAAGATTTCATCCCAACTTTTTCTTCCATCCCACCAGCAACACACAATCCATGTGGGTTCATCTCTAACAATATCTGCTCTGTTTCTGTTGCTTCAAAAGGAATGTCTAGAATTACTCGATTGTTTGTACAGAACTCTTTCAATTTAGATATTGAAAACGGAGGATCATTGAAAATCTCATTCCAGTTCATCTTGTATTTCTGAAAATCCAAAATATAACAATCTACTAAATCTTTGAATGGTGCCATTTCAGTTTCAAGGTCTTCAACTCTTAATCCTGGTGTAACCACAATTGTTTTTTGCACATTAATTCCTTCCAAGCCCATAATATCTTGAATTGAATAATTCATTCCCATCTCGGCTACATCAAAATCAATTAGTTTTTTCAACTCCTTTATCTCTTCAATTTTTTGATTTTGAAACTTTGCAACGGTAAGCGGACCTTCTACCCAACCTGAAATAGCCATCAGTTTTGGAGGTTCCAAATAATTTTCTGATGCCTGATCCATGTCGTAGGTAAGCCATTCTGCACCTCTGGCAGAAAAATATCTTGCATCTGTTAAATTATTTATACAGTTTGCTTTAATTCGCGTTTTCAGCATGTAACAATATTATATTTGGTGTCTTTTATTTTTCGAATTATTTATTTATATTTTAGTACACGAAATTTGAATAAAATTCGTTTTACTTAAACCTTCGAGCTAAATTTCATGAACAAGTATTCCATAACTTTTGAATTTCAGCGCATTAAATATAATTTGGAATAAAATATGCACTGATTTACTTAGTTAATTCACTCGAAGATACAACCAACCTTACTATTGAGCAAAACAAACTATTTCCAACTTGTTTACGAGGTGACTCGTCAAATACCATTTGGTCGCGTAAGTACATATGGCGCGATTGCTGATTATTTAGCACTAGGATCAGCCAGAATGGTAGGATGGGCACTGAATAAAAGTTTTACGACCCAAGGTGTTCCCGCTCATAGAGTGGTCAACCGAAAAGGCGAACTTTCAGGACGCAATTTTTTTCCGACACCGACATTGATGCAGCAGCTATTGGAAAATGAGGGGATGGAAATCATCGATAATAAAATCACTCATTTTGAATGTCTCTTCTGGCACCCCAAAGAACTAGATGAAACATAAATAATTTAGCAAGCCCAACATATCGAGTCTGCTACAAAGAAAAAATAACATGAAACACACTTTGAAATTTTGGTACGGACTCATAGGGATTGCTTTCCTATTTTTTAGTACAAGTACAGACAACCCAGAAGTTATTTACTGGACACCTGAATACAGGTTGACCTGGGATGACTTCCAAGGCAATCCTAATTTTTCCCATAAAAATATATCCGCTATCACTTCCTCAGGAATCGTTCATTATAAAGGATGTGATGATGGATTGATCAAATACAAGATTCGTTCTTACTTTGAAAAAGATCATAGCTGGGTTAAAAATGAAGCTAGGACACCACACCATTTGTCTCACGAACAAATTCATTTTGATATCACAGAGTTATATGCACGTAAGTTGCGTAAGGCTTTGAAGAAAAGACAATTTGTTTGTGGACAAGAAGTTGAATTTGATAATTTCGTTTTTGCTTTTTCTCAAAGTTGGCAAAATGAACAACAGAATTATGACCTGCTTTCTCGCCATAGTTTGGAAAAGAAACAACAACGCGAATGGTTTTATCGTATCGCAATGGAACTTTCTTTACTAGATGATTATGCTTCTGGAAGTGAGGCGGAATCGGAATTTGAAGATGTGGAGTAGGTTAGTTTGAACCGCAGAATATCGAATAAAGAATGTCGAATATCGAAGTTGAGGACCTGCGCTAATGCGTGATTAAGTGCTCAACTTCGACATTCGACATTTTTTTTTGTTCGATATTCGATATTCCTTTTACAAAGCTATTGTTATTACAACAAATCTTAATTAGGCACCTTATCTGGATTCAACAAGTCATAAAATTCATTCAACTTAGGTAAGATGATGATTCTTGTACGACGATTCATTTGACGACCTGTTGGAGTATCATTGCTTGCCATCATATTATACTGACCTCTTCCTGCAGCAATTAAACGATCAGGATTGATGCCATGATTCTTTTGCAAAGTTCTTACAACAGATGCTGCACGTTTTACACTCAGGTCCCAGTTATCCTCAATACATGAAGTTTTCATTGGAACATTATCCGTATATCCTTCTACCATCACTTCTAAATTTGGACGAGATCTGATGATTGTTGCAATTTTTCCTAACACTGTATTGGCACTTGGATTGATTGAAGCACTTCCACTTTGAAAAAGCATCTTGTCAGACAAGTTGATCATGACAACCGTTTTATCCACCTTGATGTTTATATCATTATCAGCAATTCCTTGACTCAATTGCCCTTTAAGATTGACAGCCAAAGCAAGATTGACGGAGTCCGCTTTTGTTTTAGCTTCCTGTAGTAATTTGATGTACTTATCCTTTCCTTCTAACTGGTTCAAGGTTTCCTTAATATTATCGTTAGCAGATTGAGAAAGGACGGTTAATTCATCCACCGTATTTCCTTGACGATCACGTTGACGACGGATATCAGCTATTTGATCTTTTAAATCTTGAATTTGTTCCTCTCTCAATTTAAGATTGCCTTTCGCATTTTTGATATCGCTTTTCAAAGTCATTTTTTCAGATTGACATGCAGCTAACCTTGCCATATAATCACTGATTCTTTCACCACTTTGATTCAAATCTTTTGTGGTTACATCTAATTCTCTCTGTAGTCCAGCATACTTTTTCTTTCCAACACATGAACTTAATGATAGCACCATTAGTACTAGAAATAATAAACCGCTGTTGATTCCTCTCATAGTTATGATTTTTTTAGTGGGTATAAATTTTAGTATCTCTTTTGTTTTACTCAATAGCTTCTTTTGAATTCCACTTCAGAATTCTACATTCAAAACGTCAAAAGATAATTTTGTATATATAAAGTTAAAAATAAATTGGAGAGCTTGTTAAACTATTTAAAAATTCAATCTGGATAATTCAATCTTAACAAGTTCACAACATATAATACATGAGGTTTTCCTTAATTTTGAATTGAATACTTTATTCTCAAACAAAAAAAATGAATCATGATACATAAATCTGCTTTTGTAATAATCGCAATGATGATGATGACTGCTTCTGTATTTGCACAAAGCCCAGTTGGTGTTTGGAAAACAATCGATGATGAAACTCAAGAAGCGAAATCTCATGTTGAAATCTATGAAGTTGATGGGAAATTTCACGCTAAAGTTGTTAAGCTCTTGAAAGATGCATCTACAAGTATATGTGAAAATTGCTCTGGTGCGAAAAAAAATCAGCCGATAGAAGGCATGGAAATTCTTACTGGTCTTACAAAATATAAAGACTATTGGAGCTATGGAAAAATATTGGATCCAGCAAACGGTAAGACCTATAAGTGTAGCGCTTGGCTGGAAGGAAATGATAAATTAAAACTTCGTGGATATATAGGTATTTCTGCTCTAGGAAGAAATCAGGTATGGCACCGTATTGAATAATATTTTTAATGTGACGGCCAAATAGTTGGCAAATTCATTGAAGTTCAAAAGTCTTAGACAAATTAATTGTCTAAGACTTTTTTTGTAACCTACTCATTCTTAATGGTTAAGATAAGTTGGAAAAAAAAATATTACCGAAATACAATATTAGGCGTTAAGGAATGGTTTTAAATGGGAATTAACTATTTATCAAACGAAAAAATTATCTAAAGTGCTTATGAAGCAAAAATTTACACAAAATCATTTAGTTAGGTTTATTTACAAAGAAACAAGTGCTGCTGAATCTATCGCGATCAGCAATGCAATTGATACTAACTACGACATGCGTGAGGAATATAACAACCTAATGCATAGTTACAAGCAACTGCCAAAGGCGACTTTTCAACCGAAACAATCTACGATTGAAAATATACTTAAGTATAGCGAAAAGACTTCTGTACAGCCACACTTGTAAATTGTAAACAAGATCTAATTAATAGATCCCTTAACAGTAGATTCTGTTAAGGGATTTTTATTTTTAGGTGCATTTACAACAGGAATTACACAGTGATAAAATTAATTTAAAAAAAAAGATATTAAATATTTTTTTAATTCAAACAAATTGTTTTATCATTGCAGTACGATAAATAATTATTGTTTGTAAAATTTATTTGGTAATCGAAAAAAATAGTAAGCATGTCAAAAGAAAAAGACGCTAAACAGAAAGCTCTTCAACTTACAGTAGATCGCCTCGAAAAAGCATATGGCAAAGGAGTTGTCATGAAGCTTGGGGATCAGAATGTAGTTGAGGTAGACGCCATCCCGACCGGTTCATTAAGTTTGGACCTTGCCCTTGGAATCAATGGTCTTCCAAAAGGTAGAATTGTAGAAATCTATGGTCCAGAATCATCAGGTAAAACTACTTTGGCCATTCACGCAATCGCAGAATGTCAAAAGAATGGAGGCACCGCTGCCTTTATTGATGCTGAGCACGCATTCGACCGTTTCTATGCTGAGAAATTAGGGGTAGATACGGAAAACTTATTGATCTCTCAACCAGATTGTGGAGAACAAGCTTTGGAAATTGCTGAGAACTTAATTCGTTCTGGTGCAATTGATATCATCGTCATTGATTCTGTTGCAGCTTTGGTTCCACGTAGTGAAATTGAAGGTGAAATGGGAGACTCTAAAATGGGTCTTCAAGCAAGATTGATGTCCCAAGCAATGCGTAAGTTAACTGCCGCAATTAGTAAGACAGGATGTTGCTGTATCTTCATCAACCAGCTTCGTGAGAAGATCGGTGTGATGTTCGGTAACCCAGAAACAACTACTGGTGGTAACGCACTTAAGTTTTACGCTTCTATCCGTTTGGATATCCGTAAGTCTGGTAGTGCCATCAAAGACAAAGAAGGTAATGTAGTCGGTAATCACGTCAAAGTGAAAGTCGTTAAGAATAAATTAGCTCCACCTTTCCGTATCGCTTTATTCGATATTCAATATGGTGAAGGTATTTCCAAATCAGGTGAAATTGTTGACCTTGGTGTTGATAATGATATTATCGAAAAGAGTGGTTCTTGGTACAGCTACCAAGGAACAAAAATTGCTCAAGGTCGTGAAGGCGCTAAGCAATTCATCATCGACAATCCTGAATTAGCAATCGAATTGGAAGCTAAAATTAAAGATGCTGTCAATGGTGATGCAGTCGATCTTAACTTGGATGAAATTTTGGAGGAAGCTCCTGCAGCTGATGCTAAAAAGTCAAAAGCTAAGTCGAAAAAAGCTGCTAAAGAAGAGGCAGTTACAGATGCGAAATAAGAACTCTAATATTTAATAGGTGTCCTAAACATACGCTCGAAAATTATGTTATAAAACCTTCAGCTGAAAAGCTGGAGGTTTTTTTTGTGGTTTTATTCTGGGTTACTTTGGTGTCTCGTACAACTGTTGGGACGCCAAAAATGCGAAAAGTCAAAAAAGAAAAATGTTCTATTCTAAAACAACCAATTGTTCGATAAATGAACTCTTTCATCTCGACCAGCCAATACCATTCATTAGATCGACTTATTCCAAAAAATTGCTTGTTTGGGAAATTGGTTCTATCCCAGTCAATTCGATCTTTTGAATTGTAGTAAATTCCAGAATCTTGAATGTTTATTATGATGTGTTTTTTCATAATTGTTTGGATCCTAAATATAAATTAGGTCAAGAAGATGTATACCGACCTACTCCACTATATCATACTCAATATCCAACTTCCGAAAAGCACGATAAGCCGAACTTGCATTTCCAGACACTTCAATATCAATTGGACTTCCTTCCAATAAGAATTCTGTTTGTTCTCTTGCATCTCCTGGAGACATACCATCTGCATATTCTTCTAGTACTTTGGCAATTGCTCTTTTATCTGGACGAGCTGCATCACATGATGTTAATTGAATTTTCATAGTTGTTTATTTTTTTTACCTCGAAATTCTTTCGAGGTAATTTGTGTTTAACACCGCTAGTGTTGTTTGTTATGCTAACGGTGCTTTGAATTTATTTTACTATTCCCATTTAAAAGTTTCTATCAAATGGGAAACATCTTGTTTTAAAAAATTGAAAATTGGGGCTAATGAATCTGGTTCTACTCTTGATCTGAAATATAAGGCACCACGAAGGAAGTGCTTTTTCTCATCCGTTAGATAAAATTGCAATGGTGTCGCCACTTCTCCTTCTATACTAAAAAGAAAACCGGTAGTTCCATCTTCTTTGTTGATCGCTTGCTCTTCAATATAAGCAGCTTTGACATTGTGCTTCTGTGCCATTTGAAAAGCATCTGCACGTAGTTGATCAAAACTTTTCACCTTGCCTACTGGATAGTAAGTACAATGTAACTTTGCATTAAACTGCTTCACCTCTAAGTCAAACCAACACTCGTCTTCCGGCTTTTCGTTGAAGAATAAAGTATCTTGATTTACTTGCGCATATTTTGGATATTCAAATTTGAACTGACAATAACTTTTGTCAAATTCTTGATATCCCTTTTCCGGAAAACTAATCTTTGGATATCCTCGAGGTTTCGGTGTTGTGATATTTTCATCCTCACAAGAAGATAAAATGAAAACGCAAAAAAAGGATATACAGAGTAGGTACTTCATAAATTGTTGGTTAAGCTCTTGGAAGCGTAATCTTTATTTTTTCTATTCGTTTTTTATTAACTGATTTTACTTGAAAGAGAAAATCATGTATTCTAACCAATTCATTTTTTCTTGGAAATCTACCAACCGTTTCTAAAATCAACCCTGCTAAGGAATCCGAATCTCCTTTCACTTCTTCAAATGTTTTGTTGTCTAATTTCAAAACTCTGTACATATCATATAACAAGGTTTTTCCTTCAAAAACATAATTCCAATTATCGATTTTTTCAAAGTCTATTCCTTCATTGACATCATACTCTTCTTTGATCTCTCCGATAATTTCTTCCATGATATCTTCTAGCGTTACGATTCCAGAACTACCTCCATATTCATCAACCACAATTGCCATGTGATTTTTCTTTTCTTGAAATTCCTTCAATAAATCATCAATTTTCTTGGCTTCAGGAACATAAAAAACTTTGGTTCGCATCAATTCTTGCCACTCAAAATTTTTGTCTTCTTCTAAATGTGGTAACAAGTCTTTTACATATAAAATTCCGACCACATTATCAAAGTCTCCATCATATACAGGAATTCTAGAATAACCTGAACTTCTAACGATTTGCATGATCTCAAGAAAATCAGTTCTAAAATCTACTGCTATCACATCTACCCTAGATCGCATAATCTGAGTTACAGAAACATCACCGAATTTGACAATACTTTTTAAGATATCAATTTCTTGTCTTGAACCATCTTGATTTACGGTCATTTCAATCGCTTCATCAATATCTTCTCGACTAGTCACACTTCCGTTTTGACTATACCTAGACAATCGCTTTTCAATCACTCCGGTACCACTTACAAGCATTAAACTAAGTGGTGTGAATATTTTACTTAATACAGTCAAAGTCCCTGACATGGATTTGGCAACTTTCACATTGTTTAATCTTGCATAAACTTTAGGAATCACTTCACCAAATAGAACCAACAAGAAAGTAACGGCAACCACTGTAATCAACATATTAATGATGTTGGCCCATCTTTCTACATCCGTTAAAATCGGGATGAAGTCGATTAAGCTTTGTGCCATATTCGTACAAACACTTCCAGTGATCGTATTTCTAAGCACATAATCAGAAATAATAACGATACCGATATTGATAAAGTTATTACTAATCAATATAGTCGCTAATAGCTTGTTAGGATTACTTACTAAATTGGTGATCCTTGATGAAGCTTTTGACTTTTCCTTTTCCAAGTCGTCTTTTTCATTCGCATTCAATGAAAAGAATGCCACTTCGGAACCAGAGATTAATGCAGAGCATAACAATAGCAGCACAATCAATAAAGTTGCGCCCACTATTCCAGCAGTTCCAGGTGATGCAAAAAGTGGAAGAAAGAAGGATATGAACAAATTAATTAATTGTTCGGAGTCAGGGTCCAATGGTTCCTCTTTTGTTTAACAATTGTAGATTTCACAATCCACAGATTAGAACGGTAAATCATCTTCTGCTTCAGCATTTGGTGCAGCTTCTTTAACGACACTTTTTGCTCCAGCATTAGCTTCATACGTTTTTGTTGTAGATTCTTCTTTAGGGAAATTGTTAGAATAACTACCTCCTGAATTTTCACGCTTTTCTAACAATCTGTATGTATTCGCGACAACTTCAGTGATATAACGAGTTTGTCCATCTTTTTCATATTTACGGTGTGTCAACTTCCCTTCAACAAAAACCAATTTGCCTTTTTTCAAATCTCGTTCAGCTCTTTCGGCCAAATTTCTCCACATAATAATGTTGTGCCACTCCGTTTGTGTTTGCCATTCACCAGCCTTGTCTTTGTAACTTTCGTTGGTAGCTAATGAAAATTTAGCGACCACAGCGCCGCTTTCTAAATGTCTTACTTCTGGGTCACTGCCCAAGTTTCCGATCAGTGTTACTTTGTTAATCATAATGATTGCTTTGTTAATTTACGTTTAAAATTTAAGATCGTTTTTGAATAAATTTTTGTTGATACAAATAGTTCTCTAAAATTGCAGACTTCTATGAGAAAAATTTATCGATATCTGCGTTTGAAATACTCGCCATAGCTAATGCTATGCCTTCGTTTTCCGCCTTAATCTCAATAAATTTTCCTTCCATATCAGAACCACACTTTTAGAGTACAATTTGTATTTAATTCAAGTATAAATTTAATGAATTATCAGTTAAATAACAATCTATTACTTTGGGAAATGCATACTTTCTCAACTCATTCTCAGGTACAAACACATAGTCTTCTGGTGTGTTCCATACTTTCTTGTTGAGTTCAATTTCCCAAAACGTTGCTATTATTTTTTGGTGGGTTAATTGTTGTTTAAATGGCAAAGATTGTCGTATTGTTTTAGGTTTATGCTTTAAAAACAACGATTGCCATTTATTAGTTTCCTGCAATTCATCTTTGTCAAAATTAGATGCCGATTCGATTAAAGGAAATTCAAATAAGTTGTTCCAAATGTCTTTTTCTACCCTTTTGCGAATTGCAATTTGATCTTTATAATTCACCACTAAAAAATTAAAATATCTGGTTCTCTTTTTAATTTTCTTTGATTTAAACGGATATTTTTCAATTTCATTTTGTTGAAATGCTACACAATTTTTTTTCAACCCACAGGTTGTACACAACGGATTTTGAGGTAAACAATGGGTCGCTCCAAAATCCATGATTGATTGATTATAAGCAGCTGGATTTTTTTGGTCCAATAGTAATTCAGCGTGCAAATTAAATGCTTTTTTGCCTTCGGTTGAATCTATCGCTAACGATTCTCCCGCATATCTGGAGATGACCCGATATACATTTCCATCAACAACAGCATGTGGTAGGTCATACGCAAAGGACGTAATTGCAGCAGCCGTATAAGGTCCAACACCTTTTAGTGAAAGTACATTGTTATAAGTTTTCGGAAATTCTCCATCCAATTCATCAGCCACAAATCGCGCTGTTGCCAACAAGTTTCTTGCACGTGAATAATAACCCAATCCTTCCCACATTTTCATCACTTCATCATCAGGTGCTTTTGCCAAATGTTTAATCGTCGGATATTTTTTTAGAAATTTTTCAAAATAGGGGAGACCTTGCTGAACACGAGTTTGCTGCAATATGATTTCGGATAACCAAATAACATAAGGATCTTTCACTCCTTTCCATGGCATTTCTCTTGGATGTGCTTTGCTCCATTTTTTTAGATGTTTTCGGAAGAGATTGGCTTGGGCGGTGGTGATTGTTTTCATGTTTTGTATGTTTCCTGCTGTTCCTACGGGTTTTACCCGTTGTTACAGCAATGGGTTAAAACCCGTTGGACCAGCGCGCGTTGTTCCAGAGCGTTGGAGTGGCGCTTAAAATAAAAGCGGTGATACCGAACAATTCGATATCACCGCTAAAGTAAAAAATACCCGTATATACTATCGCTCTCTTCCGAAATTATCTCTAACATTTTCAAGACTACCATAACGAGACTTGATTCTGTTTTTCAATTCTTTCCTTGCGAAAAAGATGCGACTCTTAACTGTACCCAATGGCAATTCTAATTCTTCAGCAATTTCATTGTACTTGAAACCTTCATAATGCTTCATGAATGGAACTTTGATGCTATCATCTAATTCATTAATCATCTTATTTAATTCCTGCATCATAATATTAGAAGTACTTCCATTATAAACGGTTTCCGTTCCAGAATTTAAATAGAAATCATTATCTGTTGAATCAAAAATTGTATTTGCTCTAACTTTTTTACGATAGTTATTGATGAAGATGTTCTTCATGATCGTGAATAACCAAGCTTTGAAATTTGTTCCCGGGCGGAATTTTTCCTTATTGGTCAGCGCTCTAAACGCAGTTTCCTGATACAAATCTTTTGAGTCCTCTGAATTCTTTGTCAGCTTGTAGGCAAAAGAATTTAGCAGAACGGTCATTTTATCGAATTGACTATAAAACTCTACTGTTGACATAATACAAGCGTTTTAATTGGTTATTTAATAATTTATTCAAATGTACACTATTTTGTTTAATGTTTCCAAATTTTCGTTAAACAAAATTGAATCGAATCGACTTTTAACAACTAGTTGACAAGTGAATCGAATTTAGTGTTAAAATTCTAATTCCTTATAATATAGCTAGTTATGTAGATATCCACACTCACTTTCGATTGTTATGTAAATTTCAGAAATTTTTGAAACTTCTGCAAGTATTATAGCTAAAAACGTATTTATTTAACGCTTTATTACAAATTGAACTCTAAAAGTGTGGAAGTTTATATAAGAGCAAAATTTATTGAGAATAAGGCGGAAAACGTAGGCATCGCCTTTGTTATAGTGAGCCTGCCTGAGTTGTAACAACGACAAGGCTCTCCAATTAAATTTGTATTACTTCTGAGCCTTGAAAAAGAGGATAATTGCGATTAATCCGAAAATGAAGTTAGGGATCCAAGCTCCTATCAATACAGGAAGACTTTCATTCGTAGTGAATGTACTTGAAAATTTGGAAAGGAATATATAGCTGGCACCTAAAGCAACACCGAGCGCAAGATGTAAACCCATGCCACCCCGTACTTTTCTGCTGGCAACGGAGACGCCAATAAGTGTTAGTATCAATATGGTAAAAGGCTCAGCAGTTCGCCGAGCAGCTTCAAATTCATATTCTTTAGAAGAACCGATGCCTCTTCTTTTGTCAGAAGCAATCGCATCTCTTAATTCTGGAGTGGTCATCATCTCCTTTTGATTTTGATATCGCACAAAATCTTCTGGTGTCAAATTTAAATCTATAACAATCTTTTTTCCAGTACCATTGATGATCTCTTCTTTCGATTTGTTAAACGTTCTTTTTTCATAATCCGCTAACTCCCATTTTCCAGGCGGACCAGCCCATTTTCCATTTTTTCCTTTTAGGACTGATACAAGTTGATTGTCTACAATTTCCTCTACCCGAAAATCTCTTGTGGTTGTATCCCGTTTCCGATAGTGTTTGATGTAAACTTTTTGAGTTGGATTTGTAAATATGTGAACGTTGTTTATTTTTCCTTTATCTGAATATTTCCATATATAGGTGTGTTCAAAATCTAGTCTCGTTTTATTACTTCGTGGTATGATTTGATGATTTGCTAACAAGTGGAATCCGGTAATCACAGATGCCGCAATTATATAAGGTCGCATTATCCTTCCAAAACTTACACCCGCATTTAGAATCGAAATAATCTCAGAATTGTAGGCCATTCGAGAGGTAAAAAATATAACGGAAATCAACGCATAAAGTGGCAACAATAATCCGTTGATGTATGGGACGTAGTTGAGATAATAGTCGAATAGGATTTCTCCCATTGTACAATCTTCTTCGATAAAGTCTTCTACCTTGTCTGCAAAGTCGATGACGACCGCAATCATTGTAAATATCAACACTGTGAATAAGAATGTTGATAAGTATTTTTTGATGATATAGAGGTCTATCTTTTTTAGCATTATTGTTTTTAGAACGTGGTTTTGGGTTTGGTGTTGTTTTGTTTTTGTGGTTCATGCGTAGGATCCATCCTTTAATCCGCCTGAGCGGATAGGCCCTTACCTTTTAAAAAAAGGAAGGGGAGCGTGTGAGTACGTCAGACTGTGCGAATATGCTTTCGGAAACTGAACCGCAGAATATCCAACCGCAGAATATCGAATGTCGAAGTAGAGTACGTGGACAATTAAGCATGAAATTCGTTAATATACGTGTATACTCGCGTACTCAACTTCTA
>CALDGQ010000142.1 GCA_937941765.1 uncultured Saprospiraceae bacterium
AATGTGCGTAAGTACTTTGTTTATTCCTTCTGCTGATTGTGATTGTACAACTGTGGTAGCTGATCCAATTCCTACTAACGGCGTTTACTGTA
Source organism: uncultured Saprospiraceae bacterium (assembly GCA_937941765.1). Lineage (GTDB taxonomy): Bacteria > Bacteroidota > Bacteroidia > Chitinophagales > Saprospiraceae > CALDGQ01. Next base: position 93 of record CALDGQ010000142.1, read on the forward strand.
CAGGAGAAACAGTTCCTGATTTAACAGTAACAGCGGAAGCTGGTTTAGATATAAATTGGTATAACGATGCGGCTTGTGGTGGTAATGTTATTGAAACAGGTACTTCATTTGCTGCTCCTATGCCAGGCACCTATTATGTACAAGCGGTCAACCCTGTAGATGGTTGTACTAGTAATTGTATCGAAATAACTTTGACGGAAAATGCACTGCCTACATTATCGCAAGCTGTTGGAATTTGTGACCTTTCATTAACTACTTATTCCGTAGTTATCACATCAGATGGAATGATAAGCTCGGATATTGGTACGCTCACCGACAATATGGATGGTACTTATACTATTTCTGATGTTGCAATTGCTAACAGTATAATGGTAACTGCAACTTCTACTGAAATGTGTGTTGCAACCACAACTGTTGATCCACCAAACTGTTCATGTGGAGACTTGGATGAACCAATTCCTACAAATAACGCTTACTGTTTTGGTGAAGTCATTCCTGCGTTAACTGCAACCGTAACAGCGGGATTAGAAATCAATTGGTATGGTGATGGTGCTTGTGCTACAACTGCCTTGGCCACTAATACGGATTCATTCACACCTATGTCTGCAGGTACTTATTATGTACAAGCAGTCAATCCTATAGATGGATGTACGAGTGATTGTGTTCCAGTTACGTTGACAGAAAATCCTGAACTTGGATTTACACAAGGAACTTCAGATTGTTCTCCTGATAATAGTGTTTACGATTTAATGATAACGATTACAGGAGGTACTGCACCTTATTTGATCGCTGGTCCTTCGAATTCATTTGACAATGGTGGAGGTATCTTTACAATTGAAGATATTGCTGATAATACAACAGTAACCTTTACCGTGACGGATGCAGAAAATTGTACATCAATGTTTACGACTGCGGCTATTGATTGTAATTGTGTCAATCCTTCCGCACCTGTAAATGTTACTTTTGCTAATTACTGTGCTGGTGATACACCACCCGTACTTTCTGTAGACGATCCTGGTAACGAAGATTTAGTAGTAACTTGGTATGACGGTGCAGGAGATGTAGTTGGAACAGGAGTCACTTTCCAAACTACAGGACCAGATGACTTTACAGTTAACATTGTGGATGCGGTTACAGGTTGTTTCTCTGCAAGTATGCCAGCACCGGTAATCGAAGTTGCGATTCCAATTGCATTGATCATTCAAGATTCAGCTTATTTGGATTGTGAATTCCAGACCTTTACAATTGACGCAACAGGTTCTTCACCAAGTGTCGACGTTGAATACGACTGGTCCGGTCCAGATCCTGATGTCCAATATCCGAATGCACCAACTATTACAGTTGATCAATCAGGTACTTATATTTTGAACTTGATCGAACAAATAAATGGTTGTATTGGAACAGACGAAATTTTAATAATCGACAATGAAGGATATCCTTTAATCGATGTTGGAACAGTAGCACAACTAGATTGTAACACAGACATGGTAACATTGAATGGAAGTAATTCTCAAACTGGTGCTACCATTGACTACAATTGGCTAGCTCCTAATGGTGAAATTCTTCCAGGTACGATTGTAGAAGTTTCACAAGTAGGTACGTATACTTTGGTTGGAACAGATAGCTTCAACAGTTGTGAAAATAGTGAAACAATAGAGGTCATCGGAAACTACGTTGAACCTATTGTCAATGCAGGAGAAGATCAAACTTTGGATTGTGCCGGCTCATTTGTAGCCATTGGTGATAACAATTCATCTACGAGCATTGTTTATAGCTGGGCAAGTGAAGTTTCAGGAACACTTCCTTTGAATAGTTCCATCATTCAAGTAAATGAACCAGGTAGTTATACCTTGACAGCGACCGATGATAGCAACGGTTGTTCTGCGGCTGATTTGGTAAGTGTATTCCCTAACAATACTAATATTGATATTACTGAATTTGAAGCGGAAGATCCAGATTGTTTTGGTGAAGAGAATGGATATTTTGCACTAGGATCAATTGTTGGTGGTACAGAGCCTTATGTTTACTCAATTGAGAATGGACCATATGTTACTGGTAACCAGTTCTTCAATTTAGCTGCAGGTTCTTATGATCTTTTGATTCAAGATGCAATGGGCTGTGAAATGGATACTACAATTGTTATCAATACACCTACTGAACTGGTGCTTCAATTACCGCAAGATACCACTATTCAATTGGGTGATAGTATCAATATTACTGCTTTAATTAATCAAAATTTTGATTCCATCAATTGGGTAACTACCGTTCCTTTGGAATGCGATACTTGCCAACAATCTTGGGCGTACCCATTAGAATCAGGTGCCATTACCGTAACTGTTTATGATGAAAACGGATGTGTCGATACCGACCTCATCAATATTTTTGTAAATAGAGAACGAATGGTTTATGTTCCTTCTGCCTTCTCTCCAAACGGTGATGGACTTAATGATTTTGCCGGAATATTTGCTGGAATCGGAATTGAGAAAATTAATTCGTTCAGAATTTTCGATAGATGGGGCGAGCAAGTTTACAATGCTGAAAATTTCCAACCCAATGATCCAGCAATCGGATGGGATGGTAATTTTAATGGCAAAAAATTGAACCCTGCTGTTTTTGTCTATGTTGCTGAAATAGAATTCTCTGATGGAGAAGTAGAAATTTTCTATGGAGACATCGCGTTAATGAGATAATACAATTTGTATAAGATAAAATGATTCTCTCTCAAGAATTGTTCATACAGATAGCTCCGACTTTGGTCGGGGCTATTCTTTTTTCTAACCTATTGTTTGCTCTTTAGTACATGGAGATCGTGATTTTACCACATAAGTCTTAAAGCGAGAAGTCGCGAGGGGTGTATTTTACCACAAAGACCACCTAAGATACAAAGTTCACATAGGATCTTGTTTCGTAAAATTCCTCACGCAGAATTTGTTGAAAACGCAGAAAGAAGCGTACGTCCTCATGCACTCCTTAGTGTTTCTTACCTCCTTACCTCACTTAGTAGTAAAAAAACGTCCTCAAAAACCTCCTTCAACTACCTTCTTCAACATCCAAATATGCTTTCTTGCTCGAATCAAATTCTGTTTTGGAAACGCAATCCGATAATAGGTGTCTCCATTAATATAATCAGATAAAAAGCGAATTGCTTGTTCATACAAAATCAACTCAACACCTTTATCTAACAATTTAATTTCACCATCGATTAATATATTTCCGGTACCTTCTATAAATCCATTTTTCAACTCCGAAATCAAGTTTTCATCAATCACTATTTGAGTTTCAGAAACTGCGTCTGAATTCAACAAAGACAAAGTCGAACGAATCAAATCACCATAATCAAATATCGAATAACCCATCATGATCGTATCATAATCAATCACTTTCCATTTTGACAAGGACTCATTTTCAAAAAGAATGTTATCCAATTTTGCATCATTATGAGTTAATCGCTTTGGGATCGTTAATTTTTGAAATGTAACGACTAGATTTTTATTCGATTGTAAAAATTGTATTTCCTCAGCACAAAGCTGTACTCTTTTTTTGACATCGTAGTTGACTGCGTTATTAAATTGTTTGAAATAAAAATCTAATTCATGAAAGTGAGGAATAGTTGGTTGAATTTTGATGGTATCCATCTTTGACAAATCCAACAGAAAACGGCCATAAGCATATCCAACTTGCTTCAAATTTTTATTTTGAATTGTAATCTGAGTATGATTAATAAAAGGAAATACTCTCCAATATACTCCATATTGATCTTTATGGTAGATTGAATTCTCGACAGTCGGAATGGGAGGAATAAATGCTTCTACCCTATTTTCAATAAATGAAGTCATTATCGCATTTAGATTATTCATCACCAATTCAGGATCCGGAAATACATTGCTATTTATTGATTGGAGAATATATTTTTGATTGGCCAGATGTATAATAAAAGTCCGATTAATATTGCCGTTTGGAACAGATTCAAAATCTACAATTTCAACACTTGGCTTGAATTGATAAAATATTTCTTTTAGATGAGCAACTACGACCATAACTTTTCAGGATAATTGCCTGCATTAATTCTTTCTTGAATGGATGCTTGGACTTGTGCTTTATCTTCTTGATAAGTCATGCCAAACCATTGATCAGTTGATTCCAATACAGATACATCTGCTTTTCCATCTAAGATTATTTTATTGACAATTAATGGAATGAAAAATTCTGCTTTAGGATTGTCTACATTTTGTTGGGCAAACTCAATAAATTGCTTAGCTAATTCATCAAAAATAGAAGTATGGAATCCCCAAAAATTCATAGAAACCGCAGCATTAGGAGCTAAATAAATATGTTCTTCTTTTTCGTTTTTAAAAACTATATTTCGATTGAGTTTGAAAATCTTCGTTCGTTCAACTACTGTTTTCAACTTACGATCCTCCTTCATTTTACAAATACCTCTTGACACAGAACCATGTTTGGATAATGTTTTCTGCAATTGATAACCGACCATTGCATACTGATTTGATTCCGCTTGTTCGATTAAAAAGTTGGCCATTTTTTTATAAGCATCTTGTCCATAAAAATCATCTGCATTGATAACTGCAAATGGAGTGGTCACTTGATTTCTTGCTACTAAAACAGCATGAGCCGTTCCCCATGGTTTTGTTCGTTCTGGAATTTTGTCCAAACCTTCAACTGGAGAATCAACTTCTTGATACGCATATTCGACGTCCATGATGGCACGAATTTTTTCTCCAAATTGTTGGTCAAAAGCATCTTTAAACGAAGCTCTAATCACAAAAACAACTTTGCCGAATCCTGCTCTTTTGGCATCATAAATAGAATAATCAATAATGGTTTCCCCATTCGGTCCCATCCCATCTAATTGTTTCAAGCCGCCATATCTACTTCCCATTCCAGCTGCTAATACGATCAAAGTTGGTTTCATTTTTTTCAGTTTTTGAATTATGTCAGAAAGATAGAAATTATAATAAATATTCTCCTAAAGTTATCCTATTTTCACTAAATCAAACTAATTGAAAACTAAACTAACATACGATGACACTCACCACTTTGGACTGGCTGATTATTGCTGGCTTCTTTCTTGTCTCGATTTTAATTGGAATTTTTACTGTTAAAAAATCTGGACAAAGTGCTTCTGAATTTTTCTTATCTGGACGAAATATGCCATGGTGGCTTTTAGGGATTTCTATGGTTGCTACCACATTTTCAGCAGATACACCCAATCTTGTCACTGATATTGTTAGAAAAGATGGTGTTTCCGGCAACTGGGTCTGGTGGGCATTTTTATTGACAGGAATGTTGACCGTTTTTGTCTATGCTAAGTTGTGGCGAAGGTCTGGTATTTTAACAGATTTGGAATTTTATGAATTCCGATACAGTGGAAAACCTGCTGCCTTTTTGAGAATGTTTAGGGCATTATATTTAGGTGTATTTTTCAACGTGATGGTGATGGCAGGTGTTTGTTTGGCAGCAGTAAAAATCGGGTCTGCTATGTTAGGTTTAGATCCTTGGCAAACCTTACTCGTCGCTTCCATTGTCACCGTAATCTATTCTGTAATGGGTGGTTTACGTGGGGTGATTTTTACCGATTTTTTCCAATTTATTATGGCGATGATTGGGGCAATTTGGGCGGCCTATGTAGTGGTCAATTTACCAGAAATTGGTGGTTTGGATTCTTTATTGAGTAGTGAAAATGTTGCAGGCAAATTAAGTTTACTTCCAGACTTCAATGATTCTAACACTCTAATTCCATTATTGATAATTCCAATTGCTGTTCAATGGTGGTCCGTCTGGTATCCCGGAGCAGAACCCGGAGGTGGCGGATATATTGCACAAAGAATGTTGGCCGCAAAAGATGAGAAAAATGCAATGGGTGCTACCCTATTATTCAATGTGGCTCATTATTCTTTGAGACCTTGGCCATGGATTTTAATCGCTTTGGCATCTTTGGTGGTTTATCCAATGAAAATGGAAATCAGTAGTGGTAAAAAAGTGATGGTCACGGAAGCAGCTCAGTCATTTTTTTCCAAACAAGATAATGTGAAAAATTTAGCTTTGTTAGAAGATGGCATTTCAAATACATTGAGTGATGACCAATTAGATAATGAAGTTAAAAGTCAATTATTAAATTTACAACAAATTGTTGGCGCTAATAAATCGAATCCAGAAATACAATCATTGGCACATATCTACAAATTCAAAAAAGGCGATGATGAGAATTGGCCATCACCGATTAATATGCAAAGTTTGGTTTCATTGCAATTGGCAAACCCGAATTTACCAGTCAGTAAACTAGGACATGATTTAGCTTATCCAACCATGTTGAATTTTCTTCCACCTGGTTTATTAGGATTAATTCTTGCATCTCTGATTGCAGCTTTTATGTCAACAATATCCTCCCATTTGAATTGGGGATCTTCTTATGTCGTCAATGATTGGTACAAAAGATTTTACAAACCTGAAGCTAGTGAAAGAGAATTGGTTAATGTTGGACGAATTTCAACCGTATTATTAATGTTTTTTGCAGCCATTATTTCTTTGTTCTTTGCTGATGCCAAAGGAGCATTTGACATCTTATTGCAAATTGGTGCTGGAACTGGATTGATTTTTATTTTAAGATGGTTTTGGTGGAGAATCAATGCATGGAGTGAAATTGCAGCAATGGCGATTTCTTTTATTGTCGCATTGGGGATGCACTATTTTATTGGCGACACAATGGAATCACATGTAAAATTAGTGTTAGGAATTGTGATTACGACAATAGGATGGCTAGTAGTTACCTTCGCAACCGAACCATCAAGCCAAGATACGTTACTCAATTTTTACAAAAAAATAAGACCCGCCGCAGCTGGATGGAAACCTGTAATTGAAAAAGGTATGGAAGCGAATAAAATGAATATAGAAGAAAGAAATCAAGGACAATTACCATTACAAATTTTAGGAATGGTGATCGGTTGTTTTACGGTCTATGGATTTTTATTTGCAACTGGTTATTGGATTTATGGTAATACCACTAGTGCCATTATCGCAACGATTGTTGCCGTTGTTGGTGCAATCGCACTCGTTCGTATTTTATCCAAAATTGAGTTTAAATAATGGAACTGTATTGCAAATAAAAAGGTTATTTATAAACATACAAAACAACGTAAAAGCATGAAAATAGTAATACTTACAGGAGCAGGAATCAGCGCAGAAAGTGGTATCAAAACATTTAGAGACGCAGATGGATTGTGGGAAGGTCATGATGTCATGGAAGTGGCTTCTCCACAAGGTTTTGCCAAAAATCCAGATTTGGTCTATGATTTTTATAATCAGCGAAGACGTCAGTTGATGGAAGTAAAACCCAATGCTGCTCATCTTGATCTCGTCAAATTGGAAGCTAAACATGATGTGGTCATTATCACACAAAATGTAGACGACTTACATGAGAGAGCTGGTAGTTCCAATATCATGCACCTGCATGGTCAACTCTTGAAAGTTCGAAGTATGGAAAATCGAAATTTGATTTATGATTGGACCAAAGATTTGACAGCAGCTGATAAAAATGAGGAAGGTCATCAGCTTCGACCACATATTGTTTGGTTTGGTGAAGATGTCCCAATGATTGAAAAAGCCGTAAAGAAAATTTCTACTGCGGACGCAGTGATGATTGTGGGTACTTCTATGCAGGTCTATCCGGCAGCAAGTTTGGTTGGTTATGCTCCTAAGTTTGCTAAGGTCTTTTATATTGATCCGAAACCTGCTAGTTCTCATTTGTTGGATATGCGTGGGGAACATGCGGAGGTGATTGCTAAGGTTGGGTCTATTGGTGTAAAGGAAGTGGTGGAACGGTTGATGGTTTGATTCCAATTAGCACGCATTTTAATAGACTTCGCCGAACTATATGCGAGGAGGTCGTGGATGTGCTACGCCGAACTAGGGTGGTTTTTTTCTATACTCACACTACGTAAATTAATTATCTAAACTTAAAGGATGCTATCATCAAGAGAACCCCAAAAAAAGCAACTGTGTAAAGTATTTTGTTGGAGTATGGTTTTATTTTCTTTGATTTTTCAATAGTAAGTTCTTCAAGCTTTTGCCTAATTAGCCTCGAAAATAGTATGTTAAAGACGAATAAAAAAGCAATAATTACTACGTAAAACTTAATATCTATAGGTGATCCAATAACTCCGCCAATAAGATTACACAATATTATAATTAGTCCAAAAATTAAATACTCAAGTGTATACGTAAATTGCCACCATGCATCAAAGAACCGATCAGCTTCTTTAGATTTTTCAAACAAGTAAATGGATAAAATTAATCTTAGCAACATTAATTTAAATTTTAATTATCAGTTGATATTAAACCATCTAATCCTCCTGGTGAATTTTTTATCTCATAGTGATTCTTCAATCTCCCAAGCATTTTACCCCCTTCCCAAGAAGCATTCATTAAAAACCCTTGTGGCGAACTAACTCCAACACGATTCAAAATTACATCACCTCCGTACATCACTGTCTGTGGATTTAATCCAACACTTCCTCCTTCATTTATAAACGCACCATATTCAACAGTATTTGCAGCTAAAGCAACATTACCAAAAACTCTTCCGACTTGTTTTAATGCAGGAGAATATGCACTTATGTTGGGCTTGCCATAGGCCATACTGGAATACAGCGCATTTTTCATGTTATAACCTTTTGAGATCATAGCAATTGAAGAAGCAGTTGAGCCTGTATTTGATATTTCTTGTTGTCCACCTGAGGTAGGTAATTGAGCTAATGGGCCGTGAGCAGGTTGTGCTTCGCTTGCTGTGGTACTAACTCCACTTGTCACCGTAACTTTGTCGCCAGCTTTTATGTTAGAAAACTCATTACCACTCGAATCAACTTTATTATTTCCAAATTGATTTTGAACCAAAGCGTTTGCTTTCTCATAAGATATATCAGCATCTTTTGCTAAAGTACCTGCACTGTCTCCTGCCTCAGCTGTGTAAGTGCCATCTCCATTTTCAATCCACTCAGGTGCCCTTCCATCAGGATCGATGTAAGATAAAGGATTTCCAAAGACGTAATTATACGGACTCCAGCCTGCAAAATCTTGTGCAATCGGGTCGACGAACTAAAACCTCTACCAACCAACATCATAACACCAAGTAACACAATAACCAAAAAAATACTAACAATAACTAAAACATATTTCAAAAAAAGGTGAGCACTTACGCACTCACCTTACTAATCTCAAATAATTAAAATTAATTATTTATCTAACATACATTTCACATCTTTTGTATTTTCAACTTACATTGCACGCACTCACTTCCTACTTCACGAATCAACGATCGTCTAAATACTAATTATTAGCTCCTAAAATACTACCTAGCTACCACACATCAAGCAATCTGGATCATCTAAACTACAAGCTTGTCCTTCTGCAGTATCTACTTGGTCAGTATTCACTTGATTAGCTGTTGCCGTGACTGTTTCTTTGGCACCAACTTGCTGATACTTATTATCCAATGTAAATTTAATTGGATCGACAGCAGCTTTACTTCTCAGATAATACATACCTGTTTTAAGGCCTTTTTCCCATCCATAAAAGTGCATGGAAGACAACTTACCGAAGTTTGGATTCTCAACAAATAGGTTGAGACTTTGACTTTGGCAAATGAATGCACCACGATCAGCTGACATATTGATGATGACTTTTTGGCTGAGCTCGTAGGCTGTTTTATACATGGCTTTCAATTCATCTGGAATTTCATCAATCCCTTGAACCGATCCATTTGCACTCATCAGACGTTGCTTCATATCCTCATCCCAAAGATTTAAACTGATCAAATCTTTCAGTAAGTGTTTGTTGACAACAATATATTCACCAGACAAAGTACGACGGGTGTAGATATTAGAAGTGTAAGGCTCAAAGCATTCATTGTTTCCAAGAATTTGTGAAGTAGAAGCAGTCGGCATCGGTGCTAATAACAAACTATTTCGCACCCCATTTTTAGCAATGTCTTTTTTCAATCCTGCCCAATCCCAACGATCACTTGGCTTAACACCCCACATATCGTATTGCAACTCTCCTTTACTTACTGGTGAACCTTTATAACTTTCATAAGCACCATCTTTTGCTGCCAATGCACAAGATTCTGTCATGGCCGCAAAGTAAATGGTTTCAAAAATATCTTTATTCAATTTGGCAGCTTCTGCACTATCGAATGCATGACGCATCAGTAAGAAAGCATCTGCCAATCCTTGCACCCCAATTCCAACAGGACGATGACGCATGTTTGAATTCTTAGCTTCCGGAATCGGATAATAGTTGATGTCAATTACTTTATTCAAGTTACGGGTAATCACACGAGTGACATCATATAATTTTTGGAAATCGAATTCCTTATCTTTTACAAATTTTCCGAGCGAAATAGATGCTAGGTTACAAACCGCTACTTCATCTGGAGCTGTGTATTCCATGATTTCCGTGCACAAGTTACTAGAACGAATGGTTCCTAGATTTTTTTGATTTGATTTTTTGTTGGCAGCATCTTTATATAAAATGTAAGGAGTACCGGTTTCGATTTGAGATTCGAGGATCGCAAACCATAGGTCTTGTGCTTTTACGGTCTTTCTTGCTTTTCCTTCTTTTTCGTATTGGTGATACAATGCTTCGAATTCTCCACCATAGGTATCATGCAATCTTTCTGCTTCATTTGGGCAGAACAATGACCAATCTCCATTTTCTTTTACCCGTTGCATAAATAAATCTGGTACCCACATCGCATAGAATAAATCACGGGCTCTCATTTCTTCTTTTCCGTGATTCTTTTTCAAATCTAAGAATTCGAAGATATCTGCATGCCAAGGTTCTAGATAAACAGCAAATGCACCTTTTCTTTTCCCTCCACCTTGATCTACGTAGCGAGCTGTGTCGTTATATACCCGTAACATCGGAACAATACCATTTGAAGTACCACCGGTCCCTTTGATATAACTTCCTTTAGCTCTAACATTATGAACACTTAAGCCAATTCCACCAGCTGATTGAGAAATTTTCGCACAACGAGTCAATGTTTCAAAAATCCCTGGTATACTATCATCCGTCATTGAAAGTAAAAAACAAGAGGACAATTGAGGCTTTGGCGTACCAGCATTAAACAAAGTTGGTGTTGCGTGAATAAACCACTTTTCAGACATTAAGTTGTACGTCTCGATTGCTGCGTCAATATCATTTTGGTGAATCCCTACAGCAGCACGCATCAACATATGTTGTGGACGTTCAACTACTTTGTTATCCATTTTCAAAAGATAGGCACGTTCCAAGGTTTTGAAACCAAAGTAATCGAAACTATAATCGCGATCATATATAATAGCTGAATTCAATCGGTCTTTATTCGCCTCAATAATTTTTTGGGTTTCTTCACCGATTAATCCTGCTTTTTTTGATGTTTTTGGATCTACATAATTATACAAAGCTGTCATTGTATTTGAAAAAGACTTGTCTGTATTTTTATGCAAATTTGAGATTGAAATACGGGCAGCTAATTGCGCATAATCTGGATGCGTCGCTGCCATGTTTGCTGCGGTCTCTGCAGCGAGATTGTCTAACTCGGTGGTAGTTACTCCATCATACAAACCCATAATCACCTTTTTGGCGATTTCAATTGGTTCGACGTATTGAGCATTCAGACCATAACATAATTTAGTGATTCTTGCTGTGATCTTATCGAAGCTAACATCTTCGAGCTTTCCATTTCTTTTTACAACTTTCATAGTGAATGGTTAAGTGGTTTGTTAATCCGTTTTTGGTTGAAAATTTGGTTTGGTTTTATAGTTGGTAGCTATACAGGTTTAATACACGCTAAACGGTTGACGGTGAACGGTATTTGAACGCTAGTTTGAGTGCGTGTGCACGTGTGCCGTTTAAATACTAATTATCGTCAACGGATCATCATTTACAAATTAAAAATCTTCGTCTAATGAAAATACTTGTTTGTCTCGATCACTCATGACACCAGATTTTTGGTAATCTCCTACTCTCTTTTCAAAGAAGTTGGTTTTTCCTTGTAGTGAAATCATTTCCATCCAAGGGAATGGATTTTCGACATTCCAGACTTTTTCACATTTCAATGCACCTAAAAGTCGGTCTGCAACGAACTCAATATATTGACACATCAATTCTGAATTCATACCAATTAGTTTAACTGGTAAAGAGTCTGTTACAAATTCTTTTTCAATTTCTACTGCATCTTTGATGATTCCAGTAATGGTTTCTTCTGTCAATTTATTTTGAACATGATCATTATAAAGTAAGCAAGCGAAATCACAGTGCATACCTTCATCACGAGAAATTAATTCATTGGAGAAAGAAAGTCCTGGCATCAACCCACGTTTCTTCAACCAAAAGATAGAACAGAAGGATCCAGAAAAGAAAATACCTTCTACGGCTGCAAATGCAATCAGCCGTTCTTGAAAACTTCCGTTGTCAATCCAACGCAATGCCCAGTCCGCTTTTTTCTTGACGCAATCCATATTTTCAATGGCGTTGAATAAATAGTCCTTTTCTTTTGTATCCTTTATATAGGTGTCAATTAAAAGTGAATAGGTTTCAGAATGAATATTCTCTACCATGATTTGAAAACCATAAAAGAATTTCGCTTCTGTATATTGAACTTCGCTGACAAAATTTTCTGCTAAATTTTCATTGACAATTCCATCACTGGCAGCAAAAAATGCTAACACGTGTTTTACGAAATGTTTTTCATTATCATTTAATTTTTCCCAATCTGTTAAATCTTGAGAAAGATCGATTTCTTCCGCCGTCCAAAAACTAGCTTCTGATTTTTTGTAGTACGCCCAAATATCATCATGCTTGATTGGGAACAACACAAAACGATTTGGATTCTCTTTTAAAATTGGTTCTTGATTTTCTGACATAATTGTAATTGTTTCTCATTTAATTAGTAGGTGTCTCCATTCATTCCGTTGAAATGAAGACATAGCTATCCTATTGTTACGGGATCATTTGACCTCGTAAGGAATAAAACTCCTTTATATATCTGCTATAATTTCTTGATTAAGATAGACTTGAGTGAGCTGCTTTTACTTTTAAATTAACTGCAAAAATTGATTGCAGAAAGCTAATAGAAAATGTTTCACTCATTGCTTCCCTATGACAACACTAAGATAACATTTAGGGAAGTTTTAATTCATTCAAATTACCAACATTTTGTGGATAAGTCAACCAGTAAATTGATTTACAAGCAATTATGTTTCCAAGAAAATGTTGATAAAAGTTGTATAACTTAAAAAGTATATATAATGTTATTTTTAATATATGATAAATAACAAAATGATTTAGAATAATCGCTTCCTTCTAAACCACCAAGCCAACAAGAGACTGATGATGATTGAAGTTAATATTATATATACGATTGTGTATTTTGATTTTTCAAATGGTAAGGGCACATTCATTCCATAAAAACTCGCAACCAAAGTTGGTACCATCAAAATAATAGTCACCAACGTCAATCGCTGAACAACAATATTCATGTTGTTAGAAATGATCGAAGCATAGGCCTCCATAATACCATTCAAGATATTGGTGTAGACATTAGACATCTCCAGTGCTTGCGAATTATCAATAATAATATCTTCAAATAAATCGGTCAATGCTTCACTATCCCGAATTCCTAAAAAGTCAGAACGCAACATTTTCTTTTTCAACAATTCATTTGAACTCAATGAATTCACAAAATAAACGAGACTTTTATTGATGGCCAATAATTCTTGCAATTGCTTATTTCGACTCGAATCATATAACTGTTTCTCAATTCTATTTCTTTTCAAATTCAGTTGTTTCAAACAAGTCAAATATCTGTAAACCGTTTGTTCCAAAATATTCAACACAAATTTCCGATCATCTGAAGAATTGAAGTTTCTTATTTTTTCGTCAATAAATAATTGTAAGATCGGATTCCCATAAGAAGTAATCGTAAACACATGGTTAGGAATTAGAATAATCCCAATTGGAACTGTTATATAAACGGAGTCGTTGTCCTCCGTCTCTTCATTCAATATCGGTGTGTTCACCACAATCAGTCGCACATCATCTTCTCGCTCATAACGAGACCGTTCATCAATATCCAGTGAATCTGTAAAGAAATCTAAAGGGACCTCATATTCTTTGGAGATGGTAACCAATTCCTCCAAACTAAAAGGTGGCGAGATATTAATCCAACATCCATCGGTCGGTTCTTCGAGCTCTGTCAGCTTCCCCTCGATTTTCAGGTAGTATCGAATCATGACCGGTTTTTTCCATTAAAAAAATTGTTGAATTCAGAATGCAAACATACAATTATTAGGAGTTTATATCAACCTTTATGGGAATATCATTGTGTGTTGAGATGTGTTGGGGGATTGTGTTGGGAATGTGTTGGGATTTCCCCAACACTGGTGTTTAAGTCGTTCCATTGAAACTTAAATTCACGAAGTTCCAACGGAACGATATAAACACCTAGATATGGGAAAATCCCATATCGATTACGCATATCCATTCCCAATCTCCGACAAGCAAGCCTCATAAGTCAACAAATCCAATTGATTACCTTCCCCCCATTGAGGTGGATATCCGCTTTTAATGAGAAAATAATCAGAGACAATATCACCTTGTTGTTCCAAATTGAAATCAGAAAATCTTTTGCCAGACACCAGTTGTCTTTGCAATTCTGCTGCACCACCATAATTGTATCCACTTTCAGAATGTTGTGCAGCCAATGCATCATAAATATATACTGCACCCATTTTTTGATACTGATAAACATGGGTCATTTCATGCAAAAATAAACTGTTGCGCATCGGTCCCCATGCATTCAGTGTATTGAAACCAACATAAGCAAACCGATATTGCTTGGGTCCAATGAAAGCATAATTGTCTACTCTTACTTTGGAATAATCAATCGAGTTTCCAAATACTGTTTTGGCCAATGAGATTTCCCAGTCTTCTAAAGGTCTGGTATTGAACTTGAAAAAATCAGAAAGGGTCTCATAAATTTCCGCAATTCCAAAAATGGCTAAGAAAAAGATCATCGTCTTTATCAAATATTCAAAAGCTCCATTTAATCGTAATTGAGTTGTTGGTAATTCATTCCAACGTTGATTGGCCTTGCCCAGTTTTATAATATGCAATAGCAGTCGTTTCACCCGAACAGGCGCTAAAAGGATAATGTCCTTTAGTCGATAAAGGATCGCAGGAAATTTGCTCAGAAAATGCACGATAAAATATTCTAAACTCAATTCAAAATGAAATGAACGGGTCGAAAGATACATCGGTTTTTGGGATGTTTCGGGGTTTACTAGAATTAATTTTTTGGTCTAGTATATTGTACAGGGGAAATTGGTGGAATGTTTCGTGGAAAAACACGTAGGAAGTATTTTAACACAAAGATCACATTAGAAACAAAGATCACAAAAGATTGATACACGCAAATACTCTTTGTTTCTTTGAGGTAAAAAAAACACGTCATGAGCGACTAACTAAACCGAATCGCCTTAACCGGAGTAATCCGAGTAACCAAATAAGAAGGAATAATTAAAAAGATAAGGGTAACCACCAAAGTACCAATATTCAACATAAGGATGGTCCAGAGATTAATGTCGATTGGAGCAACAGACAAATAATAATCCGCTTCAGAAAGTTTTATAAATTCAAATTTCTTTTGGAGCAAACACAAACCTATCCCAATCAAATCTCCCCAAAAAATACCAAGTGCTAAAATGAATCCAGCATAGTATAAAAATATTTTTCTAACACTCCAATTGGAACTTCCCAATGCTTTAAGCATACCGATCATGTTGGTACGTTCTAGAATCAGAATCATTAGTGCGGTTACCATATTGATGATGGCCACGATGACCATTAAAATGAGGATAACCACTTCATTGATGTTTTGTAATTCTAACCATTCAAAAATACTTGGAGATTTATCTTTGATGGTTTGAGCATATAAATGATTGGGTAATTTCTCAATATAAATGTATTCGGCAATCACATCCAAATCATCGATGTTGTCAATGAAGACTTCAAAACCACCTACCTGATTTGGTGCCCATCCTAAAATATCTTGAATCACACGAATGTCGACCAATGCAAAACTTCGATCATATTCATCCAAACCTGTTTTATAAATACCTTCTACCGTAAATGGCTTTTTGATTTGAGTCCCTTTGTCCGTTACAAAATGAACAATGAACTTTTGACCTATCTTCAGTTTTAATCGATTGGCTGTATTTCTGGAAACCAAAATACCTCGCGTTTGAACAGAATCTTTTAAATTCAAAATCGACCCTGCTTCCAAAGATTTTTTCAAAAAATCCCATTGAAAGTCTGCACCAATTCCTTTTAAAATGATTCCTTCAAATTCTTTTTTGGTTTTTATAATACCAGGTTTATTTGCAAAAACTTGAATATGCTTGACACCACCTTTAGTTGTTTTTTGACGAGGTCTTCCTTCAATCGGTCTTCCCAATATGTGTAAGTCTTCGATATAATCAATTTGCCCAACAGTATCCAAACTAGGATAAAATGTCTGGTTCATATCAATCGGAATGGCTTCGTAGGAACGATTTACGTTGGTATCTTGTATATGTACATGCCCCCAAAAACCAAATATTTTATTGGTAATCTCATTTTTGAATCCAGTAATTAATGCGGTTGCAACAATCATTACGGTCAAGCTCAACGCTACTGCAATAATGGCAATGCGTATAATGAGTCGGGTGAAAGATTTCTTTCCGCCGGCTGCAACTTTTCTAGCAATGAAGTATTCTAGATTCATTTTTGTGGATTCAAGGTGCGCAAGGTAGTAAATTATGCGGAGGACGTGAATTTTTTTTACCATATAAGGCATATAAGTTGATCGACGATTCGTCAAAAAAGGACATCGCAAATACGTCTTACTTATATGCTTTACTAGCAATTGGACATCCCTAATAGGTCTTATATGGTAAACTGCGCAAAAAACGTAAACAAAATGTTACATAAAGGTTCTTTGGCAAGACGCTAAAACCAACAACATTGTGGTTAAAAAAAGAACAAAAAAAACACTAAATTTGCCGTCTAAAATTTTAATAATATGAATTTTCTGGAAGAACTTAAGTGGCGAGGAATACTACAGGATATGACACCTGGAATTGAAGAGAAATTGGAAGAAGGAATGATGACGGGCTATATTGGATTTGATCCGACTGCTCCTTCGTGTACGATTGGAAATTATGTACCCATTATGTTGTTGACTTTATTTCAAAAATCTGGTCATAAACCAATCGTTGTGATGGGTGGTGCAACTGGACGTGTTGGCGATCCTTCAGGAAAAGATAAGGAAAGAGAATTGAAAAGTTTTGATGTTTTGGATAGTAATCTGGAATTTCAAAAAAAGCAAATGACGCAGTATCTTGATTTTGAGAATGGAGAAAATAAAGCGGAATTTGTCAACAATCTGGATATCTATAAAGACATGAATATTTTGGATTTCCTGAGAGATATTGGAAAAAATTTGACGGTCAATTATATGATGTCTAAGGACTCTGTGAAAAATCGTTTGGAAACAGGATTGTCTTTTACTGAATTTAGTTACCAACTATTGCAAGCCAATGATTTTCTTTGGTTGTACAAAAATATGAATTGTAATCTTCAAATGGGTGGTTCTGATCAGTGGGGAAATATCACTTCTGGGACTGAATTCATCAGAAGAAATGTAGAGGACGGAAAAGCATACGCAATCACTGCTCCACTATTGACAAAAAGTGATGGCAAGAAATTCGGTAAGTCAGAAGAAGGTAACATTTGGTTGGATCCAAAGCTGACTTCTCCTTATAAGTTTTACCAATTTTGGATTAATGCAGATGACAAAGATACTCCAAAATATACGCGTTACTTTACTTTGAAATCAAAAGCAGAAGTTGAAGCTTATGAAAAGGAACATGCCGATAATCCTCGTGAGTTAAAACGTATTTTGGCAGAAGAATTAACAAGACGTATACATGGTGAAGCTGCTTACCAATCAGTACTGAATGTTTCAGAGTTGTTGTTCAATAAAAAAGCTTCTAAGGAAACACTGATGGAATTGGATGCGGAATCGTTGGCATTAGTTGCTGGCGAAATTCCTAGTAAAAACATTAATAAGTCTCAGTTAGCTAATGGTATCAATGTCATTGATTTTCTTTCTGAAGCGACTGGAATTGTTTCTTCTAAAAGTGATGCGAAACGTTCGATTAAAGCAAATGCGATTTCAATTAATAAAGATAAGATTGGTGATGAGGCTTATAGTCTTAGTGAGGATTTGATCTTACATGGGAAGTATATTATGGTGGAGAATGGTAAGAAAAATAAGTTTATGATTGTGGTTGAGTAGAATGAGGACGTGTTTTTTGCTCACACAGATGACTCAGATTAGCACAGATGCAGGACGTGTTCACGTATGGGATCTGTGTAAATCTGTGTCATCTGTGCGCAAAATTACGTCTTAGTTTTCTAGATCTGCATCTCCGGGATCTCCCCTTCAACAACTAATCTACCCTCAGTAGCAGCCTGAATCTCTTCAACCGTAACACCAGGCGCACGTTCAATCAATTTAAACCCTTGATCCGTCACATCGAGCACCGCCAAATTCGTCACAATCTTCTTGACACAACGTACACCCGTCAATGGCAATGAACATTGTTTCAACAACTTCGAATGTCCTTTTCGATTGGTATGCATCATAGCCACTATAATGTTATCAGCAGAAGCAACTAAATCCATCGCTCCGCCCATTCCTTTCACCATCTTACCAGGAATTTTCCAATTGGCAATATCTCCATTATCCGCAACTTCCATGGCACCTAGCACCGTCAATTGAACATGTTGTCCACGTATCATGGCAAAACTATTAGAGGAGTCAAAAATAACTGCGCCCGGTAAAGCCGTAATCGTTTGCTTACCAGCATTAATCAAATCAGCATCTTCTTCTCCTTCAAAAGGGAAAGGTCCCATTCCTAGAATTCCATTTTCAGATTGAAAAACCACATCGATTCCTTCAGGGATATAATTAGCTATCAAAGTAGGAATACCGATTCCTAAATTTACGTACCAACCATTTTGTAATTCTTGTGCTATTCTTTTTGCGATTCCTTGTTTATCTAACATTTTGTATTTTTTTTGAGTTTGCTAAGCCTTTCAGGATTGGTAAACTTTGTTGTCTTAAATTTGGAGTAATAATAAAAGTTTAAGAATCCTTGAAGGCTTCTCAAACTGAGGACGTATTTTTTCTTACACAGATTACACAGATTAACACAAATGGAACACGTGTTCACGTATGGTATCTGTGTTAATCTGTGTCATCTGTGTGCTAAAATTGCGTTAGGCTTTAGGACGAGTCGTCCGCTGCTCAATCCGCTTCTCATAATTAGTCCCCTCAAAAATCCGTTGAACAAAAACACCAGGTGTGTGTATCGTGTTAGGATCAAGCTCTCCAGGTTCTACCATAACCTCAACTTCAGCGACTGTAATTTTTCCAGCCATCGCCATTACGGGATTAAAATTTCTTGCGGTACCTTTAAAAACTAAGTTTCCAAAACGATCCCCTTTCCAGGCTTTGACGAATGCGAAAGGTGCCGATAATGCTGCTTCTAAAATATGAGGTTTGCCATTGAAGTACCGTACCTCTTTTCCGAATGCAACCTCCGTCCCATATCCAGCAGGCGTAAAAAATGCAGGAATCCCTGCCCCACCCGCTCGACATCTTTCAGCCAACGATCCTTGAGGTATCAAATCCACTTCCAATTCTCCACTCAACATCTGTCGTTCGAATTCATCATTCTCGCCAACATAAGAGGAAATCATTTTTTTGATCTGCCTTTTTTGCAATAATAAACCCAGTCCAAAATCATCGACACCTGCATTATTGGAAATACAAGTAAGTTCATTGACACCAGATTCGACCAACGCTTTGATACTATTTTCAGGAATTCCGCAAAGTCCAAATCCACCCAACATGAGCGTCATTCCACTTTCAACTCCCTTAATTGCTTCTTTCGCGTTTGCAACAATTTTATTCATAATGTATAAGTAATTGAATGACAAAAATAAGTAAATAGGAGAAATACCTGACACAACTTCTAATATCTTTTATTGTTGCCAAAAATTCCGTAAATTTACAATACAGTTTTAAGCTCCAGTCTTATATACGTATTCTAATAAATTTGGATACGTTGTGCCCATTTTTCAGCCAACACATCAACTAGACAGTTTATTTGGTTTTTAGTTTTAAAATCCGAATTCCAACAAGTAACTTTTAAATAAAATGAAAGTCTAAATAATGTCTTTCCCTTTTGATAATTTTCTTATTTGTTAAAGCAAATTTAGATTATATGATTAATGATGTATGATATGACGTAGACACGCAGCGCACACGTTTGCACACGCCAGACCGTGCGAAAATACTCGTTCGAGATGAGAGGTTAGAAACCTTCATCTCGTATTACACACGGTATTCGAGCAAAAGGTTTCTAACCTCTTTGCTTTGGGAATTTTCGCACAGTCTGACACACCAACGATCATATCATACATCCTACATTTGAATGAGCTTTAGCGATTGAGAAAACAATCATAAATCATCAAAAAATTTTTCTAATCGCCCCGATTGTAATTTTTATTATGAACAAAACACTACACTTTCTCATGCTACCATTACTTTTAATGGGCATGTTCTTCAACACGAGTTTTGCACAAACACGACTCGTTGTCTCTCCCGAAATGGTCTATAATATATCCGCTCGTGGAGACGCTTGGATTTTATTTGACAATCAAAACATTCCCAACGGAACGTATGGTTGTAACATTCCACAGACGTCCAACCAATGGCAAACTTATGATGCTACTTGGAATGGATTGAATTTCTTTTATCCAGTAACTACCATCGTTGATTTAGGTCAAGGAAAATCTTTGACTTCTATTTGTGTTTCTGATGCATCAGATGCCGCTGGGATTGTTGAAGTAGCAACTAGTAATGATGCGATCAACTGGAGTTTCAAATTTAATCACACCAACACCGTTAATGATTGCCACAATGTAAGCGGGTTTGCTCGTTACGTGCGCTTTGTGTTCAATTCTACTGCGGCAAGAGTTCGTGAGATTGAATTGTATGCAACTTCTGGCAACACTCCTACTTGTCCTCCTAACCCAGGTACTTGTGATGTGACCACCAATTGTTATTGCAATCGTTTACCGATGGAAGAATTTATTGGTGCAAATTTCAACGTAGATGTTCCTGCTGAAAAAGCAAACGCCGTTGGTTTTGTAAGAGCGTATCAACATGAATACTTTAATCAAGGTCATGCCGATGCTAATTTTCCGAAATTCCCAAATTCACAATATAAATGGGGTCCAGTCTACGATGAACCTAATCCAACCAACCCATTGAATCAAGGATTTAATCATGATGTTTTGTACGCCGCATTAAACGATGCGGGGATTGGAATCGATGCTGCTTTTCACCACGCTGCACCCGGCTTGATTACTTGGGGATATCAAAATGGTGATTTTAATTACACAGCTACTGATGCTTATAATGACGGAAGTTTGCCGCAAGGTGGTTATTTCCCAGCAATTCATAGACAGCCATTGGATGAAACAATTTATCCAGCTCAAATTAATTATGAATACGATGATCCAACAATGTACTTGGAATCTTCTGACATCATTTACCAATTCGGTGCAAGATACGGAGCACCTGGAAGTAACACGGAAAATCTAAAAGTCGCTTCGGATAATCAAGTACTTTCTGGTTTGGATTATGTTCAATATATTGAAAACTGGAATGAACAAGATAAATGGTGGACTTTCTACCAATTAAATAGTTACCCATTTTTAGATGCTTATGTGGAACAACAAATGGCGTATTTTTCTCCTTACGAATTTGCTGCCATGTCAAGTGCACAGTTTGATGGAAATGGCACTACAGGCGGAATTGAAAACACGGTGTTAGATAGATATCCAAATGGAATTCCATCTGGTGCGCATCCTGTTGGATTAAAAGCTTCGAATTCGCAAATGAAATTCGTAATGGGTGGTTTGTCTGAAATCAATTTGGACTATGTACGTTCTATGAAATTTTGGTTTGAGAAACATCGTCCTGATATTGGATTCCCTTTTGATGTTATCAATTTCCATGAATATAGTAACGATGGAGGTCAGGGAGCACCACTTGGAAATAATGCGGTCAGTCCTGAAGATGATGATTTGAAAGGACAAATAAAAGAAGTTGTCGACTACCGTGATACCTATTTACCTGGCGTAGAAGTTTGGTTATCTGAATTCGGTTATGATAGTAATCCTAATTCTCCTCAGAGTGCCAATTGTGCGCAACTTTGTAACAACGATTGCAACTCTCCTGCTTGCTACGAAAAGTTTTTGGAAATTCAAGGACAATGGAATGTACGTTCATTTTTGGAAATCGCAGCTGGTGGTGCCGATCGTGCCATGATGTTCAATATGCGCGATGAAGCACCTGCTGGAACTTGGGATTTATACGCAACCTCAGGAATGACAGAATGGTCTGGTGAAGATTTTGCCAACTACGAAAATAAATTGCAGTGGTACTATATTTCTACCATGACAAGAATGTTGAAAGGAACAAAATACGATGGATCTTTTGTACACAATGATAATAATGTCCGACTATACAAATTTGCTGAAGATTGTGGAGGAAGTGGAAAAACAGTCTATGTAATTTGGAGTCCTACTTCCAACAACGGAAATGATAACACGATATACTCGAACTATTCTTTACCATTCTTAAATGGGACCAATCCTCAATTAGTCACCATGCAAGATGGTGATTTGGATGGAGTTCGTTCCAACTTGACTTTTAGTGGTGGCAGCTACCGAGTCAATGTTTCAGAGCGTCCAAAGTTTATTGTTGTAGGTGATTTACCTGAAGAGGATTTCGGACAAAATTGTGCTTGTAATTACATAAACTATACCGTTCAATCAGGAAGCGGAACCAATACCAATGGGGTGAGAAATGAGGCGGCTGCAATCGGTCGTCCTTATTGTGGAGAAGGAAATGAAATGTATTCTCGCTGGCAACCTTCAAATGGAAATGCAGTAGTTTTAGACTTAGGTCAAAATTATGATTTAACCAACATCTTCATCCACAGTCCTGGAACTCAACATGGAAATTTGGAAGTCTATTATGGTCAGCCTGGTTCTTGGACACTATATGATACGTATGATGTGTTTACAGAACGCTATCACAGATGGAGAACCTTCTCAAATTTAAACATAAATACACGCTACATCAGAGTTCGTGCTGCAAGTTCAAATATTCAAGTAGGTGAAATTGCATTGTGCGGGATTGCTTCTGGTGGAACGACTGCTACTTGTTTTGATGGTATACAAAATCAAGGAGAGACAGGTGTGGATTGCGGCGGACCGTGTGCACCTTGTGTAACCGCTACTTGTTTTGACGGCATACAGAACCAAGGAGAAACAGGTGTGGATTGCGGTGGACCGTGTGCACCTTGTGTTGTTGCTACATGTAATGACGGCATTCAAAACCAAGGTGAAACAGGAATTGATTGTGGTGGACCTTGTGCTCCTTGTAATGGAGGGAGCTGTAATGTAGCTGTTTCTTCATCTGGTGGTGTGGTCACTATTACTGGATTAACAAGTGGAGAAAATGCAAAATTATTTAATCAAAGTATAGCAGCCGTTTGGAGCTGTAATCCATGGCAAGGAAATCCTTGTGGGGCAACAGAAACCGTTTCTGGCTTGATAGTGGGCGCGACTTATTTCTTAAGTGTTCAATCCGACATTTGTGATGAGTGGATTCCTGTAGTCGTTCAAGGAGGTGGAAATACTGCTACTTGTACAGATGGAATTCAGAATCAAGGGGAAGCGGGTATTGATTGTGGTGGTCCGTGTCCAGCATGTCCTTCATGCAACGATGGCATTCAAAATCAAGGTGAAACAGGTGTAGATTGTGGTGGACCGTGTAGTCCTTGCAATACTGGTGGATGTAATGTTAGTATGACTTCTTCAAATGGAGGAGTGACAATAACAGGATTGACGAGTGCAGAAAATGCGAAGTTATTTAATCAAAGTATAGCAGCCGTTTGGAGTTGTAATCCATGGCAAGGAAATCCTTGTGGGGCAACAGAAACCGTTTCTGGTTTGACAGTAGGCGCGACTTATTTCTTAAGTGTTCAATCCGACATTTGTGATGAGTGGATTCCTGTAGTCGTTCAAGGAGGTGGAAATACTGCTACTTGTACAGATGG
>CALDGQ010000143.1 GCA_937941765.1 uncultured Saprospiraceae bacterium
ATAAACATAAACTTGGATTTTGTAGCGGGAGGCCGATTTTATATGTTTGACGGAGGAGTTTATAAAATCTAGACTTTTTGTTTCTTTTTTGGCAATGAAAAAAGAAAAAGAATCAGATTCTTCGAAAAATCACAATTGAGAAAGCATGGATATTGATGATTATTCAGTTTAAATGAAAAGCATATTTTGTGCATTCAAAATGGCTCCTAAAGTCGGAATTTGCTACTCCTGAATGTCTCTATATGGTTCAATCACGAAACAAGATTCCATTAAAACACCAAAGAACCAATCCCAAGATAAACTTGCCAAAAAACCGTAAACAGTGCCAAGCCAGGAACGAAAATTTTTCTCGCCAAAAAATGCAACCGTTTTCTATTGGGTTGAAAACCTAGGAATTCAAACACCAAAGAATAGAAAGTATTGTAGTCCTCCTCAGGAGTGCCGTGCGTATCATTTAAGAGACATTTTCCAAGTACGACATGCTGAAGAAAGACAATGAGATATGCAACCAGCATTACTTTCCAGTTGAAAAGGAACGGACCAATCCAAGCTAATAAGGTGATCAATGCATGAATCCAAAATCCGATATTTAAGTGTCCACTTTTTTCCATAGTCGTAAATTTACAAATTGATTTTAAAGATAAGGATAAATTGATGTATGATTTATGATAGGAACGATATTACGCGAGCTCACGAATTTTCGATAATATCATACATCATACATCATACATCATACATCATACATCATACATCATACATCATACATCATCCATCATCCATCAAATATCAAATATCAGAATAAAAAAACCGCTTAACACATAAAGCATTAAACGGTTTTAGAACTCGGTAGAAATAAAATTAACTATAATCTATATATCGCGCCAAGGTTGAGTCCAAAGCGAGAGAATTTTTCATTTACGTCATTGTCTTTTTTAGTAAAAGCATTGAGATATAACTTACCAGCAGGTTGTGCATAAAGAAACACACCATCCAACAATTCATATCTGATACCAATTCCACCTATAATACTTAGACCTATATTATCTACATATCCATCCAAACTATTTTCCTCGCCATCAGTAATAGAGATGGGTTCATAAAATTCACCAGAGTTTGGATTTAAAATATCTCCTTTTTTCTTGAATAATACATTCATACTAGCTCCTCCTTCAACATACAAACTTAGATCATCATTATTGATTCCAAATTCATATCCAACGGTCAACGGAATGTCAATCATTCGATATCTATTCGTAGTTTTCTTTTCTCTTGTATACGTAGTTACACTGTTGGTAGAATCATTAGGAATCTCCCAAGTCTCATTAAATTGGAATCTTTTATTGATTTGTGAATATTCAATTCCCGAGCGTAAAAATAAACCATCTTTGTGTTGTAAATAAACATCTAATCCACCGTGATAAGATTCAAGCAATTTTTCCGTTTTTCTTCTTTCGTCGATGTATGGAAATAAATCTTGATTGGTAGAAGAAATTCTATGCATCACTAAATCCGGTGAAATATGTGCACCGACAGCAAACTTAAAGGTTGGACCACCATAACATCCTTCTGCAATTTTGTCTTCTGGGATAGACATGTCAGCAATTTCTGTTTCTTCTAAATTCTCTTCCTCATCTGTCATTGGGATTACTGGAATGACCTCTTTTTTGTTTAAGAATTCGAAAGCTATTACTTTATTAATTTTAGCTTCCGATTCAAATGGTTGGGATGTCTTTTTATTGTTGTAATTAGTAACGGGAATTGTTGGTGGATAAGGTGCAGTGTTTGAATTTGTATTAAACGGATCTATGTTAGTATTTTGATTCGTATTAATGAAGCTTGAAGATGTTTCAACTTTGCTTGTTGTTGGATTTACAATTGCATCATTATTGTTTGTACGTAAAGTATTTTCTTGAGCTGAAATATCAGAAGTTGTATTAATAAATTTATTCTTCTTAGCAATAGTTGTAGGGATAGCTGAGTTAGTTTCAACTTTTGCGACCTCCTTATTCTCAATCACTTTTTTAGATTGAATGGTGCTGGATTCATTACTAGTATTCAATACACTCATGTTTGAAACACGTGCATTTGCTGTTTCGATAGTATTTCTTTGATCACTTGCAATGCTGGATAACACCATCGTAGTTGAAACGGCTAAAAGCAGTGCGCCTAAAATCCACCACGCGAATGGCTTTTTGCTGTCGCTACTTGGATTCGGTTTTTTATCCTGAATGCCGGCCCATATTTCGTTTGGATCAATATCAGAGTTATAGTTTTTGAGGCCGTCTCTGAAAATATCGTCCATATTCTTACGATTCATATCGCGATTTTTTCTTTTTGTAAAATTTGTTTTTGCAAAATTTTTCTAGCTCGAGCCAGTTGTGATCTAGAGCTACTTTCTTCAATCCCTAGTGTTTTTGCAATTTCTTTGTGAGAAAATTCTTCAATCACATATAGATTGAAAACTTCTCTGTAGCCATTTGGCAATTGTTGTATCAAGTTGATTAGTGCTTCAGCACCTAGTTTCCCAAAAACAGCAGGAGATTTGTGTGGTTCAACGGTGTTTTCAATGCCCACTATTTCCATCTTGTTTTTAGCTCCTCTGAAAGATCTTAAAGAAGTATGAACAACAATTTTTCTCATCCATCCTTCCAGTGCATCATGTTCTTTAAGCGAATTCATTCCATCAAAAATGGCAATGAAAGAATCTTGCAAAATGTCTTTGGCTTTGTGCGGATCTTTTACATACCTTCTGCAGACTGTAAATAGCATACCAGAATATCTTTGTACGAGTGCTTTTTGTGCAAAAGCATCTTTCTCAATACAGCCTTTTATGATTTCTTTTATATGCAAACTAGATTTGTTTTTTGGTTTTTAATATTGCAGTATTAAAAAGTATTTAGGGTTGTGTTAAGTTAGTGAAAAATTGTCGGACATGAGCATATTCGCTCACATCCGACCTCTATCTAGCTTTAATCTTATTGTCGATCTATTCGGAAGTCACCAGTAATTGGTATTGTCATTCCAGTATTAAAATCTTGTGCTTCTCCAGTATAATTTCCTTCAATTTTTCCTCCTGGACCTTCATCCAATGTAACATTTACAGTGACTGCGCATCCTTGACAGTTGTATCCTGTTTTCATACCAGTTGTTTGATCAAAAGACCAATATTGGATATATGGTACATCGGTATAAGTACCAACTCCATCTCCTACAAATAGTAACTCAAAACCACCTAATGAATCAGGATTGTTTGGATTTCCATTACTTCCACCTCCTCCATATATGGTATAGTTTGAAAGACCACTAATACTATCCGCATTGATAAAAATATCTGGGTCAACAAAAGTTACCGTTACTCCATCAGCTGTAGCAGTTAGAATTTCTTCCAATTCTTCACAGACGACTATAGTTCCTGCATCAATGTTTGCTGAACCAGGACTCACCGCATAAGTTACAGGGTCACTTTGTAATAATTCATCAAAGTCATATCCAGCAACTGTGATTTCAGTATCTGATTCACAAATTAATACAGTTTGAGAGAAAGCTCCAGCATCATCTAATGGTGCAGGGAATTGTAAATACGTAGAATTAATGACTGCATACCCATTTTCAACAGGCGTGGTACCATCGCAAGTAACCAATGTACCTGACACCTCAACAACATAATCATCCATTCCAGGAACTACGATTTGACCTAAATCAACATCTTCTGTATAAGGCCCGATATCTAATGTAAATACCGTGTTTTGACAATCGTCTTTTACAGAAAGTACAAGGTTTTCATTTTTAGGGATTTTACCTCCAAAGAATCCTTCTTCATTGCTATATCCACTAGCACCATACCAGCTGTTGTCTGCAAAGTCTATGCAAATAGTTACACCACTTAATGGGTAACCACCTTCTGTCACTACTTGACCATCCATTTCAATTAAAGGAAATGGAGCATCACAGTTCCAGAAAGAGAAGTGAGATACATTACCAACATACATGCCACCTACTTTAGTAGCAGAACCTTCTTCAATCCAAATTCCATCTACTTCATCAAAACTCCAAAGTGGAATTGTTGTTGGAGCAGCATTTAATAATTCAGTAGGAATTGGGAAATTGATTTCTGCAGACATTCCTTCTTTTAGTTGTAATTCAGAACCATTGTCAGCAATCAAATCTACTGCAACCATTCCAAAAGTTTCTAACACAGAATACACATCATTGGCATCCAATGCTCTTAAGTCACCAGGCATTTGTTGATCGACAACATCACTTGTCGGGTCAATCCAGTGTGCAGCAACATTTACAGTACCATTATAGTCTGCTCCATTTGCGTCGACAAATCCATTGTTTTGGAATTTAACCGTTGCACCATCAAATGCTACCTCTTCCGCAGCACCTGCTGGAAATGAAGAAATGATTGAACGATCTAATAATTGAATACGAGTATAAGAAGTTGAGTTTGAAGTTGCTCTTACTCTATCATATGCTTTGAAAAATCCTGCCTTATTTGCAGTAACCAAAGCTCCGTCTTCTTCCATTTGAACATTTGAAAACATAAAGTTTCCGTTTTCATCCGTTACCGTTGTATTTGATTTTAATCTTATTGAGGCACCTTCTACTGGGTTGTTGTATTCATCGGTTACGACACCAACTAAACTACTTGATACAATTACAGAAGGTGGAATGCCATTCCCGCCATCGCCGCCAGTAGTAGTAGATGTTGTTAAATCCGTATCTTTTCTACAAGCTGAAAATACGATCGCTATCGCTAGAAAGAGGAACGCAAATTTCTTAGTCATTTTTATAATTTTTATTAATTCGATAATTTATTAAATAAATGTTTGTACATCTTTAAGTAACCATAAGGATCAATAACGTTGCATGTGTTTTGAAAAAAATCATAATTATTTCATTTTTTCACGTTTGAACCTAAAATAGGCCCAAATTTAGCAGTTTCTCGTGCTTTTGATTCCTTTTTCGTGACACTCATTGTTGAATTTATTGGTGCCAATCGATTTTACCAATTAGATTTCGGCAACTTTGAATCCAGCTACCATTCCATTGTCATTGAGGATATAGGCTCATTAAATTTAGTAAATGGGTAGGCAAAAAAATTGTCGGACATGAGCACTTGCGCTCACATCCGACCTCTATCTAGCTTTATTCTTCATGCTTGATCATATAAAAATGGAAGAAGCAACTATTTATCTTTGTATTCGAAATTCTGCGGAAATAGGTATGGTGTTTCCAGTGACAATATCTTGCGCAGCTCCTTCATAAGTACCCTCAATAAATCCACCTGGACCTTCATCCAAAGTTATGTTTACGGTTATTTCGCAGTCTATACAATTGTATCCAACTTCTTGGTTGTTGTCAACATCTGCGCGCCAAGAATGAATGTATTTGATTTCTGTAAATGTCCCAATACCTTCTCCTACATACCATAAGCGGAAGGAAAATGTTTCTGTGTCTGGATTGTCCGGACTTTCTATTCCACTATATCCGTATATGCCCGTCACCGATACGCCCATACTATCGGCTATTGTAAAAATATTGTTATCATAAATGATCGTTTCTCCATCAGAGATGGTAGTTAAGTGTTCTTGTGATACTGGCGATAAATTATTTTCACTCATCTCATCATCTTTTTGACAAGCTGAAAAAACAAAAACGATTGCTAAAAGTAGGAATGCAAATTTCTTAGTCATTTCAAATAAATTTTATTACGAAATAATTTTTAAAAAAAGCCTTTTACAATTATAAGTAACGACCAGGTTAAAAAACGCTGCATGAGATTTAAAAAAATTTTGAGTAAATCCACTTTATTCAATAAATAATTGAATGGAAACCAATCTGATTGACTGGATTATTATTAATAAAACGGAAGTGAGTGTATTATTAGATGTGATTTATAACTAAAGATGAAAAGTAGAATAAAGGGTTGGTTTTTAATTTCTTCGCAGCCAACCAATGATAGTGGTATCTTCGACCATCCAACCATCTAAAAATTTCTTAACATTCAAATGTACTCTAGTCTTGTCGCCAATATTTTGTTGGACTAATTCAATTCTATCATCATAAACTTTGGAAACAATCGCGATGTGTCCAAATGGATTGGAATTGTCACCTTCAAAAACAAGGATGTCGTTTAGTTCAGGTCGAGAGAGACTAGGATTGGTATATTGCGTTAATCCTCTTATAGAATTATAGGTGCCGTCTGGAACTCCTTCGCTAAAGAAATCACGAGCATGACCAAATGAGTCAGGCATTTTGTGATTCATATATTGGTAGTAATATCTTTTTACGAATTCAACACATTGATATTTCAGTCCGAGATTATAGCCATCTGCAGTCTTACTACGACCGCTTACATAATTGATATCTCCATTGTAATAAATAGCAACCCCGTTGTGCTCATCAATTTGAATTCCGTGCCGCAAAACATCTTGGGTCGAATTGACTGGTACATGGACATACTCCGGTTGTTTGGTCCATTGTTTTCGTTGATTGTATTCTTGAGATTCTGAAATAGAATCAGCAGTTGACCTTGACTCATTCCAATCCCACCAAACCAAGAAACAAATCACTTGGATAAGTAAAATAATAGGGTAGGCATATTTATTTAAGTAATTCAAATTTTGAAATTTTAAAGGATTGCAAAAATAAGAAAAGGCAGGGGAGTTCGACACTCAATTTCAACTTATATTTTATCTATTTACAAAGACTTGATTTGTTGAGGATAAGACGTTAAAATAATTTACTGTGCAATAAAAAAAAACGTGACTTCAAATCAATGAAGCCACGTTTTATATAAAAATTCAAACTAAAATTTAGTTCATTTTCATCAGTTTCAAACTTTCGTTGGTGAAACCAGATTCGAAATTAACAAGGTAAATTCCAGCTGGGAAATCAGAAATATCTAATTGTAAGCTGTTAGCACCTAATTCAGTATTATATACATCACTGTAAATCGTTCTTCCTAAGTTATCAAGAATTGAAATATTCGCAGTTGTAACCGCAGAATAAAAATCTAAATTGATAAGATCGGTATTAGTAGTCACTGGGTTTGGATATAGTTTGATATTCCAAGCACCTTCATTACAATCATTTGATGTAATTAATGTGTTAGTATATTCATAGGTTCCATCCAAGTTGACTAATTTTAAACGATAGTACGCTCTTCCTGTAGCAGATGGATCTTCGAAACTATAAGTACTTGCCGTAGTAAGACCTAGCTCACCGATCGGAGAAAATTGTGAACCATTATTTCCTTTTTCTACTACGAAGTGACTGAACGCATCTTCATCTTCAATTTCCCATGTCAATGTAGTGTTGCAATTTTCTGTACTCACTTCAAATGAATTCAAATCAATAGCCAATGGCGTGTTGATTGTAATACCAGCAGTTCCTCCAGAAAATGACGTGATACCATTAAATTGAATGTGGTTTTTGTCATTCTCAACTGTTAATGTATTGATACTTGCATTGTTTCCAGCTATATCAGTCATTCCATCTCTTAACATCGTAATGTCATTAGGAATCAAACTAGCACCTAAAGGATCAACATCGGCAGGTCCAGCAAAAAGATCTTTTTTGAACCAATATACATTTGCAGGTGTCAAAGGTGAAAGTCCCCACTGACTTGCTTGAAGGTTTGCATCCATCAACATTTTTTCATATTCCTCTGGTGGGAAGTAGAAACGAATATTAACAGTAGTAGGATCTCCGGCAGCATCAACTAGTGGTTCATCATTTACGGTTTCTACATGCCAATCTCTTGCCATAACAAAAGTTGCATCCGTATCTCCGATTGCATATCTGTTGCTCAAAGTAGTTGTGTTCTCAACAGTGATCTGTACATATTCAATTTCAGTGACATTATCTAACATTTCAATTGCAAGTAAGTATTCATTTGGATCATTTGGATTGAAGTAGTATCTCCAATTGTTATGCTCACAATAGGTTATTCCTCTGATTACTCCGTACTGTTGTGCTATATTTGAATGATTAAGATCGTTGGTAGCTGGGTCGTGAAAGAAATTAGTTGTTTGACCTGGATTGGTAACAGCTCCATCTGTAATGGCATACTGAACAATAGGTGTGTTGCAATCAAAAGGAATCAATCCAAAATCATAACTAGCTTGATTCTCAGTCATATTGGATAACAATGTATTGCTTTGTCCTTGAATGGCATTAGCAATTGTACCATCATGAATATCTGAATCAACTAAATCATTTGCATTGCCATAAGCATCAATACCTGTTTTGATATAACCATTTGGTACTGCAACTGTCACCTTGTAAGTTGGGGATGTTGTACTATTGGTCCCATTGTAATCTTCATCTAACAATAAGTTTTCAAAGCTATATTTACCTCCAGCTCCAGTCTGTGTTGTATAATCGATATCAAAAACACCATCATTATCAAAATCAATTTCCAACGTAACACTTACAAAGATCAATCCTGGCTCACCACTATCTTGAACACCATTTCCATTGTTATCTTGCCAAATTAAATTACCTAATGAAGCAGGATCTTTGTAATATCCAAAATCTCCTGTTACATCCGTGCTTCCACCCATTACAGTAGCGCTGTAGGTCTCCAATTGAGAATTGTTGTCCATGGTAGCGTTTGCAGGAACTCCTTTTGACTTCCAGTAATCGGCTAAAATATCTAAGTTGTCGGTAACATCAACTGTATAAGTTCCATCTGGTAAACCAGTAAAACTGTATTCACCATTTACGTCTGTTGTAGTTGTATTAATGATGTTGTTTTGATCGTCAAGTAACAAAACAGTTACGTTTTCGAAAAGAGTAGGTATAGTTTCATCAAGTGTTCCATTTGCATCCATATCTTCCCAAATGGTACCACTGATTGTATTTGGAATTGCTGCTTTGTAACCAAAATTTTGAATCAAATCTGTTGTTCCAGCAGGGATTGTAGTCGTTGATTCATTATCCATTCCGCCATCTGGGTCCGCACTTTGTGTTAAACCAGCAGGGATTGAAGCTGAACCAGGCAAAGTTAAATCATCTACTTTTACAGTATAAGTTCCTGCAGGCAAACCTCCGAAAAGATACATACCATTCATATCTGTACTAGTAGTCTTTAATAAATTATCACTTGCATCATGCAAATCAACTTTTACATTTTGAATTCCTGGGTCTGTTGGATCTTGGATTCCGTCACCATTTACATCTAAGTAAATTACAGATCCAACTAATACATTTGATGTAGAGCTGTTATGACCTTGAGGTGCGTAACCAAAATCTTGGTCTACATCATCTGCTCCTGCAATCGTCACTTGAGACATACTTTCCATGCCAGCATCTGGATCACCAGTATTTTCAAAATCTTTTAGAATATTTTCTGTATCCGTAACGACTACTAAATAGTTTCCATCTTCTATACCAGTAAATTCATAGACTCCATTTTCATCTGTTATCATATTCGCTATTGGTAATTCATTTGCATCCCAAATTCCATCATTATTTGTATCTGCGACTAATGCTAGTGAAATTTTAGCAATTGGTAATTCTCCTGTTGTGAAACTACCATCTGCATCTGTATCTACATATAATTGATCACTAATAGAATAAGTAGTTGGACTGTTATATCCGAAATCTTGACGTAAATAAACATCTCCAGGTGCTAAAACCACTAATTCACTGATGTTTGTTGCGTCTGAATCTGGATCTCCTGTAGGCGTTGTGTTAAAACTTACAGGTAAAGTAGTTGCATCAACTTCGATGGCATAAAAACCTGTTGGCAAATTAGGGAATACATAGTATCCTGAAGCATCAGTTGTTGTAGTTGCAATTGCTGTATTATTTTTATCAAGTAACTTTACTGTTACATCAGCGATTCCTGGTTCTCCTAAGTCTTGTTTTCCATTGCTATTCGCATCACTCCAAATTCTATTTCCAATAGCACCATCAATACCAGTAGTTGTGTTGGTATTAGTAGGGGCTGTATAGTTGTATCCAAATTCTACATTTAATTCATCAGCTGCCAAAACAACCGTTGTTTTATGGTCTAAAGTACCATCCAAGTCATATGTTGTATTTGTCAAACCCGCAGGTAGTGTTGTTTCATCCACCTTAACAATATAAGTATCGGCGAAGTTGTTTTCAAAAACATAACCACCGTTAAAGTCAGTAATTGTAGTTTCTAAAACAGTACCCATGTCATCTTGTAATTCTACTGTTACACCTGGAATTCCTGGTTCACCAGCATCTTGATCTCCATCTCCATCTTCATCAATCCATACATAGTTTCCAATATCGTAA
Organism: uncultured Saprospiraceae bacterium; assembly: GCA_937941765.1. Taxonomy (GTDB): domain Bacteria; phylum Bacteroidota; class Bacteroidia; order Chitinophagales; family Saprospiraceae; genus CALDGQ01. The sequence continues at coordinate 10,282 of CALDGQ010000143.1, forward strand.
CCACACTCTAAGCACACATTTAGGATGATAGAAAAAGCACCACATTGAGAAGCGGGATTCGCACCTGAATAACCTAATTCAAATGTACCACATGCACCTGGTACACTTGCAGCAATTGTTTGATCACAATCATCGAAAGTAAATCCAGTGGAAGAGTTAACAAGCCATGAATTTCCACAAACCGTCCCTTCTTCACAAGAAATTAAATCTTGAAGAAATATCTTTTCATTAACTTCTTTATCACAGACTAGTTTGTTGATTGTTATATTTGGATTGACTGGACAGCATTCCTTAGTAATCGCAATACCTTTTGCATTATCACCACTACCTGTAGCTGCAATAGCTGGCCCATCATATGTCATTGTATGCGGATCAATAAGTGATACACAATCATCAATTGGAGACTGTGTTGAAACATACAATTTGTCTGCTTCTTCACTATATACAATTGCGATTGCTTTGAAATATCCTCCATCTCCATCCGTATCATCAATTGGAGTTGCAGCAACAAAATTTCCAGCACTATTGTACTTTGAAATGACAGATTTATTACTCAAAAATTGCGTTTGTACCACATAGATATTTCCAGCATTATCCATGGTAACTCCAAATGGATCCCAATTTGTTAATTCATTATCACCTACGTTTACAATTCCGTCATCCTCTGAAATTAATGGATCTATACAAACTGGATTTGGTTCAGCAATATCATTTAAAGTAGAAGTACTGATATCAAATACCCAAATGTCATTTTTTTCTCCATTGAAATAGCTGTCTGAAACTATAATTGTTTCATCATTTACGATTGAGAAACCCCAATCAGAATCGAATGATGGCTCACCTTCGACGATTCCATTTAAACAATAGTACCCAATTACATTTCCAGTACATAAGTCATAGGCATAAATTCCATCTGGAATTGCGTCTACAGCATTGACATACATAATATTGTCAACGACACCAAAATTGGTACCTCCCGTTTGAATTTCAAATTCTGTAAGTGGTGTTATATCTCCATCACAATTGAATTGTCTAATATTTCCTTGTGCCGTTTCTCCAATATATAAATTACCATTTTTATCCACTCCTAATCCATGTGGAGACACTACTGCTTCACCGGCAGCAGTATTATCAAACCATGGCATCCCAATTTCTGTTAGTGTACCATCTGTGCTAACACTGAATTTATGAACAGCTCCACCAGTTGTAGGCTCATTCAAATAAATATATTCTGTGCAATTGCAACTTGCGGCTTGTGCAAAAACGGTCGTTTGGAAAAATAATAAAAACACCAAAGCGGTTGTACCAAATAGACATAGGTGTCTACTGATACTTAAAGTTCTCTTTAAGTACATAAATTAATTTTTTGTATGATGTAAATTTTTGTTTGGCTACCTTTTAGAAGATAGTTCTCTCTAGTTTAGTGTAACAATATATATGCGCAAGGACGCGCTAAACACGAGTTGTATTCGGGGTTTAGCTATACATGCACCAAAACAATAGTCTATTCAGACTATTTAATTTAAAATAATTGATTAGGTAATTACGTATAAGATACTTATACACAATGAATTACCGTGTTTTTTGGGATTGATAAACAACGGTAAATTGTTTCGATTTATTGGGGTCAATAAATGTGGGGGTATGAATCATACTTTAATTATTGGGGTCAATAAAATTCTAAATATGATATGATTGTATATATAGAAAATAGTGCCATTTTACATTTGACTGGGATCTATTTTAAAAAAAAAAGCCCAACTTTTTTAAAGTTGGGCTTTTTGATCTCCGAATTGAGTCATTCTAATTTTTAGAAATCAATTAAGTCAATATCGAAAATGAGTACTTCATTTGGACCGATTGATCCTTGTCCTGTAGTTCCATATCCTAAAGCAGATGGAATTAATAAGACACCGCTTCCTCCTTTTCCGAAAAGCTGAATACCTTCTTGCCAACCCTGAATTACATTTCCAAGTGGAAAAACAGATGAATCGCCTATAGGTGTTGCATCAAATTCAACTCCGTCAACAAAGTATCCCCGATAAATTACTTCAACAGTAGATGTCAAAGTTGGACGTTCAGGTCCACCTTGGACATTGACGATATAATGTAATCCACTTGCTGTTTTTTCAGCAGTCAAATTATTGTCAGATAAGTAGTCTAATATGGTTTGTTCATTTTCTTCAGCAATCTCACTGAGAATTTCGTCATTTGATTTGCTGCATGAACTTATAGAAATCGTCAGTAATAGTAGGGTGACGTAAAATAAATTTTTCATAAAATACATTTATTAAGAAGTGTTTATTGAATATGTAAGACCACAAAATTAAACTATTTTCAATCTTTGCTATCTACTTTTTAAACGTAAATTTAAATTCAATGTATAGATACTAATCAAAGTATTTTATCTTTTTTTAATCATTTGCTGTTTGACAGCGCGTATATAAGAAAGATTTGGATAAAGTAGGATGGAAATTGATGTGAAGAAAAATCTCATTGATATTAAGATAATCTCTTTTTCGAGCGTCAGAAAAGGATTCAGTGATGGAAGTTTTATATACAATAGAACTTTTACGAAAATTAAGATTGAATTTTATTTTGCAGAATATCTCTTTTCTACTTCTTGCTTCAGAGATTGCATGGTATTGATTGGACCTTTTGTAATACCTAAATTGACAACCCATGTAGGTAGATATCCTCCAGGATCCGTTGAAGCTTCATATTCAATTTGAATTGTTTGATTGGCAATGGGAGTTACTTCCCAAAAAGATGAAAATCTTGGAACACGCACCATTCCTTCTTTTTTCGAAACAAAATCAGGCTTTGCTACTGACTTACTGAAATAAGAATTGTTTTGACTCCAATTTTTTGTGTGCACTACTAAATCTCTGTTAGAAACTGGATAAGGCATATCCGTCATTAAATAATAATGAAATTCATTGTCATTAACAGCAGCTATCTTTTCAGATCCCATACACTTAAAAACCCATGATGGATAATCTTTAACATCACCCAGTACTTCTTTTAATGTTTCAACATCTGATTTGAATTGAGTAACAATCCGAATTTCTTTAATATTTGAATTTTGCGATTTACGAGTGTAAACCTTGGTGGTAGCATCTTCCGTGATCAAATTCCAATCCGTATTATTAGGATTTGAATTAATGTTTCCTAACAACAAAAATACGGAAATTAAGTTGATAGAAATAATGTTTGAAACTAGTTTGTTCATGATCACGGGACAGTGTAAGCTTTAGGTAATTTGTATATAATTTATGTTTTTTTACCCTTAAAGTAAACAGGAAACAGTAGATAGTAGCTAACTTTTCATATCACCATTTGATTCTGATTTTAATAAATAATATGATTCGGCTATATGAAAGGAAAGGAGTAGAAATTATTGAAAACAGTCCTTAAATTTTGATTGAAAAAATTAGAAATAGGAAGGATTGGTTCATGCAGAAGTCACAAATTCAATTGGGGTAGGGACGTTTATTTCTGTGAAGTTCTAAGACCTCTGCATGAATTATTTATTTGATTATTTAGCAATCGCCATCCGAAACATTTGCAACTGCTTATTTCCTTCTCCACGAATTTCCATTTTCAACATTGGACTATATGCATTCCAATCTATATTAATAATACCAAAATTTAGAACTGGATTGACTTTTCCAACTCGATGTTTATTCTCCTCAGATGTGAAGCTTGTGTAGGCGTGTGTCAATCCTGAAGAAGTAATTTCAACTAATGGACCGAATCCCTCAATATCTAATTTTGAGATTTCAGCAATATGACGATCACCACTGATAATCACTGTGTTTTTAGGTTGTGTTTGTTTTAAAAGGTCAAATAGTCTTTGTCGATCAGTTGGATGATTGGCCCATTTTTCAAATCGATGTTCTTCTGGAATCACTTGAATACTAGAAACAATAATATTTATGGAAGCCTTTGAATGCTTCAATTCACTTTCTAGCCAACTCCATTGTTCATCTCCCAACAAATTTGCATTGGGGTCTGCAATACTTATTTTATCTTCTCTTTTAATATCATCTTTAAAAGTTCGGCAATCTAACAATATAATTTTGACAATCTTATCTTTTTCACCATAGCTATAGGTTGAATAAACGCCTTCATGTTGTCGAACATCCGCATTTTCAGGAATGTCTAAAAATTGAAGTAATAAATCTTTGCTCTCACTTTTCATCGTATATTTTTTACCTCCATCATTTTGACCATAATCATGATCATCCCAAGTACCAATCACTGGACAATAGTCTTTCAATTTTTGATAGTCCGAAATTTGATTTTGAGCATCATACTTAGATTTCATTAAATCCATTTTCTTTGTGTCTCCATAAATGATGTCACCTGTCCAAATCCATAAATCAGGTTTGTTTTCTAAAATTGGATTCCAAAGTGGTTGTGGTTCATCATGTTTGTTGCAAGAACCAAATGCTATATTGAATGAACTTTTTGAAGTGCTTTTTTTCTTGACCACATCAGTATTCTTCTTTTTCGGAATTGTATTTCCTGATGCATCCACAGCGGGTTTAACTTTTGGTGTTGCTGTAGTCGATATTTTTTCAGTAGTTGTTTTCGTTGCTTTTTGACCGCAGCCGCAAATAAATAATGAAAATATAAAGATTCCTAAAAGGAAAGATCTCGTCAATAAATTTTTGAAATAAAAGCTCATTGTAATTTTAATTTTATGGTATTCTCATCAAATGTAATATTTAGTTTTATCTTAATACGTTATATTTGATTGAATATAACTGAAAACTATTCTAAAAATACCCAACACAATTATAGTTTATACGTACAACTGTTTGTCAAGATATTCGATAATCTTACTAAACAAATAAAAGCATTAAGTAAGCAACTGATTATCAATTCTATTCTTGAAACACATCAATCCAAAACGTTTTTCTAAAGCTATTTTAATAATTAAATTTTCCCCAACATGAAAAGATGTTATGTTTCATGCATTTGTGCTATGCTATTTGCAATAGGTATATTGAATGCATCAAATTCTGAAAATCAATTAATACTTGATTGTACTTTTTTGACTGCTCCAGAGGATGGTGCGCTAGATGTTTTTCCAGATGAAAATCTTTTCTGGACGGTAGTCCCAGATGCAACTGGATATATTGTCAGGATGGGTACTCAACCTGGTGCTGGTGATTTTATTGATAATGAAGTTACAACTGGACCATTTTTAAATATACCTCCGATGGAAAACAATACGATTTATTATGTGTCCATCACACCATTTACTTTGAATGAAGTAGCGGAGGATTGTTTTGAAACTTCTTTTCAAGTAGGAGATTTAGTAAGTCCTGATTGTATTTCAATTGATGCTCCTCAAAATGGAGCAACCGATGTAAGTATATTCACTAGTTTTGAATGGACCGAAATAGAAAATTCATTCGGCTATGTTCTAAGCTTGGGTACAACACCTTATGGAAGAGAAGTAATTGACAATTTGGATATAGGTGATGTGACTTCATTTTCTGTTAATGAATTAGATTATAGCACCACTTATTATATTAATGTTATCCCTTACGGGGAATTAGGAGAGGCGGTTGGTTGCGACGAAGAGACTTTTACAACTGAAAGTTTGCCAACACCTCCATGCCCAATAATCAATGAACCTAACAACAATGCTACAGATGTTGCTATCAATTCACTTGTTAGTTGGAATCCAGCTGAAAATGCAGATGGTTATACGATTTCAATTGGGACCATTCCTGGTAGCGGTGATATAGTCAATGAAGAAAATGTCATTGCCTCAACTTCTTTAGATCCAGGTACTTTGGAATATAACACGATCTACTATGTAGCAATCAATGCTTATAATGACTTTGGTGTATCTCAAAACTGTGGTAATTTTTCATTTACAACAGAGCAGTTACCAAACATGCTTTCAATATCATGCCCCGAAGCGCTTGTAGTTCAAGCTCCAATAGGAATTTTTTCCGCAGAAGTAAATTGGGAAGAACCAATCGTTTCCACTTCATGTGAAGATGGTGAATATATCTTGACTCAAACTGCAGGTTTTCCCAATGGAAGTAACTGGCCAATCGGTGAAGCTACAACGGTTAAATATGAGGTGATTGATAATTGCGGAAATACGAATAGTTGTAATTTTAATGTTACGGTTTTAGAAAATTTGTTGGAGTTTTCTAGCACATGCCCCAATAATGTTACTTTGACAACCGATAACCCCAACGGCAGAGTTATTACTTTGAACGAACCTTTCTTTACAACTAATTGTGGAGATGAAAATATTACGATTTCTCAAATTGAAGGTCCAGAAAGTGGCACTTTATTTCCTATTGGAACTTCAACGATTGCTTATGAAGTGAATTTAAATTGTAATGGAGAAATTTATACTGAATCTTGTTTTTATGAAATCAATATTGAATTAGTCCCAAGTGAGATCTCAATTATTTGTCCAAGTAATCAGATTTTACAAGCACCAATCGGAGCAACTACTATGATGGTCAGTTGGGAACCACCAGCCATTTCTACTTCTTGTGGTGATGAAGAATTTACAGTAATTCAAGTATCAGGTTTACCAAATGGAAGTAATTGGCCTGTCGGACAGACTGTGGAAGTGCAATATGAAGTTACAGATGTATGCGGTAATTCTAATAGTTGTAATTTTAATGTTGTAATTGAGGAAAACCCACTTGTATTCGACCTTACCTGCATGGATGATATCACTTTGACAACGTTGGATCCAAATGGTCATATTGTCGATATTGATATGTCCTTTGTAACAACGAATTGCGATGAAGAAAATGTCATAATTTCTCAAGCAACTGGTCCAGAAAGTGGTACTTTATTTCCAATTGGAAATTCATTGGTAACTTATGAAGTCAGCTTAAATTGCAATGGACAAACGTATACTCAAACCTGCAATATTAATGTCAATGTCGAATTAGAATTCGTTGAGTGTACTGAAGAAATAAATGGGTTTAAATTGTTGGGTCAATTCAATAATCATAACTATTTTATTGCTGAAAACCCAACTACTTGGGCAACTGCCAGTACTATTGCCAACACAAATGGTGGTACGTTATTGAGTGTAAATTCAGCAGATGAAAATGAATTCGTCCGTACTTTACTTGAAAATAATATTGTATTTATCGGTTTGTTTGAAAATGAATCGGGAAATTATGTATGGGATTCTGGTGAGCCATTCACTTACAATTTTATCGAAACACCTGCAACTGAAGAAGCCAATTTTGCAAATATGAATTTCTGGTCAGGTGGTTGGTCTTTTGATTCCGAATATGTGGAACGTCTATTTGTAATGGAAATTACTTGTGGTGATCCAGCTCCATCACTTTCCATCAATTGTTCAGAAAGTCAAAATATCACTTCGGAAAACATAGATTCAATAATCGTTACTTGGAATGCTCCAATTGCAAACTCAACTTGTACAGAAGGTGAGGTTTTAATTGAACAAGTGGAAGGTCCAATTTCAGGAAGTTGGTTTGAGGTCGGAACAACGACGACCATTACATATAAAATTGAGGATGCTTGCAACAACGTTGAGATTTGTTCTTTTACGATTGCAGTATCAGGTCCACCATCAACCAGCTGTCCGGAAAATGTAGATGGGCTTACCTTGTTAGGAGAGTATGAAGGACATAAATATTTTCTGTCAAATGAATCAGCAACATGGTTAGAAGCTGCTGAATTTGCACTTGAAAATGGTGGATATCTAGTGTCTATCAATGATGAACAGGAAAATGAGTTTATTCGTCAAAATATTTCCGAAATTACTTTAATCGGTCTCAATGATTTTGAAAATGAAGGAACTTTAGCTTGGGATTCTGGAGAGCCATATGTTTACAACTTTTTGGAAACAGCAAACCAAGTAGGATTAAATTTCGCTTCTATTAATTTCTGGAATGGTGGTTGGACGCTAGAAAATAATCAAGTAAGCAAGCCTTTTATTGTTGAATTTGATTGCGAAAACTCGGAACCAGTTTTAACAACAACTTGTTCAGAAAATTTAATTTTGGAAGCTATTGAAGGTGCGAATTCTGTTTTCTTAGTATACGAGATTCCTACTGGAACATCGACTTGTTCTGAAAGTGCAATAAGTGTTGTGCAAACAGTAGGACCCGAATATGGAGCATCATTAGATGTAGGCGCACGAGTGAATATTGAATATGAAATAAGTGATGCTTGTGGTAATGTTGAAACATGTGCGTTTGATGTTAGGGTTGTTCCTTTTGAGCCAAATGAATGTCCGGAGACGTTGGAAAATTTTAGTTTGATTGGTGATTTCGAACAACATTCTTATTTTTTATCCAACCTTTCAACAAGTTGGGAAGAGGCGCAAGCAATCGCTGCTGATTTAGGTGGTTATTTAGTTTCTATTTCTTCTCCTGCTGAAAACGAGTTTATAAGATCCAACATCAGTGAAATCACATTTATAGGTCTTCATGATCAAAATGTTGAAGGAACATTTGAATGGGATTCTGGTGAAACTTACTTTTCTGGAAATCTCTTAGATGGAAATTCAGAAGCGGAAGATTTTGGTACCATTAATTTCTGGAATGGTGGATGGGGTACCGTCGATCAATTCGTTCAAAAGCGTTTTATTGTTGAACTAGATTGCCAAATTATCCCACAAGAAAATCCGAGAATTGGAAATACAATCCCAGTTTCTATTGGTAAAGTATATCCGAATCCATCGAAAGAATTCGTAACGGTCGAAGTTGAAAGTGAAATTGAATCTACTTCTAAAATTCGAATTTTCGATGTGTTAGGTGTTTTTCAAAAAGAAATTGCAGTCGACTTAATTCAAGGAAAGACGGTTATTTCAATTGAAATAAATGATTTGAAAAATGGAATTCATTTTCTTCAAATAAATGAGGAACACAGTGCGATTTCTAAAAAGAAATTCGTAAAATTTTAATAAGCACAGTTTAAGCATTTGAAAAAAGCCACAACTTTTACCGATAGCCATTGGTATAAGTTGTGGCTTTTTTATAGGACCAAATTTTAAATACATAGGACGAATCCTTGTGTTTTTTTACGTTTCCTGACCTTGAGAAGGGAAGCGAGTAAAGCAATGATTGGGCAACGTTTTACAGCATTGTCTTGGTTGCATAGAAAAAATAAAGTTAAAAATAGATTGCCAAATCCTTGCCATGCGCAAATCATTGCTCAGGCTTAGGATACCTTAAACAAATTCGAAAAATAAAATTGTATTGTTGTAAGCAGCAACAAAATTAACATATACGTTCTCCTAAAAAATAATATTAAAGTTTCTTTTAATGCTTTAATTTTATACATTTACGAAGTATCATACCTAACCCATGTTCACTTAATTAGCTTACTAAGTTATATTTTTTTGCTATTCAACCGTATTGAATAGTGTTAATAATTCCAAAACCGATTATCATGCGAAAGACGTTAACAACTTCTTTATGCACATTTCTTTGTGCACTTATTTCAATTCCAATTTTAAATGCTCAGATAGATTTTGTCGCCAATAATTTTGCGGCCAATGGTGTCATTGATTTATATTTTGCCGATATCAATGGAGATGGCATGACCGATATATCTTCTTCTAGTTACTGGTGGGCAAACAATGGTGATGCAACTTTTGAACAATCTTACTTACAGCAAATAGGTTTTAAAATTCCAATAGATATGGATGCCGATGGAGACATGGATTTCGTCGGAGAAGATTATGATAACAACTTAGTTTGGTGGGAGCAATCAGGAAGTTCCTTTATCAAGCATGTTTTAGAAAACCAAGCTTCACCTAATTATTTTTGGGAGTTATCGCTTGCAGATTTCAATGGTGATGGAAGAATGGATTTTTCAGTAACCTTCGTTCAACAAGTTTTTAATGGTAACAATTACTACACTTCTTGGTGGGAAAATACTGGTACAGATGTCGTTATTAAACATCCTGTTTCCGATTCTGCAAAATCTTATCCTTTCGATATTGATGGAGATGGTGATATGGATTTGATTGGACAAAAAAGTAATAGTGCGCAAAGGCCTCAACCTAACACCGTTACTTGGTTTGAAAATACTGGATATGGAAATTTTATACCACATCTGATTTATTCAAGTGATGAGTATCCAGGAAGTATCCAAGCAGGTGATTTTAATGGCGACGGAAAAGGGGATATCGTTTTTGGGAGACCATTTAGTGTTTTTTGGAATGATGGTAACAATAATTTTACACTGTCTCCAATTTCTGCTGCGAATTTAGAAGATATAATAATTGCTGATTTAGATAATGATGGAAAGGATGAAATTATTAGTCAATATGCTGGATTGAGATATCACCAATATAACACAACAAATTCATTCGCTCAGTTTGACTTAATACCTTCTGTATCACTTTATAACATCGCAGATCTTGATGCAGATGGAGATATTGATATTGGCTACATCAATCCCAACGATCCAACTGTGCGATACTTGGAAAATGTAGGTACAATATGTCCAGCAGGAGGGATTATTGAAATTAATGCTCAATCAGAATTAGTTGCTTTTGGAAATGCTTATCCTGATTGTGATAATTTGGACGCAACACTATTGTTGTCTGGTAGCGATATCACTGATTTGTCACCGTTGAGTCAATTTACAACAATTAGTTCACTGCGAATTACTTACTGTGATATTTTAATGAATTTGAACGGTTTAAATCCGGATTTACAAGTAACAGGTACGTTATACATCGCATATAATGAAACCTTAATGAATTGTAATATCGAGCCACTTTGCAACAAAATAGCTGCCGATGAAGAAAATATTGAGTTGTTTAATAATGCAGCACAATGTTTCAATTTGACAAATGTACTTCAATTTTGTGGGGCAGATTGTGGCATTGGGGATATCTATTTTGAGGATGATTACACGCCATCGCAATTTTTAGCAGAATTTCCAAATTGCAAAAATGTATATGGTGATGTAGAGATTTATTCTTCTGATTATTCGAACTTGACATTTTTATCTAATATTGAAAATATATATGGCGACTTGTTATTAGTTGGAAATTCCAACATAACTAGTTTAGATGGATTGCAAAATTTAAAATACGTGAAGGGTAGGTTTGTGGTTTCTGGTAGCAGTAGCTTGACTTCTTTGGATGGAATTGAAAATTTAAAAGTTGGTGAACTTTTTAATGTAGATTCAAATCCTCTTTTATCCGATATTTCGGCATTGGATCATTCCATCGGAAACCCTAACATCTTTAATTTTGATAACAATCCTTCTGTATCAAATTGTACAGTTGAAGCGTTATGTATTTATGCATACAACCCAAATGCAATAATCGAAAATAATGGTGCCAATTGTTCTTCTCCTGAAGCAATACTTGCTAATTGCTCAGGCTATTGCCCAAGTGCGGATGTTGTTATTAATAATCAAGCAGATGTGGATGCATTTGCTGCTCAATATCCTTATTGTCAAAATCTTCCAGTCTCATTAACAATAGACAATGATTTTTCATTAATAGATTTGTCTGGATTGCAAGTAATAACTTCGATTGAAGGAGATTTGATTATGGAGTCCAATGCTTCATTAAGATCACTTGTTGGTTTTGAAAATCTAACAAATATTGAAGGAAATTTAACAATAAAAAGTCATACACAATTAGGTTCTTTAGATCCATTGCTTTCACTTGCCAATGTAGGAGGAGATATTTTAATTCAAAGCAATAGTGCTATCAAAAATGTGAATGGTTTCGAATCTTTATCAGCTGTCGGTGGGAGTTTGACAATCTTGAAAAATGGCAATTTGAAAAACTTGGATGGTTTAACCAATCTTACAAGTATCTCTACTGATTTATTAATTCAAGAAAATTTGAGGTTGGAAAATATAGACGGATTAGAAAATGTAACGTCTGTTGGAAATGATTTACTTGTTGAGGAAAATCCAGCACTAACAAATACAGATGGTTTGCAAAATTTAGAGACCGTCGGAAATGTTTTAAAGATTTTCGATAATGATAAAATGACTTCAGTAAATCTTAGTGCTTTGACAAGTACTGGAGACTTGAGATTGAGTGGAAACGGAGCTTTGTATGATATTACAAGCCTAAACCACGCAATGAGTATTAACTACTTATATTTTGATTATAACACTAGTCTTTCGTATTGTGCAGTTCAAGGTGTCTGTGATTATTTAGCAGTCAACAATAATTATGCAATGAACATCAATGCAGATGGTTGTGAAGTTTCTACGACAGTCGATGCCAACTGTTCTTCTACTGATGCACTTGTTTGTTCTGGTGGATATGCAAGTTCAGTATCAGATCCTGATAATATTGTTTTGACAATGAGTCCAGCACCAAATACAACTGGCCACATTATTTCTGTTGGTAGTACTCCTGGAGGAACAGACATTTTGGAAAATGAAAATATTGGAGGGGCAGCAACTTACACACTGTCCGGATTAGATTATAGCACAACCTATTATTTAAATATTGTTGGCTACAGTGCTTTTGATGTTAGAACGGGATGTCCGGAACAAACTTTTACAACAGGAGATGCAGCTTTACCAATGTGTGTGACTATTTCAAGCCCAGTAGATGGCTCAGTTGATAATCCACTCTATTCTGATTTAAGTTGGCCAGCTTTGATGGGAAATCCAAATTACAGAGTCAGTTTAGGAACTTCGGCAGGTGGTACAGATATTATCAATAATGCGGATGCAGGTTCAATGACGTCATACAGTGTACCTAATCTTGCAGCTGGAACTACTTATTATGCGTCGGTCACTCCATACAATGCAACTGGATCTGCTGCAACTACTTGCAACGAAATTAGTTTTACAACGGAAACAATTATAGTGTTAGATTGTGTGCTTTTTTCAATTCCAACCAACAATACTTCTGATGTAGGAATAGATATTGATTTGTCTTGGACAGCGGTATCAGATGCAACGGGCTATTTGTTGAATATGGGAACGACTTCAGGAGGAACAGATATTCTCAACAATGTAAATTCGTCAGGTACTAATTATGTACTTCCAGATTTGGAATACAACACCGCTTATTATTTGACAATCACACCATTTAATGCAGAAGGTTCAGCATTAAATTGCAACGAAATTACATTCACTACAGAAGGTCCACCACCAACTGGTTGTACCAATTTATTAATGCCTTCTAACAATGCAGTCAATGTTCCAATCAACACCATGATTACTTGGAATCCTGTTGATAACGTATACGGTTATTTTATTTCAGCTGGATATGCAAGCGGTGGAACAGATATACTTAACAATGTAGATGCAGGTAATGTGCAATCTTACACTTTGCCATCTCTAAATTACAATTCACAAGTTTACATCACGATCACACCATATGGAGAATCTGGGGACGCTATGAATTGTGCAGAAGAAAGTTTTGCAACGGCATTGCCACCAGCACCCAATTGTACCACTTTATCATCACCTATAAACATGCAAGAAGAAGTTCCAGTGAACACTACTTTGACCTGGAACCCAGTCTCGGAGGCGAATGGGTATTTAGTAACAATCGGCACAGGTTCAGGGAGTGCGGATATTGCTGATAACATAGATATTGCAAACGGCAATTCATTCGATCCGGGACTTTTAGAATATGAGACAACTTATTATATAACAATTGTTCCTTACAACGAAGGCGGTTCAAGTACAGGTTGTACAGAAGAGCAATTTACCACAGGAAGCAACCCAGTACCTTCGTGCACGCAATTAAGTAGTCCGCTAAATGGTGCCACTGATGTTGCAACTAATGCTGTTTTCATGTGGGATGCAGTATCGGATGCAACTGGATATCTTTTAAGCGTAGGCTTGATAGCTGGTGCCAATGACATTATGAATAATTTTGATGTCGGTACCGCAACGAGTTTTGATATGGGAACTTTAGGAAGTGCTTTTACTTATTACGTGACGATTACTCCTTATAATGCCAATGGAAATGCTGTTAATTGTGTCGAAGAGAGTTTTACAACAATAGGAACACCAACTTCTGTGTTCTTTTTGTCTTGTCAATTGGACATTACTCAACAAGTTACCAACGGAGAAACTTCTGCTACCATCACCTGGGCAGAACCAACTGCTGAAACCACTTGCCCAGTAGGAACAGCAACCATTTCCCAAGATGCGGGTCCGGCAAATGGTAGCACATTTCAAGCGGGACAATTTGAGACAATTACTTATTTAGCAATTGATGATTGTGGGAATATAGCGGAATGTACATTTGTTGTTGGGGTAGAATTGCCACTTGGTTGTACAACCATCACCAATCCAACAAATAATGCAAGCAATACTACCCATGAACCACAAATAAGTTGGGAAGAAGTAATTGATGCAGATGGATATATACTGACGATGGGAACAACGCCTACTGGAAACGAGGTGTATGACAATGTAGATGTCGGCTTAAATGATACTTTTGATGCTGGAACTTTGGATTACAACACGACCTATTATTTAACGATTATTCCATATAATAACAATGGAAATGCATTTGGATGTGAAACCATAAGTTTTGCGACAGCTCCATATACTGAAGTGACGATTGATTGTTTTGGAACTTCCACCTTTCAACCGCTTCCAGGTCAAGATACTCTGACTGTATTCTGGGAAGTACCGATAGGAACTACTACTTGCCCTTCTGGTAACTATACAATTGAACAAGTATTTGGTGACCTAAATGGGACTAATCTATTTGTAGGATATGAAGGATCAGTGGTCTACGCAATTACAGATGAATGTGGAAATTATGATGATTGTACCTACATTATTCAGGTTGTAGAAAATCCTGTTCAATGGTATCCTGAATGTCCAGAGAATGTAATTGTGAGTACATCTGACGCAAATGGAATAGTAGTTTCCTACGCAGATCCTTTTATGGAAACCAATTGTGTAGATGGAACTTCATCGATTGATCAAACAAGTGGGTTGTCATCTGGTTCTATGTTTCCAGTTGGAACCACTTTAAACGAATTTAATCTTTCCCTATCTTGTAATGGAGAGCCTTACAATGCTTCTTGTAATTTTAATGTTACAGTAAATTATACTCCCAATACAGTCAATTGTACTCAACTAGTAGATCCCATCAATGACCAAATAAATGTAAATACCGATATCACATTGTTATGGAATATTGTTGGAGGCGCTGATGGCTACTTGGTTTCAATTGGAACTACTCCATCAGGTAGTGAATTGTTCGATAATTTTGACAATGGAAACGTTAATTCATTTGATCCAGGAGTGTTGGAATTGAATACAACGTACTACGTTAGAATTACTCCTTATGATGATAATGGAAATGCGATTGGTTGCACCGAAGAAAGTTTTACAACTGAACAAGAGCAATCAGTAATTACAGTCACTTGTCAAGAAAACGAAACATATGAAGTGGTTCAAGGAACTTCTAATTCAATTTTTGTAACTTGGGATGAACCCATTGTATCCACAACTTGTCCTTCCGGAATTTATACGATACAGCAACTTAGTGGACCTCAAAATGGAACAAGTTTAAATGTGCCAGGAGGGTTTTCTGTCGTTTACAGAATTACAGATGAATGTGGAGGTGTCGAGATTTGCGATTTTGTAATTGGTGCAGTCTATGTCCCACTTGAATTTAGTACAACTTGTGCTTCTGGGATGACAGTAGAAACAACAGATCCCAATGGAATAATAGTAGATTATGTGGTTCCTACAGTCAACACTAATTGCACGCAAGGTGTCATTTCCGTTAATCAGACAACTGGTCTACCTACTGGTTCATTTTTTCCATTAGGTGAAAATCCCCAATATTATGAACTAAGTCTAAATTGTTATGGACAAGTATCACAAGATGATTGTCTTTTCTTCATTAATGTATATTATGTACCACCGTGTACCAACTTGACAAGCCCTGTTAATGGTGCAACAAATGTCCCAATCAATTCGACTTTGAGTTGGAATCCTTCCTTAGAAGCAGTAGGTTACAATTTGAGTGTGGGCACGACTGCTGGAGGAGTTGATATTCTGGAAAATTTTGATGTAGGCAATGTCACCACCTATGACTTAGGGGAGTTGGCATATGGTACCGAATATTTTGTAAAAATTGTACCTTATCATTTTAGAAGAGAAGCTGTCGATTGCATAGAAGAAAGTTTTACGACGGTAGCACCATTTGAATTTAATATCTCTTGTATGAATGATATGGTCATTGAAGCAAGTACTGAAGCAGGGGAAATCGCAGTTTTCAATGAACCAACAATTAATACAAATTGTACTCAAGGAAACTCGTCTATTACGCAGATAGCTGGATTACCATCTGGCACTTTATTCCCAGAAGGTGTTACCACAATTGAATACGAAGTGACCTTAGATTGTAATGGAACGACTTATGCAGAAACTTGTAGTTTCAATGTTACAATAAATTACAACCCATCTGATTGCCCAGATGCGATACCAGGATTTACGGCTTTGGGAGAATTTGACAATCACAAATATTTTATCTCCGACAGTCAATCAACTTGGATGAATGCAAGTGCAACTGCTGCTTCAAATGATGCATACCTAGTGAGTATCAATGACGCTGCCGAGAATGAATTCATCCGATCCATGATTGGAAATAATATTGTATTTATTGGGTTGAATGATGCCAATACAGAAGGAAATTATGTTTGGGATTCGGGAGAACCATTGACATACAACTTTATTGAAACACCTTCATCTGACCTTGCAGAAGATTTTGCGAATATGAATTTCTGGTCAGGTGGTTGGGCATTTGATAATCAATGGGTACAACGAAGATATATTATTGAAACAACGTGTGGCCCAGTTGCGACTTCATTGACAGTTGAATGTCCAACTAATGTAAATGTCAATATTCCGTTGGATCAAACAAGTGCTATTGTCACTTACGATTTGCCAACCTATTTGACTAGTTGTGCGTCGAATGAAAACGTAGTAGTTAATTTAATTAGCGGTATGACTAGTGGAAGTGCATTCAATGTTGGAACAACTGATATTGTCTATGAAGTTGAATTGACTTGTGGTGATGAAATACTAACTGAAATGTGTCAATTTTCAGTAACAGTTGAACAATCAGAAGTAAACTGTGTAGAAGAAATAGCTGGTTTTAGTTTCTTAGGAACTTACAATGATCACAATTATTTCTTATCAGACAATATACAAAGTTGGCCAAATGCTGCAATGACTGCGGCTGCCAATGATGGATATCTAGTGAGTATGAATGATGCCAATGAAAATGAATTTGTTCGTTCTCAGATTGGAAATAACATTGTATTTATCGGGTTGTCAGATGCTCAATCTGAAGGAAATTATCAATGGCAATCAGGAGCGCCTGTCGATTTTAATTTCATTGAAACAGCTGGCACCAATCCAGATGAAGACTATGCTAATATGAATTTCTGGTCAGGTGGTTGGGCATTTGATATTAGTTATGTGCAACGACGATTTGTGATGGAAGTGGAATGTGGACCACAAGCACCTCAGATGACCGTAAACTGCCCATTAGACCAAATTTTTATTGCAGAATCTGGTGAGACGGGTGCGCCAGTCAATTGGTCAATCCCAACTGCAACCACAACATGCGCTGATCCAAACATCACTTACACGCAAGTAGCTGGAGCATTGAATGGAAGTACTATTTTAGTCGATCAACCACAAATGATTTCATATGAAATATCAGATGCTTGTGGCAATATTGAAGTGTGTTCTTTCTCAGTGACGTTGGAATCAACTTCTGCAACCTTGAATGTTAATTGTCCAGATAATCAGGTCTACATTGCGGATCCAGGAGCAACTTCAGGAATCGTCAATTGGAACGATGTAACCGCAACGACAACGTGCGCAACACAAAGTATTACTTATTCACAATTGTCAGGACCTTCAAATGGTTCGATATTTCAAGTAGATCAGCCGGAATTAATTTCTTTTGAAGTTACAGATTTATGTGGAAATATAGGTACCTGTTCATTTACAGTGACCTTGGCATCTGTATCCGCTACCTTAGCAATCAATTGTCCGCAAGATCAAATTTTCATTGCCAATCCAGGTGAAACTAGTGCAATAGTAAGTTGGCAAAATCCAACCGCGACGACGACTTGTCCAGGATCAAACATCACTTACACGCAAATTAACGGCCCAGCGAATGGTAGTTTATTTCAAGTTGATCAGTCTCAAACAATTACTTATGAAATAGCAGATGATTGTGGAAATATTCAAAGTTGTTCCTTTAACATAACATTGTCTGCTACATCTGCGACATTAAATGTGAATTGTCCGAGTGATCAAGTGTTTAGTGTGCCAGCAGGACAGGGTAGTATGGCTGTCACTTGGCAGGTACCAACTGCAACAACGGATTGTCCATCTCAAAACACTACCTCAACATTAATGTCTAATGTTGCCAATGGAAGTATTTTTCAAGATGGCCAAACAGAAACGATTATTTATGAATTAGCAGATGAATGTGGTAATGCACAGACTTGTTCATTTACTGTTTCATTACTAGCACCAAGTACGGAATGTCCAGATGCAATTACAGGATTTGATTATATGGGTGAATTAAATGGCCATAAATATTTCAAAGCATTGCAACCAAAAATTTGGATGGAAGCACAACAAATTGCATCAGACTACGGTGGGTATTTGGTTTCGATAAATAGTGAGGAAGAAAATGAATTTATCAGAAATAATATTTCTGTGATTACAATGATTGGGTTAAATGATGTTGAGAATGAAGGAACATTGATTTGGGATTCAGGAGAACCAGTTGGATACAATTTTGTAGAAACTGCAAATGATGCTGAAGGAGATTTTGGTGCAATTAATTTCTGGAATGGAGGTTGGTTATTTATCAATCAATGGGTCCAGAAACCATACATCATTGAGTTTGCTTGTCAACCTGCTGGACCAATCTTAAGTGTTGAGTGCATTGACGACATTGTAATGACTGCAGATCCAGGTGTTTCTTCAATGGCGATTAATTGGGAACTACCGTTTGCAAGTACAACATGTCCAGATGGTTTAATTACAACGACACAGTTGACAGGGTCAGGAAGTGGAGCACTCTATAATGTTGGAGATGCTGAATTGATTACTTACGAATTTGAAGACGAATGTGGAAATGTTGAAAGTTGTAGCTTTAATGTTGCATTAAATGCTTTTGCATTGACATTTGATGTAGATTGTCCACAAGATATTTTATTGTCAGTAGATGAAGGTACTTCAGGAGCAATCGTTAATTTTGATAATCCAATGGTCTTTTCGAATTGTCCGAATGTTCCAAATGTGACCATAACACAAACAGCAGGTGCCGCAAGTGGAAGTTTTTATCCAGTTGGAACCAGCCTTGTTTCGTTTGACATTGAAATGGATTGCAATGGTGGAGAAGTTTTTATCCAACAATGTGCATTCAACATCACTATTGAAGAAAATAGTGCCAATTGTCCAGACCAATTAGCTGACTTTGAATTTTTAGGAGAATTTGGTAGTCATCATTATTTTTTAGCTCAGAATCCGAGTACTTGGGCATATGCACATAATGTAGCAGAAAACTTAGGTGCATATTTAGTCTCAATTACTTCCTTTGAGGAAAATGAATTTTTAAGATCCAACATTAGTGATATTGTCATGACTGGTTTACATGATCAAAATGTAGAAGGACAGTTTGAATGGGATTCAGGAGAACCATTTGACTATTCTTATGTTACAGATGGCAATTTAGCGGATAGTGATTTTGGGACCATCAATTTCTGGAATGGTGGATGGGGAACCGTCAATCAATGGGTTCAAAAGCCATATATCATTGAGTTCTCCTGTGGCAATACTCCTCAAGCTAGAATGAACTTTGGAAATGAGATTTCTATCAACAATATATTTCCGAATCCTACAAGTAGTCAGATTACAATTGATGTAGAAAGTACTTTTAGAAACTCAACTACTGTTCAAATCTTTGATGTTTTCGGTAAGCTAAAAATGGAATTACCAATTGAATTAAGAGAAGGTAGCATGAGAACATCATTAGATGTAAATGAATTAGATGCAGGAATTCACTTTGTTAGAATTAAAGGAAATGATGCTAGATCTAAATTTATAAAAATCAATCAAGACAGCGTTTTCGATTAAATAGTATTTAAAAATCCAACACACACTTCCTTTGTCTATATTGATCTTAGGAAGTGTAGTGTTGGATTTTATTTTATTATCGACAACTAGCCTTATTCTGTTTCTGCGCTTTTAAATATGCATTTTTTGCGTCCTCCTTGTCTGCGGTTTCTGTGTAAGAAATTCAGCGAATCAAGATTCTTTGTGTTCTATTTTTACTTCGACTTCGCTCAGCACAAGCCTAATGTGATCTGTTTGTTAAAATACGTCCTAAGCGCCTCAACACATCAAACCTCACTTCCTCTTACTTTTACTCTTCTTAGCCAAAGGATTAAAATCAATCGCTTTTTGAATCCAGAATTCTAAATCTTCGTCTGCATCAATTCCATCCGGATAAATAAAAACAAATCCTCTCATTGCCTTGCCAGTGAATTTCATTTCGCGGGCACCCGCTTCCTCCAAAGCTGCTTCATAGGCCTCTTTCCCAATTCTGGCCATCAAACGATCTTCTTCCGTTTTACGATCAATATCAACTCCAACACACATTTTATCATCCACCATAAAGATGAGTCCACCCATCATTGACTTTTCTCTAAACGCAATTGATTTATCATTAAAAATTTGTCGAACACGGTCGGCTAGAAATTCATCGTATGGCATAATAAATTAAAATTTTACTTGATTCTCCATTTTATGATTTGCTCTAAAATAATGCAAAAATATATTGTTATGAATTAGTGAATAGTCATATGATGACTCCGTATTAGAGCCGATTAAAATCTATGGTTTTTTTTTTAATATGTCAATTAGATAGATTTTTTGACGTAATTTAATTGTTATGACTGATTAAACTCAATTTTCCTTTAAAATATTTTACGGTTACATTTTTAAAATACACATATTGAATAATTAAATAACAAAAAACATGTAGAATATTTGCTATTTATAAAGCCTCTTTTCCGAATATTATTTGTTGATAATCAATATTTTATAAAGAATGTTCTAATTTTATCTTTTTCGTGATTTCATTACTTTTTACAACAAATTGCGTCATAACTAATGTTAATAAAAATCATAATATAGTCAATCTATTTTCATTAAAGATTGTTAAATTAATGTTTTCAAAAATCTAATAAACAAAACGTACTAACTTATGAATGACGACTACTTACCTTCGAAAAGTTACTCGGGACATGAATCCGGTAGCGATGGTTTTAGTTCATTTACCTTGGAAGATCAATTCTATTTTGCTTATTCAGAAAACGGAACTTTAAGACTACGTAGTCAAGGTTACGCTTCAGAAAAGTCGAGAGATAATGGAATTGAATCTGTCAAAAAGAACATGGTAAATAAAGAGATGTTCAAGGCAGTTAAACAAGAAAATGGTAAATGGGTCTTGTCTTTAAAGGCAGCCAACCACCAAGAAATTGCAGTTAGCCCAGAGGTTGGGTCTGAAGCTGAAGCGATGGCACTGATGCCAGGAAGCAAAAGCTCAACTGCAGGCGTTAGTTCTTTTGCAGCAGCACCATTGATGTCTAAATCGTCTAGCGGCGGCGGAGGAGGAAAGGATGAAGGAGATAAAGATGATGACTATTTGGCCGTAAAAGAATATGAAGGACACTCCAGATCTGCTGAGCATCCTAACGTTGCTTTTTTCAAACACAGCAACGGACAATTCTACTATGCAGTTTACAACAAAGATGGAAGTGTTAGATTGAGAAGTGAAGGCTTTACAGACATGGATAAACGTGATCGTGAATTTAATGCAACAATGCGTTTGCTTGACGATGCACAATACTACCATGTATTCGAAAAATACGGGAAATACTTCTGTGTTTTGAAAGATGAAAAAGGAAATGAAGTAGGGCGAAGTGGTGCCCAAGGATCTAAGGCAATGGCATTAGGCTTTGTACCATTAGCAGGTGCAGCTGGAAAAATTGTCAATGTTACTGAAAAAAGAAATGTTGTAAAGAGTTCTTCTAAGAAAGAATTCTTAGCATGTAAAGCATATAGCGGACATGCAAAACACAAAGCACACAGTAATATCAGCACTTTCAAAGGAAGTGATGGTATGTTGTATTTTACGGTCTTAACTTCTGGAGGAGAGACAATGTTCAGAAGTGCAGGGTACAGAACAGAAGCAGCTCGCGAAAGTGGGATCAAAACTGCTTTACGTGTTTTACCTAAACGTGATAGCTTCAAAGTCGAAAAAGAAGGTGCTGAACACGTGACAGTACTTCGTGACGAACTTGGAAATATCATCGGTAAGAGTTGTGGAAAAACTGAAGCAGCAGCTTTAGGATTAATTCCAGCAGCTGCTGTGGTTACTTCTAAAGTCGTTAGTCGAAAAGAAGTGATGCATGAAGCTGGTGCCTTTAAATCAATCCAAAAGGAAACAGTTAAAAAGGTGAAGCCAGTTGTCAAAAAGACACCACCACCTCCACCAAGAAAGGTGACAGTAGCTCCAGTAGCAGCAGCGGCAACAGCAGCAGCAGCTCCAGCGGCAGGTTGTGCATTCAAATGGTGGTGGTTATTACCATTACTTTTGATTCCATTATTTTTCTTATTACGTGGATGTTGGCCAGCAGCAGTTGCTCCGGCAGTAGTTGCAACACCTCCACCACCTCCACCACCAGTTGCAGCTCCAGTTGAGCCTGCACCAGTTAAAGTGGCACCGGCACCAATTACTCCTGATGAGTATGAAGCACCGAAGACGGTTTCTGGAAATAAGGAATTAGGATACTAGAATTACAGTTCTAAATTAGATAAAGGAGTTATTCATTCATTTGAATAGCTCCTTTTTTGTTGATTTATATTAGCTTTTATTGTATATTTGCAACGTACTTACTTACCAACATATCAACCGTTTTTTACCATAATCGCAGTATTGAATGTAGCGTGTTAAACAGCTATCTTGTAGTATTCCCCGTTACATACATAACAAAAACATTTTCCCTTATCATGCATTATTCATCTTATAAAAGAGGAATAGGATTGCTTTGTCTTTTCCTATTTGCCATTTCATCTTGTACGAAAGATAAACTGTCCAACCCAACAGATAAAATTCTTACAGAGGCCATCGAATCGATAGCTCCAACAAATAATATACGAGATTTCATTCTTCCTTATAGCTCTGATCTAGATAATCTACCTCAGGATAAAAACAACCGATTGACTGCTTCTAAAGTAAATCTTGGTAAGATGTTATTTTTTGAAACAGGTCTTGCACTAGATGCATTGCATGATCTTGGTCAAGGAACTTATTCTTGCGCTACTTGTCATGTACCATCTGCTGGATTTATGCCAGGTGCCAAACAAGGAATTGGAGATGGCGGATTAGGGTACGGAGATAAAGGAGAAACTAGAACTAAATTGTTTAATTATACAGAAGAGGAAATTGATGTGCAGGGTGCTAGACCACTTAGTTTGATAAATGTTGCCTTTACAAAGAATACCAGTTGGAATGGCCAATTTGGTGCCGATCATAACAATATAGGTACAGAAGATTTGTGGAGTGAAGAAACTTTAACAGAAGTCAATCACCTTGGCTATTCAGGAGTCGAATCTCAGAATATAGAAGGCATTAAATTACATCGAATGGTGGTCAATAAACCTTTGATGGATGAATACGGTTATACGCAATGGTTCAATGCTGCTTTCCCAGAAGTCCCTTATGAAGAACGCTATAATGAAGAAACTGCTGCACTCGCAATATCTGCATATATCCGAAGTTTAATTCCAAATCAAGCACCTTTCCAGAAATGGTTGCATGGAAATAGAGACGGGATGACCGAGTCTCAAAAATTAGGAGCTGTTTTGTTTTTTGATAAAGCAAAATGTTATTTATGTCATAACAATACAGCACTCAATAATGCTGATAATTTCTACGCAATTGGTGTCAAAGATCTGCACGAAACAGATGCATTCAATACGTCAGAATCAGATCGCAGAAATTTAGGACGTGGAGGTTTTACTGGAAAAGAAGAGGACTTATATAAATTTAAAGTTCCTCAGTTATATAATCTCAAAACAGGTGGTTTCTATTTTCACGGAAGTAGTAAAAATTCGATCAGAGAAGTAGTGGAGTATTTTAACAATGGAGTATCTGAAAATTCAAATGTCTCAAACGATAAAACAAGCAATCTTTTCAATCCACTAAATTTGACCACTGATGAAATAGATCATTTGGTTGAGTTTTTGGAAAATGGACTCTATGATCCAAATATGACTAGATATGTTCCAGAAGAAGTTTTGTCTGGAAATTGTTTTCCTAATAATGATCCTATTTCTCGGATTCAATTGGGGTGTGAGTAATTTGAAATGGAAATCGGAAAAAATATCGTTTTATTAGATATGGGATGTTCCCATATCTAGGTGTTTATATCGTTCCGTTGGAACTTCGTGGATCAAAGTTCCAACGGAACGATATAAACACCAGTGTTGGGAAAATCCCAACACAAAATCCCAACACAAAAATCACATCTCACAATTCCCCAACAAAAATATCTGTTGAAAAAATTCAACTAGTTATAGTATCTTCACTACCTAATTTCAAATACAAACTTTAATACAAATTGAGAAACACAACTAAAGTCTCAGGTCGTATCATCGACCTTTTCAACAGAAGAATTTATACAGGTACCATCCAAGTTGAAGATGGGAAAATTATTGCCATTCGAGAACACGACGATGTTCCAAATCAATATATCTTGCCGGGCTTTGTCGATGCGCATATACATATCGAAAGCTCGATGGTCGTTCCTTACGAGTTTGCCAAAATTGCATTGACTCATGGAACGGTTGCAACCATTTCTGATCCACACGAAATAGCCAATGTAGTCGGCGTCAAAGGCGTACATTACATGATTGACAATGCTCGTGATGCGAAATTGAAATTCCATTTCGGAGCACCTTCTTGTGTTCCTGCTACTAATTTTGAAACAGCAGGTGCTGAAATAACCGCTGATGATATTAAAGAATTAATGAAGTCTGATGACATCTATTATTTGTCAGAAATGATGAATTGGCCAGGTGTTTTATTTAAAGACAAAGTAGTTTTGGAAAAAATTGCGATTGCCAAAAAGAGTGGGAAGCCTATAGATGGACATGCGCCTGGCCTCAAAGGAAAACAAGCCAAAGATTATATCTCCGCTGGAATATCCACCGACCATGAATGCTTTACGCTAGAAGAAGCGTTGGATAAATTGAAGTACGGAATGAAAATTCTGATTCGTGAAGGTTCAGCTGCTAAAAACTATAACGCACTACACACGTTAATCCAAACACATCCGGATAAGTTGATGTTTTGTAGTGATGATAAGCATCCGGATAATTTAGTTGAAGGACATATCAATGAATTGGTAGTTCGTTCGATGGAGTTAGGATATGACTTTTTTGATGTGTTGAGAATCGCATGTATTCATCCGGTTGAGCATTACAAAATGGATGTAGGACAAATGAGGGTAGGGGATAAAGCTGATTTCATAGTTGTAGATTCTATCAGTGAATTTAATGTTAAGCAAACTTATATTGAAGGAGAATTGGTTGCGAAAAATGGGAAATCTACTTTGGAAGAAAGAAAACATCCTATTATCAACAATTTCAATATAGGTAAAAAATCTCCCAAAGATTTCGAATTAAAAGGTACGGATCCAACAATCAATATTATTCATGCTATAGATGGAGAATTAATTACTGAAAAAATAACAGGTGATGTTGTTGTAGAAAATGGATTGCTAAAACCTAATGTAGAAGAAGATTTTCTTAAAATAAGTGTCGTCAATCGTTACTCGGAAGCACCGATTGCAAGTGGATTTATAAAAAGTTTCAATCTAAAAGAAGGCGCCATTGCCTCAACTGTCGGACACGATTCTCACAATATAATTGTAGTCGGTACCAACGATGAATGGATGTGTAAAGCGACGAATCTACTAGTGCAAAACAAAGGTGGACTTTCTGCTATTTCTCCAAAAGGTGAACATGTCATCAGTCTTCCAGTCGCTGGTTTGATGAGTGATTTACCTGCCAAGAAAATTGGAAAAATGTATGGTGATATCGATAAATTTGTCAAGAAAATGGGTTGTCAATTGACCGCTCCTTTTATGACATTATCGTTTATGGCTTTATTGGTAATTCCGAAAATTAAGATGAGCGATAAGGGATTGTTTGATGCGGAGAAGTTTGAGTTTTTGTAGGGTTTTTGCTTCGTGGGATCCCTGTCTGCAACAGGCAGGCATCCTCTAATCCACCGAAGGCGGATAGGCCCTTCCTTGAAAAGGAAGGGTGGTGCGTGAACCCGCGAGCTCACGTCAGACTGTGCGAAAACGAAATTGAACCGCAAAATATCGAACAAGCCTGCCTGACTGCCGTCAAAGCAGACAGGGAACCGCAGAATGTAGAAGTTGAATACGCGAGTATACACGTATATTAACGAATTTCATGCTTAATTGTCCACGTACTCTACTTCG
>CALDGQ010000144.1 GCA_937941765.1 uncultured Saprospiraceae bacterium
CTAATTTTTGAGGGTTTTTTACAATCAAAATAAAATTTATTTCTTCTTTTTTCACATCTATAAAAATCATATAATTCTTTTGCAGCCGATTCGTGATAATTGACAGGTTTCTAACCTCTTGGCGTTTGTATTCTATTTTCGCACAGTCTGACGTGGGCTTGCGCAATAACGGTCATATTCGTAAATCATAAATTTTCCATCACAATAAAATTTACAAATTGTATTTTTATTTTTACTCGTAAATTTCCACCTCATAAAATGCACCAAGTGCGAAAAAATAGCCGATGAAGGAATTAAAAGTTGTCAATTGCACATCTTGTAATGGACCACTTTCAATAGTTCCATCTAAGTTGATGCGATTCCCATTTGTGTCGGTTGCGATTGTTGGCAATTGGTCTGTCACTGCTACAACTTCTGTCAAGTTTCCTTTTTCATACGCTACAATAAAGTTTTTTGATTTGGAGCCAATTACGATAATGGTAGTCCCATCAATCGTATCTTCTATAGCGCGATCTTCTGCAAATAATTCTATGCTGTAGACCTTTTTGGTTTGATCTCCCATAACTATTAAAGCACGTTCTTTCGCTGGAAGTCTATCATCTGTATTGGAAACAGGAAATATAATGTTAGAATGATTGGTGCGATAATCACCATATGGATAGCTGCCGTAATTTCTATTGGATCCAGTAGTTAAATTCATAACCTCAGAGTTAGGGTAGGCTGCTTTCCAAGTTGACCAAGTGGTTTCTATAATGGGGTAGGTGTTAATTACTTTATTTATTTGTGTTCCATTGACACAATCTAGTCGGATTTGAGACCAGTAACTATCGGTTGCACGATCGTAAGGCATCAAGTTGGTGTTGTACAATTTTCCACTTACACCAAAAGACGTTTTGCTTCCATCTATCACTCGATCCCATGCAATTCCTGTTCCAGTCAATGGACAATAGGTTAGCGCATAGCTTATATCCGATAAATCATCATTGACGATTTCGTGCCAGTCTAGAATTTGATGAGGATATGCTTTTGAAACTCCATTGTGAAACATTCCGATAACCAAATCATTATCGTTTAAAAATGAAATGTCAGATACATTATCAAACTGAGGTGCATCTACAGAAGGAATTCCATCTTTGCCAGGTCCACCATCTAAGACTTCATCAAATGGAATTAGCCAGTCTGTCTGTGCCTGATTGTCATCTTTGTTGCAACCAAAAAGTAATAATATTGTTAGAAATAATAGATTTTTCATGCTCTTTAATTTAAAATGTCATCAGTTTTATTTTTTTGAAAAGTATAATTTATCTGAAAGCCAAGTCTAAATGCTGTCGTGATTTGCAAACCGCTCAATTTTTGATACAATGGTAATTCCGCAGTAAAAGCGATCGACTTTTTTTCATTTGGTGCAAAAGAAACTCCAAGCGGTAAGCTCAACCAATATCCGCCACTATTAGGCGCGGCTTGTTGTTGTTCCAAATTGTGATTCGCCCACCTAATTTTAAGACCAATATCTGGTGTTAAAAAACCGGATTTTAAAGTTAAAAGATAACGAGCTCCAATTTGGGAATTAACTTCATCACCAAATGCGAATTGGCGGCCAACAAAGGTACTTGTACTGCCGAAATCATTATTCATCCCATTCAATCGAAATAGGGCAGAGGCGTAACTGGTCAAAAAAGGTAAGGATGAAAATGTCTTGGAAGCCGAACTTCTAAATATAAAGTCAAAACTTCCTGTTCCACTTTGCATATCTGGTGATAGTAGGATTTGACTGTCAGCTCTATGATTTGTTTTGCCGGTTGGGAACTTAATGCCTGCTGATATGTTTAGTGATCTAAACCTGCCTTTAAAATGGGTGTATTGTGTTATAAAGGAAAAGTCTCCAATTCCAAAACTTGATTGTTGCTCAGAAATCGTATTTCTTGATTGATGAACAAACGGCACTATTGCCGAAAAAGCCAATTTCTTATTCAACGAAAAATCTAATTTCCATAAAAAACTTTGACCATAACGAGTGCGCGGATCATTTTCAATCCTATTTTCATTCTCTACTAATCGGTTCACATTGTTGTACTCATACCTAAATTGAAATGAAAATAATCTTTTATCTCCGGTTTGAATTTCTAGGTAAGAACCTATAGGTGCACCAGCCGCACAACAGGTTTGTGCATTCATATTTTCACTCAACATAAATAACGCTATGAGCAAAAGTGTTTTAATAATATTTTTTTGGATACCAGACATTCTAATGCTTACAACCCTAAAATATCAAGAATGATATTTGCATTTTTAGAATTATTGGGCAATTGTCCTGATTGTGACTATTCTTGATTTAAAAAAACGTGTTTTGTCTTCTTAAAAATTGTGGAGGTGTTTTGCCAATTTGAGTGCCTTTTAATTCCACTTGAATGGTATTTGTTTGTGGAGAATAAACATGCTTTCAATAACAAAGTCCACGAAGTTCATTGGGTATGATTTTGCTATTGAAGCTAAACACTATTCAATTAGATAACAACTCTTTCAAAACTTTTTTTCCCATTTTTAGATTATTGGAAATTTTTAATGCTCGATTGATTCGGGTATCTATATTTTTTGCTTTGTTGATGTAATGAATCAAAGAGCGCTGCTTCCCAGGTGTCAATTGATGGAATCTCTCTTCCGCTATCGCATCTGTTTTTAAAACTTCTTCCAATTCTTCAGACATTTCCATCTGATATTTTGAATCATCTTTACAAACTTCAAACTTAACTTCTTCTTTATAGTTGACTTTTAATTTCTTCTGAACCGCTTTACTGATCATGATATATTGGCCAATCGATTTGCTATTCAATATAGCGCAATGGATTTGCTGGTTATTGATTTTGCAGATGACACGTTTGCCATATTTTTGGAGAATTGCTTTTCCATCTTTGACCTTAATGGATAAGTAAAAACTTCCCATTCCAGATTGTTCTAGTGAGGATTTAAGTTTCATAATAATTTCATTGTTCCATATCTTCCTTTTTAACAGGTAGGTCCAGTTTCTCAAAAATAGAATTATTACTTTTAAATTCAGGAATAATTTCTTTCATTAATTTGACCAACAAATCATTTTCTTGTAAATCAAAAAGGGAGATTAGTTCATTCACATTTTTTTTCACTTGATTGTAATTGTTCTCTCTGACTTTAGCAATCATGATTTTTTTGTTGTGGGTCTTCATGGTTGATTCTGAACTTGTCAAGAGTTCTTCATGCAACTTTTCACCAGGTCGCAAACCCGTAAATACAATATGAATATCTTTGCCCAAATCCAATCCAGATAACTTAATCATCTTTTTGGCTAAATCAACAATCTTGATGGACTGACCCATATCGAATACGTAAATTTCTCCTCCTTTTCCCATTGCACCTGCTTCCAAAACCAATTGACAAGCTTCCGGAATGGTCATAAAATATCGAGTCATCTCAGGATGTGTAACAGTAACGGGTCCTCCTTCTTCAATTTGCCTTTTGAAAAGTGGAATAACAGATCCATTAGATCCCAAAACATTTCCAAATCGGGTAGTGATAAAACGAGTAACTTTTCCTTTGTCTTTGATGAAATTATTGAGTGATTGTACATAAGTTTCAGCTACTCTTTTGGAAGCGCCCATGATATTGGTAGGGTTAACGGCTTTGTCAGTAGAAATAAAAACAAATTTTCCAACATTATACTCAACAGATAAATCTGCAATTAATTTGGTGCCATAAATATTGGTCAATATTGATTCGGAAGGATTGTTTTCCATCAAGGGGACATGCTTGTATGCTGCTGCATGAAAAACAATATCTGGTTGAAACGTTTTGAATACTTTTCGCATTCTTTCTTCATTTCGAATATCGCCGACGACAATTTCGTAATTTGAAAAACGATGTTGATTCCCAATTTCTAAATCTATTTCATACAAAGGAGTTTCTGCCTGATCTAATAAAATGAGTTGTTGTGGATGGAAAGGCAATATTTGTCGTGCTATTTCACTGCCAATTGATCCTGCTGCGCCGGTCACTAAAACGGTCTTTCCTTTGATCTCTGAACGTATGTTGTTAGAATTAATTTTGATTTCATCTCTACCCAATAAATCTTCAATTCTAATTTTCCGAATTTGTTGAAAACTCAATTCTCCATTGATCCACTTATTCATTGGTGGTACATGGTGAACTTTTACTTGATGTTTCAAACACAATTCAACAATTTCTTGTTTTCTGTCAGCTTGAATTTCGTCTGTAGAAATGACCAACATATCTGCTTGCGAAGAGAATAGTAAACGATCCAAATTATCGGCAGGAAAAATATCAACTCCAAGCAACTTTTTATTTGCTAAAGAATGATCATCATCGACAAAGGCATTGACCAAATAATTAGCAGCAGCATCCCGATCTAATGTTTTCTTTGTAGAAACTCCTGCTGATCCTGCACCATATATAATGACTTGTTTTTTGTCCTTTCGATGATTCCCCATTTCGATATAAAGTAATTTGACAAAAGCTCTAAATGCCATCATTAAAAATATCGTCACGAAATAATCGATGATTACAATAGAGTAGGGAATGATGTTGTATTCAATAAACAAAAATGCGGTCGGAATACTAATCACCATAAAAACAGTGCCTGTTGTCACTGCCCAAAATACACGTTGTGCATCTTCAATTGAGGTATGGAAAATAATCCCAGTATAGGTTTTGAAAATAAAAAATGTAGTTGTCCTGACCAAAAATATCAGTGGTACTGCTATTTTTACAAACTTATATTCATGTGCTGGGATATGGAAATTGTAACGCAATAAATAGGCAATACCAATCGAAACTAGTGCGATTAGAATGTCTATTAAAAGTACTCCCCAGCGTGGTATGTTCATGTTGTTTTTTTATTGTTATGTTTATTGGATCTTTTTACGTTAGATCCATCCTGTACCGACAAAGTCGGACGTCCTTCCTTGAAAAGGAAGGGTGTTGCGTGAGCTTGCGAGCTCCCCGCGTCGTAGCCCTCCTTTTTTCCAAGGAGGGTCGGACCAAAGGTCCGGGGTGGATCTTGCGTCCCAAGATCAATTGCTCACTCAGTATCTCGAACGTAAATGATCCATCCTGTACCGACTATGGTCGGACGCCCTTCCTTGAAAAGGAAGGGCGTTGCGTGAGCTTGCGAGCTCCCCGCGTCGTAGCCCTCCTTTTTTCCAAGGAGGGTCGGACCAAAGGTCCGGGGTGGATCATACGTCCCAAGATCAATTGCTCACTCAATATCTCGAACGTAAATGATCCATCCTGTACCGACTATGGTCGGACGTCCTTCCTTGAAAAGGAAGGTGTTGCGTGAGCTTGCGAGCTCATGTGCACACCCTCCTTTTTTCAAGGAGGGGCGGATCGGAGATCCGGGGTGGATCTTGCATATTAGATCACGAACTCACTCATTCATCCCAATTTCCAAAATCTTCTTTTTCAATCTATTCTCAACATCATTCCAATTATTAATAACATCCGAATTCGTAAATCGAATAACTGTGAAATTTTGATCCTCTAAAATCGATTGTCGTTGTTGGTCATAATCTATTTGGTGATTATGAATTTCACCATCTATCTCAACAATTAATTTCTTTTCACGACAAAAAAAATCGACAATAAAGTAGCTTTTTTTATTCAATCGATTTGGATATTCAATAACATATTGTCTTAAAAATAAACAATTCAAAATACGTCTTTTCCGTACTCGACTCCAAAAAAATGCTTCTGCTTTTGTTTGGTTTTTTCTTAATGTTCTCGCGAGTTCATATATAGATTGACCCAATTTTGAAATTTTTTATTGTTAATAAATTCGGATCTTTTTGCGTTAGATCCATCCTGAACCGACTATGGTCGGACGTCCTTCCTTGAAAAGGAAGGGTGTTGCGTGAGCTTGCGATCTCCCCGCGTCGTAGCCCTCCTTTTTTTCCAAGGAGGGTCGGATCGGAGATCCGGGGTGGATCATACGAAACAAGTTCACCCCAACAAAATCTTCCTACAAGTTCGATAAATAATTTTCAAGTCTGTCATAAAACTTTGCTCTTTTATATATGCTAAACTTAACTCTAACTTCTCAGGTAAAATTTCTTCAATGTAAGTTTTTTCTGGATTATCACTTTTAGATAACAACGTACCTTCATCTATAAAATCGAATGAAGCGTAATCGGTGATGCCAGGTTTGACATCTAGCACCTTTTTTTGCAGATCGTTATATAGTTGAACATATTTATCAACTTCAGGACGTGGTCCAACAATACTCATCTCACCTTTCAAGACATTCCAAAATTGAGGGAATTCATCCAATTTATATTTACGCAGAAAATTTCCAATTTTAGTGACTCTACTATCTTTATTCCCAATTGTCAATAATCCTTTTTTGTCAGAACCGGTTGCCATTGTTCTAAACTTGCACATTTTAAAGGGAATGCTGTTTTTGCCAATTCGATTTTGCCAATAAAAAACGCCTCCACGAGAGTCTATTAAAATCAAAATTCCAATAAATAAAAAGATTGGAGAAAATATTACCAATACAAAAAGAGAAACAAATATGTCAAAAACTCTTTTCATTTATGTATGCGGCTGTGTATTGTGAGATAAAACCTGCTTTACAGATGCGGCAACTGTATTTGCGACGTATGCTACATCTTCATTTGAAAGATCAAAATAAACAGGCAAAGTGATGACTCTATCAAAAGCGTCTTTCGCAATTGGGTAGTTTTCTATTTGATATCCTTTGTTCTTATATATACTTAATAAAGGAAGTGGTTTGTAATGGACGTTGACAGAAACCCCTTTTGCAAAAATGGTATTGATGATTTCGTTTCGTTGTGCGTAACTTACATTTTTTATTCTAAGCAAATATAAATGATAGGAAGAGATTCGTTCATCATCTTCAAAGACAGGTAATTCTGCCCAATCAAATTCTGAAAGTAAATTGTTATACGAATCGAATATTTCCTTTCTTCTTTTCAGGGTGTCTCTATACCGATCAATTTCAACTAAACCAATTGAAGCCAAAATATCCGGCATGTTACATTTCCATCCCGCTTCTACAACATCATATTCCCATGAGTTGTCTTTGAATTTCGCCATTGCATCTTTATTCTGGCCATGCAATGATTTCGTATTGAGGGTTTTATAAATTTCGTCTGCATCAAAAATATTTGGTAAATTAATGCAAATGGCTCCTCCTTCAGCAGTAGTCAGATTCTTTACCGCATGAAAAGAAAAAACAGCAAAGTCCGTAAAAGTTGCAGCTGGTTTATTTTGATAAAATGCACCAATTGAATGAGCAGCATCTGCCACTATGGCTATCCGACCTAGTTTTTTCTGAATCTCATTATTAGGAGAAAATGAAGTGGTTACCTCATCTTTATTCACCAATTTTTGAAGGGCTTCATAATGTACTGGCATTCCACCAATATCAACTGGCATGATTACTTTCGTCTTAGGAGTAATTGCTTTTTCAATAGCTTCCATATCCAACGTAAAATCTGGTTGCAACATATCCACCATAATAGGAGTGGCTCCACAATGCACCACTACATTCGCTGTCGCACAATATGTATACGCTGGGACAATCACCTCATCACCAGCTTGTACCCCCAACCATCTCAGTACTAATTCCATTCCACTCGTGGCAGAATTTAGACAAAGTACTCTAGGCACTTGCACCATCTCTGCAACTTTTATTTCTAATTTTTTGGTTTTTGGACCTGTTGTCAGCCAGCCCGACCAAAGGGTATCAGCGACTTCATCAACAATTTTTTGATCCATACGAGGAGGAGAAAAGGGAATTTTTTTCATCAAATCGGAACTGTATACTATATATGTGTGTTCAAATAAGGAATAACGTGTCTAAATTACGGTTATTTCCTCAAAACGAATACAATAATAAAAGTTGAAAAGTTGTGAGAATATAAAGGAAATACTATTTTTGCACACCAATTGACAGCTCATGATGTTGAGCAAGTCAAAAACAATAGAAAATCGAAGTCTTAGACTTTAAAAATATATCGCGGAGTGGAGCAGTTGGTAGCTCGTCGGGCTCAGCAAAAAGTTTTGTTTATTCATTTGACTTATGGAAAATACCAAACTTAAAGGTGACATCGCAGAACAATCTTTTGCTTTGAAATGCCTTAAAAAAGGGTGGGATATTTCGATTCCAATAGGGGATAGATTACCTTATGATTTAATTCTTGATGTGAATGGAGCGTTATTTAAAATTCAAGTTAAAAGCGCTTGGTTCGATTCGATTAAAGAGAATTATGTTGTAGATAATCGTAGAACCAAAACGAATCGAAGGAAAATGATTAGATCATCATATAATGTTACAGACTTTGATTTTGCTGTTCTGTACATTGATGATTTAGATATTTTCTATATCATGCCTA
This sequence comes from uncultured Saprospiraceae bacterium, assembly GCA_937941765.1. GTDB lineage: Bacteria > Bacteroidota > Bacteroidia > Chitinophagales > Saprospiraceae > CALDGQ01. The sequence goes on from CALDGQ010000144.1 coordinate 8,406, forward strand.
GTGAAGTATTTATAAGTTATGGTTCCGAGATTCACTTAATCGAAACCAGCAAGCGTCAACGAAAGCCTAAATCGGCTATTTATCGTGAAGCTTGGGAAATGATTGAACGTAGGGCTGCTTCGATGGAAACGTCGGAGTGAATTTCGTCAAATTCG
>CALDGQ010000145.1 GCA_937941765.1 uncultured Saprospiraceae bacterium
GTAATCTCCACCATCTGCTGGTAAGTTAGATACATTCATAAATCCTAACCAGTTGGCTGCTGGATCTATTGTTAATTCTATTGGTGCTGGACCTGCATTTGGATCGTAGTTAGATACTTCTACACTGTACGTTCCACCACCTAGTCCACTAAATACTGTTGGATTTTCTCCTGTTGTGGTTTGAACCGGTATTCCTGAAGCACTTGCTCCACTATATAGTGTTATAACATATGGGTGGATTCCACTGAATCCGCCTACTGTTATGGTTCCGTCCATCGCACCTGGGCAGGTTTCGTCGGTTGTACCGTCGAAGTCTACTGATGGGGATGGTACTTCTAATATATTTACATCACAAGAAACAGTACATCCTAATGCGTCTGTAATAACAACAGTTTGCAATCCTTTAGCTAAAGCAACGGCCGTGGCAGTGGTTTCTCCATTAGACCAAGCATAGGTGTATCCACCATTTCCGCCAGCAGCTTCTACTGTAGCTGATCCACTTGGTTCAGCTGAGCAAGTTGTGCTTGATTCAGTTATAGAACACGTCAAAGCCTCTGGCCCTGTAATTGTTACATCACAAGATGTTGTACAACCTAAAGCATCTGTAATATCAACCGTATGTAAACCTGCTGTTAAGCTAGTAGCTGTTGCAGTAGTTTCTCCATTATCCCAAGCATATGTGTATCCACTATTACCTCCTGTAGCTGTTACCGTTGCTACACCATTCGCTTCACCAAAGCATATCACCGCACTATCTTCAACAACAGTACATGCTAAAACATCTGGCTCAGAAATAGTCACATCACAACTAGTTGTACATCCTAATGCATCGGTTATAACGACTGTATGTAAACCTGCTGTTAATGCTGTTGCCGTTGCTATAGTTTCTCCATTATCCCAAGCATATGCGTATCCACTATTGCCTCCTACTGGTGTCACCGTTGCGATTCCATTCGCCTCACCGTTACAAACTACAGGTGTATCTTCTACTGCAGAACATGTCAATAATGCAGGCTCTGTTATGGTTACATCACAACTAGTTGTACATCCTAGTGCGTCAGTTATAACGACTGTATGTAAGCCTGCTGTTAAGGCTGTTGCTGTCGCTGTAGTTTCTCCATTATCCCAAGCATATGCGTATCCACTATTGCCTCCTACTGGTGTCACCGTTGCGATTCCATTCGCTTCTCCATTACAAACAACAGGTGTATCTTCTACTGCAGAACATGTCAATAATGCAGGCTCTGTTATGGTTACTGAACTTATTGAAAAACAACCTAAAGCATCGGTTACTGTTACGGTATGCACCCCTGCTGCTAAAGCAGTTGCCATTGCTGTTGCTTCTCCATTATCCCAAGCATAAACAAACCCTCCATTTCCACCATTTGCAGATACGGTTGCAACTCCATTTGCCTCTCCAAAACAAGCAACCGCAGTTCCTTGTACTGAAGTAGTTATTAATTCAGCTGGTTCTGTTATTGTTACTGAACAAGTAGTCATTCCTCCATTTGCATCTGTTACATTTACCGTATGTAAACCTGCTGTTAAAGCTATAGCTGTTGCAGTTGTTTCTCCATTATCCCATAAGTAAGTTTCTCCCCCATTTCCTCCTGATGGTGTAGATGTCGCAATACCATTTGCTTCACCGAAACAAACTACTTGAACATCTTGGACAGACATACAAGACAACACAAGTGGTTCTGAAATTGTAACATCACAAGAAGTTGTACATCCCAACGCATCGGTTACTACAACAGTATGCAAACCTGCTGTTAAGCTAGTAGCTGTAGCTGTTGTTTCTCCATTGTCCCATAAGTAGGTTTCTCCCCCATTTCCGCCAGTTGGAGTCGCCGTTGCTACTCCATTTGCTTCACCATTATTTAATACCGGTGAATCTTGAACAGTTGAACAGACTAATATTGCTGGCTCTGTTATAGTAACCATACATTGGCTAGTACAACCGTCATTATCCGTAACAACTACTGTATGGACTCCAGCTGCTAATGCTACAGCTGTAGCGGTTGTTTCTCCATTATCCCATAAGTAGGTATAAGGGGCTGTACCCATTATTGCTGTAGCTGTTGCAATTCCGTTTGCTTCACCATTACATACAACAGGTACATCTTCCGCAGCTGTACAACTTAAAGCACCAGGTTGAGAAATTGTAACATCACATGATGTGGTACAACCTAAGGCATCTGTTATTACCACTGAATGTACACCAGCGGATAATGCTGTTGCCGTTGCTGTTGTTTCTCCATTATCCCATAAGTAGGTTTCTCCGCCATTTCCTCCAGTTGGAACCACTGTTGCTCCACCATTAGCTTCTCCACAAGTTGCAGGATTATCTTCTGTTGCTGCGCATGTAAGTAGTGCAGGCTCTGTTATGGTCACATCGCATGATGTGGTACAACCTAAGGCATCTGTTACTACAACCGTGTGCAATCCTGCAGATAATGCGGTTGCTGTGGCTGTTGTTTCTCCATTATCCCATGCATATGTATAGCCGCTGTTTCCGCCCAAAGCGCTGACTGTTGCTATTCCATTTGCCTCACCATTACATACAACTGGTGTGTCTTCTACTGCTCCGCATGTAAGAAGTGCAGGCTCTGTTATGGTTACATCGCATGATGTGGTACAACCTAAGGCATCTGTCACTACAACCGTGTGCAATCCTGCAGATAATGCGGTTGCTGTTGCAGTGGTTTCTCCATTATCCCATGCATATGTGTAGCCACTGTTTCCGCCCAAAGCGCTGACTGTTGCTATTCCATTTGCCTCACCATTACATACAACTGGTGTATCTTCTACTGCTCCGCATGTAAGAAGTGCAGGCTCTGTTATAGTTACCATACACTGACTCGTACATCCGTCATTGTCTGTAACAACTACTGTATGATCTCCAGCTGCTAAAGCTATAGCCGTCGCAGTTGTTTCTCCATTGTCCCATAAATAGGTATAGGGAGCTGTACCCATCATTCCTGTAGCTGTTGCAACTCCATTCTCTTCGCCATTACATACTACTGGCACATCTTCTACTGCTGAACAACTTAGAGCACCTGGCTGTGTAATTGTAACATCGCATATTACCATACAACTATTTGCATCCGTTACAGTCACCATATGCAAGCCAGCACTAAGTGTTGTTGATGAAGCTGTAATGTCCCCATTATCCCATAAATAGGTATAGCCAGCAGTTCCACCAGATGGTGATACGGTAGCTCCACCATTTGCTTCGCCACAAGTTGCTGGATTATCTTCTAATGCAGAACAAGCTAGCATTGTAGGTTCTGTTATTGTTGCAGAACAAGTTGTTGTACAATTGTTTGCATCTGTTACAGTTACTGTATAAGTTCCTGCTGCTAATCCTGTTGCAATCGCAGTCGTTTGACTTGCTGCAGCTGCATCCCATTCGTAGGAGTATAATCCTGTTCCGCCTGTTGCTGTTGCGGTTGCCGTTCCAGTTGCATCTCCATTACAAGCTACAGCTACTGTTTCTACTGCTGTGCAGCTAAGTGCTGCTGCAGGTTCTGTTATTGTTGCTGTACAAGTTGTTGTACAATTATTCATATCTGTTACAGTTACTGTATAAGTTCCTGCTATTAATCCTGTTGCTTCTGCCGTTGTTTGACCTCCAGCAGCTGCATCCCATTCATAGGTGTATGGACCCGTTCCGTCCGCTCCTGTTGCTGTTGCTGTTCCGGTTGCATCTCCAACACATCCAACTGATGTGGTTTCAACTGCGGTACATGTTGGATTTTCATTAATTGTTATTGTTTGTGCTTCTCTTGTACTTGGACATCCATCACAAACACATTCTGAATAGTATGTATAATCTCCTGTAGTTGTTCCATCGTATGCAACTGCTTCTTCTCCTACCAATCCTAAGGCTCCTATACTAGCTCCTGTTCCTACTAAGGTTCCTCCTGTACTTGCATCATACCAGTTTACTACTGCTGCTGTTGCTGGACCTGCTGGCACTGCTGGTGTTCCAGGCCCCAATTGAGGTACATCATATGTTACTGTTATTGTTGCTGATGTTACTGTAAATTCTCCATTTGAACCTCCTGCCGGAAATGCATCTTCATACCCATCATCAAATGAAAAAGTAATTGGTGTTGATGGAGGCACAGCCGATGGTGTCGTTGAGAATGTACCACCTGTAATTGCATTATCGTTATCTGCAGTCCCTGGTAATGAAACTGCATTTTGAAACAATGTAGCAAGTGTTCCATCTTGTATTAATACTCCTAATTCACTTGACCAAGAACCATTACTAGCTGCTGTAAAATCATACGTTATATCTAATTGATATTGAATATTTGTTGCACATGATGGCAATCCTGATATGTCTGGTGCCACAGGAGTAATCATTGTTACTCCTGATGGATTAGCTACAGGATCTCCTGGATTTCCTGCTCCACAACAATCTGATGATTGATAGGATATTGCACCTGTACTTGATGGTGCTCCTACTAGAGATAATGATTCTAATGGTTCTCCTGAGGAACAGGCATCACATGGATCTGTACATGGTATTGCTGGAATTTCTGGGGTTCCTGGACATTCCGCACACGTCGCTTCTAACATTGCTGTTGCTGCTGCTGCATCTCCTGAACAAAATGTCATATCTACTATTCCTGTCGGTGGGCATTGTGGAGGTGTAACTGTAATAGTTGCTTCCTCTGTACATGCATCATTTGGTGCAGTTGGTGTAAAGGTTATCGTATAATTTGTAACAACATCTGTACAAACTACATTTGCAAAACTTAACATTCCTGATGCTGCATCAACCGTAGTTGAGCCAGCAGGACTAATTGTATATGTTCCACCAAGCGTTTGTCCAACATCAGGAGCAAGCGTTGCTTGATCCGATGCACATACATCCGTATAAGCAAAAGGCAACGCAGCCTCGACTATTGAAAGCACTTGCGCTTCTCTTGTACTTGGACATCCATCACAAACACATTCTGAATAGTAAGTATAATCTCCTGCAGTAGTTCCATCGTATGCAACTGCTTCTTCTCCTACCAAACCTAATGCTCCTATGCTAGCTCCTGTTCCTACTAAGGTTCCTCCTGTACTTGCATCATACCAGTTTACTACTGCTGCTGTTGCTGGACCTGCCGGTACTGCCGGGACTTCTGGCACTAATGCAGTACAAGTAAAAATTACATATTCTACTGTTACTGATGCTGCTGCTACTGCTGCTTCTGCAGTAGCAGCTGTATCATCAAAACAATCTCCTATATCCAAGCCATATGTAATTGTTGCAGGGGTTGGACAGGAGCCATCTCCAGCACAAACTGGAACTAACTCTGTATAGTCTATAATATCTGTAAATGACCATGTAGCTGGTGGTGCTGGTGCTGGAAATGGACAAACGCCTGCTCCAATTGTGGTTCCAGCTCCTGTCATGGATCCATAAACCTCTATATCCTCACCTCCTACAAAAGTTGTATTGTAAATTCCAATTCCATTCTCCCCATAATAATCTCCATTTACACTATAAGTTACATTAGTAACCCAAGCGCCAGCTGGTAGTACTACTGGAAATGTTAATGCTACGTCTACTGCACCTCCTTCAACATCTGCTGGTAATGCTGTATCTGTTGCAAATGTCATAGAACCTGTTGATGCTATAATAAGTTCACATGGCACTTCTGGTATTGCTGGAATTTCTGGTGTACCAGGACATTCTTCACACGTCGCTTCTAACATTGCTGTTACTGCTGCTGCATCTCCTGAACAAAATGTCATATCTACTATCCCTGTTGGTGGAACAACTGCTGTTCCTGCATCTATGGTTACCATTGTAGTTGCTGTACAAGTTACATCTGCTGCATCTCGAACTACTACTGTATATGTTCCAGCTGCTAATCCTGAAAATGAATTCATTCCAACAAAAGTTCCTCCTCCGTCTGTTGAGTATTCTATTGTTATAGGATTGACGGAGGTAGCATTTATTGTCATACTTCCATCTGCAGCTCCAGGACAAGATTCACTTGTTGGAACTACATCTGTAATTGTTATATCACAAATTGGGCACGTTGAAAGTGTCCAAGAACCTGTAACTGTTGCACACGCTGGGCAATCAGATACACCATCAAGATCTCCATCTATAAATATTTCATAAAAAATTTCTTCTCCGTCTACTGGAGTAACCAATGAAGATGCATCTGCTAAAGTGTGATCAAAAGGACCCGCTGCAGAAGTTGCATATCCAACAGATAAGCCAGCACAAATCTCAGTTATTGCAAAATCGGTGCATCCAGTTGGAACCGTGAAGTCAGTCACCACAACAGGAGTTTGACATACTAACAATGAAGTTGCATCCATTGTAGAACCAGCTCCATTAATACTACATCCTGGTGGCAATAAGGCCGTAAGATCCAAAGTAGCTACATTAACAACTCCTTCTGTACCACCACCTGTATCATCAAAACTATCATAGTAACACATCTCCCAAATTCCTTGAGCAGTAGTTGTCGAGGTCAATCCTCCAAAGGTAGAAGTACCGGAAAAAGAATTCGTGCCTGCTGACGTATTGCCACCAGGGGCTGTATTACAAGTAACACCAGATCCTAATGCAGGACACGCTCCACCGTAAAATGGTTCACAAAAAGTACCTACAGAACCTGCAGGTTGATTTACTTCTAATACTGCTTCACAAATCCAACTTTGTCCAAATGGAGGCCCAGATGAAACTGTAGTCGCATAATCAAAATTTGAAGCGAGTACACATGCAGGTAAGCTAGATAAATCTAATGATATACATGTAGGACTAATTGAATTGTATGGCACTATCGTTGCTGCTGGATCTGTACCTGTCAATCCAGTATCTTCATTAATTGTAAAATTAGTTATACAAAATAACTCAGCAGTATACACTCTATTTTCTACTCCACAAGCAGCTGCAGTAGCAGGTAATGTATGCGTGTAGATTAAAGTATTGATATCATCCCCATTACCAGGTACACCGTCAGGTCCTGCTGAACTTGAACCTGGGATTTCAACTCCATCTTCCATCCAAACCAAAACATAATCTGTATTTAAAACAGATGTAGCAGGAGTAATAGTTGCTGTAAGTGTCACATCTTGTCCAACACAATTATCATCTGCGGCAGTAACGGTTGCTAAAGCTGGACATTCCACAATTGCAACAAAACAAGAAGTAACAAATGTTTCACAACAATTGTCTCCCGTATATGCCAATTGAACAGATGTCCCTGAAACAGCACCTGCTGGATCATAAGATGCTGAACCATCGCCATTATCAGTTATAGTTCCTCCACCAGATAAAATACTCCAAGTACCTCCAGCTATTAAATTAGTAGTTCCATCTTCATATGCATTTACAGTAACAGGAGCATCACTTGGCGACAAAAATCCTGGACAAGTTAATTGAACAGGAGGCGCCAAATTTACAAATACTTGATAAGTCACTTCCCAATCTCCACAACCAGCTACTGTAAAAACGTTGGCTCCAGTAGCATCACATGCTGCGGTAGAGCCATCTAAAGCACCTGGACATGAACCAGCAGCCCCCCAAAGTGTTGCAATATCAACCGTCTGACAAACATTAAGACATTCATCATCATCGTCATTATCAAAAAAGCCACCATTGATATCTAGTGTACATCTATCTCCTCTATCATCTTCCCAGATGTCATAACAGATTTCAATTGTATTTGGAAAATCAACATTGTCTCCATAGCTGCTTCCTGGTGTATAAGGAATTGGTATACTATATGTTGCAAGTCCTGGCCCAAGTGCACCAGTTGATCCACCGCCACCTAAGTCATCATCTATTTCAAGACATTCATCATTGATATAAGTATTACCACCTCCTGTTACAGATGTCAGTATGGTAATTTCCTCATCACCTACTTCACCACCTACGTTCATGGTTACACAAATCGCTTCAACAGTGATACTTCCTCCCCCGATACATGATTGGGCCATCATACTGCTGCTTAAGAAAACAAAACAGCACGTAGTCAATATAAAATTGTAAATATTTTTCATAAATTTTGCTTTTTGATACTACTAGTTTGTGTAAGGGTTTTCTATTATTTCATCTTCCATTTCTCCTTCAACTTTTCCGTCTCTAATCATTTTTAATTCTATTTGTTGCTGTATATATCGCTGTATGTGTTTTGGTAAATGATGCTTGTAACCTCGTCTAAAAATTTCCCAATTCAATACTTCTAATTTACTAGCATTGGTCGTGCGTTTTCGCTGATCGAGAAAATCAATCACTTCACTTTTGAGCTTACCTAATTCTTCGTAACTCATATTTTTGACATCATAAATTTCACTGCTGTCATAAATATTTGAAAGATTGTTTGAGTTGGTAAACCCTGTGAAAAGGATACTAGTAAAGCAAACAATTGCTACAAGAAGGAATCGTATTAGTAATTGTTGATTTGAAGTACTTTGATAATTTTTCATATTGATTAGAAATTTAAATTGAATTAGGATCTTCTAGCTGAAGTCCAAACGCAAAAAGCAATAGTGCAAGCACAACTGTTTTAGCACGGGTTATAATTGTTTTAAAATTGTATTTTCATTGTTTGTTATTCGATACACATATCTCTGGCTATTCAAAATATTTCAATTGAGAATGCTAGTAGACAGACACTAGTTAACGCATAACTAATGTCCAAATTGATCGGAATTTGGAAAAAACAGTCTAGAAAAGTTAGTGTGATTGACTGTTAGTATATTAAGTAGTGTTTCTAAAATAAATTAGAATGATATCTAGTTTATCAATGAATAATAGACATACTGATACCACCAAAACTTTTATGCTTGGGACAATTTGGGTTAAGAACAGTCATTATTTAAGGTGAGACTGTTTTCTAAGGTTAAGTATCCAAATTAGTATAAACTGATGCAGTTTTCGATATTTTTCAATCTAATACTGTACATTTCAATAAATGCCATTTGCATTTATTTACAAAATCGGATAGGGTAAAAGTGAATAAATTTTTGGGAACAATATCGGGATAAGGGATATCCTTATTCAAATATAATAAATTGTAATTACTTACAATTAATTATGTCACATTATTAACAATTTTTTTTTAGTCGATACTGTGTATTATTGACACTAAATGAAAGAGGGTTGTTGGAAAATACCAACAACCCTCTTTTTTAATTCTTGTTTATTAACGCTTGTTCACTGTTTATTTTAATAAGACTAATTTATCTATGAGAAGATTTTGTTCGTTATTTAATTTTATGAAGTAAGTACCAGCTGGGAAATCAGTTACGCTTACCTCCAATGTCACATGAACACCGTTTTTCAATTCCACTTTTTCAAATGAAGTGACTACTCGGCCAGTCAAATCTAGCATTTCAATAGAAACCACTTCTTGACGATTCGTTAATAATTGAATATTGAAAGCTTCTGTTGCAGGATTAGGGAAAAGATTCATTTCAATTTGATGATTACCAAAATCCAACACTGAATTAGGGATTACCATTAAGTTGGTGGTATGAAAACTATCACATCCGTTAATAGCTGGAAACAGTTGAATGATGGAAGTATCATTTAAAATAGGAATTCCATTAAATAATTCACCTTGGACAATATTCATTTCGGAACTATTAAAACTATTTGGTTCAACATTTAAAAATGTAAATAATACACTATCACATCCAACTTGATTTGTCAACGCATCTATGAATACGCCAGTCGTGTTATAATTATTTCCAGCCACTGTTATGAATTCTCCGTCGCAAATTTCAAAATCCAAATAAGTGGTGTCTCCCAATGCTAGGAATTCTACTTCATAGGTAATCGTGCTATCACACCCATATTGATTTTGGTAGGTCTCAATGTTGATGCTAACTTCATTAGGGTCACAAGAAGTTGCAATAATATAAATATCATCGGTTGGATTTACTTGCAAATTAGTTGTTACAATACTATCACAATTATTTGTAATTGAAAATAACGTATCCAAATAATTGCCAGATGAAACATAGGTATTGGTTCCAACGGTTACACTTTGCCCTTCACATAAAACTAAATTTTGTGTAGAACCAGAATTTTGGTCAAAGGAAATCGTTTCAACCACTAAACTATCACAACCGAATTGATTGGTATATAAATTGGTAAAACTACCGACATCTGCAGGATTGCAACTCGATCCATTTAAATAAGTAGAATCAGAAGGGTTCAATTGAACAACATTTGTAACAATACTATCACAGCCATATTGATTGATTAAATTCACAACAAAAGTTCCAGACTGATTGGCATCACAAGTATTACTATTTATAAAAATATTATCTGATGGCAAAAAAGAGGTAATTGTTGTAATGGTACTATCACAACCAAATTGATTTCCTAAGACAACTATAATCGTACCTGTATCTACTGGATTACATGAAGATTCAAAAATCGAAATAGCATCTGATGGAAACAAGGTAGTTGTAGTTGTAACAATACTATCGCATCCATTAAACGCAGGGTAAGTATCAACTACTGTCCCGGCCATTGAAGAATCGCAGGTTGTCAAATTCAAAAAGGTATTAACATCGGAACCTCCACCTGATGAACAAGCTGAATAGCCGCAAATTGCTATTTCATCAATTCTAATTCCACTATCCATCGCCTTCAATCTAAGGTATCGAGTAGTCAAATTAATATTTGAAAAAGTTTTCCATTTATAGTTCATCGGATTATTAGTGCTCCAATTATTAAATACTTGCCAATTACCAGGTGCTCCAATTGAAATCTCTAGAATTCTCGATCCTGCCCCATCAGAAGTATGTAGGAATAAATTTTCAACATTATGCACACTATTCAAATCAATAATTGCTTCCTCTCCTATTGCAGGTGTCCAAGCAAATAACATGCTATCTCCGGTACCGCAAAAAGGTTCCCCAATAGCACTTTGTTCGTTGTTCAACATAGCAACATTCCCATTTCCTGACGTTTGAAAAGGAAGATAATTGCAATTGCAACCAGCCATATCCTCTGCCATTTCTCCTACTACAATAAATTTTGGACGTTCCGACACCTCAACTTGAATGCTCCCTCCAATAGGAGTTAAAACAGTACGTACCCCATCCATATCTTGATGTGTCAATTTAATTTGTGTCGCATTTGAAGCAATAGGCAAAGCATAATTTGAAACGACAGGACTATCATCTCCATTAATTGCTGTTGGACTCCAAACCGCATATACTTCCTTAGTTGGTGCATTACAATTGTCCACAAATTTGTAAACTCTAACGGCTGGATCCGCATGGACATAAGTCGGATCATAAGTTAATCCAGTCAATGTATTTTTCATCGAAGCAATATAAAACCAAGCTTGTTTGGGTTGATAATCATCTCCTGCAAACGTGCACAGTCCACTCGTTTCATACAAACCCCAAGAAGTTTCTGGAGAATCATCTCTCATATTAAAAACCATTGCACGATCTACTCCTGCTGCTGCTAATTCTAGGAAACCACGTACATTCCATTGTGCTTGTATCTCTCGAAATTTTGCCATGCAAGCAGCATCATTTGGGTTTGAACAATATAAAGACGGGTCGGCACTTTGAGGTGAGTTAGGGTTGGTATCGTATCCAAATTCCGATTGCCAGACCTCTACTCCAGGTAAATATCTATTTCTGTAATCAACCACCTCAGCCATTTTTTCACGAATATTATCTTCTTCTGGGCTCAATGCGTGTGTACCTAATGGCGCACCATCTGCTCCATCATTGCTATAATCATGAAAATTAATTACATCAAAAGGAAAACCAATGTCTGGTCGATGATGTTCAAACCAAAACTTCATGGCTCTTACCCAATTAATGTTAATTTCGGAAATTCCACCCATTACAAATTTCATGTTCCCATTCGAATTTTCTAGACCTAGCGGACTTGCTCCTTGAGGTACTCCATTTGGGAAACGTGCGGTTACAATATTTTCAACACCGTTGGTTTCTCCATGACCATCAATTTCAGCACTGGATTTTGCTGCAAATTCATAAGGAGAAAAATAAGCCAATTCTTCTTCAATCGCTGGGTCTAAAAAAGGCAAACCATCTACTAAAAAATAATGCCACCATTTATCTGGCTCATTCCAATTTTCAACATATTGGACTTGCCCTAAACCTGAACGTGCAACATTTGTTGGAGCTACTTTTAAATTATTGGTGGTGCCAGGAAAACCATATCGTGCTGAAAATTGATACATCATATCGGCATATTCAATATAGGCTTCTGGCATATCGACTACCATATCTGGTACGATTGGGTAAATTGATTCATCAAATGGTTTTCGGTGTACGACATGCAATAATTTGAAAGGATCAATGAGTCCTTGGTTGACAGCTGTTGCTGCAGTAAATGAAGGATCATTGTTATGATAAGCGAAAGTAGCCATTGTTGGCATTTGATGATGCATGGCCGCATTCACCCCAATTCCCAAATCCTGTAACCCTTGATATAAAAAATCGTGATCGTACATTGGAACGTGTGTTGGTCCAAACTCATATTGATCATTTGGGTAAGATGGATGACCTTCGGTTGCATATCCCCAATTAAAATATTCATGTTGATAACAACGTACAAACCCTAATGCATTTGCTTTTACTGGCGGTACATCGATATTAAAATTGGACCCCATAAAATCTTCCATGGTCGGTCTTGCGCAATTACAATTGGTAAGCGGATCGCATGCACTAATTGGAGGTGGACAAGAAATTGTATTTGGAGCCGTACCATATATCTCTACTTCTCGAATTCTCGCAATTGTTCCATTAAAAGTAAATTTCAGAAATTGTGTTGTTATATTAACTGAATGACAATCATTTACCACATTATCATGTTGAAACAAACTAGACCATGTTGTTGGATCTGTTCCTCCATCAAATACTTCACAAATTCCTCCTGGATCAGAAGCATCATCTAAGCACAATTGTGTCAAGGTTTGCGGATATCCTAAATCGACAACGACGGAAACTGGATAGAAGAAAGTTCTCCAATTCCATGTAGCATCGAAGTAGGCCCACTGGTTCGTAGTTTGAGGAATATCACAAGGATAGGTTGTGGTTAATTGTTGGTTATCAAACAAAACCCATTCGTCTCCGCGGGCGTCGATGTTGACGACCATTTCTGGTGAGATGACTAGTTTTGTTTGTCCAAATATTGAAGTTGTAAAACAAAAAAATAGGAACAGGCAAACCTGTTTGAGCGTAGAAAAATACATAGGAAAAGGTTTTAATTGTGCTTAATACACGTTGTGGTACCGTTTATTAAACGGATGGTGGGGCAAAATGTGACAAGAGTAGACACATCTTTGGTTCAATTTCGGCATTTTTGTTTGGAATGTCAAAAGGGCTTGGCTTTGGGGAAATGGGATGCTCCCATTCCCTGCAGGTTATTTCGTCCTTTCAGGACTTTTTAGGGATTGCTAATCTAGAATTTCGTAGCAGATGGCTTCTGAGGCAAGATGAGAAACGTCCGAGTTTGAGAAGCCTTTGAGGATTCTTAAACTTAATCACAAAACTTCAAGCACCCAACCCTCAAGCAACCCATCTATGGATAAAATAGCAGCATTTAATTTACAAGTTGAATTTCTGAAGAAAAAAATTATTTCGAACTACCCAATTCCACCTCAAATCGCTTCAAATTATTACCACGATAAGCTTCCACTCTTACGCGATCACCTGGTTTGAATGTTTCCAAAACTTCGAGTAGATCATAATTGCTTTTCACTTCTTTTCCTTCGATTCCAACAATGACGTCGCCCCAATTAATTTCTCCAGATCTTCCTCTTGTTGTCCCAAGTAAGCCTGCTCTGGCTGACCCACTTCCTGGCACGACATTAATGACCAATGCACCATCGATTTTGAATTGACTGGTGATTTGTTTGGTTGCCAATTCAACTCCTAAAATAGGTCTACGAATTTCTCCATAATTGATTAAATCTGGTACTACCCAACTCACTTCATCGACTGGGATTGAAAAACCGATTCCAGCATAGGCACCGGATGGACTATAGATGGCAGTATTGACTCCGATTAGTTGACCTTGTGAATTTAACAATGGTCCTCCGGAATTTCCAGGATTGATCGCTGCATCTGTTTGAATTACATTTTTGATTGGACGGCCACTTACGGATTGGATTTCTCTACCAAGCGCAGAAATAATTCCAGTCGTCAATGTTTGATCTAAACCAAATGGATTTCCGATGGCATAAGTAGATTGTCCGACTTTTAAGTTCTCCGACATTCCTTTTGGGATTGGGAAAAGTACATTACGTGGTGCTTCGATTTTCAATACTGCTAAATCTTTATCGGGTGCGACACCTACTAAAGATGCTTGATAAGTCGATTGGTCACACATTGTTACCGTTGCTCGGTCTGCTCCTTTGATCACGTGATAATTGGTGACGATATGCCCTTCTTTATCCCAAACGAAAGCGGATCCTGTTCCACTTTTTATTTCTTGCAAATCTCTTGACCAATAGTCTCTTTGTAAGTTGGATGTTGTAATAAATGCAACGGATGTTTTTGCATTTTCGAAAAGCTGTATCGTTGCTTTTTCTTGATCTGTGTATCGATAACCTTCAAAGTTGTTGGCGACTTTGGTTGCACTTGGTGTTTCGTTGTAGGTTCTGGTTTCTTCTTGCTTTTCAGCAGTTGATGTTTCTGTCGTACAACTACTAAATATCAGGATTCCAATTGCGAATAAAATTATGACTTCGGAAATTGATCTCATTTTTTATGCTTTAAATTTAGAGTATAAAGATAAACGATGATAATAGGATGAAATTGTTGTTGGGCTAGTTTAACAGATTTTTAAAAGTCTTAACCATAAAGTTTTGAACCATTAAGATAGTTAAGAGATTAAGGGCATTAAGGATTATATATTATATTACCTTTCAAATAAAACTACTATGACTAAAAAGAGATGTTACTCACCTATCTTACAAAATTGTTGGAGCCGCAATTAAAGTTCATAAAGAATTGGGACCTGGTTTGATGGAAAGTATTTATGAAGATTGTTTAAAATACCAATTGATAAAGGAAGGCCATAAGGTTTTACAACAAGTTCAAGTACCTATCATCTATGATCAACTTAAATTAGATACCATTTTGAAATTGGATTTAATTGTTGATGACCTTATTGTTATTGAATTAAAAGCGGTAGAAAAATTACATCCAGTTCATGAGGCTCAATTACTGACTTACATGAAATTACTTAAGAAACCACAAGGACTATTGATTAATTTTTTCACAAACAATATTACCAAATCTATGAAACCATTTGTCAATGAATATTTTAAAGATTTACCTGACTAGATCCTATTTTTTTTACCATTAAGTTAGTTAAGAAATTAGGTGAATTAAACACTTTCTTAATGCCTTTAATTCCTTAACTACCTTAATGGTTCCCTCTAAGCATTAGTCTCCCGAGACTCCACAATCAAATGCTCCGGCAAATGCTTATTAGCCTTAGCACCAAGTGACTTCAACTTCTCTGCTCTTGAAATCAAATCCCCTCTACCAAAATGTAATTTTTTCATAGACTCCTGATAAGTCATTTGAGTCGTATCGATTTGTTTTCCTAATTTTTCCAAATCCGCAACAAACGCTGCGAACTTATCATACATCTTGCCGGCTTCAGAAGCGATGTCGATCGCATATCTGTTTTGATTTTCATTTCGCCACATCGTTTCGACTGTTTTCAAAGTTGCTAACAAAGTAGATGGAGTGACGATGACGATATTTTTTTCGAAGGCATAATTGTACAAATCTGCGTTTCCAGATAGAGCAGCAGAGAATGCCGTATCAATTGGTACAAACATCAAGACGAAATCAGGACTTTCAATCCGATAAAGATCGTGGTATTTTTTTTCTGACAAATTCTCAATATGTCTTTTGACAGAATGCGTATGTAGTTTTCTTGCTGTATTTGCAGCGTCTTCATCTTCCGCATTGACCAATTGATCATAAGCTGTCAAAGATACTTTGGAATCAATGATTAGTTTCTTTCCATCAGGCAGGCAAATTACAATATCAGGTTGATAACGCTTACCTTCATCATCTTTCAATGATTTTTGAACAAAGTATTCCCGATCTTTTTGCAAACCGGATTTATCCAAAATAGATTCCAATATTAATTCTCCCCAATTGCCTTGTTGCTTGCTATCGCCTTTCAATGCTTTGGTCAAATTGACGGCTTCTTTTGACATCTTTTCATTCAATGCAGTCAGACCAATAATTTGTTGTTTCAATGACGAATGTCTTTCAATAGATTCCTTGTTGGTAGCTTCCACTTTTTGTTCGAAAGTGACAATTCTTTCTTTTAAAGGTGCCAAAATTTCCGTGATTCCTTTGCGTTGAACTTGATCAAATTTCTCCGCTTTTTCCTCCAGAATTTTGGTCGCTAAATTTTCAAAGCGTTCACTCATTTTTTGAGTATCCGTTGTGATTTCTATAAATCTAGCTTGCAGATTATTGTGTTCAGCTACCAATGCAGCGTATTTAGTTGCTGTTTGATTGGGCAATAATTTGGCTTGTGTTAATTCTGTAGCAAGCAATGTTTTCTCGCTATCTAATTGGTCTGCCTTTTCAACATAGGTTGTTATGATACTTTTGTGGTAAAAGTAAAATAGAATCCAAGAAATAATGGTCAGTGTAAATAGTAATAACAGCGTACTGTCTTGATCCAAGTCGAACATTTGGATAGATTTTAATCGGTGAAAAAAATGATGAAATTGCTGCTATTTTTTGATTTGTGAACAATGTAAATATAAAGAAAATATTTAATATAATAAATTGAAAAGAATTGCAAAAATGTAAAAGTCTATAGAGTGGAATATCTGCTTCTTCAAATTTCAATGACAATGCTTTGTTTCACGCTTCAAAGAAATTTTGATATGGTAATTCACTATGTTATATGGTTTAAAATTCAATCGAAAAGGAACCGAATTCGTCAATTTTTAGTTATTTGAATAACGGACATGCTCAAAAATTAAGATCCAAATGAAAAGCTACCCCATTAAGAAAGATCTTTTCTCAAGAACAAACCTTGCTGAAATTAACTATGATACTTTTATTATAGTCAGATCTTACATTTATCTCTTTGCTGGATTTAGTATTTGTTTTATTGGTGGGCTGTTTGCATTGGTAGTAGGTATATTGTTCTTTGCGCTCGGTTTGTGGGGTGTATTGGAAACCAGAAAGCCTCAATTTTATGTAGATCACTTGAAAATTATGGAGCGTCAATTATTGGGGCGCGACAAAATAATTTTGTGGAAAGATATCATATCCATTCACTATGATGACTCCTTTAGAACCTTTAAATATAACTATGATTATTTGGTAATGAAAAGTGAAGCAGAAACATTTTATGTTCCACTAATTCCAAAAAATATAAAGGACAATTCAATACTTATCTTGGTTATTGAAAAATGTACCAAATTCAATAAAAAGAAAATGAGATTTCCAAATACCTCCGAGAAATAGAAAGTCACAGGCGATAATGTGTAGCGAAAATGACTCCTAGAAAGAAGATTTATAAGCTTTATTATCCACCACAATCTTTGCAATCACTTCCTTCAAAATCTGTGAAGTACCACCACCGATTGGACCGAGGCGACTATCACGAAGCATTCTCGCCAACGGATATTCTTCCATATACCCATAACCACCTAAGAATTGTAAGCAATCATAGATTACCTCATCTGCTACTTTTGTAGATTGGAGTTTGGACATCGTCGCTTCCTTAACAGGATATAGCCCAGCTTCCAATTTCCGAGCAACTTCATAATTAAAGGTCTTAATAATTTCAACTTCCGTTGTCATTTCAGCAAGACGATGGCGAAGTGCTTGAAACTTATCCAAAGTTTTTCCGAAAGCAGTACGTTCGGACATATATTGCATCGTGTATTCGAGTGCGTATTCTGCGCGAGCGTGTGCATTGATGCCCATGATGAGGCGTTCGAGCGCAAGGTGTTGCATTAAATACGGGAATCCTTTGTTTTCTTCACCTAACAAATTAGCAACCGGTATTTTGACATTATCAAAAGCGATTTCAGCCGTATCAGAAGCTCTCCATCCCAACTTATCCAATTTACTAGCCGTAATTCCGGGAGTATCTCGATCTACCAAAAACATAGAAATTCCTTTGGATCGCCCATCCGGAATGGTCTTGGCAGAAACCACCAAGTAATCGCTATAAACACCATTGGTGATAAAAGTTTTGGAACCATTAATAACATAATGATCACCTTCTTTTTTAGCAACTGTTTTCATTCCTGCTACATCAGATCCGGCAAAAGGTTCTGTGATACAAAGACACCCGATTTTTTTCCCTTCAATACTAGGTTGTAGATACTCTTTTTTTACTCGTTCATCTCCTTCCGCATTCAGATGTTGCATCGCTAAAAAGGCATGTGCCCACATCGCTGCTGCAAAACCACCAGAATTGATCCGTTGCATTTCTTCCAACCAAATGACGGTATAGAATTTATCCAATTTCATTCCTCCATATGCTTCTGGATAATCCAATCCAAAATATCCCATTTCACCGAATTTTTCCCATATAAATCGATCGATGGTACCAGTTTCTTCCCATTTGTTAATGTGTGGAACTACTTCTTTTTTTAGGAATTCACGGAAACCTTCTCTGAATAAAATGTGTTCTTCAGTAAAGTGAGGATTGGCAGTTTTACTACCATTTAATGTTGAAACGTCCATTGTGAGGTATCTTTATTTAATGATTGGAACGTAAATTTACGAAAAGTGTTCCTATACAATGTAAATCAGTCATTTAATACCTTGCATTAAAGCAAAAAATATTTACTTTTGCATCACTTTATCCAAAAAAGGTCTCATAGCTCAACCGGATAGAGCAGCTGCCTTCTAAGCAGCAGGTTCCAGGTTCGAGTCCTGGTGGGATCACACAGAAAACCAGTCCACACAAGGACTGGTTTTTTTGTTAATACTACAAATCTGAACAGCGAATTTTGTAGTTTACTTCCTTGCATATAAACAATTCCATACAATACTTCATCAAGAAATTCTCTCACATCAAAAGAGGTGGTACCAAATTCGGTCTAGCTCCACATAAAGGGGTGCTCTTACTCGCGATTCTTGAAATAATTCAAACAAAAAAAATATCTATAAATAAAATTCTGCTAAACGAAGAACTAATTGAAGCATTTGATAGACAATGGAAATTGCTTGTTGCTACAGCACATAAAAGGAACATTGGTTTACCAATTTATTATTTGCAGAATGATGGGTTTTGGACGACCATCACTAAAAAAAATGAGCAACTACAAAAACCTGTTACCAGCAAAAAACAATTTCTGGAAAAACTAAATTACGGGAAATTTGATGATGATTTATTTTCTCTTTTGCAAGTTCCCGAAAACATTCCTCTATTTCAAATGGTCCTATTAGATACCTTTTTTAGTGACACCAAAAATGGGTATGATATTTTGCCAAATGAGATTAATGATATTGATTTAATGGTATTAGAAGAAAAACCTAGATATGAAAGTAAAATAACAATTCGGGAAGGTTTTGTTAGAGATTGGAAATTTAGAAAATATGTCATGAAATTTTACAACAATACTTGCTGCATCTCCAAACTAAAAGTTGAGCCAAATCATTCCTTAATCCAAGCAGCACATATCAAACAACATTCAGCATTCGGAATCGATACCATCACAAACGGACTCGCTCTATCTGCACATTTACATACTGCTTTTGATAGTGGTTTGATTAGTATTGATTCAAATTATAAGGTGTTGTTGAATGAAGATTTCAAAGAAAACTTAGACTCCCCATTAAACCTCCACCAATTCAAAGGAACAAAAATAACACTCCCCTCCAACCCAAAATATCTCCCAGCTCAAGAAAATCTAAACTGGCACAGACAACAATTCGGATTCTAAATCAGCTAATTTCGTAATATTTGCATTAGGAGTCTCATCATTAAGATATTTTTGTTAACACAGATCAATATAATTACTCATTAAGAAAATGTAGTTACCTTGTCTAACACCTATAGCTTTCCCAAAGGCTATTGTTGCTCAATCAATTAGTTTGTACATTATCACATTTACTCAATGAAAACAGCACAATCAAACAACCAACTTACAAACTACTTTTCAGTATCCTCTACCACCTTTTTAATTATCGTTTTATCTGCATTTATTGGTGGATTATATACGCCCATTAACACTGATAATAATCCGAACATTACTGATTCATTTATCCTTTGTAGTGGCAAGTCCTATGAGGAAGCAAAATGCACCGGAGATAGATATTGTACCGCCTGCTCTACTTGTGAACATTGCATGCATTGCAGCAAACGAGGAGGTTTCTGTGGTGTCTGTCGACCGTCGAGCTCCAGATCAAACGATTATTACACCAAACCTAAACGAAAATCGGTTCCCGTTTATCCATCTACTTCAAGTCGGTCTTCCAGTCGGCCATCTAGTAGTACAACGAGCAGTTCATCAACTACATCATCATCCGCACCTGCCCCTGTTTATGCACCAACAACGAGTAGCCGTTTCCGTATTACCTTGGAAACCAGTCTTCGGGAAAGCCCAAGTTCAAAATCCAAGGTCCTTTTGAGATTTAATGTTGGGGACGGTGTTACGGTTCTTGATGATAGTGATGAGTGGTGGTGGAAGGTTAGTTATAACAATCGGGTTGGATGGGTGAAAAAGCGGTTGTTGGTCAAATTTTAACTTACAAAAAACTTAGTAATCTATTTAAATTGGTTTATTTATCTATCATTAAATATCATTGTTATCAATCGCGATACCTAATTTACGTATTAAGACAAATACTAATTTGTGTATATTTACCTATTCGATAAAATTAATACAAATTATCAAATGAACAAAGCAGAATCAGTTATCAAAGAGGCAATAGAAGCTGAAGAATTTTACTTCAAAAAAGGACAAGATGTTGCTGCTAAATGGCAAAATATAAATTTAGATTCTGGCATCTCAGAAAAATTAATTCGCCTTTCAAATCAATACCAAACGCTTTTAACTGAGAAGGAAAATGATTCTTTCTTGGATCATGCCGTAAATATTCTTTTTGAAATAATAAGTTATTCCGATACCCATGCAAAGGAAAAATCAACTCACAACAAGTATGAAGATAACAGAGCATTGGCGAAAGCTGGTGTTAGAATGGGAAATTGGATAGAACAACTAATTGCACTAAAACTAACCCCTGAAAAAGTAAAAATTGGTTCTGTTCAAAATGCATATAATTATCTTTTGGACCCACAAAATAATGCACCCATCTTAAGTGAAAAGCATCGAGCATTAGTTTCAACTAAATTGTTTAAAAAGCCATATGACCGAACAACATTTATTTCAGATCTTAAAGCGCACTATTCTGGAGAAAATTTAAAAACTAAGAATCCGGCAAATTATACATATGTTTTGAGTCAGCAACTATATATTGAAAAAGATACATGGCAGGAAAGTAAAACAATAACAGAAAAAAGCACTTCAAGTGAAGTAAATACCCAACAACAATATTGGCTTTTTGCCCCTGGTGAAAAAGCTAAAAAATGGGATACATTTTATCAAAACGGAGAAATGGCGATTGGTTGGACAACACTGGGTGATTTAAAAAAATATACTGATAAAGTTGATATCGAAAATAAGCTCTTAGAAGGAAGCGATAAAGGTAAGAGAAAATATAACGATGCACTTGCGTGTTATGAATTCGCTTCAGTTATTAAGGAAGGAGACATTGTAATCGCAAAAAGAGGCAAACGAGAATATGTTGGCTGGGGTATCGTAACTTCTGATTATTTTTTTGATGATACAAAACAAGAATATCAACATAGACGAAAAGTTCATTGGAAAAGTAATGGAGAATGGCATGATCAAGAAGGCGACATCGTCACTAAAACCTTAACTGACATTACGAAATACCCACATTATGTAACTCGATTAGAAAAACTTCTAGGAATAAAAACAAAGACTTTGGATCATAAAAATAAAAATAACTACCCACTCAACACCATCTTCTACGGTCCTCCGGGAACCGGGAAAACATACAATACCATATTACGAGCTGCAGAAATAATTGAAAATCGAAAAATTGAAAATCATGAAGAAGCTAGAAAAATATTCAATGAAAATCTTCATGATCAAATTGAATTTATCACCTTTCACCAGAATTATAGCTACGAAGATTTTATTCAAGGATTAAGACCGGATATAGAAAATAACAATTCACTTGTATTTGATCGTACAGATGGTGTTTTTGCAAAAATGGCAACTAATGCACTTTTTGAATTCTTTAAAAAATTACAACAGGTAGAAAAAGAAAATCCTCAAGTTGATCTAAATGAATCCTATTTGGATTTTGTTGAGTTTTTAAAAATCACAGGCAACAAAGCGTTTACGACAGTTACTGGACTACCCGTTTCAATCGAAAGTTTTACTAAAAATGAAAACATTGAATTCAAGCATGATAAGAGCAGTAAAACTTATATAGTATCTGGTCAAAGATTAATCAAGCTATACAAAAGTTATCCTCAAATTAATGACATTAAAAATGTTAACAATGATATTAGAGACGCAATTGGTGGTTGTAATGCAACTATGTATTGGGTTGCGCTCAAGGAATTTATTTCGTTCTTAGAAAGCAGGGAACCGCTTTTATCAGAAGATTCAAGTCCAGAAGATCGATATGATGAGATAAACTATGAAACAAAAAAGAAATTACTCGCAACTACAGAATTAAGTGAGTTGAGAAAGGTACCGAAAGATAGTGTTAGAAATTATGTCATAATAATTGATGAAATAAATCGAGCCAATATATCAAGGGTATTTGGTGAATTAATCACATTAATTGAACCTGATAAAAGATCACATGGTGAACTGCCCTTGCAAGCCACTTTACCATCTGGAGAAAGTTTTGTAGTTCCATCAAATCTCTACATTATCGGAACTATGAACACTGCTGACAAATCAATCGCATTATTAGATATCGCATTACGAAGACGGTTTGACTTTGAATCTATGTATCCAAAATATGAGATAGATGGTAAGCCAATTTTCGAAGCAGAAATTTTAAGAAAAATCAATCATAAAATAAGAGAAGAAAAAGGAGAAGATTTTCAAATTGGTCATTCTTATTTTATGGGCGAAGAAAATAAAGATTTGAACTCAATCATGAATAACAAAGTAGTCCCATTACTTATGGAGTATTTTATGAATGACAAAAAAGATGTAACTGAGATTCTAGAGCATGCAGGCTTACAAATAGATAAAGATAGTTGGCCTTGGAAGATAACAGGAAAAAAATGATCAATCTATTTGAATATAAAAATAAAGTCGAATTCTATAATTCCTTTTCCGAATTAGAAAGTTTTTTGGATGATATCTGGATGAATCGTGAGAAGCATTCCTACTTTGCCGATGTCGAAGAAAATAAAATTGAAGCTCAACGTTTCCTTCAATTCATTCATAAAACGAAAGAGCTAAAGTCTAATAAATATGTAGGTGTTATTCATTATAAAGGACATACAATAAATCTACTTCCTAAGATATTCTATCAAGAAGATAAAGACTGCACACCCAATGAAGTTTTTCAAATGAATAACCACATTTTGTGGTGGTTAAGTTATTGTCGAAAAATTAAATTCCCGAAATATCAAACTTCTTTAAGTGGAACCAATAATGATTTTTTTGAGATATTGATTTATCTATTTTCAAAATATACAAGAGAATTGTTGACCAATTCAATTTATCAACAGTACGAAGAAGTCAATCGTGAATTACCTTTTATAAAAGGGCGGCTAAACACAAATAAATACATCAAAGAAAATTTAAGTACAGGACGTTGGCATAAGCTAAATTGCACCTATGATGCATTTGTAATTGACAATGAATTTAATCGGATTATTAAATATGTAACCAATCTGTTATTTAACGCCACAAATAATTCTGATAATAAAAAGTATTTGAGAGAGATCCTTTTCATTCTGGATGATGTAACAGACGAGCCTGCAACTGCAGCTCAATGTGCTAGACTTTCTTTTAATCCGATGTTTGAAGCCTTTGAAACAGTTCGTGATTATTGTTATTTATTTCTTTCAAATAACATTTCTTTTAATTATAAAAATGATTTAAAACTGTTTGCTTTCTTACTTCCTATGGAATCTGTTTTCGAGGATTTTGTTTTCGGTTTTATTGACAAAGAACTAAAAGATATAGCTGCTAAATCTCAGAAAAAAGATACATACTTGGATACTGATCGGAAATTCGGATTGAGGCCTGATTTATGGATTGAGTCTCAAGGCAGAAATATAATCGCCGATACGAAATACAAAATTATTTATTCTGACGAACCTAAAAAGGATATTGCTCAGAGTGATCTATATCAGATGGTTTCTTATGCGATAAGGTTCAACGTTGATGAAATAATTCTCTTCTATCCTAATACGATAAATAGAAATCAGGACGAAGTAGCTGAAATTGTTATTGAGGATACTTTTGCAGATAATAAAAAGATTAAAATCAAAGCGTTTCAAATTCCGATTATTGATACAAGTCTATTGTTTTCAGAATTTAAAAGATCAATCAAACTAGATGAATTATTTAATATAGCTACTCTCAACCTTAAAAAGAAATTAACTGAAATTCTGAAGTGAATTTAGATACAATTGTTGATTCGAAAAGCTTATTATTGAAAAAACGCATGTTCCCGCAAATTCTCAGCATTCTCAATCTGTGAAATCTTAATAGAAGCCATAAAAGATTTTTCAGTTTTATGACCAGTAATTTTCATAATAGAAATTGTAGGAAAACACCATTATTTCGGATAGCCGAACTATTCATTTTACATTACTCATCTACCAATCAACCTTGTTTACTCAACAACAAATCTTCATTTTTATTGGCAACATATAATCAGAATACCTTATAAATTGCACTGAAATCTCATTTTTTTTCTTGACAAAAACAATTTTTTGTTGTGGATAGATACATTATATATGCTCATTTTTGAAATGGAATTACAGATTAATAACCGAAAACAAATACAATTATGAAAAAGAAAACGCTTATCACAACACTTTGTTTGATGTGCATCTGCTGGATGCAAGCATTATGTTGTAATGTTACGGTCAGTACTTCAAACGGACAAATTTTGGTTAGTGGTTTGACAGGAACGGACAACACTAAATTATTTGATGCGAATATCAACGATGTCTGGACCTGTAATCCTTGGAATGGAAACCTCTGCACCGCTAGTGAAAGTATTACTGGGTTGACAATTGGAGCAACCTACTTTCTTAGTGTAGAAGGAGCAACTTGTTCGGAATGGATTCCAGTTATTGTAATAGGTGGTGGAACAACCGCTACATGTACAGATGGGATTCAAAATCAAGATGAAACGGGTATTGATTGTGGGGGAGCAAGCTGTCCTCCTTGCCAAACCAATGGATGTAATGTCAATGTTATATTTTCAAGCAACAATGTCAACGTCACTGGATTAACTAATGATGTAAATGCTAAATTATTTGATGCAAATTACACTTCAGTCTGGGAATGCAATCCTTGGAACGGAACTCCATGTTCTAGCTCAGAGGATATTGCTGGTTTAGCAGCTGGCACTTATTATTTCAGTGCAGTTTCTGATCAGTGTGATGAATGGATAACGATTACTTTGACTGGTGGACCTGTTGGAGCCACTTGTACGGATGGAATTCAAAATCAGGATGAAACGGGTATTGATTGTGGGGGAAGTAATTGTCCTCCTTGTCAAACTACTGGATGTAATATCTTTTATTCAATCGACGGAAATACGGTAACTGTATTTGGATTACCAAGTGATGCTAATACTAAATTATTCGATGAAAATTATGGAATCGTTTGGGAATGCAATCCATGGAATGGAAACCCTTGCACTTCTACTGTTGACATTCAAAATGTTGGTATCGGTAATTATTTTTTGAGTGTTCAATCTACAGATTGTGATGAATGGATCCCCATCGAAATTGTGGGAGAAACCATAGATTGTATACTAACTGAGCAAGCATGGTTTATTGATTTTTTAAACGATCCCAATCTGAATAACGAATATTCTTCATTGGTTCTTGCTACTACCAATGGAGCGCAAATTTTAATAGTCGATCCATTAAATTCTTTCTTTGAATGGTATTCTTGCGATGGCACTTTCCATTGTAGTGAAGAAAATGGGGCAACGGGTTGTGGTTCGACACTCAATGGCGCCACCTTTATTCAATATCTTTGGACAAATGATAATTTCACAGAATGCAATCTCTTGGAACAAACTTGGTATAATGATTTATTAGTAGATCCAAATCTGTGTAACAATTTTTCAAGTCTTACACTTGCTAACACTTCCACAAGTGGCTTTGGTAATACACAAGTTCTACTTGCATATGATCTTTCTGGTGGTCAGGCTGGCTGGTATGATTGTGATGGCGCATTTTGCAATGAACCCATCAGCAATAGTACTTGCGGATTTCTGTGGACTTTTGCTGTTCCTGTTTTAGATGTTTGGACAAATGACGATTGTAATAACAATGTTAGTTGTGAAGTGGAATTGGAAAATTTTAGTGGAGGTTGTTTCAAATACTACGATGATGGATCATTTTCATCTGTTGATCAATCGAGTCCTACTATGTCAACTCAATATGAATATGATGCGGATGGAAATTTGAATACGATATTAGAATTCATAACAGAAGAAAGCACTACACTTGAAATTTCTAACAATACAATTGTCGAAACTACAACTACCGGAGCTCCAGTTACCACAATTAATATTGATCCTAATTTAGTTTCAACTTACACTGCTGGAATTAATTACTTTGCACCGAAGGCAGAACGTACTGCAAGTGGAGAAATACTCATCATAGGTATTATCCCTGACCCAGCGATTGACCTAGGTTCTGGACCAAATGTCGCTGACTTTGAAGTTTACATTCATAAGTTAGATGCAAATGGAAATGAACTTAGTGGTGCATTATTTGCCACTGTAACGATTCCAAATTTAAATTATACTAATTTTGAACTAGAAGAACATATAATCGTTGAAGGCATATTGCCTACACCTGATGGCGGTGTAAATATTTTGTTAGAAAACATACAACCTATTGGTCCTGACAATACATATATTACCGGAACTGCATTTTTCTATGAGATAGATCCGTCATTTCAGAATATTCAGGAATCAGAATTAAGTATATCTACCCTTCAAGGAATTTATAACTATGAAATTGTGAAGGATGCTTCATGTCATGTCTATCAAATTGCTGAAAGATACATATCGTTGTCCTCATCTGCGCGATGGACTGAAAACAAATTCTGGGATTATGGGGTTGCTCCTCCAGCCTTGTTATATACAAGATTTAATGATGTTTTTAATGAACAACAGTATTTTACCAACTCTGGAATTGAAATTGAACTACCGAATGGAAATACAGTTAAAGTGACTCAAAGGGTTGATATATATCCACCAACTGGTCCAGAAGAACCTATACTAACAATCACAGATGCAAATGGTGCGATCATCGAACAAGACGATTCTTTTCCAGTTTTGCCAGCTTTAATAATACCAGATGGAAATGGATCATTCAATTACATCGCTAATAACACGTTGTATAATTTCAATTGTGAAGAGACACCAATGCCATCTGTACAAGCGATGAATTCAAAAACGGAAGTTCCAGCAATTATATTCAACAATATGTTTCCGAATCCAACTTCTGATGAATTATTTATAAAGTTAGAAAGCAACCTTGACCAATCCGCGGAAATTCAAATATTTGATGCGGTTGGAAAATTGTATCTATTTAAAAAAGCAGATCTTGAAGTAGGAATGAATACGATTTCTATTGCGACTTCACAACTGTATAATGGTATATACAATCTTGTAATTAGTGATAAAGATGGAATTTTGCACACAAATAGATTTGTTAAACAATAAATAGTGAATCATTCACAATTTTTCCTTTTATTAAGTCATGTTACTGGAGGGATATTCAGAAGTAATGAGAATTTATTAAATTGGGGTATTCAGAAGTAAGACAAAACATTGATAACCAAGTTGTTAGATTCTTTTTTTTTTTGGAATAATGCATCAATTTTACGTAGAAACCCAATAAAACGGGGTAATTACGTTAAAATTAAACGGCGTATTCAAATTGTTGCAAATTCAGTTAAAACAAACATAAACTTGGATTTTGTATAGGGAGGCCGATTTTATATGTTCGACGGAGGAGTTTATAAAATCTAGACTTTTTGTTTCTTTTTTGGCAATGAAAAAAGAAAAAGAACTAGACTTCTCGTAAAATCAAACTACGAAAAGTAGGGACATAGATGATTATTCAG
>CALDGQ010000146.1 GCA_937941765.1 uncultured Saprospiraceae bacterium
CATTGCTATGTGTACAGGCAGGTTCAAAGTGTAATATCCGTTTGGCTCTTACAGTTTTCATTTCTTAGCGGATTTTAAAACTTTTTCCACTAAACCGTATAATGCCAATCCTGAAATTCTAACCAGTTCCTAATTATCAACTTCTGGATAGTTCGTATTTTAATTGTTGGAATAATTGCCAACCTCGTTTTTCGACCAAATAAGGCTAAAATGGTCTCATTATCACTTTATTTTACACTGCCAACAATGTGATAATCAGTCAATTAACATACTTCTGATATCCCTATGTGCAAATAACTTTTTTGGCTGGAGCCAAAAACAACCCAGGTAGAACCGCACCTAAAATATCTTACCACTCCAACACAATCTTCCCAAAGTGCTTACCCGATTCCTGATATTGAAAAGCATCTACCAATTGATCAAACGCAAAACTTTTATCCAATACTGGTTGCAATTGATTTATATTGATAGCGCCGACCATTGCTTCTTGCATTTCACGACTCCCTACAGCGACACCAGTCATTGTCAAATGTTTGAAAAATAATTTGGGAAACGTAATTTCTCCTTTTCGACCATTGCCTAATATTCCAATGGAAACAATATGTCCACCAATTGCTGCGGCCTCAATCGATTGTTTCATTGTACTTCCTCCACCTACATCTATAACATGATCTACACCACCATCTGATATTTTGAAAATAGTTTTTCCCCAACGTTCATCCTCTTTGTAGTTGACTACCCCACTAACTCCCATTGCTTTGAGTCGTTCTGCTTTTTCGTTGGAAGAAGTTGTAGCAAAAACTTGTGCGCCGATTGCTCGTGCCATTTGCAATGCAACAATAGATACCCCACCTGTTCCCTCGATCAATACTTTTTGTCCTGCTTGCAAATTCCCTTCAAACATCAAGGCTCGCCATGCAGTCAATCCAGCGGTTGGCAATGTTGCGGCGGCGGCGTAAGACATTCCGTCGGGCATAGCAGTCACAGCAGTTGCAGATACACAAGACATTTCCGTCATAAAACCATCTAGTGATTCACCAGAAATTCCAATTGTTTTTTGCAACGACGGCTTCCCTTCAATCCAATTTGGGAAGAACATAGACATTACTTTGTCTCCAACTTTCCATTGATGCACATTCTCTCCTACACCCATCACTTCACCGGCACCATCTGACATTGGGACACGCCCATCCATTACTTTTATCAATCCTTTGGCAACTAAATAGTCATGAAAATTCAACGAAGTGGCATGCCATTTTACGAGTATTTCACCTGTTTTTGGTGTTGGATCTGGTTGTTCAACAATTTTGCAATTTTCAAATCCTCCTGGCTCACTGATTGCTATTTTTTTCATAATGTCAATTTCTGTTTTCTTTTTCTCAAATATATTAGGAATAAAGCCTAAGCATCTTTGGCGGGGACACAAAAGCAACCCTCTTTCTAAGTATTTTGTAAGATGTAATCTACATGTTTAATTGGAGTTGCGCCAAATAAATTTCCACTTTTCCCGGACAATCTAGCGAAACAAAAAGCATCTGCAATTCTTGAATCGTTTAATTCAAGTAATGAAGCGGCTTGTAAATGTATCGCTAGTTTTCCTACTAGTGTTCTAGCCCTGTATTCATTTTCTATAAAATAAGGTAGTAATTTTTTAAAATTGGAAAGTGAATTATCAAACACCTCATTTTTTCCAATTTGTTTTTCTAATTCATTTATATAATTTTCCAAAATCGCTGGTGACTTTTTGATGGCTCTTAAGACATCAAGACATTGCACATTTCCGCTTCCTTCCCAAATCGCATTGACAGGTGCTTCTCGATAAAGTCTTGGCAAAATACTGTCCTCCACATACCCATTTCCGCCAAAGCACTCCATTGCTTCAACAATAAATGGACTGGCTCGTTTGGTGATATAATATTTACCGATCGGAGTCAGTAATCGAAGTAATTGTTGTGCTGACTCAACCGTTGGATTTTCTAGACACCTTGCTGTTCTTGCGGTCATTGCAAGTGCCCCATATAGTTCCAAACACAAATCTGCAACTACTTGCTTCATCAAAGGTTGTTCAATTAATTTTTTACCAAAAACAGCACGATGTTGAATGTGATGTAATACTTCTGTTAGACTTCTTCGCATCAGTGCAGTAGAACCGATCATACAATCGAATCTAGTAAGCGCAACCATTTCAATAATCGTGGCAACCCCTTTTCCTTCTGCTCCCATAAACCAGGCATGTGCACCGTCAAATTCAATTTCGCTAGAAGCATTTGATCGATTTCCCAATTTATTTTTTAATCTAATAATTCGGAAATCATTTTTAGTACCGTTTAACTTCCATCTAGGAAATAGAAAGCAGGACAAACCATTTTCAGTTTGAGCTAATGTTAAAAAAGCATCACACATGGGTGCGGAACAAAACCATTTATGCCCTTTTAATTGATACAATTCTCCCTTTCCGGTTTTATTTATTGGCGTTGCAAAAGTAGTGTTAGCACGCACATCCGTACCACCTTGTTTTTCCGTCATCGCCATTCCTATCGTCAATCCATCTTTTTCGAACCATGGCTTATTGGATGCATCATATTTGTTGGATAAGATTCTAGCTAACCATTTTTCGGATGCTGGCAAATTATTCTTGATGGCAGGAATACACGAGAAAGTCATCGTGATAGGACAACCTGAACCAGCCTCATTTTGCGCATAAAAATAATATTTTGCCATTCGGACTAGGTGCGCACCTTTTTTGTCTGAATTCCAAGGTTGCGCATGTAAGTTGTTGGAAACACCTAATTCCATCAAATCGTGATAGGCCGGATGAAAATCTACCATATCAATTTGATAGCCTTTTACATCATGACTTTTAAGAATCGGGGGATTTACATTGGCTAATTTACCTTTTTCGATCCATTGTGAGCTTCCCATTTTTTCCCCAAATGCATGGACCTCAGATTCGCCCCAACTTCCAGATGAAGACCTTAAAATCTTTTGAAGTGCTTTATCAAGCTCAAAAAGATTGATATTTTCCAAAATGGGTGATTGATTATTGACTTCGTGTGTTTTCATTTAACAAAACAATTTGAAATAAATTTACGTAGATAATATTACATCTGAAACGTATTTGTAAATTTGTAGAGATAATCAATAGCAATTTCAGTGGCAATGGCATCTCAATAGAGAACTCGTAGTAGACGCGCTAGTGCACTCCATTAATATTGCTATTGAAATTGCCGTTGAAATTATTAAAATCAGGTTCTCAATTTGGGACCAATAAACTTAAACAAACCATGCAAGAGCATTTATTAGAAGAAGAACATATCATGTTTCGTGACGCTGTTCGTGAATTTTGTAAAAAAGAAATAGAACCGCATTATGAGCGTTGGGAAAAAGCAGGACAAGTAGATCGCGAACTTTGGGTAAAAGCTGCTGAATTAGGAATGACCAGTATTTTTATTCCTGAAGAATATGGTGGTATGGGCTTAAATGATTATCGTTATAATGCAATCATTTCTGAAGAGATGGCTAGAGTGAATGGAACCGGTCCTGGTATCGGTATCCAAAATGACATTGTAACACCATACTTACTAACCTATCTGAATGATGAGCAAAAGAAGCGAGTTTTACCAAAAGTAGCTTCTGGAGAATGGATTGGTGCGTTGGCGATGACAGAACCAGTTGCAGGTTCAGATCTTCAAAGTATCCGTACTACCTGTGTCAAAAAAGGAGATCATTATATAATGAATGGTTCCAAAACTTTTATTTCTAATGGTATCATGTGTGATTTTGCAGTGACTGCAGTTAAGACAGATCCTGAATTAGGACACAAAGGAATGTCTATGGTTTTGGCGGAACGTACTTTTGAAGGATTTTCTAGTGGAAAAAATCTAGACAAAATCGGAATGAAAGGTCAGGACACCGCAGAGTTGTTTTTTGATAACATGAAATTACCGGTAGAAAACATTTTAGGTGATGAGGGTAAAGGATTCTATTATTTGATGAATAATTTACCTCAAGAAAGGATGTCTATTGCCATTAGTGGTTGCGCCAATGCAGAAGCAGTGTTAGAATGGACGATGCAATATTGTCATGATAGAAAAGCATTTGGAAAAGAAATCGGTAAGTTCCAAAATACTCGTTTCAAATTAGCTGAAATGAAAACGGAGTTGACCATTGCACGTACGTTTGTCGATGCTTGTATCTTAGAATTAAATGCTAAAACTTTGACTCCCGAAAAAGCTGCGATGGCTAAATATTGGGTTTCAGATTTGCAATGTAAAGTTTGTGATGAGTGTCTCCAATTGCATGGTGGATATGGATACATGAACGAATATGCAGTTGCTCGTGCTTATCGAGATGCTCGTGTACAACGTATTTATGGTGGGACGAATGAGATCATGAAGGAGATTATTGGTCGGGCTATGGGGTTTTAAGTCGAACGATTTTCAACAATATAACTACATAAAATCCCAACTTTGGTATCTACTAAAGTTGGGATTTTTTATTAATTTTTTTCACCATTTTTGTCTTTTGACATGCTCATTTTAAAATATGGACAAAAGTTAAAATTTCATATCGCAGCACTTCATTTCAAAATATTGTAAATAATATTACAATAATTAATTATATTTGACAAAGAAGAAAATTCTATTCATAAAAGAGGACGCTTCTTTTTCATATCTACTTTCCTAAATACACACATCTTAATTTTCATTTAACTAGTTGGCAGTAAACCTGTTAGCACACACCTTATTTGCAGTCATTACAATTTCATTTTAATTGTGATGCTAATTTCTTTTGCAAATTTTGAAAATTTTATAACCATTTTTTAACCGCGTAAACCCCATTTTGATATGAAAAAATCACGGAATTTAAATGTCCTATCGTTTATGATTTGTTTTTTTTTGACGATCAATTTATTTGGTCAAAAAACTTTTATTCATACAACCAAAGATGCTAACATTAAAAATCACATCACGACTATTGATCATAAATTGGTCAACAAAAATCCAGATGCCATGCTTTTTGTTAGTCAGCACTATGGTAAGTACAATCCACATCAAATAGGTGTTTGGTACAACCAAGACAAATGGAAAATTTATCATGAAGATAAAACAGATATGCCTGTCTCGAATAAATTTAATGTAATGGTAATGGATGCATCCGGTCCAGCATTTGTTCACACTGCTAATTCAGAAAACATCACAAAAAATTGGACTACTATCGATAATCCACTTTGCAACAATAAACCAGACGCTGTTTTGCTTGTTACTCAAAACTGGAAAGGGACTTACAATCCAAAACCAATTGGAGTATGGTATGTCAAAGGAAAATGGACGATATACAATCAAGATCGATCAGCAATGCCGAATGCAACATTTAATGTCGCTGTTTTGGATAAAGGAACCACCAAAAAATATGGAAATGCATTCGCTGGTACACATACTGTAAAGACGGACAAAAAAAATAGCTATGGCGATTACTTGAGTGGAACTGGAATTAAAGACAAAAAACTGATGTTATTTGTTACTCAAAATTTTAATACCAAAAAATATAACAATCATATTCCGGCAGTATGGCATACGGGTCAAGAATGGTCTATTTTCAATCAAGACAAAGAAAGTTTTGATAATGGCGCGTCATTTAATTTTGTAAAAATGCCATTTGCACCTGAAGATGACACCCCACCTAATCCACCTGCGGATGTAGTTACCAATGGGGAAAATGTAACGATCGTATCATACGGTACAATCAAAAAACCTTTAGGTCGATTTGTGCAAGTTGGTAAAAAAGTTTGGAAAGAATTTGGGAACAAAGGTAGTACTTTCAAGTTCAACGAACAGTATAGAGACGAATGGTCTGTCTATCTAAATGATGATAGTCGAAAAGTTAGCATTCGTTTAGACTTACATACTAAGAAAATCTATTATAAAGATGTCAAACTTGAAAAGGAAAGAGAACAATATGAAATTATTAATGTATCCCGTAAAGTAAATGGAATGATGGCCAAAAAAGTAACTTATAAAATGAGTAACTCATCTGGTGCTTTTAAAAACACGGAAGGTAAAAAATGGTCAGAGTTAAATAAAAACGGTACGTCTACTTTTGTTGAAACGGGTCGAGATGATTGGTCTGTATACCTTTTTGATAAATCTAGGCAGGTGAATATACAATTGGATTTGCATACGAAGCAGGTGCTATATGGTGTGAAAGGAGATCCTTTAAAACCTTTGTATAGTATTACAGAGGTGGTAGATTAGGAAAGAATGGTTACACCATTCTTTGGTGGTTTATGACGTTTTGGTCGAACGGTTTCACCATTCTCTGGTGCTTATGTCGTCCGTTGGGACTTTGCAGAATTCAAGTCCTGAAGGGACGACATAAACCACCAACAAATGGAGCATCCATTTGTTGGTATCCGATTGTTGTTATCCGTTTATTAAGCATAAGGAATCGGGAATTCTCGCAACACTGCATCTACATCCTTCAATAAAGCCTTACTCACTTTCATTTCAAAAGCATCCACATTTTCCTTCAACTGCTTCATAGTTGTTGCACCTATAATCGTAGAGGTCACCCATGAAAACTGATCTATCCAAACCAAAGCCAGTTGACTAGGTGTTATATTGTGTTTTTTTGCAACTTTCACATACTTCTTAACCGCATCGTGAACACCTTGTTGATCTCTGAAGGTACCATGACGTCCTGCGAAAGACCAGCGGGAACCTTTCGGCTTTTTTCCATTGGCGTACTTACCAGATAAAACACCGCCACCTAATGGTGACCAAGGCAAATATCCGATGTCATTAATTTCGCAAGATTCTACTACATATGGCCAGTCTTTACTGTGTATTAAACTAAATTCATTTTGCAATGAAACCATTTTCGGTAAATCATGTTCTCTTGCCAATTGGATATATTTTTGAATTCCCCAAGGGCTTTCGTTTGATAAACCACAATATCTGATTTTACCCGCTTTGACACATTCTTGTAAAGCTTGCAACACTTCCAACATGTTCTTGTCTTCCTTTTTTTCTTTGATGGTTGAAAAGTCAGCGTTGCCAATCCAATGTCTATTAAAATGCGCGTACTCCCTGTTAGGCCAATGTAGTTGATATAAATCTATGTAGTCGGTATTTAATCTTTTGAGTGAGCCATCGACAGCCTTGATAATCGATTTTCCTGTGATCGGCCCACCTTTTCTAATCCAAGCCACATCTCTTCCAGAAATTTTGGAAAAGATGATCATTTTCTTTCTTTTCGTAGGGTTGGCTTTGATCCAATTGCCGATTATTTTTTCAGTATTTCCATATCGGTCTTTTGCTGGTGGTACTGAATAAATCTCAGCCGTATCCATACAATTAATGCCATTATCAATTGCATAATCTATTTGTTCATCCGCATCTTTTTGGACATTTTGTTTTCCCCAAGTCATGGTTCCTAGACAAACTCTGGAGACCTTTAATTTACTACTTCCTAATTTTCCGTATTTCATAAGTATAGTTTGTTTTTAATATATTGCTTGCAAATGTAAGTATTATTTTAACCATACTTAATAAAAATTACAGGTCAATATTAATGATCAATACCTAAACTCACTAGTAAGACACTAGAGTTATTCAAACAATAAAATTACATTAAAGCGCGAATGATTAGCTATGCAAAGATTTTCTTCTTCTAACAAAAAAGAATAGCAATAAAAGCAAGAAAGTACCTCCACCGATGAGTACCCAATAAGGGGTTTTAGTGGATTCGTATTTATCAATATTACCGATGGCAGTTGTCAAGGTCCATTTATGTACAAGTGCTGCATTTTCATCTTTGACATTTTCGATGTATTTCAATTTTGCATTTTGAAGGGCGACATCTTTAGGGTGATTGTTGTTGATGAATTCATTGCAGAAATTTAAAAATATTTTTTGAGAAGATTGATCTGGGATATTCCACGAACTCGCGATCATACTCGGACATCCTGCATATGCAAAAGCACGAGATAAAGTCCTCATTCCTTCTCCCTTTTGGATGGAACCATAATTTGTTTGGCATGCGCTTAAGACAATTAGATCAGCATGAAGCGGTTTCTCAAGTGAGTAAATATCTGCGACACGAAGCGTTCAAATCTCACCATAAAAAGTCTAAATAACAGCTGTAATTCCGATCTATCATTCCATTCTAAAATAAATTCAATATAAATTTGACCAAATGAGTCTATTATTTTAACCTTACCTAAAATTTGACGTTAAAGTAAGGAAAGGACAAAGTTTGACAAATAAATATTGAAATGTCGAAAAATTTAAAAGAGTTAATAAATCTCTTGACACTTGAAAAAATTGGTGAAAGGAAATATCAGGGAACCAATTATAAGACACCTTGGAAACGAGTTTTTGGAGGCCAGGTTTTAGGACAAGCGCTGCACGCTGCTTATCAAACAGTTCCTGAAGATCGGTTGGCACACTCCATGCATGCCTACTTTATCTTGGCTGGAGATATTGAAGTTCCGATCACTTATGAAGTTGATATCATTAGAGATGGTGGAAGTTTTACGACTCGACGGGTGGTTGCGATACAAAAAGGTAGACCGATTTTTATCTTGGCAGCTTCTTTTCAATTGCAACAAGATGGTTTTGATCATCAAATTACGATGCCGAATGTATTGCCACCAGATGCGTTGCTTCCAGACTATAAACAAATCGAACCACTCAAAAAAACGAATCCTGAATGGTATAAACGACTGAATGTAATTCATCCAAACGCGATTGAATTTCGTCCAGTTGAAAACACGTATAAGGAAGCTCAAAAAGCAACTAGACCTTATCGACATGTTTGGTTTAAATCAAAAGAAAAATGTGAAGTCAGTTTACCAATGCAACATCAATTCCTTGCCTATGCTTCCGACTACAACTTGTTAGGTACTGCCGCATTGCCACATAAAGACAAAATGAATCACAACGTCTTTTTCGCAAGTTTGGATCATGCACTTTATTTTCATCGACCTTTTGTTATGGATGAATGGCTGTTATATGCGATGGATAGTCCTAGTGCATCGGGTTCAAGAGGATTTTCCAGAGGAAGTATTTTCAACGAACAAGGTATTTTAGTAGCATCCGTAGTCCAAGAAGGATTGATTAGACAAAAATAATTATTTCAAATTCATGTCGGATATCCAAAAATCAAATCATTCAAATCATTCGTTTCTTCGGAAAACGATAAAAGGAATGATATGGTTTTTGTTGATCGTAACTGTATTGTTTATCATTTCATTATTTTGTTTAAATTCTTATCTAGCTTCTAACAAAACCAAGGTACTTGACAAATTAAGTTTTTTGAAAAATGGAGTCATAAACTTTGACGAAGCAACGATTAGTGTATTTAAAAACTTCCCTTCCACTACCCTTTCTTTAAATAATGTAGTCGTTAAGGATTCACTGAGTAAAAATGGAGCCGCTCCAATGCTTCAAGTAGATGAACTCAACGCCGCTTTGACAATTGTAGAATTGCTAAAAAAGAAAGTTGAAATAAATGCGGTTGAATTAAAACGAGGGACTATTAATTTACTAGTAGATAAAAATGGCAAGAATAATATCACTGACTTATTCAATACTACACGAAGCAATTCAACAAGCAATTCACGTAATTCAAAAATTTTACTAGAAGCACTGGATTTATCATTAATAGATATGAAAATCGCTGCAAAAGATCAACAAAATGCAATTGAATCGGTGAGTCAAATCGGAAATTTAAAATCAACACTTACTAAAAATGGACAAGATTGGGTCGCTAATATCATGACCAATCAATCTAATGTCAGCTTTAATAATTTAAAAAAACAAGAATCAATTAATAGTCAGATCGGTGAATTGAGCGGAACTATTCAAATGGTAAGTGGCAACTGGTCTATTGATTTAGAAACGAAAAATACAGCTATTCAATACAACAATTTCAAAAAAAATACATCTATAGTAGGTCGCTTGAATCAGGTAAATACTGAAGTAAATCACAACGATAATCAATGGGTTGCAGCAACTGATATGAATGTGCACGTTAAAGAATTGGCATTTAAAAAAGAACGAGGATCTTTTGTAGAAAACAGTACACTTTCGGGGAAGTTTATCACAACTTTCGATGAAGGTAAAATATCAATTGCACCTTTTGATTTACAAATTAATGAAGAACAATTTATTTTTAAAGCAGCTTTTCAACCTAAAAGTTTAAATACAATCTCACTTGAGAATTCAGACACCCATTTTGATAACACTATTGTCTTACTTCCTCAAAATCTACAAAAAAAGATCGCACCCTATCGTGTCGGCAAACCTTTTTATTCCAAAACCCTCATTCAAGGTACCTTTAAAAATGGAGAAGAACCACTTGTATCAGTTGATGTAAACTTACCAAATAACAAGGTGCAGGTATTGGGAGAAAATTTTGATCAGGTAAAATTGAAAGGAAAATTTGTCAATCGACTAAACGATGACAACCGAAAATGGTCAGAACCTAAAAATAATTTTCGGTTTGAAGTAGACCAAGTAACTGCAAAATATCGAGCGTTCAATTTAGCCACAAAAGATGCATTATTAACTTCCACAAAAGCAACCGGTTTGGTTTTGGATTTAAACGCAAATATCACTGGAAAAGCCAATTCAATCAGTGATTGGTATCGCAATGATCAATTCTTTTTTGAAAAAGGAAACTTCGAATTGACTGCTAAAATAAATGCTCCTTTTCAATCTTTTGATGATATCCTAATTGCTAGTAATGCCATTATTCGATTAGATGATTTTGCGGTTTGGTATGAGCCTGCCAATGTTTCCTTTCCATTTGAGCAATTGAATTTAGAAAAAAAATCTGGGGATGCCAATTTCAAAATTGTGAACAGCTCTTTTGTAAAAGGACATCAAGTTGTTGCTGCCGGAATTCTTAAAAACATCAATACCCTACTTTTCAACAACTCCAATTTGGCGACAGAAAGCGAAATGCATATTGTTTCTAAAAAGCTAAGTTGGGTAGATTTTATCAATCTGTTTGGACAAAATGGATATGCTAGAAATGAAAGGATAAAAACGGATCAAGAGAAAAAGTCGTCGATGAAAGAAACAATTCGCGGTATGTATTCTAACTTTCAACCTAGAATTTCTTTGGAAGTAGATACGATGGCTTATTACGATATTTTAATGTTAGAAAATTTTAAAACGGGTATTCATTTTGAAGATCCAAATACAGTGATTTTAGAAAAAACAACATTCGATTATGATCGTGGAACGGTGGATTTCTCGGCAACATTAGACATTGGTCAATCAGCAAAAACACCTTTTGAGATTGAGTTACATACGACAAATTTGAATTTGCAAAAATTGCTACCTGCCTTTGATTTTTTCAACATTAAATTACTTGCAGATCTTGAACACCTTCCTGATGATGTAAAAATTAATATAAAACACAAAGGAATTATAGATGACCAATTGGGGATCATTACAAATGCTTCATTCGGTGAAATAACCATCGAAAGTAAAGCTCATAATGGAACCTTTGCAACTATCAATTATCTTCCTACTGCTGACCAATCGAAGTTAAAAACAACCGTAAATTTGGAAGGCGATCCTTCATTATTTAATGAATTTTTCAAAACAGAAGACTTCTTCTTTTCGGAAGGACGATTCACAGTTGATTTAAATTTCTTAGGAGACTTACAATCCAAAGCCCAATTGATGACTGAAACAACGGCTGTGTTTGGTATGCGCGACGCATATGTTTACTACAAACCCGTAGATGTCAATTTCCCATTAAAACAGGTTGATTTAAACCTAAAACAAGATAAAGCCGACTTTAGTTTTTTCGTTCGTTCTGACTCCATGGACCGACAAATTTTGTTTGATGGAGCGGTAGAAAATTTAAGCGAAATTATAATCGGAAATACGGGCAAAACTATTAAGATGGATGTAAACGTCACTTCTCCTCTTTTAGAGTGGGCTACTTTTCTCGATATCTTCATGCCAGAAAACAATGTAATTGTGAATGACATTGAAAAGGCGTCCAAACCAATGGATGTTAGTAATATCAAGGCAACAGTCCGTGGTTTGTTGCGTACTTTCAATCCGACCATCAACTTAAATTTGGATAAATTTGTTTATTCTAATAAATTGGCTTTTGACAAATTGAATGCTAGTTTACACATGCAAGATTCCGCGTATTTAGTGTTAGATAATACCTCTTTTAATTTTCATGACGGAAATATTCGAATGGAAGGAGAGGTAAATTTAACTCAACTAGATAAAACTTCTTTTGAAACATTGTTCAATTCTAAAAACGTAGATATTGCTAAATTGATAAGAGGTCTCGATTATTTGAACTTACCTTCTTTGCGAAGTATTCAAAAACTTTCTGGTCATTTGGATATGGATTTTGACTTTAAAGGAACGATTGCAAATGGAGGAGCTGGTTTGATCAATGAAGAAACTATTGGAAAATTAGACTTCAAATTATCAGATGTGGAACTTGCTGGATTCCCAAATCTAGATACCATTGCTACCAAACTACGGATGAAACGTAGATTTGAAGATTTACAATTTGCTACACTTTCCAATCAATTAACTATTAATGGGAATGAAATTGATATCCCCTTGATGGAAGTTCAATCCAATGCCGTGAATCTTTTTGTGGAAGGAAAATTAAGTTATGGTGACAATACCAATATCTGGTTGTCATTTCCAATTCGCAATCTAGTATTAAGAGACTATAGTGTTATACAAGACTACAATGGCTATGCTTCAGCTGGGAAAAAATTGTTTATTGAAGTTACTTCTAATGATATTGGTGAAAATCAATACAAATTGAGGTTGAGAAAAAAGAAGTTTTACAAGAGTCGTGACATTGATGAACAATTTCGAAAAGATCGAAAACAATGGCGAAAAGAAAAACGTATGTTGAAAAGGCAAAATCGAAATTAAAACGCGGCCCTTTCTGCGATTTATCCGCGAAATTTTCACGCCCTCTTTTCAGGACTCTTTCTGCGAATTTCTGCGTTTTCTGCGTGAGGCATTTTCACGCATTGGTGGCACGTACAGCGCACAAATAGAAAGAATCAAAACAACAAAATTACAAATCTCTCCGAGCATTCCAACTTTCCACTACCACCGTCAAAAGAATCAGTCCGCCGCCAATTATACTTCTCCAACTAGGTAATTCATTCAAAAAAATCACTGCTAATAAGATACCAAAAATCGGCTGCATACTACTCATTATACTTGCCGTACTTATTGAAAAGTGTTTGAAACTATTCAAAAATAAAGTGTGCCCAATTGCAGTAGTAATCAAACCCAGAAAAACAATGAAAGGAATATTTGGAGCAACGTTTTCATTAGGAAAAATAAATATTACCGGCACCAAAACCAATATCATCACCACCATCTGATAAAACATCAGAATAGATCCATTGAAACTACTAATCTTAGCTTTTAAGATTAAATTACGAATAGAATAGCTAAATGCTGACAACAAACCCATTCCCAAACCTTGCACCATTCCACTTTCCAAATCAAAAGATGGCACTAAAAAGTAAACACCCAACAATATGATTCCTGTCAACAACAAATGTAAGGACTGCAATTTGGTTTTAAAGAAAAGCGGCTCTAATAAAGTTGTCATAATTGGGTATGTAAATAAAGAGAGCATCCCGATGGCAACATTCGACCATTGCAATGCATAAAAATAAGTTACCCAATGGGTTGCCATCAAAATGCCTGTCAAAAAAAGCGTTCCTCCTTCTTTCTTTACATCAAACTTAAATCGATATTTTTTAAAATAACAAAACGCACCCAAAAATAGTAGCGCAAAAACTGCTCGATACCAAATCGTCAATGGTGGTGGCAAACTAATATATCGCCCCAAAGCACCAGAAGTACTGATACAAAACATACCTAGATTGAGTAACAATATATTCTGAAGATGTTGGCTTTTCATGTTGACTGCAATTTAACGAATCAACAATCAAAAACTTGTCAAAAGTAGATTGAATATTTATTGTATTTTGGCACAAAATCGGCGATGTGTTTTCGAAAATAAAATATTACTTTTTTTCTTGGATTTTTTGGATTGGTTACTTTGTTGGTGCCAGAGCCCTTTTTCTAATTTATAATTGGAATCAAACAAACGGTGATGCTCTGTTTTCTGAAATTGCTAACTCCTTTTTTTACGGTGCCAAATTAGATGGTTCGGTGACTGGTTATTTGATGATATTACCAGCATTGCTGCTGATTCTGGATTCACTTTTCAACAAAACAATTTTTCAAAAAATATTATTTGGGTATCATTCCCTATTGCTTATTATCATCTCATTTGCAGTGATCTTGGATAGTGGATTGTATTCGCATTGGGGAAATAAATTGGATGTTTATGGCGCTTTTTATTTAAACAACGTTGGAGAAGTTCTAAATTTTGTGCCTTTCAAAACGCTACTTTTATCTACTTTTTTCTTTTTCATTTTATTGCTTCCCTTCTTTTTTATTTACAAAAAATTAGTTCATCCATTGCTGACAAAGCAAAAAACAAAATGGGTTACTGCCTTGGTATTTTTAATTTTGGGTGGCTTAAGTATTATTCCAATCCGAGGAGGAGTTGGAATGAATCCGATCAACTTAAGTAATGTCTACTTTTCTAACAAGGCATTTTTGAATCATAGTGCCATCAATGTTGTTTGGAATATTATTTATACTTATTCAGAGAAAGA
Organism: uncultured Saprospiraceae bacterium; assembly: GCA_937941765.1. Lineage (GTDB taxonomy): Bacteria > Bacteroidota > Bacteroidia > Chitinophagales > Saprospiraceae > CALDGQ01. Next base: position 14,717 of record CALDGQ010000146.1, read on the forward strand.
GAAATTGTATCAGTCGTTTAATTATGTTGCTGCGGACAAAGTGGAACCGTATATGAAAGATTTATATGCAGATCATTTTAAAGCGCCCGATTTAATTAACACAAAAAGACCAAATATCATTTTCGTCATTCTAGAAAGCTTTACTTCTAAATTGATTTTTGAAAAATGGAATGGTAAAATGATCACTCCAAATTTGAATCAGTTGGCAAAAGAAGGTTATTATTTTAAAAATTTCTACTCTAGTGGTGATCGCACGGATGAAGGTTTGGTCAGTATTTTGAGTGGATATCCTGCGCAACCCACTAGTTTTATTATCAATTATCAGAGCAAAACTGCGAAATTGCCATCACTTGTTCGTGACTTAAAAGGAGCAGGATATTCTAGTTCATTTTATTATGGTGGTGATATCAATTTTGCAAACATGAAATCTTATTTGCTACAAATGGGAATGGATGAAATTATTGAAAAAAACGATTTTCGTAAAAGTGATTATTCGAAAAACAAACTATATGCAAAATGGGGGTTACATGATGAAGTGATTTTTGACAAAGCGCTAGCAGATATAAAACAATCGAAAACACCATTTTTCAAAACCATATTGACATTAACAAGTCATCCACCTTTTAAAACCCCAATGCCAACAAGAATTGAAGGAACTGATGATAACAGTTTGTTTGCAAACGCTGCTCATTACACCGACTTAGCACTAGGAGCATTTATCAATGGCTTAAAAAAAGAAACAAATTGGGACAATACCTTGGTCGTATTAGTTGCGGATCACGGCGTCCCTTATTTAGACAATTGCAGTATTTCTGATCCTAAAAAATATAAAATCCCAATGATTTGGTTAGGTGGTGCTTTAGGAAATCAACTAAGTATGTTTGAGAAATACGCTTCAAACACAGACATTGCCTACACATTGTTATATCAAATGGGAATTGAACCTAAAATAAAATACCCATATAGCAAAAATATATTTTCTCCATTTTCCAAATCTTTCTGTTTCTATACATTCAATCATGGTTTCGGATTTTTAAGTGATAACACTACTCACATTTACAACCATACTAGCAAACGATTTGACAAAAAGGAAGGTGCTGAATTTCCAGATTCGGTTGGCAATGCTTATTTGCAACGGGTTGCGGATGATTATTTGGGGAAATAAAAAAAGAATAATGATTACCATAGCTTTTTGTAAATACAAACTCAACTACCAAGACAAAACAAATTTTAGTCGAAAGAATTAGTCCAAACAAATCAAAAATTTTATCTTACTCCCATTATACGAGTATTATAGTAACTAGCTCAGCTTAAAGACTTTAGCATTGAAAATTAACACCCAACAAGATCTCCAATTATTTTTCAAAACGCATTATCGAAATGGAGTTATTCAAGCCAATCGAATTGTCCCAGACCAATCGGAAGCAGAAGATATTGTACAAGAATGTTTGATTAAACTTTGGGATCATAGGGCAAAAGCCAATGCCACTTCCCCTGTTGGTTATTTCAAAAAAATGGTTCGCAACAAGTGCATCGACTACCTTCGCAAACAAAAATGGGAAACGGTCGAATTACAACCCAATCAAGTTGGACAATTAGACCATTCTAAGTTGGAACAGATGGAATTAGAAGCTAAAATCAATGCGACAATAGACTCTTTGCCCGATCGATGCAGGGAAGTATTTATGCTCAGTCGCTTCGAAGAAATGAGTTATAAAGAGATTGCAGCAACTTTGAGTATTTCGCCCAAAACCGTTGAGAATCAGATATCTAAGGCCCTAAAAGTACTGTCAGCATCCCTCACTTTTACATTAATTTTACTTTTTTTCATATGGACATAGGGGTAGCCTGCTTTTTATCCGTATTAAGAATAGAACACATTTTTAAATGAATCAAGAATACTTTATATCTCTAATTTCGAAAAGTCTTTCAGGACCAATTTCTGAAGCAGAATCCACTCAATTGAAGGATTGGGTAGCTGATAATTCTGAAAATGCGTTGATCAAAAAACGGATAGAAGATAGTTGGAAAAATGCTGGTAAATATAAATCTGATATTCAGATAGATGAAAATGCTGCTTGGAAAAAAATTGCTAGTCAACTAAAAACGAATACATCTGAACCAGCTGTCAAATCAGCACCTCGTGTGATTCCAATTTGGAAAAAACCACTATCAATTGCAGCGACTTTACTTTTATTGGTTGCTGGAACTTGGTTTTTTATGAATAATTCTGGAGAAGAAATTTTGAACTATTCAACTGCCAATAACGAAACAAAGAACTTTGTATTACCAGATGGTTCGAAAGTAACATTGAATGAAAATAGTAAACTATCTTTTGATGCATCTAATAGCAAAAGAAATTTAAACCTAAATGGAGAAGGATTTTTTGAAGTGACACACGATAAATCTAAACCTTTTATAGTTAATGCTAACAAAACAACTACAACTGTATTAGGAACTGTATTCAATGTCAATGCAAATGATAAAGAAAAGGTTGAGGTCACATTAATTGAAGGAAAGGTTTCGTTTGAAGCACCTAATTCAGAAAAAGTAATTTTAGCTCCAAATGAAAAAGTGAATTATATAAAAGGAAAAAAAGTAGCGCTCACTAAAATCCAAAATGAAAACACAACGGCTTGGAAGACCAAAAAACTTAATTTTAAAAATACCAAAATAACCACTGTAATTGAAACCATCAACCAGTATTTTGACAAAGATGTCTCATTAGTACTAAAAGACAGTACTTGCCTTTTTACTGGCTCATTTGACAATCCAGATTATAAGCAGGTCTTAGAAGTTTTAAAATTTACTTACGACCTGAATATTGAAAACAAAAATAGTACATCGCGATTGATTATCAACAAGTGTAAATAATATGGATATCATAACAACTTATACACAATCGCATCAAGATCATTCGATCTAAAAAAAGAATAAAATGAAATATTTATTGACCCTTATATTGGGCTGGTTTATGATCAGCCTTGGCATCGCTCAACCTAATTTAAACCAAAATATTGAGTTGAATTATGAAAAAATGTCTGTTGAAAATATTCTCAATGACATCTCAGAAAAATACGATATCAATTTCTCTTTTGGGAATTTAAATTTGCGAAAAAAAATTGATTTTAATCATACTGGAACTTTGACAGAAGGGCTGACTACCCTACTTAAAAAACAAAATATTTTGTACAAAGAAATTGGCGATCAGTGGGTATTGAAGCAAGATATTCCAATCGGCCAACCGATAAAAGGAGTCATTTTGGACATCGATAATCAATCACCACTTATCGGTGCAAACATTGTTGTGTTAAATTCCGATCCATTGATTGGAACTAGTTCTGATATAGATGGAACCTTTAGATTAGAAAATTTGCGCGTCGGCCGATATGATATTGGAATTGACTATTTAGGATATGAGACTCGTGTAATAAAACAAGTATTGGTCACAACAGGAAAACAGGTTGCGCTGACAGTTGAAATGAAAGAGTCAAGTATTAAAATGGAGGAAGTGGTGGTGATTGCCAAACAAGATGTTTCCAAACCTCTAAATGACATGGCGACCAACAGTGCTCGTTCTTTCTCCATCGAAGAAGCATCTAGATTTGCAGCAGCCATTTCTGATCCCGCAAGAATGGCCTTATCTTTTGCAGGTGTTACCGCAAATGGAGATGATTTAACCAATGAAATCATTGTAAGAGGTAATTCTTCACGTGGTTTGTTATGGCGTTTAGAAGGAATAGAAATTCCAAATCCGAATCATTTCAGTAGCCTTGGTGCAGGTAGTGGAAGCATCAGTATGTTGAGCGTAAGTACATTGTCAAATTCAGATTTTTATACAGGTGCTTTTCCTGCCGAATTTGGGAATGCAACCAGTGGCGTTTTTGATTTGAAACTTAGAAAAGGAAACAGCGAAAAAAGAGAACACAGTTTTCAAATTGGAACACTTGGAATTGAAGCTTCCTCAGAAGGGTACTTGAAGAAAGGATCAAATGCATCTTATCTAGTCAATTATAGGTATTCTACAATCGCTTTGGTGGACCAATTACTACCTACTGTTGAAGGAGACACAAAATTTCAAGACCTTTCATTTAAAATAAATTTACCAACTAAAAAATTAGGTGTCTTTTCAATTTTCGGACTTGGAGGCCTCAATTTTACTGGTGAAGGTATGCAGGCTGATACTTCTAACTATCAGTTTACGTGGCAGCTACAAACTGAAGAAATAAATCAAGGAATGGGTGTTGTTGGATTAACTAATAAAAAAGTGTTGAATAATAAAAGTTATTTGCGGACTTCGATTGCCACGTCTTTATACGATTACGATGACTTGACTATTCGGTTAAATCCGGATAATGATTTTATAGGTGAAGTGATTGATGTGACAGATTTTAAGCATCAAGAAACTACTTTTAATATTGTATACAATTACAAATTTAATGCAAGAAATACTTTACGTGCAGGTTATGCTATAAGACATGGAGACTTCAAATACGATTTCAAATCATTTTCGGAAGGAGACACATTGGTATCATTCCTTAACAATAGCGGTAGCACACAATTGATGGATGCTTATGCACAATGGAAATGTAAGATTGGAAATAAATTGGAGTTGAATACCGGTGTGAATGTGTCCTTGTTTTTACTCAACAATACATATGCAATTGATCCACGTTTGGGTTTAAAGTACAACCTAAATTCAAAACAGCATATTAGTTTGTCAACAGGATTGTATTCGAAGCCAGAACATATTTCAACTTACTTTATCAAAAGAGGAAATGCCGATGGCAGCGCGGAGAAACCAAATTTTGATCTACCGATGGTTCGTGCTTTTCATTTAGTTGGTGGTTACGATATTCGTTTTAATGACAAATTGCGATTTAAAGCGGAAGCCTATTACCAATATTTATTCAATGTACCAGTAGGAAGTAAAGCGAATAGTTTCTTTTCAACGATTAATACGAATGACATTTTTAGCCTCATTTTTTTCAATGATCTAGATGGTGCCAAATTACTACCCGATGGAACTGGAAAAAATTATGGAATCGATTTGACTTTTGAGAAATTTTTCTCTGACGGATTCTATTACTTAATAACTGGTTCTGTTTTCGATTCCAAATTTACAACTGCCGACGGTAGAGAATATAGAACTAGATATGCGACCAACTTTGTAACCAACTTGTTAGGAGGAAAAGAATGGACAGTTGGAAAACAACAAAAAAACATTTTAGGAATCAATGGAAAATTCAATTATTTAGAAGGCCTACGCACCACGCCTATTCTAAGAGACCAATCAATGGATTTAGGTTTTACCGTTTACGACATGATACGATTCAATGAAATCAAACGTCCGAGTTATTACCGAATAGATGTTGGAATTTCTTATAAGATTAATCAAAAAAAGATGACACATACGATTAGTGCTGATATACAAAATGTCACCAATCGATTCAACGATGCTGGTAGTTTTTATGATCCAATTTCAGACAAAATAATTACACAAAAACAAAATGGACTTATTCCATTTATTAATTATAGAGTTGAATTTTAATTCCAGAAAAATAAATTTATAAATTATGAAAAAATTAAAATTAAGTTTCATCCTACCTATTTTATTAGGACTTTTCATTTCGAGTTGCTCTAAAGAGTCAACAACTGGATCAGGAGTCATCATTAGTGAAACGAGAAATCATACGGACTTCAATGGAGTTGAAATCGAAGGTATCATTGAAACCATTATTGAATATGGCACCGAATATAGTGTTGAAATCACCTGTGAAGATAATGTCTTAGAACACGTTAAAACCAATGTTAGCAATAATCTTTTGACGATAACAATGGGTACTCGTGAGTACAAAAATATAGAACCTGTTCGTCTAAACATTACTTGCCCGGATATCAAAGAGGTTTCAAAACATGGTGTCAATAAAACGACAATCAAAGGTTTCACCGATTTAACAAATTTAGAATTGAATCATCATGGTGTAGAAGATTTCATTTTGGAAGGTTCTGCTGAGAAATTAACCCTAGAAAAATCAGGTGTGGGTAACCTATTGGCTTTTGATTTTGAAGTAGAAGAATTTAGCATCGAACAGAATGGTGTCGGAGAAACAGAAATTAAATGTACTTCTAAAATGACTGGTGAACTCAATGGCGTTGGAAATATTTACTACAAAGGTCAACCGACTATTGATGTGGAAGTGAATGGTGTTGGTAGTATTCGAGATGCTAATTAAATGAACCCCACAATATGAAAATCTATACCAAAAACTATTGGTATAGATTTTCATATTCATTTTTTTCCTAAATTAAAGGAATTTACTTTTTACCGTTTTTCAAAGTTAACTTGGAACATCAATTTTCATTTCTTATTTTTGATTTATTCTGAAATTAATAGATCATAATGAACAAATATCTTTACTTACTTCCGCTGCTTATTTTTTTCGCTTGTCAACAAGTTGGTCCATCACAAGTTAATTACAAAGAATTGACCTATCTAAAAGACGTTAATGGAATTAGCCAAGCTTCACACAATGGAAAAACTTTTACTGGGGAAGCAATTTCCTTTCATGACAACGGCAACAAATATGTGTTGACCACTTTTGTAGATGGATTAAAACAAGGTAAATACAAAATCTGGTTTCCAAATGGAAACCTGGAAAAGGAAGGAACTTCGATCAATTCAAAAGAAGAAGGTTTGTACAATGAATGGTATCCAAGTGGTCAATTAAAATATGAATATCATTACGACAACGGCAAAAAAGTAAATACTTGGAAATCTTGGTATGAAGGTGGACAAAAATGGACTTCCCGAGATTTTGTCAATGACCAGCTTCACGGAAAGGTATTGGTTTGGGATGAAAATGGGGAATTAGGTAAAGAGTACACGTATGTCAATGGTCAATTGAGAGATAAAATTATGCACTTTGAGAATAAGTGATGTTTTGTGAACCATTAAGAACATTAAAAAATTAAGGTTATTAAGAACTCGTCCTCTGTCTGCGCCTGCCTAGGAATATGATAGGATTTATCTACGGTAATATTCACGTCCCACTTTCTCTGTTCCGATGGCTATCGGAATCTGCGCCTTCTGCGTAAGGCATTTTACGAACCAAGCTCCTTTGTGATCTATGTTTCTCGTATGTTTGTACTAAGGTCAAAAGAACCAAAAAAGTTATTTGAAATTTTATTAATATAGCACCACTTGAGACAGAAGTGAAATGTGACAAAACAACATTTTCAACAATGTATGTACACACAAAGATATAC
>CALDGQ010000147.1 GCA_937941765.1 uncultured Saprospiraceae bacterium
TACTGGTGTAGTTGCTTCGTATCCGAAATCTTGATCTAAATCTACCGGTCCTGTTGCAGTTAAATCTACCGTTGAAGTACCTGTTGTTCCTCCATCTGGATCTTCCATATTTGTGTAAACATCACCACCTGGTAAAGTTGTTTCATCTACATCAACTACATAGGTTAATGTTGGATCCAAGCCACCGAAGTAGTAATTTCCATTTTCGTCTGTTGTCGTTGTTGCTAACAAAGTAGTTCCATCTGCAGCGAATAATTCCACAGTAACGCCTTCTGCTCCTTCTCCTGCTGTTGCTGCTCCGTCTCCATCTGTGTCGATGTAAACCAAGTCGCCAATCATACCATCTCCAGCCATGTGACCAGCTGGTACATATCCGAAGTCTTGATCTAAATCATCTGCACCTGCAATCGTTGTAACTGAAGTGTTATCTAAACCACCGTCAGGATCAGAGATTGGAGAGACTTCTCCTAACACATTATCTGTATCCGTAATGACGACTGTGTAAGTTCCATCTACTAATCCTGGGAATAAGTACATTCCATTTGCATCTGTTGTAGTAGTTGCGATCACATTTCCTGCTGCATCTTCTAATGCAACAGTAACACCTTCAAATCCTGGCTCTCCTGCATCAACAATTCCATCACCATCTGGATCTAAGAATACGGTATCTCCAATGCTATATGTAGTTGGATTGTTATATCCGAAATCTTGAAGTAATACTACATCACCTGGTGCAAGTACGATTGGTTCAGCGGTATTGTCGCCATCACCATCCGGATCGCCAGTTGGAGTAGTTGTAAATCCAGCTGGAAGGGTAGTATCGTCTACTTCGACTACATAGGCTGCTGGTGGTAAACCATCAAAGATGTAGTTTCCTGCTGCGTCTGTTACTGCTGTTCCGACTACTGTATCGTAAACACCGTCACCATCTGGATCTCCATAAAGTGTAACCGTTACCCCTGCGATTCCTGATTCTCCTGGATCTTGTACGCCATCACCATCTGCATCATTCCAAATACGATCGCCAATTGCTGCGGTTGCTGCCATTGTTGGTGTATCGGTGTCTGCTGGTGGAGTGAAGTTGTATCCAAAGTCTGCTGTCAAGTACTCGTCTCCATTGGCAATCGTTACAACTGTTGTTTGGTCTGGAGCAGCTAAACCGCTGTCTTCGTCATAAGTTGGTACCAATCCTGCTGGCAAACCTGACAATATAGTTACGGTATAAGTATCCGCAGCTAAATCTGTGAATATATAACCACCGTTTGCATCCGTTGTGGTTGTTGCGACTACATTTCCTGCGCTGTCCATTAATTCTACAACCACTCCTGGAATACCTGGTTCTCCTGCATCTTGTACGCCATCTCCATTTTCATCTACCCATACGTAGTTTCCGATAACAGCGTTAGGTTCAACACAACCTGCGCAAATATTTATAGTAATTGTAAAAGCACCACATTGAGCATTGTCTCCTAATCCGTCTGATTCCAAAGTAAATGAGCCACAAACACCAAGTTCGTTTATGGTTACAGAATTATTACAAGCATTATATGTAAAACCAGTGTTATTTGCGCCTTCAGTCCAAAGTCCTTCACAAATAGTTCCTTCGCAATTGATGAGTTCTTGTAAGAATAACTGGTCATTGATACTTGCCGAGCATAGTGATGTGTCAATCGTTATATTATTGTTGGCAGGACAACATTCCTTTATCACGTTTATCCCTTTACCTACTGATCCATCGCCTGGAGATGGAACCGCCGCTCCTAAATAAGTAAGCGAAGTATCAAATAAAGAGACACAGTCATCTACCGCCGAAGTGGTTGAAACAAACAATTTATCAATTGTTTCATTATAATAAATTCCAATGGCTCTCGACCATCCTGTTCCGTCTTCAGCATCATCCCAAGGAGACATTGCTACAAGTATTCCATTGCTGTCATATTTTAAGATTCTGGCTGTTTTAGTTGGTACAGTTGGAGCAGGTTTATCTAGTTCTGTGTTTTGTGTAGTCTCCACTATATATATGTTCCCATTATTATCTACCGTTACGCCCCAAATGAGTCCTCTTGCAAAATGATTCTGACCTATGGTTGGCGGCGAACTAGTTTCTGTAAGGAAAGAACTAATACAAGTTGGTGTCGTTGAGCCAGGCGCATTTAGTGCCGTTGTATTGATATTGAATTTCCATAATTTATCAGGTATGGTTGTCTGGTTGGCACGCATATAGGAAGAAGTCAAATACATGGTACCATCTTCCTCTAAATGCATCCCCCAATCCCTTCTTGTATCAATACCATCCAAACAATAAAATCCTATCAAATTCCCAGTACACAAATCATAAGCATTAATCACATTATTTTCAATACTGGGATTAGTAACCGATTCTGTATTGACATATAAAATACCATTGGCACTAGTAAAGTTTTTACCTCCTTCATTTGGTATTTCGAAAGTAGATCCTGGAATAATTTCTCCATCGCAAGTCAACTTACGTATAGCAGCACCATTATCTGAATTACCTACTTCTCCGACGTAGAGAAACCCATTTAAATCAACTCCTAATCCATGAGGAAAACTCAATGTTTCTCCCGCAGCATTGTTATCATACCAAGGAGCTCCTATTTCTGATGCAATAGAGGCACTTGCTGGATCTGTCGCAGGATTATAATTCTCATTAATTACAAATTTATGAACAGAACCATTATTAGTAGTTTCATTCAGATACAAATATTCTGTACAGTTACATCCTGTTGTACAATCTTGCTCATTCATGGTTACTGTGTAGTCTTCATAACAACGTCCTCCACAACTAGTCTCATCGCCAAAAATACGAACCGTATAATCTTGAGAACCACTTGGGTTGGGTTGATTAGCAGCAAGTTGAATTGGATAACTTAATCCTGTAGCATCCGTTGCATTGGCATAGTCTGGATCACCAGTATAAGTACTTCCTATGGACCAATTAAATCGGCTTCCTGATGTGATTTCCGAAATTTGAAGATACCCATCACTGTTTGAGGTGCCATCGGTACAAGAAGGCTGTATTGCAAATACTGTTGCTTCTGCTTGTACTGCTACGTCAATATTTACTGTTATTTTAAAGGCTCCACATTGAGAACTAGATCCGGTTCCATCAGACTCGATAAAGAATGTTCCACACGCATTGATTGCATCAATTGTTACAGAATTATCACAAGCGCTATAAGTCATACCTGTATTGCCAGTCCCTTCTTGCCAAGTACCTTCGCAAAAAGAGCCGGCGCAATTGACAAGATTTTGTAAGAATACACTGGAGCCTAATACATCAACACAAATTACAGTATCTACTGTAATATTATTGTTATTTGGGCAACATTCTTGTGCAATGGCAATTCCTTTTGCTTGCGTACCATCTCCAGGAGACGGAACACCAACCGCAACATAATCCATTGTTGTAGCATCAATTATTGAAACACAATCATCAAACTTACTTAGTGTGGAGACATATAAGTAACCCGTTTCTTCACTATAAACAATTCCTTGAGCTGAAGCATATCCACCATCTCCTGCAACATTGTCGATCGGAGTTGCATCTACCCAAACTCCCGCTTCCGTATATTTATGGATTCGTGCATCTCTTGCTGTAATACGCTCAACGATATAAATAAATCCAAGATTATCCGCAACAATTCCTCTCAATTCAGAATCTGGTAAAAACGAATCCCCTGGACCTGGATCTGCACTATTTGCTTCAATTTCTAACCATGGATCAATGCATACTCCACTACCAAAATCTGAAGGTGAAATTTTCCAAGCTTTAGCACTCGTGTAATTATTCCCATATCCCGATGTGGCATAAATAGTACCATCAGCTGCAATGGCAAGTCCCCAGTCAATTTCCGCAGAAGCTGCCATTCCATTTAGACATGCCTCGTTTATAAGTTGTTGGGTACAAATATCGTATGCCTCAATGGCAGTAGCATTTCCAGGATTGACAAAGATTGCATTACCATTGGTAACAAAATTAAATCCACCTCTATCAATTTCATATTCGCTTGCAGGGACAATATTTCCATTGCAATCTAATTTTCTAATATCTCCTCCAGCAGTCTCACCAATGTATATATTTCCATTCAGGTCAACGATAAGTCCGTGTGGTTTAGACAATTCACTGGTGTTATTTCCTGGATACCAAAAACTACCATTATTTTGAATTTCATTTAAACTACCATTTGCTGGGTCAATGCTAAACTTATGAACGGAACCTCCGTTTGTAATTTCATTTAAGTAAATCATTTCAGTACAGTCGCAACCAGAAGAACAATCTTGTTCATTCATAGTCACCGTAATATCAAGATAACACTCACTCGCACCATTGAACAATCGTACTGTGTAATCTTGAGATCCTGAAGGATTCCCTATTCCTGTATTAAATTGAAATGGCAATGCACCAATTGTAGTTGCATTTGCGTAATCGGTATCTCCAGAAGTGTAATCACTTCCAGTAACCCAATTAATCTTGTCTGCATTTTCAAATTGAGACATTTGTAAATAACCATCTGATGTAGGTGTCCCATTTAAGCATGCGGGTTGCATGGCGAAAACCAACCCAGTAGGAAGTGTGCATATTGTTTCTTTTTCAAAACATGCTTCGTTTGATTCATAGTTTGAATCATTGCTTGCAAAAATATCAACAAAATTAATTGAGATTAAAACAAATAAAAACGTTGAAAATTTAAATTTAGCAAACTTAAAATTTAATAAATAGATTCTCATAATCACTTTTGAAATTAAAAAATAGTAATCAAATGGCCTATAGGGCTGGCTGTTCAAAATATGCTATTAAGCAATATTGTGCTGAATTTGATTGAACCCAATAATTTGATTGAAAATTTCTGAAGGATATTTTTTGGAGTTATAACTTTCAGTAAAATTTCATCGAATATAATGTGCTATAAGGGTGTATGTTTTCTTTATTGCAAAATCCATACTTAATTGGTGCCGTAATTAATTCTAAATTTAATAGTTGTGACAGCTATAGTGCGACAAAATTATAAATATCAATATTCTTGAAAAATCGTTTTTTTTATTTTTATTGTAATGCTTAAAGGTTTGTTAATTAAATGATTGTGTTTAATTAAATTCATTTTTGTTATTTGATTATTTGGTGAAATTTTCAAATAAACAATTGCATTTAGTGACAGAATGAAGTGGCTTAAAATATACAAAAGATAGACTCAGAATATCCTAATTAATCCCTGAAGAAATGAGTGCTTGAAATCAAATGATGAATATGGCTTAGCAGAAGTTCAGAAAATGGAAGAGGGGTATAATTCGACTTGATTGAAAGGCAGCGCACTTTTTGAAAAAGTTGAAATTTGAATCAGCTTATTATTTTTTTTAATAAAAAAGACCCTTTTGATAAAGATCAAATAGGGTATTAAAAACTATAGTTTTGATAATCATATAGCTTCAGGCGAATAAAAAAGAACACACTTAATGAAAAATCGAGCGGTTCTTAATAAATAACTTTTAATATTTTTTTTAAAAGAAAGAGACTTCCTCATCATAAATGAGAAAGTCTCTTTTTAAATTTTATTCGGCAATAATTACAAATTGCTTAGTAACTGACTTTCCTCTCTGTAATGAAATGTTCAAAGAATACAGACCAGCAGGTAAGTTTGAGATATCTAATCCAACTGAGTTTTTCCCTTCTAGTAAATCAACTGGGAAATTCAATAATTCTCTACCAAGCTTGACCTCTTATTATTGAATTCAAGGATAATAGACAATGACAAACGCTCCTTTGTATATATTGATAATCTTGATGTGTTCCCCAAATAAACAGTTAACTATTAATTGGTTTCTGTAGCGATAAACTATCTTTGCTTTCATTTAATAGTGAAGACGATGATTTATGCAAACAAGATTAAGCAACAAAAGTGTTGGGTTATTTTTAGGTCTATTGATTTGGACAATTTCTTTAAATGCGCAACCAACTGCACAGCGAGTAGAAGGAACTGTCAATGATGAAAATGGAACACCGTTGATTGGCGCAAGTATTATTATCCAAAATACGGATCCTTTATTGGGCACTACCACCAATGAAAGTGGAGATTTTGAAATACTAAATGTACCTCACGGCATCTATTCGTTGGAAATAAGTTATGTCGGGTACAATAAAAAGAAAGTAGAAAATGTAGATGTCAATTTTAATAAATTTACTCGCGTTGAAATTGCATTGGAAAGAAGTGTTGAATTAGATGCAGTTGTTGTCAAGCCAAGTTATCCAGCAAAATTACGTCCTACTAGCTTGAAAGTTTTGACAATTGAGGAAACACTTCGGTATCCTGCAACCTTTTACGATCCGGCAAGATTGGCAACTGCGCATGCTGGTGTATTGAATAGCAATGATCAAGCAAATAATTTAATCGTTCGAGGCAATTCTCCTAACAGTATAAATTGGTATTTAGAAGGTGCAGAAATTGTGAATCCCAATCATCTCTCCAACGCAGGAACGATGTCTGATCGCATCACTACTTCTGGTGGTGGTGTCAATATACTGAGCGCGCAACTGATGAAAAAAGCAGATTTCTACACCGGTGCATTTCCAACTGCCTATGGAAATGCAATGGCTGGAATCATGGATGTAGATATCCGAAAAGGAAAATATGATCGACATCATCAAACTGCTCAAATTGGATTGTTAGGAATTGATGTCGCTGCGGAAGGACCTGCGGCAAAAGACAATGACGATGCCTACTTGATTAATTATCGTTATTCTACAATTGGATTGTTATCAAATTTAGGTGTTGATTTGGGAGATGAAGAAATTAGCTTTCAGGATTTGGCATTTAATTTAGTATTACCTTCTCGTTCTATTGGGACTATTTCTGTTTTTGGAATGGGAGGAATCAGCAAAAATATATTTCAAGCACCTCGGGATACTTCAGAATGGGAATTTCAAAAAGATAGAACAGATATAACTTACAAAAACAAAATGGGAGCGATCGGTCTCAATCACAGTTGGGATATGGAAAACGGAAATGAATTAAAAACTACGTTTGTAGTTTCTGGATTGAACACGGATCGCCTTGGAACGCTATTGACTGATAATTTTCAAGAAGTATTTTCTGATAAAGATCAAATCGTTGAAAATAAATGGAGTGTTCATTCTATGTACGCACATCAATTTGGTGACCAACAGTCTATAACAGCAGGTTTACGTTTTACAAATATTAATACAGAGTTTCTATATACGATTTCAAATTTCACTCAAAATTTTGGCGATCATAAAAGAATATTATGGCAACCTTATCTCAATTATCAGAAAAAGTTTAGCAATAAATTGGAATTGACTGCAGGTGTTCATTTTTTAAACTATGCTTTTGCAGAGGTCAATCTTTTGGAACCAAGAGTTTTGGCAAAATATAACTTAAACGAAAAGGCAAATGTGAGTTTGGCATATGGAATGCATAGTACGTTGCAACAACCGCAAATTTATTTCACAAATGCTAGCCCAATCTATACCAATGAAGAATTGACACCTACCAGAGCACATCATGTCGTTTTAGGATATCATCGTTTTTTGAACAGTTTTACTACGATCAGTATGGAAACTTATTACCAACAACTATTTGATGTTCCTGTTGAATATGGTGTAGCTACTTCATTTTCAGCACTTAATATGATGGAAGGGTACGTTTTAAATCGATTGGAAAATGAAGGAACTGGTACCAATTATGGAGTGGAATTAAGTTTAAAGCGTTTTTTAACGAATGATTTGTTTTATCTTTTTAATGTTTCATTATATGAATCGAAGTACAAAGGAAGTGATGAAATTGAACGAGATACCCGATTTAATGGCAATTATATCATCAATGCGACATTTGGTAAGGAATTTTTGAAATTAAAGTCGACTAAAAAGGAAACTAAAAGAAGAATTTGGGGGTTTAACTTACGAGGCATATACGCAGGAGGCCTTAGAGAAACACCGATTGACGAAGTAATATCGTCACAAACTGGATTAACAGTTTATGATGACAACAATGCATTTTCCCAGAATCAAAGTGATTACTTCAAAATAGACCTTCGTTTTTATAGAACGATCGTTAGTCAAAATATGAGATCTACAATTGCCATCGATTTGCAAAATGCAACGAATCAAAAAAATATAGCTTTCAATTATTTTGACGCACTTCAAAGTATGGTGGTCAAAAAATATCAATTAGGAATCATCCCAAACATCAGTTATAGAATTGAATTGTAAAGAATATTTAATAAAATAATTACCCCTTGAAATTAATTAACATTATACTTGCAATAGTTTTTATTGCATTTGCTGTGTTTCAGTATAATGATCCTGACCCTTATATTTGGATGTTCGTATATGGTGTCACTGCTTTGTTATGTTTGAATGCTGCTATGGGAAAAACCTTTCGTTTGGGAAATATAACTGTTATAATGTTTTCCACTATCTACATGGTATTATTAATTCCACAAATGGTTGAATGGATAGTTGGCGGAATGCCATCGATTGCGACCGAAATGAAAGCTGAATCAGCTCATGTGGAATTAGTCCGAGAATTTTTCGGATTATTGATTACGATCCTGACGATGCTTTTTCAACTTCGTATTGGCAAAAATTCTGACGTGAAAATTGAAAAGTTAATAACAGACGATTCTGCGTTAGTCGAATAACTCATTTTAAGAATAAATCTTAAGCTTTCTTCATTTTAGAATTAAGTATCTTTGGTTGTAAATCAAACCAAACTATGAAATTCTTACCCCTTTTCCTTTTATTATCTCTTGTATTTGCTTGCACTCCGAAAGTGGCAAAAATAATTGAACCAACTGTTTTAACCGATGAACAACTTCGTCAGAAAGCCAATTTGTTGGCACACCAATTTATTATTACCGATGGTCATGTTGATCTTCCGTATCGATTGAAAATTCAAAATTTTAGATTTACGAAAGAGTTGATGGGGATTCCGATCGAAACGGATGAAGGAGATTTTGATTACAAACGAGCAAAGGAAGGCGGTTTGGATGCACCTTTTATGTCTATCTATGTTCCATCCTCCTATTATACGAATGGTGGTGCGAAAGAATATGCCGATTCATTAATTGATATGGTTCGTGGAATTGCAACAGAGTTACCGGAATATTATTCAATCGCAGTTTCTACTGCTGAGGTAGAAACTAATTTTAAAAAAGGAATTGTATCACTCCCAATGGGGATGGAAAATGGAGCTCCGATTGAAGAGGATCTCGGAAATGTACAACACTTCTACGATCGTGGTATTCGATATATCACCTTGACCCATTCTAAAGACAATCAAATTTGTGACTCTTCATATGACACTACGCGCACGTATAATGGCTTAAGTGTTTTTGGAGAATCCGTTGTTCAAGAAATGAATCGGGTTGGAATCATGATTGATGTAAGTCATATTTCTGATAGTACTTTTTATCAAGTCATGGAATTATCTAAAGTTCCTGTTATCGCATCTCATTCTTCTTGCCGAAAATTCCTTCCCGGTTTTGAACGAAATATGAATGATGATATGTTGAAAAAATTAGCAGAAAATGATGGCGTGATTATGATCAATTTCGGTTCTACATTTTTAGATTTAAATGTCCGTGAAAAAAATCATGCAAATTGGAGAAAATTAGACTCTTTATTGATTGAAAAGCAAGTGCACATAGATTCTTTAGAAGGTAAAGCTCTGCTTAAGCAATTCAAAATCGACAACCCAACTTTATACGCTGATGTAGAAACCGTCGTCAAACACATCGATCATGTTGTCCAATTAGTAGGTATCGACCATGTCGGATTCGGATCAGATTTCGATGGAGTAGGAGACTCGCTTCCGACTGGACTCAAAGATGTTTCCCAATATCCTAACATTATATTTCTGTTGTTGAAAAAAGGATATTCTGATGAAGATATTGCTAAAATTTGTTATCGGAATTTATTTCGAGTTTGGAACGCAAGTGAGAAATATGCAGCTAAGATGAAGTAGGCATTTAGAATGCAACACTTTTTACCGCATGATTATTGTTATACCTATTTAGATATTTATTACCCATATTAATGTATTGTAATCAAGAAAAGTATGAATAAATTTGTTTTAATATTGATATTGTTTTTAGGAGGTATTAGCCACAGTTTCAGTCAGGTATCAGAAAAGATATTTTACGATGGCTACGCTGAAGCAAATAATGAATTAAACAAAGTAATTCAATACAATGACTATATTATACTTGGTGGAAAAGGTTTTGAAACAAATGAATCGGTTCCATACCTCAAAGCAGTAGATCAAAATGGTAATCTGATTTGGTCAACAGTTGCAGATGATCTCGTCGAAGGAACAGTACGAGATTTTTTCCTTGGTGAGGATGATTATATTTATGTTTTTTGTGACCAAGCTGGTGTAGCATTCGATTCAGATAAAGAGTTGTGGAAAGTAGATCCACAAAATGGAGAAATCTTATGGAAGCAATTAATCACTTTTGATTTCGGATCTTCAACTTGGATTGAAGCTCGTTTCTTTGATTTGGGTACAGATAATATTGGGCTATTGGCATTTAATCAATGGAGTGATAATGATTCTTTGTTAATTACTTCCAAAGCAAATGGAACCGTAGTGGAATCATATCATCTTGGATTTGATGGTGATTATGATGTAAATGTGATAGTTGACGATCAATTAAATTTATACTGTACTCGACAAGATTCAATAATGAAATTTGCGGCGACAGATTATAGTCAACGTGATTGGAGTGTTGAGTTGGATGAATTTCAAAATTTCATGGGGATAGAATATGACTTGGTCAATGATCAAGTTATTCTTTTTGGAGAGCTTAATAGTAATATTGAACGTGCGGCAATGGCTGCCATTAATCCGGATACTGGCGCCCAAAATTGGTATTTACTTCCCGATGAAAATATGGATTCTAAGTATTCTAGTAGTGTACTTACAAATGAATTTCTTTATGTAAACTGGAGACATGCAACTACAGGTGGTGGTACCTATCGGCTCCTCACTTACAAAATAGACTTACTTAGTGGGGCCTTAATTTGGGATTCAAAAATATATGCTATTGGAAATCAGGAGCAAGCCTCACTTGATTTTTTACTAGATGATTCCGAAGACTTAATTATGACTGGTTATTTTGAGGCGGATAATTTTGGGCCCGGAAAATGGTTGTTAGTAAAACTTGATGGAGAAAATGGAGAGATTATTTATACCAATCATTTCACACTTTTAGGTACTCAATCAGCAGATGAAAGTAGGAGTACTGGAAGAAAAGTGATAAGAATCGACGACAAGTTTTTTGTTGTTGGTACAATGGAAGATAGTGTATCCGATTTTCAATATCATCCAACTGTTATTCATTTCAATCCAGATACAGGAGAAGAAATCCAAAAATGGTTTTTTGATGGGTCTGCCCAATTATTTACAAAAATTATAGACGCAATCCCAATTGATGGAAGTGATGTTATTTGTTTGGTACAAGAAGGAACGCATGGTAAATTGGTGCGCTTAGATGCCAATGGAGTTGTCTTATGGGAAGAACGAATTTTTAGTTTCCAGAATTTCGTTGCAGATAAGATTGGGGTTTCTCCTAACAATGAGATTGTAGTATACGGAACCAAAAATATTTTTGATTTTGATCCAGGTTACCCTTATTTCAATGGACAAGTAGATCTAATGTATATCCTGCGATTTGATATAGATGGAAATTTAATCAATCGAGAAGAAAGATCATTAAATAATGTGGCAGGCTTTTCTGTTGATTATTTTTATTCGACGGGGATGCTGCTTTCTGAAGATCGCTCACTCATCTTCGGAAGAACAGAAAGTCAATCTTCCAATGATAATTTGTTTGTCTTGCAAGTTGAGGATAATGCATTTAGTTCTTACGATATCAATTCATTTATTACTTCCAATCATCGCCCCCATAACAATGTAATTTCAATTGATGAAAATTCAGCATTAGTTTATACAGGTGAAAGTGCCAATAGAATCATTCATTTGGATCTGAATAGTGGCATGGAAATAAATACTTATGCGCTTGGTGCAGTTCCTACTTTAGATGTGAAAATGACCGATCAAAATAGGGCAGTCTCAGTTGGAAATTTTTCTAGTAATCCGCATGTATTTTGTTTGTCTACTTCAACTTTTGATGAACTTTGGAGTTATTCTAATACCAATGTTTCAGGAATATTTGAAAAAGTTGAGGTCGCAAACGGATTGGTATTTGCTTTAGGAGTGAACCAAAATACGGATGAATATTTCGTTACCTGTTTGAATGAAAATACTGGCGAAGAAATTTGGACTATTAATCTTGGAGATGGATTTCCTAATTGTAAAGGCCAACATCTGGCGTTTAATCACTTCACCAATGAGTTGGCAGTTGGAAGTTTGTTTAATTCCAATCCAGCTAATCCAATTTACAAAGATGTTTTAGTCGAGTTTTATGATATTGATGGCAACCGTTCTTCTTACTTCGAAAGAACTGGAATAACACCCCATGAAGAGGTGGAAATAACTAGTCTTAAGGTTTCACCTACTGGTAGAACATTGGTTTGTGCGAACATTATGGTTGGAATTGGAAATGACAATAATGCACCGAATGGGGTCCTTTTATCTTTTGGAAGCGATATTGAAAGTTATTATTATAAGGGAAAAATATTTTATGATGCCAATCAAAATGGGACCCAACAAGCTGATGAACCTTTTTTAGCTGTTGGTAATATCTGGATTGATTCTTTAGATTTTGGTTATATCCCAAATAATAACAATCAGTTTGGATTTTATTCGAATCCAGGATTACATTCATATACTTATTTGCCTGAGGAAGATTGGTTGGTAACTACCGATTCAACGGTCTTTCATTTTATTGCTGGTCAAACACCCACTTCTGAAGAATTTTGCATCGGCATCTTTCCTGATACGATCTATTCAGAACTAGATATTGTTATGAACGGTCATGCGCTCAGATGTTTTGAGCCAAGTATTATGTACATTGATATTTTTGAAGTTGGAACTAGTTTTGGAACGGGAATGGTCACGGTCGAAGTGCCTGATGATATTGCGGGTGTTCAATTTCAAGGTTTGCAACCGGACACGATTATTGGTATCCAATATACTTTTACAGTTGATTTGAAACCGAGTTGTTCGGAGCCAATTATATTTTCATTTGTTGTGCCAGGTGTTGCTGCCATTGGTGAAACCTTGACATTTACGACAACCGCAAATGCTTTTGATTCGAATGGTCAACTGATGACTACGGCTTCCAATTCTTATGCAGATGTCGTGGTTTGCTCTTACGATCCTAATGATAAATTGGCAAATCCTCCTGGAGTTGGAACTGAAAATTATACTTTGTTTGAAACGGAATTAGACTATACCATTCGTTTTCAAAATACAGGTAATGGAAATGCCAATCGAGTGCGCCTAGTGGATACCCTGGATAGTAACTTAAATTGGAGTAGTTTGCGTGTCAATACTGCAAGTCATCCGTTGGCAGAAGTTCGTCGTGTGGATAATGTTGTTGAATTTATTTTTGACCCAATTTCATTGCCATATGAAGCAATCGATACTTTGGGATCTCAAGGTTTTGTAAGTTTCTCGATTGAACCCAATGGAGATTTACCCGAAAATACAATCATTGAAAACTCAGCAGCTATTTATTTTGATTTCAATCCTCCAATTATTACAAATACTACTGTAAATACTTTTGTTAGTGAATACCCTGTTAGCATTCAAAATATTTCTGTTTTGGGAGCTCAACTAATTCCAAATCCTTTTCAAAGTAGTACTTTCGTGGAAATTCAAAATCGTAATAATCTCATTCCTATGCGCGCTTATATTTATGACATTTATGGAAAGCAAATTGGTTTTCAGGAAATTTCAAGTGAGTTTACTGAATTGAATTTTGAACATTTGCCAGCAGCTATTTATTTTATTAAAATTTCAACTACTGATGGAAAAGTGATTGAGACTTTGAAGGCGCTTAAGTTGTGAATTTGAGTTGTTTTACCATAGAAGACTAAATGCGATGAGTCGCAAAGGACGTAATTTCGCATATAGATCACAAGAGAGCATAGAAAACAAAGGATCTTGTTTCGTAAAATTTCCTCACGCAGAAATTCGCAGAAAAACGCAGAAGGAGAACGTGAACGAACACGTAGATAAATCGCAGAATTAGAGCATTTTACGATTAATAATTTCAAATCTTAAACCCAAAAAATTGTTTTTTGCAAGCTTTTACAAGCATGTCATATTTAAGGAAACAATCAATTTACAGAACCTCCTCTTTTTTCAACTTTCAATTGTTTTATTTTATCCATTACCATTTCAACTTCAGGTATTGATTCAAAAGTTGGGTGATCTCTTTCGTCGTCTGATTTAAAATCTTCTGTAGAAAATTTTGAAGGTTTTTTTAAGAAAAAGAAGATGGTGCCGCTTTTATTTTCGAATGCTTCATAGCTCATATTGTGTATATCCTCATAATTGATAAAGTGAATTTCTTTTTTTTTATCTTTCCATAATTCAAAAAAGAGTCTATTCTTTGTTATATGATAGCGTGTATTTTTCATGCTTTTGTTCTCGTTAAATAGCTTGATTATTCTCCCTAATATAACTGTGGATACTATAACAATTGAGTACCAAAGAGGGTATCGTAAGTTATCAAGATAAGTGTGAAATCCAGAAACAATTATGCAAAATAAAATCAAAGTTAACGCCGCTATTAATTTGGTTGGTGATATGCTGTTTTTTAAAGTAGGTTGCCCACTCCACAATATTTTCTCATGTTTTAAGAGATATTTTTCTATTTCTCCATCATTAGGATTATCTAATATTGTTTCCAACTTGGCTTTGTTTTAAAAAAAATATACGTAATTACTTAGAAAAAAGCAACTTCTCAATGGAAAGTGATTAGACATGCCTATTATTTTTCTATATCTCCTCCAACTTCCGTCCTCGTTCCACCAACATCATGTCCAACAATTCATCTACATCTTCTGGAATTTTTACTTCAATAATCCCAATATCAAATATATCCTCATTAATAGTATCATTTTTCCGAAATTTATAACGCAGATAAAAACCATATTTTAAGCTACTCCTGTCGTGAATTCTTTTTTTATAAAAAATCGTTCGTGCAATCCATGTCCGCATTGGACAATTTTTAGCCTCAAAATACTTTGGACAATCTTGTTCCATCACTTTACGAATCATTTTCTGCGACAACTTGTCAATAAATCGGTCTCGCTCATTTTTATTTTTGACGACAATCATTTCCCTCAAATTATTTTATAAAAAAATGGGTTTACCCCTTGCTAAATCAAAAATACTTCTTTAAGTTTGCAAAACAAAATGTTTTAAATAAAAGTATTTAAATCTACAAAATGTTTAACAAGGCAGTATTACATCTTGACCTCGATTCATTTTTTGCGTCGGTCGAGATTCTGAAAAACAGCGTACTAAAGGGAAAACCAGTGATAATAGGAGGGAGCAGTAGGCGTGGCGTAGTGGCTTCATGTAGCTACGAGGCACGTCGATACGGTGTACATTCAGCGATGCCTATGCATATGGCACTTCGTTTGTGTCCGGATGCTATCGTGTTGCGTGGCGACATGGAATCTTATTCTAAATATTCAAAGTTGGTGACCGATATTATTGCGGAAGAAGCACCGCTTTATGAAAAGTCATCCATCGATGAATTCTATCTAGACTTGTCTGGAATGGATAAGCATTTCGGTTGCTACAAGTGGTCCAAAGAGTTGCGACAAAAAGTGATTAAGCATAGTGGTTTACCCATTTCATTTGGATTGTCAGTCAATAAATGTGTCTCCAAAGTAATTACTGGAGAATTCAAACCCAATGGTGCAATGCAAATTGAACCGGGGCGGGAAAAATCATTTTTATCACCATTGTCTACCCGTAAGTTGCCATCAGTGGGAAAACAAACGTACAAAAAGTTAAGCTTCATGGGCGTACGTACCATAGGTGTGTTGGGCGATATCCCGGCTCGTTTGTTGGAAAGAGAATTCGGGAAAAATGGTATAACACTATGGAAACGTGCCAATGCAATTGACAATAGTCCAGTCGTTCCATACACCGAAAGAAAATCGATTTCTACAGAACGTACCTTTCATAAAGATACGATTGATGTCACCAAGCTTCGAAATATCATTGCTGGGATGGCAGAACAGTTGGCATTCCAATTACGTCAGTCCGAAAAACTAACCTCGTGTATCACGGTAAAAATTCGATACACAGATTTCAATACTTACACTAAACAATGCAGGATTCCATATTCTTCAAGTGATCGTGTTCTTCGGGATAAAGCACATGATCTTTTCAAGAATTTATACGATCGCCGACAACTGGTTCGACTCGTCGGCGTCCGTGTAAGTGGATTGGTACATGGTAGTTATCAAATTAATTTGTTCGACGACACCCTTAAAGAGGTGAGTCTGATGCAACAGATGGATCGTATTCGCAATCGTTTTGGCAAAGGCTCGATTATGAAGGCGTCTGGAATGGGAGCGGGTGTTCGGGTGGAGCCTTTTTTGAATCCTTTTGCTAAGGGGTAGAAAAGCAGGAGTGTATGCGGGGGCGAGTGTGTGGGACATGAGTGTGTGAGTGTGTAACTTGGGTTAGTGTGCCCAATCTAGTGTGCCTAAAACTTGGGGCGGATGCCCCAAGTTAGTATGCGTGACCCCGTTGGGGTCTTCTTCCTTTTGGAAAAGGAAGTGGAGTGCGTGAGGACCCCAACGGGGTCAAGCAAATCAGCTTGGGGCACCGCCCCAAGCTGGCCAAAACAAGATATTTACAAAAGAAGAAAAAATAAAAAAACCAATGCCACAATCCCTAGTCAAAAATTATCTACACATCACCTTCAGTACAAAAGGGAGAGAACCATTGGTAGACAAATTTATCCAAGAAAAATTTCACGCATACCTAGCTGGTATTTGCAATGACATGGAATGCTACGCTCTAGAGGTAGGAGGTATCGAAGATCATGTTCATATTCTATGTTTACTCTCACAAAAAAATCCTCTAATGAAACTATTGGAAAATGTAAAAAAGAATTCTTCAAAATGGATAAAAACACAAGGCAAACAATATCAAAATTTCTATTGGCAAATTGGTTACGGTGCATTTTCGGTAAACCCATCACAAATTGAAGTGGTTAGACGATACATCCAAAGGCAAGAAGAACATCATGCGAAGAAAGATTTTCAAGATGAATATCGTGGTTTTTTGAAAAAATATGAGGTAGAGTATGATGAAAAATATGTCTGGGATTGAATGATATAGTATTGGACTAGTCGAATGGTTCACTAGATTGGGACGAATGTCTTAATCTATTATGTACCTAACCCCGTTGCGTTTTCTTCCTTTTTGGAAAAAGGAAGTGTAGGGCGAGAGAACGTGAGGACGTTAAGACCCCAACGGGGTCACGGAGACTAACTTGGGGCACCGCCCCAAGAATACGTCCCCAAGATCCACGCCTAATTCGTTCTCCCGTTCGTCTAAGAGTATTTCGTCCACGTCCATTCATCCACAAACATTCATCAAATTACAGATAACTCGCCCTAATTATAACTTATAACAAAAACCCAACCCACCCCAAAACTCAAAAAAAACAGCTATCCGAAAACTAAACAAGCAGGCCCTGATTACAAAACGTAATCAAATTGTTTAACTAAAAAAATGCCAATAAAAATTGGTTAGAATAAAGTGATAGCACATTCCTACTACAGTTTCAGATACGGGACACTCGCCCCGGAACAGCTCGCAGAAGCAGCTGCAAAGTTCGGGTACAAGACATTGTTATTGACAGACATCAACAATACCTCTTGTAGTTATGCCTTTATTGAAAGTTGCAAAAAATGGGGCGTTCGACCTATTCTTGGAATCGAATTCAGGGAAGCCCATGCGTATCGATACACAGGTATCGCAAAAAACAAAGAAGGTTTTCGAGAACTCAACGCTTTCTTGACCAAACATTCGATGGAAGGAAAAGCTTTGCCACGAAACGCGCCACAACTGAAAAATGCATATTTTATTTATACACATCTGGTGAAGCCGATCGAAGAATTTCATGACAATGAATTTCTAGGAGTACGTCCGGAACACGTCAACCGACTCTTTACTTCTCCATTGAAAGCACATCAAGATAAATTAGTAATCTTTAACCCAATTACTTTTCTCGATGATGATTGGTATAAAGTGCATAAATTGTTACGAGCAATTGATTTAAATACACTGATTACGAAGTTGACGAAAAAAAATCATGCAACAGAGAATGAACGATTGATGAATGTAAAAGAATTGTTAAAATATTATCAGCAATATCCTGCAATCATTGAAAATACAGCGCAGTTGTTCAGTAATTGTAGTATAGAAATGGAAGTCGGAAACCAAGTCAATCGACAGAATTTTACAGGAAGCAAAGATGGAGACTTATGTCTGTTGAAAAAACTAGCCCTCAATGGCTGTAAACGAAGATACGGAAAACAGAATATCGAAGCGCTCGAACGAGTTAATCGGGAACTCGATGTTATAGAACGACTAGATTTTTCTTCTTATTTTTTAATTACTTGGGACATTATTCGATATGCACAGAGTGCGGGCTATCATCATGTAGGGCGGGGGAGTGGTGCCAATTCGATTGTGGCGTATTGTGTCTATATCACAGATGTTGATCCGATGGAGTTGGATTTGTACTTCGAAAGATTTATCAATCCATATCGGAGTTCGCCACCTGATTTTGATATCGATTTTTCATGGGATGAACGTGATGATGTGACCGATTATATTTTCAAAAGATATGGGTATGAACACACCGCACTGCTCGCAACCTACAGCACCTTCAAAGGAAAATCCATCATCCGAGAATTAGGAAAAGTATTTGGTTTGCCTAAAGAAGATATCGATAAAATCGTAAAAAGACCATTAGAAACGGAACAACATCATCCATTGGCAAAGCATATTTTCAAATTCGGAAAAATGATAGAAGGGTTTCCGAATTACTTGTCAATTCATGCTGGAGGGGTGCTCATTTCGGAAGAACCAATCAACTATCACACTGCATTACAAATGATGCCAAAAGGATTTCCGATAACACATTTTGATATGTATGGAGCAGAAGATTTGAAGTATCACAAGTTTGATATTTTGAGTCAAAGAGGGCTTGGTCATATCAAAGATTCGGTCGACCTCATCAACAGAAATAAAGGAGAAGTCGTTAATGTCCATCAAATTGCGAATATCAAACAAGATAAACGCGTAAAAGATTTATTGCGTTCTGGACGTTGTATCGGTTGCTTTTATATAGAATCTCCAGCGATGCGTGGTTTGTTATCTAAATTACAATGTGACAATTATGTACATCTGGTTGCAGCGAGTTCTATCATCCGACCAGGGGTTGCGAAATCGGGGATGATGAGAGAATATATCAAGCGATTTCATGATCCAGAAAGTTTTGAATATATCCACCCTGTTTTTGAAGAACATCTCAGCGAGACATTTGGTGTAATGGTTTACCAGGAAGATGTGATGAAAATCTGTCACCATTTTTCTGGCCTTGACCTAGATGAATCGGATGTGCTAAGACGTATCATGACGGGTAAGCGAAAATCAAGTGATGCTTTTCATCAGTTGAAAGAAAAATATTTTATCAATTGTAAAGAACGAGGGCACTCGGATGAGATGGCACAAGAAGTATGGCGACAGATAGAAAGTTTTAGTGGGTACTCATTTTGTAAAGCGCATTCAGCGAGTTTTGCAGTCGAGTCATTTCAAAGTATGTATCTCAAAGCGTATCATCCACTGGAATTTATGGTGGCCGTCATCAATAATTTTGGTGGTTTTTATCGTACCGAACTATATGTGCACGAGGCACGGATGCTAGGTGGAAATATCAATGCACCATGTGTCAACAACAGTCAGTACCTGACATCGATTCAAGGAAAAGATATTTATATCGGCTATGTTCATATCCATCAAATGGAGCGAAAAATTAGTCACCGAATTGTTTTAGAGCGAGCAAAAAACGGTGTGTTCAAAAATCTAGAAAATTTTGTCAGTAGAATGGATATTGGTACCGAACAATTGGAAATCTTAATACGAATCGGCGCATTTCGATTTACTGGAATGACGAAGTGTGAATTGATGTGGGAAAAAAATGCTGTATTCAATCCATCCGCCAAAGTAGACCGACAAGCATTGACCATGTTTTCGGATGGAACTGAAAGATTTGCATTGCCAACTCTAGAAGAAAGTAAGTACGACCAAGCTTTTGATGAATTTGAATTGTTAGGATTTTCGTTGAGTTCACCATTTGATCTGATTGATCGAAAACTCGACGGCAATATATTAGGCAATAATTTAAAACAACTCCTCGGCAAACGAATCGAAATCATCGGTTACTACATCGAACGAAAACATGTCACTACTTCCAATCGCAAACTTATGGCTTTCGGAACTTGGATCGATCGGGAAGGTCACTTTTTTGATACGGTACATTTCCCGCCTTCCTTTGCCAGGTTTCCTTTTAAGGGTATTGGTTGTTATAGGATACAAGGAAAGGTAGTTGAAGATTTTGAATTTCCAAGTATAGAAGTAGATTTTATGGAACGGTTGCCTTATGTTAAGGATGAGCGGTATTGAGTAAGTGATGATCCACGTCGATTATTGTTATTGGTCGATTCTCCTTTTAAAAAGGAGGTTGCATACGTGAATGCATACTCTCCACGAACTCAAGCATTACTGTAGAGCAAATCGAAAATTTACAGAATACTAAATTATGTCACAATATTGTTATTAGTTGAACTTGTTCTTTGCCAAATTTTATAACCCAAAAAACTAATGGGAATATACTGCGCTATTTCAACAATTCCAATCCAACTAAAATGGCCAATCCTTAAAGAAAGTGATAAGCTAGCGGCCATAAATATTATACCAATACCAATCGCAAACCAAAATTTATGCGTTTTTGCAAAGCGTGAAACCAAATACGAAGCAGCTAAAGTGGCTAATCCATGTGCGATTAATGGAAACAGAAGATGCTTAACTTCAAACAAATGGAAATTATTCTTAATACTTTCAAAATTATTCGTATCAATTCCATCAGGGGTTGGGAAAATTGAATGTCCTAAAACAATTAAAGAAAATGCAATAATAGCTGCAGCAGATATCGCCAATAAAACAGCAAAAATATTTTTAATTGAATTACGCATATGTAATAAGGGAATTATTGATTATGTATAAATTCATAGGCTAACTAAAATACTCCATTCAAATATTTTAATTTATCCCATCAATCTAATTTAAAACCGCCAAACGATAATCCAACGCACTAACCAACTTAGACAACTCACGAGCCTCCTTAGCACGATGCGCCTCATTTTTAAAACTTCGCTTTTTAGGAAAAATTACTTTTACAGCAATTGGAAGAAATTTTCTATTATACATTTCACTCATTTTTTTTTTATATAAAATACTTGTACCAAAAAAGCATCAAATAATTGACCATTTGAAAAAAGCAGAAAAAATGACAGGAATAATTGAAAACCAATCTTTTTGAGCAGAAAAAATGTCACTTGATGCTAAGTTTAAATGACATAAAGGCATTGTAAGAAGTAAGGAAGGAACAAAAAAACGTTTACCAAACTTTAAAAGTTTAGTAAACGTCTGTATACATAATGTTGCAAAAAAAACTAAAACCCAATATACTGTCGAGCCATCTGGATCGCAATCGCAATCAACAAAATACCAAACACCTTTCTCATACTAGCCATCGCTGCTGGCGGAATTTTTTGCCCCAACCAATCTGTAGATCTCAAAACGAAATAGATAAATATTAGATTGATAGCAATTCCTATAATAATACTGACCGTATCGTATTCCGCTTTCAAAGAAATAATGGTTGTCAATGTTCCAGCACCTGCTAACAAAGGAAATGCAATTGGAACAATACTTCCAGATTCTCCATCTTCATCAGGATTTGTTCTGAAAAAACGAATTCCTAAAATCATTTCCAATCCAATAAAGAAAATAATTAAGGAACCAGCTAAAGCAAACGAAGATACTTCGATTCCAAAGA
The DNA here is from genome assembly GCA_937941765.1 of uncultured Saprospiraceae bacterium. Lineage (GTDB taxonomy): Bacteria > Bacteroidota > Bacteroidia > Chitinophagales > Saprospiraceae > CALDGQ01. Next base: position 22,111 of record CALDGQ010000147.1, read on the forward strand.
TTCCTAAAATGGCCGCACCAAAAAACAGAAACGCAATCATGATGATTCCCGCGGATCCTGTCGCTATTGACGGTTTGATCTCCAATCCTTCTTTCTTCATATTGATAATCACAGGCAATGAACCGATGATATCAATGACTGAAAATAGGATTAAGCTTACTGATAATATTGCTGTTGCGTTCATGACTTTCTCACTTTATGTTCGTTATTAATTATGACACAAATTAAACGCAAAAAAACATAAAATGCTTGTTAAAATATCTCACAGCGTCAAAATTGATTAAATTGTATTAAATTACTGTCAAATTGATTTTTGAATATTTAATTAGATATGGAAAAACCACAACTTGACCCAATAGATATTAGAATCTTAAATGAATTGACTTTGGACGCTCGTGTTCCACTGATTCAATTGTCTAAAAAAATGAAAGTTTCCAATACTTTGATTCATCAACGGATAAAAAAAATGAGAGAATCTGGTATTTTGGAAACTGCAACCTACAAATTGGATCCATGGAAAATGGGATATCAAACTTCTGCCTATACCCAAATCATGTTAGAGAATTCTAAATTTCATAAAGAAGTAGAAAAGAAGCTAGAAAACGTAAACGAGATTGTTGAATGTGTCAACATCGCAGGACGGTATGCATTGATGGTAAAAATTCACGCAAAAAATAATCGCCACTTGCGTGATATCATTTATGAGAAAATTCATCCGATTGATGGAGTAGAAGGGACTAATACCACCATTTCTTTTGAAAGTGTTTTTGTACGGAATGTGCCGTTGGAAATAGATGAGAAGTATTAACTCTACCTTTTACTAAACTTTTAAAATTTGTGAATGTATTGTTAAATACTCCTTTGAAATAATGATTAAACATGATAATCACTAAATTGCATTATGGAAAAAATAAAAACTTCAAAATATAATAAATGGCTAGCACTAATGTCGGGAATCGTTTTAGTAGGAAGTCAAGGGGTTAAATTTTATTTTTTAGAGAATAATATTTCAATGTGGGACTTTGAAGGATTTCAATGGGCGTCGAATAGCCAATTTTTATTGGGGATAGTTGCAATAATATATGGGTTATACCTTTTCTATAAAAAAGATATGCTCAAAAGAAATCCTAAAACTCAATATTCAATTCTAGTATTTATGTTGTTTTTTGGAATTGGAGGTTTAATAATGGTTTTATCGAAAAATGACTTCAAATATCAACTTCCATTAAAAAAGATCGAGACGACACAAATAGAAGGAACGCTCAAAAGGTCAGCAAAATTTACAAACAATATAAAGACATCAATGATATTTGCTTCGATAGGAGAGCTGAAAGAATTTCCAAATATAACATTTGACCTCCCATGGGATCTTTACTTGAAAAGTGAAATGGTTAATATTCCTTGGAATGAATCTGACAAAATTACATATCCAGAAGGCAGTAAAGTCAAGTTAAAAATCCGAACAGATGACTATCAACAATTGATGGCACTAATAGAAAGTGGAGAAAATCTCAAAACGCTACCAACTGGTAAACTTGATCGCAGAAGAATAGTTTCCTTCTATGAATTTGAAATTAATGATGAAGTAATTATTCGAAAATTTGGAATAAAATAGATTTGCAAAAAAAAAGACCTGTTAAGTTTTGCATTTCTAAATTAGTTATGCTCAAACTTAACAGGGCTTCTAGATTTTATTTATTCCAAACGTTTACGAATCTTAGCAAAGCACCATGCAAAACACAGGCTTAGCAAAAGACTACTCTTTAACAATCAACTGACTAGTTCGAACACCATTGTTGTCAATCAACGCTAATAAATAAGATCCTCGATGCAAGCGACTAATATCAATGCTATTGTAATCAAATGAGTTGCAATCAAAATTTAAAACCAATTGACCAGAAACACTATACATCATTCCTGTACCTTCAAAATTTCTAATATTCAAAATATCACTGACAGGATCTGTGTAGATCATTGTATTTGTAATGTTAGAATCATTTAGTTCAATTGATTCAATCGCACTATAATTATATCGACCATCAAAATCTATTTGCTTTAAACGATAATAGTTGTGTCCCTTTGTCGGTATATAGTGTATATAATCATAAAATGTTTTTTCTTCAGCTGTACCAATTCCATTTACAAAATCCAAAACCCTCCATTGATTTCCATCTGTTGAATATTGAACTTCAAATCCTTGATTGTTTGTTTCTCGATCCGTTGACCAAAGTAATTCAATGCCATTGTTCCCTTCTTTTACTTTAAAATTTAAACCATCAATTGCCAAAGGATCATCACATAAAGTGGTTGGTGCATCAATTCGAAGTTGCATTAAAACAGGGTAGTGGTCCGACATCAATCCAATTTCTTGATTGTAAAAGTAAGAGCCATCAGAAGCACTCGCATTCCAAGGAACATCGACATTACCCCAATTCTGATAAGTACCACTGTTGTAAGTTATTTTATCCGATCCACTTTGAATGACATCATTATAAAACCATAAATCAAAACGATCATCTAACCCACCGGTCACACCTCCATTGTTAGAAGTAGTATTAAAAGCTCTTGTCGATTGTGTATACATTGTTGTAAAATTAGGGTCTTCTCTAGTCCATGGACCTAGAGGGTCAATGTAAGGATTGGTAATTCCATTCGTTAAAGTTGTGTAACCAACTTCTGCACTTCCTTGGAAATTGAAATCCCCACCGATAATCACGTTGTCAGCTGGTGTCAAACTGTTACCAATAAAATCAATAATATCTTCAGCACCCAAATCACGTCGCGCCTCATCTGAAATTTCAGTGGCAGAAGCACCATCAAATCCAGCCTTCAAGTGTGCACTGATAATATGAAGTGATGTCAATTGTTCATCACAAGTTGGAGTTAATGGATACGATAATTCGTAATGAGTAGGTGGTCTAGGTGTCCGAACCGTACTCCCATTATTGGCAATCGCAGTATTTGTGGAAGGGATATCAGTAATCGCTTCAAAATTGAAAAGTCCTGCATTATAAAACAACATGTTTCCTAGTAAACCAAAATTTGGATTTCCATAACCATAATAATTAGGAGCCATCGCATAGGTTTTGCCAAGTATGCCATTTGCATTCAATTCATTTAACAATATAGTTGCATTTGCCAAACCCTCTATTTCGGTACCATCTTCAGATTGCAATTCTTGAATGATAATAATATCTGCATTAGCATCTTCAACAATTTGTCTAAAGTAAGTTGCTCTAGCAGCATCTCCATCTAGCATACTAGTATTGCCATTTGGAAAATTTAAGACATTATAAGTCAAAACATTTACATCAATAGTTTGGCAATTAATGTTGCCTAAAAATAACGTCGAAATAATAGATAACGTAAATAAAAATCGCAGTTTCATAAGTTTAGGTATTTGTATGAAGTTAATATAGGATGGATAGTAAAACTAAGAAAAAATCGTATAAATGATTGCAGAATGTGTTGTTTCGCATCCTAGTTGATTAATTTGTTGGCGAATTAAATTAAATTTTGTCAAAATGAGAGATTTCAGTTATCAATAAATTTGAGCAAGGCGAATAAATTCAGTATTTTCATCATACATATAAACACACCCTAAACAATGAAATTACTTACGAATCAATTTCAAACACCCTTATAGCTTTCGCCCAAACAACGCATAATAAAACTCAAAACCAAAACATGTATAAACACAGCTACTTCTTAGTAATTTGCATTGTTCTATCCCCTTTTTTGGGACTTTGTCAAGAACATAACCACGACCATCATGGTCATAACCATAATCATACTCATAATCAATCAGACCTTTCAGATTATGTAGATTTCGTAGCCGGCCAAACTAATCCTGATTATTTTGACGACCATGATCATGAATTGTGGCATTTTTACTTAAATCGTCCTCACCCCAATGTTGCTACACTTAATAAATACTTCAATGAAGCTGCAACAGAATTTAATGTTCCTGTAGAATTATTAAAAGCTATTGCGCAAGTAGAAACCAACTGGACACAAATTGGACCTTCGATAGATCGTGGTTGGGGAATTATGCACCTTGTTCAAAATAATGAAATAAATACTTTAGCAGAAGCGGCTGCGTTAATTGCCCTTCCTGAAGAAATCATAAAAGAGGATCCTCATCAAAATATACGAGCAGCGGCAGCATTGCTAGCCAGTTATGCTGGGGTTGAAAGCAGCATAATGGATGAGACTAAAACTTGGTTTAATGCTTCTAAAAAATTCAGTGGTTTAGTGACGGATGACTTAAGAACTTTGCAAGCCGAAACTTATTTTAAAAAATTAAGAGCTGGTGGAATTAGTCAAACCGTATGGAATGAAACGGTTAACCTTAACAGTGTTGCTACATTGGCTATTCCTAATGAAACTAAAAAGAAAAAAAATACCCAAAAATCTTTTGTTGCTGCTGACTATGGACCAGCAATCAGTAATTTGACGCCTTGCAATTATGGTACTGGAAGAAACCATCCCATTGACACTTGGGTTAATCACTGGATTGGCGTTGGGACTTATGCTGGTGCGATTTCTTGGTTTCATACCTGTCGACCAAATGCTCCTTCAAGTGCTCATTTTTGTATTAGAAGTAGTGATGGAGAAATCACCCAAGTAGTTGGAGTCGCGAATACGGCTTACCACTGTGGAGCATCAGGCTATCCTTATAACAATAGTCGATCTATTGGAATTGAGCATGAAGCTACTGCAACCAATCCTCAATATTGGAACAGCGTTCCGATGCTAAATGCATCTACGACAATGGCTTGTTATTTCGCTGGAATATATAATATACCGACAACAAGAAGTTTACCTGGAATTAGAGAACATAAAGAAATGCCAGGAACAAATACCAATTGTGCTGGTTCTATTCCATGGACAGATTGGATGTCTCAATTTACAAGTTGTGTTAATGGTGGCGGCCCTGTGAGCTTGGATTGTTCGGATGCGGTCACGATAAATTGTGGTGTTACTTATAGCGGTCCGAGTTCTTCTGATCCTTCTATTGTTAGTAGCTATGGATGTAATAATTGGACGGAAACGGGCCCAGAACGAGTTCATAAAATAACGGCTACAGGATATGGAACCCTGACTGCTCAACTCTCAAATTACACTGGCGATTTGGATGTTTATATTTTAAAAAGTTGTGATCCTAATGATTGTGTTGGAACGGTTGGCTCTGATAATGCAACCATTACTGATGCCGTTGCTGGACAGGTTTATTACATTGTTGTTGATGCGGATGATGGAAGCGGAAGTGCTTATGATTTGTTGGTAACTTGTCCTATAGGAGGCACAGCAACTGGGTTAGATTGTGCCAACCCTGTAGCGCTTACTTGTGGAGTTGCTTATAGTGGCCCAAGTTCTACAGCAACTTCAAATGTAGATTCCTATTCTTGTAATACGTGGACAGAAGCTGGTCCGGAACGAGTGCATACGATCGTCTCTCCAGCTAATGGAACTTTGACTGCACAGTTGTCGAATTATACTGGTGATTTAGATGTGTATATTTTAAATAGTTGTGATCCTGATGATTGTATTGGTTCTGTTGGTTCAGACAATGCAACACTTGCTAATGCAATCGCTGGGCAGACTTATTATATCGTTGTTGATGCGGATGATGGAAGTGGAAGTGCTTATGACCTATTAGTCACATGTCCAGAAGTAGGATTTAATTGCGATAGTGCAATTCCATTGACTTGTGGTGTCAGCTTTAGCGGTCCAGCTTCTACGGATGCTTCACAAGTTGACGCTTATGCTTGTAATACTTGGACGGAGACTGGTCCAGAGCGTGTTCATACTGTTGTGGCTCCTGCAAGTGGAACAATTACTGTACAATTGTCAAATTATACGGGTGATTTGGATGTTTATATCCTTGCCAGTTGTGATCCAAATGATTGTGTTGGAACCGTAGGTTCAGATAATGCAACGTATACAAATGCTATTGCTGGAGACACTTATTATTTAGTTGTGGATGCAGATGACGGTAGTGGAAGTGCTTATGATATAATTGTGGGTTGTCCACAAACTGAATTGGATTGTAACAATGCAATTGCATTAAATTGTGGTGTAACTTATAGTGGCCCGAGCTCAACAGCTACTTCTTTAGTTGATGCTTATGGTTGTAATACTTGGACTGAAACTGGTCCAGAAAGAGTTCATTCCATCGTCGCCCCGGCAGATGGAACTTTAACCGCTCAATTGTCAAATTATACGGGTGATTTGGATGTTTATATGCTTGCTAGTTGTGATCCTGATGATTGTGTTGGAACCGTAGGTTCAGATAATGTAACTTATGCAAATGCGGTCGCTGGACAAACTTATTATATTGTTGTAGATGCGGATGATGGAAGTGGTAGTGCGTACGATATTGTTGTAGATTGCCCTCCAGTTGGATTGGATTGTAACAATGCAATTACCTTGACATGTGGAGTGATTTATAGTGGTCCTAGTTCAACTGCGAATTCTTTAGTCGATGCTTATGCTTGTAACACTTGGACGGAAACTGGACCAGAAAGAGTTCATACCATCACTCCTCAGGCAAATGGAAGTATTACTGCTCAACTCTCAAATTATACGGGTGATTTGGATGTTTATATTCTTGGCAGTTGCGATCCTAATGATTGTATTGGAACCGTAGGTTCTGATAATGCAACTTATGCCAATGCAGTGGCTGGACAAACTTATTATATTGTTGTAGATGCTGATGATGGAAGTGGTAGTGCGTACGATATTGTGGTGGATTGTCCACAAAGCTTAGCTTGTCAAGATCATTTGGATGTAAATGGAACTTACAATGGAACGGAAATTTTTGAAGCCAATCAAACCATTTTTTCTGATGCCTTATTCATTATTGGCGCTGATGTAGATATGCATGCTGAGGACTATATTGATTTGAATCCTGATTTTGAGGTTGAGTTGGGTGCGGAGATTCATATACATATTGATCCTTGTACTGGCGGAAATTAATTACCAACAAGCTGATTACTTTTAGAACCAAAATGAAATTCTTTTTCTATTTCATTTTGGTTCTAATAATTAAATTTTAATTCGACTTTTTTTGAGATACTCATTGCAGGTCTGACCAAATAACTAAGTACACACTATGAGAACAAATGTACTTTCCTCTCTTTTCCTTTGCCTAATTATAATTTCATTTTTAGCCTGTACAGAAACAGGTCAAACCACAAATGAACAAAAATCAACTAAAAATCCTGTTGAAAATAAAGCAGTAATTACCCAAAGTGCCAGATCAGAAAATAACAAACCATTTTCCGAAACGAAAAAAGCTTTGAATGAAAAGCATCCTGTGGTCAATATTAAACCTGGATCAAAAGTAGCTTCTCCAATTTCGATTAAGGTAAACTCCATGGGCTTATGGTTTGGATTTGAAGGAACACTGGGAACGGTTGCATTGGTTGATAAAACTGGAAAAAAACTGGGCATGTGTATTTTAGGAACTTCTGAAAACTGGATGAAAAAAGGGCCAGTAAATTATGAATGTGAGCTTGAGTTTAGTTCAGCTGAAAGTCGTGAAGGGCAGTTGATTTTTACGAATAGTAATCCTAGTGGAATGGTAGCGCACGAGAAGACTTTTGCGATGGATGTTGTGTATGAGGGAAATTAAGTTTTTGGATTTTAATGCGGATATTGATCCTTTTAAATAGGGGGAAACTAGAATAAACAATTCAACATAAAAAGACCTTTTTAGGAGTATTCAGAAGTAGGACAAAACATTGATAACCAAGTAGTTAGATTCTTTTTTTTTGGAATAATGCATCAATTTTACGTAGAAACCCAATAAAACGAGGTAATTACGTTAAAATTAAAAAACGTATTCAAATTGTTGCAAATTCAGTTCAAATAAACATAAACTTGGATTTTGTAGCGGGAGGCCGATTTTATATGTTCGACGGAGGAGTTTATAAAATCTAGACTTTTTGTTTCTTTTTTGGCAATGAAAAAAGAAAAA
>CALDGQ010000148.1 GCA_937941765.1 uncultured Saprospiraceae bacterium
TTAATAACATTACGTTTCTCAATCCTTTAAGGCTTAAGAAACGGAGACTAACATAACATGCTACTTTTGTTTATTATCTGCAGTTTGCGAAGCCTTTGAGGATTCGTAAACTTTTTTTTATATACTGCTCTTTTAATAACATTACGTTTCTCAATCCTTTAAGGCTTAAGAAACGGAGACTAACATAACATGCTGTTTTTGTTTATTATCTGCAGTTTGCGAAGCCTTTGAGGATTCGTAAACTTTTTTTTCTACACTGCTCTTTTCATAACATTACGTTTCTCAATCCTTTAAGGCTTAAGAAACGGAGACTAACATAACATGCTGCTTTTGTTTATTATCTGCAGTTTGTGAAGCCTTTGAGGATTCGTAAACTTTTTTTTTCAACAATGCTCTTTTCATAACATTACGTTTCTCAATCCTTTAAGGCTTAAGAAACGGAGACTAACATAACATGCTACTTTTGTTTATTATCTGCAGTTTGCGAAGCCTTTGAGGATTCGTAAACTTTTTTTTTCAACAATGCTCTTTTCATAACATTACGTTTCTCAATCCTTAAAGGCTTAAAGGCTTAAGAAACGATGCACTTTTCAAAAATCAGTATCATCTAATCTATTACTAACTTGAAATTGATTGTGGTAATTTAAAAATTCCTTGTTCGAATTAAAATCTCCTTCACTATAAATTGCTAATACTTTTTTTCGTTCAATCAAAGTAGGTTTAGCAGATAAAATTGAATTATACGATGAGTATTTCCAATCAGAAAAATTGTTTCTATACTTGTGATGAATTGGATTATGATGAATATAAGCAATTAAATACCAAAGCCTGTATTCATCTTTTATTGAAACCCTTTTGAATCTTTTTTGAAAAAGACTACCAGTTCTTCCTTGTTGCTTATTTATTGCAAGCGAATATCCTGAAAATAAACGTTTAAATTGTGATGCTAAAAAATCATTATAGTTTGTTTTATTATTTAGAAATTCAACACTCTTTGAAGTATTTAAACCAGAGATGATAGCTTTTATTTCAGGAGATATTTCTTTTACATAAACAAGGAAGTGAAAGTGATTTGGCATTAAACAATATGCGTACGTTTCGAAAAATGGTGCCAGCAATTCCTTCCATTTTTTTAGAAAATATTGATGGTTCTTGTCTTCAAAGAAAATATTATTTCCATTGATACCTCGATTATAAACATGATAAAATATAGTGGGTTCAAATTTTTCCCAATAGTCAATTTTTTTCATAGTGCTTTTATATATTATCAGCAGTTTGCAAAGCCTTTGAGGATTATTAAACTTTTTTTCTACACTTCTCTTTTTTCCTAACATTACGTTTCTCAATCCTTTAAGGCTTAAGAAACGCCGAAAGCACTAACATGCTGCTTTTGTATATTATCTGCAGTTTGCGAAGCCTTTGAGGATTCGTAAACTTTTTTTCTACAATACTCTTTTCATAACATTACGTTTCTCAATCCTTTAAGGCTTAAGAAACGGGCTAAGTTTAACATCTTACTTGATTCTTTTTTCCTCAATATCAAAAGAACAATATCCATCTAATCCTTCTTCAAATAATTAAAATAATACCGATTCAATTCATCCGAATTACTTTCAATAATATCAGGACGACCATCACCATTCAGATCAGCAGTAAGTATATCGTAGGTGTCAAACTCCTCTTCATTTAATTTGATTTTTTTCCAAGAAGTTCCATCTCCATTATTTAAGAAAACTAAGTTGGGGTCACCAGAATTGGCAAAAATAATGTCTATATCTCCATCTAAATCTAAATCCGCTGAGGTAACAGAATAGGTGCCATATTCATCGCCATCTAACACTGTACTTTCAGTATAAGTCATTTTTTTATTTCCAAAATATACATGATTCGGTTCGCCAATATTAGCAGTGACGATTTCTAAGTAGCCATCATTATTTAAGTCAGCAATTGCGACTGCTCTAGTTTCATCACTACCGGAACCGAAAGGAATTTGTTTGGAAAAATCTAAGTTGCCATTGTTGATGTAAATGTAATTTTGTCCGCCATCTCGATTGGCCAATATCAAATCGTAATCATTGTCACCATCAAGATCAGCGACTTCTACATCGATGGTAGAATCATCTTTGGTTCCAAAGCCAACGGTTTTATCAAAATTTCCTTTTCCGTCATTGAGACAAATCTCATTTTCTCTTTTTCTATTGGTAATTAAAATATCAATGTCTCCATCTTGATCGACATCGAAGACGGTTAGGTTTCTGGTAGACGTATATTTTTCTCCAAAATTTCCTCCAAATGAAAAATTTCCTTTTCCATCATTGAGCATGATTGTATTCGGTGCATTGTCATTTCCAACTGCAACATCCAAATCTCCATCACCGTCAAAATCTGCTAACTCAGTCGCATAGCTAGTTTCGCTCGTGATTGCAAGTGGTTGCGAAACTGTAAACTTTCCTTTTCCATTATTAAAGAAAACTCGATTTTGTTGCGCCCAATGTCTTCCGTTTGCTGCGATCACATCTAAGTCGCCGTCATTGTCAATGTCCCCAACTCCTATTGAAGCAGTTTTTTCTTTTAGTGTTCCCAAAATGGTTCTGCTGTTGGTTCGGAAATTTATTGTTTGAGAATTGGCTGAAAAAGCAAAAAATAGGATGAGCAATGGTGAAAGATATTTCATAAAATATTATTGTGTTTTTGTTATCATTCTTAAAAGGGCAATAAAACTTTCAAATTGCAAATAGGGTTTCGAATTTTATTTTGTATTAATTGATTGTTCGATAGCCCTTTCAAGAAAATAATTTCAGTTTTATGACTGATGTTCTTTTAATATTTCATTGGCAACAAATTGCGCACTTCTTATGGAGCCTTCCATATATCCTCCAAAATTTTGAGCGGTTTCCGTGCCTGCAATAAATAGTCTGCTATGAAGATAAGTATTTTGATAAACTTTATGTCCGTTATTTTGATGTGGCATGACATAATCAACATAAGGCATTGAGGTAGCAACTTCATCACTCCAAACTAATTCTTCATAACTCAAATAATCATTTACTTGGTCACCATAGAATTTTTTCAATTGCCTCAAAATCATTTCCAAGCGTTTCTCTTTTGTTAATTTTGCATACTCATTTTTTATAAATCCTTTCAGCGCATATTTTGAATCTTGAAAATTGGAATGGTCATAGAATTCTGTAATTGGGCCTACGTTACTAAAAACAGTTCCTATAAAATCAGTACTTCGCCAAAATGGTTTTTCATATACCAATCCAACTTTTATGGATTCCCCCATCCAAGTGTGTGTTTTATTCAACACTGATTTTACATTATCTTGCAATTCAGTTGATAATTGAATCGAATTAGAAAATAGAAAAGGAGGGACTGTAGATATAACTTGTTTTGTCAAAAATTCAGTATTGGTTGTAACCACTTTGAGTCCATCTTTTGACACTTCAATTTTCTCAACTTTTTGATTCAAAAGTATGTCTTGAGCATCAACAAAATTCGCTAATGTATTAATTAGATTGATCGAACCTCCCTTTATTCGATAACTGGGATCATTGTTTGGTGGTAAACTGACATCCTGAGCAGGTGTGAATGTATTGGCTTCATAGATGGCAGTATTTCCTATTTTTTGTTCAAAAATTTCCATCTTTAATTCAGACAACAAACTTAGAAGTTGTGTATGAGGTCGTTGAATCCAAGTAGCACCTAATTCAATTGTAGTATTGTTGTTAGATTTTATTGTATGGATTCTACCTCCTACTCTATTTCTTGTTTCTACTATTTTGATATTAAGATTTGAGTCTTTTAATAAGTAGGCGATAGTTAATCCTGTGAGTCCGGCTCCAATTATTAGAATGTCTGTATTTTTTGGGGTCATAGCAATTTAAGTTACTTAATTTAGGCTCATTCAAAATTGCTTATCAAGCCGTGTAAAAGGTTCATCTAAAATTTCATTTTCCATAAAGTAATTCTATAAAAAAAAGAGCAACAATTGAAATTAACAATTGTTGCACTTATATTTTATTTAGAAATGAATTTATCTTTTACCTAACATTACTTTTTCTGTTATGACTTCTTCACCAGATTGAATTTGCATAAAATACAAACCACTTGGAAATGTTGATAAATCTAATGGGAACGTACCCTTGGAATGAGGTAACTCTTCAAGCTTCAATAATTTTCCATCGACTGAAAATAAACGAACTGTTGGCGTTGTAAATTCATTAGTATTCAAAGTCAAATAAGTAATGCCAGTTGTAGGATTCGGAGCTATTGAAATTTTCATACGATTGTCCACGTCATCTGTAGCTACAAAAGCATCTCCTAATATGATCGTTGTTGCACTTGAACATTTGTCTTCATTTAAATCAGATGAAACGCAAGCTTCATTGGTAACTGCATAAAAATCTCCATACAATCGAATATTATCAATATACCAACCATCACCGCCACCACCTTCGTTGGTTGCAAAACGGAATCTAATTTTGATATCTTTATTTTCATAGGCAGCCAAATTTACCAACGTTTGAATATAACCATTACTGTTTCCATGAAAAGCTGGGGTCTCACTTAAAGCCGAAGTTTCATCTTCTTGTAATGCGCCTGGATATCCGTTTTGATACATATAGTTGTTGACATCAAACCAGTTGTTTCCGCCATTGGTAGAAATTTCAACTACACCACCATCAGAACCCGTTTCTGTATCATACTTGTGCCAAAAAGACAAAGCAGCATTGTCGCTTTCGATTGCAATTTCAAATTTAGTTTCCAGTATTTGGTCTGTTACAAAACCTTTGTTATCCGCAAACCACGCGTTATCTCCTTGATAAGCATCATCATCTGTTTCCCAAGTCGTGCTAGCACCACCACCACTTGACTCATCCCACAAAATATTGTTAGATTCTACATCATCTTGCAATAAAATAATAGAAGTTGGATCATCGTCTACTTTCAATTGATAAGTGCATAACATAGAATCTGTTGACGCCAAATTTCCTAAATCAATAGAAATTATTCCGTTTGCAACTGTGGTGTTGGGACAAGTTGCTGAAGCAGGCACATAAGAAGTTCCAGCAGGAATCTCATCGTTAATCATTACATTTTGCAACAATCCTTGGGTCGCATTTTTAGCTAATAAAGTATATGTCAAATTGGAGCCTGCTACTATTTCATCGTGCGAAACTGTTTTTTGAATTCTCAGTGAAAAATCACATTGTTCAGGAATAGAAAAATCTTCTGCACCACCAGGAGTTGCATGAACGCCTAATCCACGACGTGCAAAGGTTTCCCATATCAAACATTGATTTTCACCATCGTAATTGGCAACATCCGCAGCAAGTACTGCATCACGAGAATCTAAGAAAGTAGGACTGCAAGGTTGTAATTTCAAACCATCATAAATCAGTTGAATGGCAATATTATTTCCACCCGTTCCATTGTATACATCATCATTAAATCCATAAACATCTACCAAATTCCAGTAAAGATCCCACGCCATGATCGCCCAAACAGAACCAACTCCATGTGGAACTGACACTCCATTAATATTTTTGTAAGTGTGTGGATCTATATTCATATCGCGGCTATATGGATAAGGACGGATGCCATCACCATTTGGTGGTTCTTCTGAAACATAAGTTCCGATTCCTCTTCTTTGATTAGGATTATTTGCTGATGTCGTTTGAAAAGCTAAAGCAAACCAATCACTCCATCCTTCTCCTGCTTGTTCAAAATTTTGAAGACAATTACTTTGAGAAGGACCACCAGTAGTACGGATTGAAATACCATGTCCATATTCGTGTACAATCACACCATTATCCAGATCGCTGTCAAAACCTTGAGGGCCAGGGAGTGGTACGGAAGCTGGTTGTTGGACAATTTCTCCCATTACGCCAGGTAAAGCCATCCGAAGTGTTTCACAACTCTCTTTCGAAATCATAACAGCCGGGATTGTAACTTGATTTCCTACATCACCAGGCGTCATTGTACTTGGTGGACCTGGAGTTGTTTTACAAACAATGGCTGCAATAGCTCCAGCATTTTCCGCTGCCAATACCTTTGTTCCGAACTGACATCCTCCAAAATCAATCATAGCAATTCTACCACTAAGCGCAAGTGGGTTTGTTATTGGATCACACCCATCTGTTGTCACTCCAACTGCATCCTCCACAAAAACTAGTTCACCGAAAACAGGTGTATCAGGTAATCCAGCACCGAAGTCAGCAGGAATCATTTCATATTCACCAACAGCAGCAGCAGGAGCGGATACAATCAAAGGACTTCCTGATGGATCTGGCAAATTAATTCCATTTCCCCAAACATACATTTGCATTCGCCCGTTGTCTCCATCTACTCCTGATCTAAAATTTGCATTATTGGTTCCACTACCATCCAAGGCTTGTGCATGGACATCATCACTGGCTTGTCCTCCGTTTCCTAAATTATGTGCTTGAAAATTTCCAGCAGCCTCATCAAATCCTCTTAAATAAAGGATATCATGAATGACATTGTTCCAATAAAATAAATTGACAATGGCAGCATCTGCATTTTCATAAGGATAACCTGCTACTAAATCCATTGGAAAATCAAAATCTAAAGTGGCTCCACCATCTGGTTCATCACCTGCTGATTCATTTTGGTCAAAAATATCATGATATGCATGCACGTTGTTACCTCTTGTAATCGTATACTCCCCACCAGCTCCTGGTGTTCTATCATGCCAACCCAAAGGTGAAGCAGTCATGTTTGCTGGTGCTACAACAATTTCTCTATCCCCGTGATTAGGGCTTTCCAAAGGCATTGGGAATACATTGTAGGAATTAGCAATTACGGAAGTAGCTTGTTTTTTTTCTGATTTAAATTTCTTTTTGATTGGCTGAATTTTATGGTGATGATGTTGATGTGTCGGATCACTACAAACTTCCTCTTTTGAGAAACTACAATGAATTACTTGGTCATTATAACTTAACATGTCACCTGTCAATGCATCCATCCGAACATTCCAAGAATGATTTCCGTTCAATTCATTCAACTCAATTTGCCAAGCCAATTTCACTTCCTGATTGCTTATTTTTTCATACACTAATTTACAACGAATCGGCTCTAACAATAAATCTTCATTTTCATAAAGGGTATATCCATTTTTCACTTCCCGAAATGTAAGTGTTGCTGGAATTTCCATATCAAATTTAACCGCAGCTTTTTGAATCGCATCTTCCAATTCAATGACAGGAGTACTGGCATTTGTCTTGGAAGCCAAATCTGAGATAAATCGATTACCCATATTTAGAATGGCTCCAGAAGGTAAAACATTAATATTGATTAATGCTCTTTGCACGTCAATGCCTGCATGTTGTTGGATTAAGTAAATATGAGAAACACCGTTATGCTTGGTAAGATAATGATCACTAACCCGATAGTTTTCGATGTCTGTGGTTGTCAACCCTAATGCTTCCCGCTTTAATTCTAAATGACGCAGACCAACTTCGACAGGTGCTAACTGCTGCGCAAAAGTTGCCGACATTGTAATTACAAAAAATGCTGTTGTAGATAGAAATTGTTTGAAAAGATTCATATGAGGCATGTTTAAGATTTTTGAGCATCCATAATGTCAATAATGACTCCTCAATATAAGCAATGTGCAGAGAAGTCTGCGATAAAAATTGAGACTTAAAAAGCGTTTGAGCAGACATTTTGATATCTTAGTTCTATTCAAATTTAAAATAAGACGTAGACCCATGAATTTATCTTGAAAATGTAATATAGGACGTATATACATGAGTCTTAATGAAATATGAAAATTTATGAATCCAGTTGAAGCATTTATTATCGATTTAGAAGGTAATCAAAAAGAGATTATGTTGTACCTACACAGTCTTTTAGAAAACCTCAATTTGCAATCGAAAATTCGATATCGTATCCCTTTTTATTATGGCAAAAGTTGGGTTTGTTATCTCAATCCAAAAAAGAATGATGCAATAGAAATGGCGTTTTTACGAGGGAATGAGTTGTCGAATTCACAAGGAATTTTGAGTTTTAATGGCCGAAAACAAGTGAGTGGAATTATGCTTACTTGCGTTGAAGATATTCCTAATGAACTTTTGGATGAGGTTTTGCAAGAAGCGCTTTTGTTGGATGAAACGGTTAAATATAATGTTCGGAGGAAGTGAAAAGGAATGTATAATTAATCTTTTCTTGATTTATGATGTATGATGTATGATATGACGAAAATTTGCGGGCTCGCGTGTGCACACGCCACCTACGTCATATCATACATCATCAATCATACATCAAAAAATCAAAAAATCATAAATCATAAATCATAAATATCCTCCACATCCACCTCCAACCAACTTTTCAACTGCTTGATTAATTGCTTACGATCAGATACGGTCATATTTTTAATTCTTGCTTCGCCATGATCAGCAGTAGGCATATTGAACCAAAGTGCTTTTCGTTTTTTGTTGACAGGCACAGCAGTTGCACTCCATGTATCATCAGCACCATTGATATAAATAAAGTAATCTCCTTTAGTAGTCACCCAATCATAAGCTTTTTTTGGAAGTGTATTGTTGAAAGTATAGTCCATTTTGTTGGGCATGAAGACCGCGCTTGGATTGGGAGACAAAGGCAATGATTTTAATAAACCTTCGTAGCCTTTTGTGTTGTAACTATAATATCCCATTTCTGTTCCAGCTTGGTAATAATGAGCGGAATATTTTTTCATATCCGCATCTGCGAAAAAACTAATTCCTGATACTTTCAGAAAATGATCAAGTACCTCGTCTAGAGAAGCATCTGCACTAGGTATTTCATCACAAACACCACCCCATTGCCAGAATGAGAAAGGATATTCTAACACCGCGTACTCCATTGCTTGTTCGAAAGTAAGGTACGTATAATCTAGCTTGGCTCCTTTGCTGAACCATTTCATTTTCATAAATGATTCTTCTCTATTTTCCAAGATCGTTTTTTGTATGCGAAGAATATTTGCGCGGCATTCATCTGTACCGATGGTGTCTAGAAAAGCATAAATTCGTTTTTCTTCTAATTCCAAATTCATCGGTGCTACATAAGGTACACTGACATCCACATCTTCTGGATAAAAATAACGATAGTAAATGGTCGTTTGACCACCTTTACTGATGCCCGTACTGACCCATTTATTTTTGTAAATATTTTTGAACAACGTATTGATGTGATGTAAATCTGCAGTTGCTTGTTCCAAATTGAGATATTTATATTCCAAAGAATCCGGAACACTTTCTCCGTAAAAGCGGTGTTCGATATCTATTTGGTTGGCATGAAGCATCTCACTTAATTCATAAGGTCGACTGCTGTTGCGATGATAACCTTGTGTAATCATAACTGTCGGTGCATTCATATCCCAATGAGACAAATATGCTTTTTGGTAAAAATGTCCTTTACTTGGATTTTTGTGATCAATAGGTTGTTTGATCCTTAATAGATAAGCGGCTTTATATTTTTTTGGTGTTTCAATTTTTTCAAATATTACATCTGGTAATTGAAACATTGCTTTTTCTATTTCACTTATTTGTGCGATGATTGCTGTTGTGAAAAGTAATAGAAATGGAGTAAGGATTTGTTTTCTCATCTTGACTTATTTTGTGGAATGAAGATAAGGAAAAGTTTTTATTCCTTGTCATTTTGAGCTTTCGCTTCGGCGAAGATGTCGAAAAATCAAGGAATATTTAAGCGTTTCAATTTCGACCTGCCTTCGTACGAAAGCAAGCGGGCTTTGTGGAGAAATCTAGCTCAATTTAAAAGTCAATAATTTCGACTTCGATAAGAAATAGGTTTGTGTGGAAGGTTTGAATGAATAATCATCTATTTATTTTCTTTTTCAATTTATACAAACAAGGAGTCTGTTTCTTCTTCTTTTTTCATTGACAAAAAAGAAACAAAAAGTCTAGATTCTATAAACTCCTCCGTCAAACATATAGAATCCGCCTCCCGCAACAAAATCCAATTTTATGTTTTACAACAGAGTATTTACAGACAATAAATGCAAGATTTGAAATATAATTCGATTTTTAAGAAGACTAATTCGAATCTAAACAGGTTTGATTGGTTATCTTAAATATATTCATATTCAACCAACATATTCCATCAACATTTTTTCCAATTCTTCAAACTTAATTTTAAGGGTTGTGCTATTTATAGAAAGTGGCGTTCCGTATTGCTGCTGATTCATTTTGAGCAATTTTTTGACAGCAGCATTTGGAGCTTTGGCAACATACTCCTCTGGATTGGAAACTTCGATTAACAGAATTTTAGTTGAAGCAATTTTTACTTTATTGATTCCAATGATGTCTTGCTTTTTGATCAATCCTAAACTTACGCCGCTTGATGAATCGATGATACCAGATTCGTTAAGTATCAATCCTGGAGCTTTCTGAAAGATTTTTTTTAAACCAACAATACCTGCAGCACCAAAAAATAATATTGAGATAGCACCTACTATTCGAAGAAAGATTGGTGGATAATTTCGATGTTCAAACAACTCAGGTTTTAGGATAAAAAAAATTCCAATTACAACAAATGCAATTGCTGCTAAAACAAGCAAAATCGATTTCGCCTTACTTATTGGAATAATTATTTCTTTTGGGGTGCTCATTTATTCTAATTTTAGGAAGTTGATTTTTTCAATGATTTTCTTTTATAGTCCATTAATAAGACGAAAATAATTCCTCCACTTGCGATCATCAATCCTAACGGGATTCCTCCTATTGTTGTATAATGTAAATAGCCACCATAAGTGAATAATAACAACAATAAGATACCGCCAATTAGTTTGGTTTTTTCAATTATAAACATCAATGTAATCACTAGTGCAAAAACACCCAACATTATTCTTCCGTTTCCCATATTTTCAAAAACACTAAAGCTCGGAATCATTTCTGGTGTCAATAATAACCGTAAACTTAGAATGATAAAAGCGATCGACAACAAGTATCGAAATAATTCATCCAAACTGTATTTAATAATAGTATTCATAAGAAGCGAAATTTAGAAATCATTAGAAATCATCTTATTATTTAGTATTGCTAAAGTATAAGTTTAAATTGGTACTTTGTAAATAATGTTTAAGCTAATTTCGATATGGAACTTACCTCCTCCTTTTTAACCTGGCAAACTATATTTGAGATCATTGCGACGATTTCGGGAATCATTTGTGTTTACTTACAAACTAAAGAGAAGGTTGCTGCCTGGATTTTTGGAATTGTTAGTGTCGTATTGCTTTCAATTATTTTCTATTCAAATAACTTATTGTCTGATTTTTTACTTCATAATATTTTATTGATCCTGAATATTTATGGTTGGTATAATTGGGTGGCAACAAAAAATCAAAAAAAGGAAAAAGCTCCGATTCTTCATTTTACAAACAGAGACTGGATTATTTGGGTTGCGGTAATTGTACTAATAACTCCACTATGGGGATATGGTATGTCCAATTTATTTGGTGCGGATTTGGCATATTTTGATGCCTTTACGACTGTAGGAAGTTTAGTTGCTCAGTATTTATTAGCGAAGAAATATTTGGAGAATTGGATCGTCTGGATTGTTGTTGATATTATCGCGATTGGGGTTTATGCATACAAAGGGTTGTATTTTGTAACTTTTTTATTCTGCGTTTACTTAGTGTTATGTGTGATGGGTTATGTGGCGTGGAAAAAGGAGGAAGACTTGAAGATAGAGATTAAATAGGGATATTCGGGAGTAACAAATTTTCATTTTTGAATGCATGAATTTCGAATTTCTCTAAAATTGAATAAGAATCAATACCACTCCGATCCAAGTTTTTATTTTCAAGGAGTCTATTCTTGTTACTTTTTCAATTGAAAAATAGGCAAGCTATACCGACTGGATATAGCAGCATGAAAATTCTAGATTTTAAAAACCTGCCTATGCCGGCAGGCAGACTCGTCCCTCAAACATTTAAAATCCGCCACCCGCTTCAAAACGCTGCTTTTGGATATCTGAGGTTAATATAAAACAATTTAAATACGTAATTGAGTTTTGACTTCATTACCCCGTTTTTTAGCGTATCTACGCTAAATTGATGCAACTATTTATAAAATATATTCTAAATTATTAGTTATCAGCACTTTATACTATTTCTAAAAATCCCTAAATAAAAAATTCCTGAAAAGAATAAACTTTTCAGGAATTTCAATTTTTGATAGAATCATGTTTTCTAGTTCAACCCTTCAATAGTAGAAATCAACTCCGCTTCTGTTACCACGTTATGATTGGCATTTACGGTTTTATCTTCAGTCAAATTGACACCTGGCACTACGGATAAATAAATAGCTATTGGATCTATTGCAATCATGACAACGGTTGCAGTCTTGCCGGAAGGAAAATCATCTCTTACAAATTTTTCACCTTCTGGAATCAATTTTACAACTGTTGGTGAATCATCAAAAATTAAAAAACCATTTTGGTCATTTAAATCTGCTCTAAATCCAGGACTCACTGTTAACTTGTGCGTTTCACTAGATACTAGAGGTTTAGCACAATTAGCCCATTCCAATTGATTAACATCAAAAGCATGAACACCTGCATTTAGTGGCACATCACTGTTTGAATCTAACACCCAATTTACAGAACCATCAGAAATAGCGTTTCCGTAATAAATACTCAATGCTGTAGGATTATCAATATTTGAATTCATATTCAACTCAACTCCTAAAGGTTGATCAATTGTTAATGCATTGTTATTTTGAATTGCTTCAATTGAAAAAGCGCCAACTGTTTCTAGCATGGCACCGTCTGCTTCAGAAGGTTTGTTAGATAAGACCATTTCACTCTTGGTAAGGATTTCTTGGAGCTCTATATCAATCATGCCATTGACTGGTTCTCCATTGCTTGTCCTAAAGACATCTTGAGGGATCACTATTTTAACACCATTGGTACCGGTTATTTCTTGATCCTCATTGGCGTTGATTGTAAAGACTTGAGTTTCCGCTCCCACCTTGTTAGATAGACCTTCAATTGACGTGTATTCCAGTTGAGGGACACCAGAAATTGTTGTGTCATCTAATTTACATGCAGTTGTTATCAATAAAGTTAAAGCAACTACACAAAGCGTATATTTATTAATCATGGATTTCATAGGTAAAACTGTTTGGAATCCTAAAAATAAGGACATTTTTTATATAATCAGGATAATTTGGGCTAAATGTGATTTAAGGAGGATCTCTACCCTTTCCTAAGTCTGTGTGTGGTAGCTATGTGTAAGGAAGGATTTGGTAACGTGAAAACGATATTTAATCAAAAAGTAAAAATTGATGTTTAACAAGATTTAACGTTTTCTAATCCTTGCGCTGGTCAATCCATCCGCTCAGGGTTAGAAAACTAGATATCAATTATTCCAAAAATTTCCAAGCAAAATAACCCCTTGCATGTTTCGGAATTGAAGTAAATTATTATCACCATCATAAAGGTCACAGTCAAATTCAATTTCTAATTTAGCACTACCAGGAGCTTCATTACCTGCTCCACCCAAAACTTGCTGCCCGTTTCTTGATATTCTTTGAACGGAAGTAATTTTGAATTCCAAATCAAGCAAATTCTCATGAGTTACAGAATAAAAATTTTCTCCTTGTTCGTTCGTATAGATGATTCGAACCAATGAAATATCCGTCTCAATTTCCGGTTGACCATCCAAGTAATCATACGCATAATTATCTACCATAAATACCTCCTCCACTTTAACCTCCAGTGAATTTAAATTGAATTCAGGTGCCATAATTTGAATCTCCAATTGTTCATTACAACTTTCTTGACAAAAGACATTGTTATGAAAATAACCAACGAATCCAATGATATCATCTGGTGTATTTACATTAGGTGTTAGCAAATAATTTTCGGTGCTAATAGTCATATTTTCATCACCAGCAAATATTTCATAATCTTCACCATTTAGCGTTCCATTCAAAAAATAAGAAGGATCCGCTAAATTGTCATCAGGAATATCTTGTGCATCACAACCTAACAATAAAATAACGGAAAATAGATATAGTAAATTTTTCATCTTGTTTTTAATCGTTTTTTGAAAGAAGTCACTAAATGTAGCATAATGGATATTGGTTGTTTATTGTTATCCAATAGATGTTCATTAGAAGGAATATTTTCTATTTTTTGCCCCATCTTAATAATCGGAACGCCTAATTGAAGTTTAAAACCCATTCCGGATTTTAAAAAATAACTGATTGCTGTATTTGTCCTTAAAGTGTATTTTCTAAAACCATGAGTAGCGATCCATCCTTGCAAATAATTTCTGGAACCTAAAAAAGGTTCTTCATATCTCAGCCTGCCATCTCCATATACGCCTAGCAAAAAACCATTTATAATCCCGCCTTCTACTTTAAAACTAGTATTACCAAAATTTGTACGATGAGCAAAAACAATTGGGATATCTAAATAGTAGGAACGGTGAGGTCTTAATTCAATAAAATAAGATTCATTGATTTGAGTATAAACTTTTTGAAAAGATCGTTTTGTCACATTAAAATTATAACTGTATAATGAAATTTGTATTCCCGTTCCAATTTGTTGTTCATCGTTCAAATTAGAATAATAATCGAACCCAGCTGAAAATTGATTCAAATCAAAAGAGCCGCCCATGGTTGCATTATATTCATGATTTTGAATTACGTACTTTTCTTGTTGGGAAAGTATTGGAGCAGAGACAAACATCAAAAAAAAGAAAATCGATTGTTTTATCATCATGAATTTACTAGAAATTTATTTTGGGGAAATTATAAAAAAAATGAAATGAAAACCCACCTGGCCGATCTTTGTTACTAAGAAATAGTGGATTACCAGCTGGAATTTCTTCAGGTGGTTTTCCCAAGTTTGATATTGGTTGAAAAATTTTGAAGCGACAGCCAAAACCTTTGTGAATAATAAAAGCACCTGAAATATGTACTCTTAGATGATAAGGCCGAAAACCATATTTTTCAATATTACGAGGTGAAGCATTTCCCAAATTAACAGCTGAAGCCAGCGGATCACTACTGACAACTCTACCTCTCACAATTGCTAAAAAACAATTAGATAACCCTAGTGATAACTGTGTTTTTTTTTGTCGATAAGAAATATTGATTGGTATTTGAAAATAGCTAGCACTTTCTGGCGAAACAATTG
Organism: uncultured Saprospiraceae bacterium; assembly: GCA_937941765.1. GTDB lineage: Bacteria > Bacteroidota > Bacteroidia > Chitinophagales > Saprospiraceae > CALDGQ01. Next base: position 15,175 of record CALDGQ010000148.1, read on the forward strand.
TGAAATTTATGATCTGTCCTAAGTCGTCTCTTCCTATTTCTTCAAAGGTATGATTAAAAGCTCCCCGAAAAATAGCGTATTTTAATTCAGTACCAATTTGCCATTTTTTAGCAAACCAATAATCTACCAAAAAACCTTGCTCCACTGCTAACTTATTTTCGCCTTGCTGTCCGAGACCAATGTCATATGCAATCGTCCACTTGGAAGACGGAACGAGCTCCTCTGAAACAGCCATTTCGTTTTGAGCAAACGAATTGAATGGCAAAGAAAATAGCACCAAGAATATTCTTAGATTTTTCAAAATTACGATGTCAGGTAGATTTAATTTCTCCAATTAGCAAATAAATTTTTAGGGAAATTATAAATAAAATGAAATGACAATCCTCCTTTACGATCACTGGTCCAAAACAATTTATTCCCGCTTGGAATTTCAGCTGCTGGTTTTCCAATATCACTAATGGGTTGAAAAAACTTCAATTTCAAACCTACTCCATTATGAAAGTGGTAAGTAGCACTAAAATGGGTACGGGCATGATATCTGCGGAATCCATCTGGAGCAATCTTTTTAATGGGACCTTCTTCTGTATTTATAATAAACTCAGCAATTGGTGTTTCAGTGATGATTTGCCCTCTTACTCCTATCAATAAACAATTGGAAATACCTGTTGAAAATGCCAACCTTTTATGTCGGAAGGAAATATTTAGAGGGATTTCCAAGAATCTTCCTGTTGTTGGGACGGTCAGTTCAGTTGCAATCCAATCTCCTTGTTCGTTTGTTATTACAAATTCAAGAACGTCGTTATAATTGTCCTTTAGAACTAAATACTTCAGCTCTGTTCCTAACAACCAATTTTCGGATATTTGGTAGTCTACGTTAAAACCTTGTGAAAAATTTAGATTTAAGTATTTGGCACTATGAAAACCGATTCCAATTTCGTAACCAATGGTAAATTTGGATTCAGGAATGAATGCATCCGAAATAGAAATATCCTTTTGGGCAAATGAATGCGTCCAAAAGGATATTGCTAAAACAAGAAAAGGGAGAATTCTCATTTAAAATAATTAAGTGGTTTTACATCAACGAACAAACTTTCTGGTCATCACTCCATTTGAAGATTTGACATTCAGGAAATAAACGCCTGAGGCAAGATCCTTTGTATTCAGTTGAATAATATTAACACCTGAAGATACGGATTCTTGAGTAGAAAACAACTTGTTTCCATTTACATGGATGATTTCTAGTGTCAATTCTTCAAAAGTAGTCATATCTAATGCGACATTTAACACATCACTTTCTGTTGTCGGATTTGGATAGATTTTGACTGATTTTACTTCATTGATTTCAGCAATTGAGGTGGTTGTATAAGTTGAATTTACGTTGAAATCAATTGGATCAGCAGTCGGTGTGTTGGCATCAATTGTTACGATTTGCATGCCTTGATCTTTGCCCCAAATTTCAACAAACACTTTATAGGTACCATATGGTAAATCATCAAATTCATATCTTCCTTCGGAATTAGTGACTGTGTGCGTAATTGGGTTGTCATTGACATCTAATAACAATATAGACACATTTGGTATTGGATCGCCTGGATCTTTTACATCTGTAGTTGTATTGTCTGGTTTGTTGGCACCTTCGGTAACATAGCCACCGATAAAACCGGGCCCACCTGGATTGTTTCCTTGAACCATTTCAATGTTCGTGTATCCAACAGTACTAACTGGAACATTGATTTCAGTTGCTTCATGCCAAAACAATTGGTCGTAATGATAAGTTGGCAAATGAGTTTCATATCCAACTGCATTTTCATCTAATGCAGCTTTCATTAAATAGGAACCTGGCGACAAAGAACCGAAATAATAATATCCGCTTGAAATTGCAGAACTAAATGCTGTTGAGTTCACCAATGTCAGTGTACTATCGATCGGATCAAATTGAATAAGAAAGACCGTTCCAGTATTAATTCCTTGAAGAGAATCGGTCCAAACATTTCCTTGAATCGTATGAAATCCATTGATATAAATACAATCCTCAGAAGCACAACCATTCGCATCAGTGATCGTAACACAATGATTGGCACCAAGTGTTGGCATAATTGAAGCATTTGTAGTTCCATCTTGCCACAAATAAGTATAAGGAGGTACTCCACCTTCTGCATTTGCATACAACCAATCAATTCCGCCCGACCCAACTTCTTCTGTTATAAAAACGAAACAAGAGGTATCAATCGGGTTTTCAACATAAGTATAACATGCTGTAGCCACACATCCATTTGGAAATGTTGCGGTTACACAATAGGTTCCATCATTGAAAACATTAATACTTGAACTATTGGATCCTGTAGACCACTCGAAAGTTGGTAAATCATTACTTGCCCAATTTGCTTCTAACACTACAACTCCATTTGGATTCGTACTTTGCGTAATAAATACCTGACAAGGTTCCAAAATGATGGTCTCACAAGCTACAGCAACACATCCATCTGCATCCGTCATCGAAACACAATAATTATCCGAATAAGTGATAATGATTTCATTTCCTGTTTGACCATTATTCCATTCATAAGTAAATGGTGTTGTTCCACTTTGAGAAATTATTTCTAATCCAATCGCTCCAGATGCCGTTGTGTATTCTGCGAAATCAACATGACACAAACTATCAACGGGTGGATCTATAACAACTACCTCACAACTTTCTGCTGAGCATCCGTTCGCATCACTCATATAAACACAATAGGTACCCGATTCAGTTGGGAAGATGCCAGCTGTCGATTCTCCAGAATTCCACATGTAAGTAAAAGGTGGTTGCCCAGCTACATTTTCAGCAATTAAATAAGGCAAAGGCGAACCTGCTTGATCTACTACTTCCACTATCACATCACAATCAACACATCCAACATTCACCATTATTGTGTCTGTGCATGCATTGGGAATGTCAATTGCAATAAGTTCATTCAGTCCAACTGGAAGCTCTATCATTGTACCGCCATTCACTAAACCAGCATTAAGTCCCATAAATGTAGGTGAACTAATTGAAATTACAGTAATCTCCATACTCGTGTAAGTACTGGAAGAATTCCCACCTTGAATAAAATTTAAGCTAGGAATATCAACCCAGTTTCCTAAAGGATCATTGTCATTCATAAACATTACTAAATCATGAATGTCATGAAACGTTCCTGTAATATTAACTCCGTTGACCAACCACGAGTCAATTTGATAAGGACCTGAATTCCCTTGTCCAAATAATGTGTTATAACTATAAACATAAAAAGTATCAATATCACATGCAGTCATTGGACCTGTATATGCTTCTCCATTGAGCAAATAGTTATAATCTTGCAAATTGGAGAATGGCACAGGAATACAAAATTGTGCTTCTTCAGTACAATCAGCAATCTGAATATTAGTAACTTCAGGAAGAAATATCTCTGGATTACAAGGAGTCATTTCTATCCTAGTTGTATTTGAAATTCCAGCTGATAAAGTGAAAACAAATAAAAGTAGGAAAATGATGGATAACTGAAATCTCATATTATTAAATTTATCAATACAGTAAGAGAAAGACTTAAAGTTATATAATTAGAGGTTAAACTCAAGTAAAATAACTTCATTATTTAGTTCCGTTTGGAAATCAAAACGCTGCATCCGATACTAATTATTCATAAAAAAAATCCTTTTGAGTAACAATAGATACCCAAAAGGATTTTTTTTCATAAATTTTACGTGTATTTATTAACGAATAAACTTCCGAGTCATCACTCCATTTGAAGATTTGATATTCAAGAAGTAGATTCCTGATTGCAATACATCTGTATTCAACTGAATGATGTTGACACCTGGACTTACATTTTCTTGAGCGGTTAACAATTTATTTCCATTCACAGAAATGATTTCAACTGTTAATTGTTCAAAAGTAGACATATCCACTTCCAAGTTTAGAATTTGACTATCATTCATTGGATTCGGAAATAACTTAATCGATTTCACTTCATCTATTTCTTCAACAGCAGTAATCGTCGTATAAGTTTCATTCACATCAAAACTAATGTTGTCGACTTCAGGTGTATTTTCATCAAGGGTTACAATTTCCATTCCTTGATCTTTACCCCAAATTTCGACAAACACTTTGTAGACACCTAATGGAACGTCATCAAATTCGAAACGACCCTGTTCATCCGTCGCCGTATGCATAATCGGATTGTCATTGATATCTAATAACAATACAGATACATCTGCAATAGGATCACCTGGATTTTTGGTATCCGTTGTTTCAATGTCAGGCTTGTTGGCACCTTCTAACACATGGCCAGCAATAAAACCAGGACCACCTGGATTATTTCCTTGTACCATGATGATGTTGGAAAATTGACCATTAGCAGCAGGAAGTAGGATTGGTGTTGCCTCGTCCCAAAATAATTGATCTTGATGATAAGTAGGCAAATGACTTGAATATCCTGGTGAAGTTGCATCCAATGCTGCTTTGACCATATAACTACCTGGTTCAGCAACAGTGAAATGATAATAACCACCTGCATTATCTGAACTAAAAAACGTAGAATCAATCAAGACCAATGTACTATCTATCTCATTATATTGTACTAAAAATACAGTTCCTGAATTGACACCTTGAGTTGAATTTGCCCAAACATATCCTTCAATTTCTAACACATCATTTACATTTACACATTCCACAGAAGTACAACCGACTGCATCTGTCAAGGTCAGACAATAAGTACCTGGTGCTGGAGCATTAATGTTAGAAGTTGTTGAACCATCACTCCATAGATACTCATAAGGTTCAACACCTACAGCAGTTGCTTCAATGTATGGAATATTTCCAGATCCAATTTCGTATGAGACGAATATACCACAAGGTTCGACCATTGGTTCGTATACATAACATGCATCAGTCATGCAACCATCTGCAAAAGTTACAGTCACACAATAGGTTCCCGCATCCACAACATCTATCAAATCTTCAGTAGCACCAGTGGTCCATTCAAAAGAAACAGGAACTGATGAAGATTCATAATCAAGAAGAAGCATTGATTCGCTTTGTCCAATTATTTCTTCCATAATATTTACAACACATGAATCTACTGGTGGATTAATTGTAATCGTTACACAACTTTCAGCTGCACATCCATTTGCATCCGTCACGGTAACACAATACATTCCACTTGTTAATACCGCAATAGATGATTCTATTTGACCATTATTCCAATCATAATAAAATGGTGCAACCCCTGTCGCTTCCACATTAATAAGGTGGCCATTTGGTGTTACTTCTTCAGTCAAGAAAACATCACAATTAGTTGTCGCTGGCGTATAAACATAACAAGCTTCAGCTATACATCCGTCTTCAAATGTTACCGTCACGCAATAAGTGCCTGGATCTACTACAACTAGCACTTCGTTGGTAGCGCTAGAACTAGAGCTAGAAGCCCATTCGTAAGATGCTGGACCTGAAGAAGATGAATAGTCAACAATAACAAGCATTATTTCCCCTGACTGTAATTCTTCTTCAACGATATTTATATTACATGAATCTACTGGCGGATTAATTGTAATAGTTATACAACTTTCAGCAACACACCCATTCGCATCGGTCACCGCAACACAATACACGCCACTTGTGAAGACTTCATTTGTCACTCCTGTTTGACCATTATTCCAATCATAAGTAAATGGCGCTACACCTGTTGCATCCGCATGAACCAAGTAACTATTTGGTGTTGCTTGCTCAATTAATAGAACATTACAAATGGTATCAATTGGAGGAGCGGTATAAACCATACAAGCAGTAGAGATGCAACCATTCGAAAATAGGGCTTCCACACAATAGGTACCTGACTCACTAACTTCGATATATTCTGTATTGTTTCCAGTATTCCAAGTATAGGTAGCCATCATGTTAACTTGAGAAACTGCTTCCATAACATAATTACCCACCAAATTAAAAGAACCATTGATACTGATTTCACAATCATCCATCTCTACCGTAGTACAATTTGAAGAAGTACAACCAACTGCATCAGTCATAGTTACACAATAAGTACCAGACTCACTGACCGTGACTAAATTTCCAATCACCCCAAAATTCCATGAATAAGTATAAGGTGCAACTCCCATTTGTTGAATTGTTTCAATATGCACAAATCCAGTTGTTGTAGGTATTTGGTTTAATTCAACGGAACATTCATTGGCTCCAACATAGGTGTAACAATCAGCAGCAAAGCAACCATCTGCATAGGTTACGGTAACACAGTAATTACCAGCTTGCGTAATTTCGATTTCATTGGTCGTGGCTCCATTATCCCATAGCCAATTTACTGGATTTGAATTTGATCCGTAATTTGCCGTACCCAAAATAATTGCGGTTCCCACTGTATCCATTGTAATGGTAGTGCTACAACTATCCGGTACTGGAGTGACAATTACATTGATGCAATCTTCTGCATAACATCCATCTGCATCTGTCATTGTAACACAGTATTGCCCATTTTCACTAGGTAGTATTGAATTACCTAATTGACCATTGCTCCAATAATAATTATAAGGTTCTACACCTGTTTGAAAATTCACTTCCAAACTGATTTCACCGGATGTACTTGTGAATTCTTCTATAGCAATATAACATAAAGTATCTTGTCCTGTTGGATTATAAATAAAACAATCAAAAGCCGTACAGCCGTTGGCATACGTCACAGTGACACAATAATTTCCTTCCTGAAATGCGTTAATCGTATTGGTAGTTTCACCGGTACTCCATTGCCATGCAACAGGAAGCGCATTTGAAGTATTATTATTGGTTGCTAATACTACCCCTGAATTAGTTGGGTCCGAAACTATTACGACAGAACAACTATCCGCTGGTGGAGTCACAACAACATCTACACAAGTTACATTGTAACAATCGGCTTCATCTGTAATGGTCATACAATAGTTACCGGATTGACTAACTGCTACTTCATTTGTAGTTGCTCCTGAATCCCATAGATAACTAAATTGACCTTCTCCACCATAAGGCACTGCGTTTATTGCAACCTCTCCAGAAGGTAAAACATATTGCTCCATAAAAATCTCACAAGGTTGAGTAGGTACATAATAAGTACAATTTTCTGCGATACATCCATCATCATAAGTGACCGTTACACAAAAATACCCTGCATTGATAATAGTCGTATTCTCTGCCGTCGAACCATTTTGCCATTCCCATGAAACCGGTATAGCATTGGAAGTAGTATTAGTAGTGTACGCAGTATTTTCTGAACCAACAACGATCATTGCATTACAATCTGAAGGTGGATTTGAAGTAACTTCTTCACAACTTACTGCAGCGCATCCATTCACATCTGTCATTGTCACACAATAAACACCCGAAGCAGTAGGATAAATTCCTCCTGTTATTTCTCCTGAGCTCCATTGGTAGGTAAAAGGACTTGTACCTGCCATATTTTCAGCAATAAGGTAAGGTGATCCACCCTGATCAATTGTTTCAACAATCACTTCACAATTTGAATTTGCACAATAGATAAAATCTACAATTGCAGAACCAGTTCCAGGAATATAAGCCACTGTTTGTGTTGAAAATGTATTATCACAATCTTGCATGGTAATTTCTACTGATCCTTGATTCGTCCCTGAAGGAAATTCAGCATCGTGAGAATAGAAACCATTTGGATTGGAATAAATGGCTGTTTCTACAAAATTACCATTTGAATCTGTTGATAAAATAGTTAGAAAAATTCCATCAGCAGGTGATCCGTCGTTGAAATTTACGGTTCCACTGACATTAAAAACCTCTTGACCGAAAGTCAAGAAAGTACAAAACATGCAAAGAATGAGTAGGCTTAACTGTCTCATATAAATATTATTTTTTATGTGGTTTAAATTGGGAGTGATAAAGTTATATCTACTTGAAGTAAACTCGCAAAGATTAGATAACTTAGCTTATCAAGTTGCAGGCAACAAGAGGAATCCTGCATAGAACCAAATTAAAATCAAAAATGATTCCATTAGCAGAAAGAATGCGACCTAGGACCCTAGATGAGTATACTGGACAAGAACATTTAGTCGGTCAAGGCAAGGTTTTAAGAAAGGCGATTGAGTCTGAAAATATCCCATCTTTCATTTTATGGGGACCTCCTGGTGTTGGAAAAACGACCTTGGCAAGTTTGATGGCAAACATGTTGAAGCGACCTTTTTTTTCATTAAGTGCTATTAATTCTGGTGTCAAAGATATTCGCGAAACGATTGCAAAAGCGGAGAAGAATCGGTTCTTTGATGCGCCCAATCCTATTTTATTTATTGATGAAATTCATCGTTTTTCAAAGTCTCAACAGGACTCATTATTAGGAGCTGTTGAAAAAGGGATTGTTACGTTGATTGGTGCCACTACTGAAAATCCATCTTTTGAAGTGATTTCAGCATTGCTTTCCCGTTGCCAGGTTTATGTATTAAAACCTTTGGAAAAAGATCAATTGATTGGACTGATCAAAAATGCAATTGTTGAGGATGATTATTTGAAAAAGAAAAAAATCGAGTTGCAGGAAACTGATGTACTGTTGCGATTGTGTGGTGGTGATGCGAGAAAATTATACAATATCGTTGAGTTAGTTTGTAATTCCAATTCGAATAGCGATGAAACCATCTTGATCAATAATGAAACCGTCCAAGAAGTCATCCAGCGAAATATTGCGATGTACGACAAAGGTGGCGAACAACACTATGACATAATTTCTGCATTCATCAAATCCATCAGAGGTAGTGATCCCAATGGTGCGGTTTATTGGTTGGCAAGAATGATCGAAGGAGGTGAAGATCCGAAATTTATTTGTAGAAGAATGGTTATTTCAGCAGCAGAAGATATTGGACTTGCCAATCCAAATGCATTACTGATGGCAACAACGTGTTTCCAAGCCGTCAATATGATTGGTTATCCGGAAGGTCGAATTATCATGTCAGAAGCTGCCATTTATTTAGCCAATTCTCCAAAAAGTAATTCTGCCTATGCTGCAATTAATAGTAGTCAAGCTTTGGTTCGAGAAACGGGAGATTTACCGGTTCCATTACATTTAAGAAATGCACCAACAAAATTGATGAAGGATTTAAATTATGGAAAAGATTATAAGTATGCACATAGTTATGAAGGGAATTTTACTCAGGAAGAATTTTTGCCTGATGAGGTAAAAGGACGTAAAATTTATGAACCGCAAGAGAATGGTGCTGAAAAAAAGACTATTGAGCAGCTGAAGCGATTTTGGGGGGATAAGTATGGGTATTGAAGTCTTTGATAATTTATGATATTGATCTTAGTACGTTTGGATCCATCCTCTAATTCGCTTAGCGAATAGGTCCTTCCTTTTAAAGGAAGGGTGCGGCGAGGACTGTGCGAATATGCTTTCGGAAACTGAACCGCAGAATATCCAACCGCAGAATATCGAATGTCGAAGTAGAGTACGTGGACAATTAAGCATGAAATTCGTTAATATACGTGTATACTCGCGTATTCAACTTCTACATTCTGCGGTTCCCTGTCTGCTTTGACGGCAGTCAGGCAGGCTTGTTCGATATTTTGCGGTTCAATTT
>CALDGQ010000149.1 GCA_937941765.1 uncultured Saprospiraceae bacterium
GAATGTAGAAGTTGAGTACGCGAGTATACACGTATATTAATGAATTTCATGCTTAATTGTCCACGTACTCTACTTCGACATTCGATATTCTGCGGTTGGATATTCTGCGGTTCAGTTTCCGAAAGCATATTCGCACAGTCTGACGTATGTACACGTACTCCTCGCGTACTCCCCGTTAACCGTTCACCGTCAACCGTTCACCGTTATTTCTATTTTTCAACAACAACTTCAACCGTATTGGCAACCGCTTTAGCAGCATCTTCAGTAGGCAATCCCATTCCTTTACCAGAAATTTGATCTTCCTTAACACCCAATGCAACCAACATGTTTTTAACAACGTCAGCACGCAAAGCCGAAACTTTCTTATTTTCAGCTCTTGTCTTCGCATCCGCTGTATATACTTGTACTTGGATTCTAGAACCCGGATTATCTTTAAGAGCAGCTGCCATTCCCTCAACATCTTCTTTCTTAAAATCTGTAATACGATGCGATTTAGGATCGAATTTTATTTCCGTCAAAGGGTAAATTGTACCGACTGCTTTTGTATTGAAAAGTTCGTTGAAATTTGCTTTTACACTTTCTGTGGTTCTGTTGGCAGCAAGTGTAACCGCTTTTTTAGAGTTAGAAGCAGCATTTTTTATTTTATTTTTTGTGTCTGCTGCCGCATCTTTCATTTTACCTTTTGTGTTGTCAACCGTTTTATTGATTTTGTCTTTTGTCTTATCAATATTCCTTTTGATCGTTTCACCATTATTGTCAATATAGTAGCCACCTTCTAGTTTAAATTCGCCCTTCTTTTTGACAAGCTGATGTTTCTTGTTTAATAAATTACCATTCGCGTCAACATAAAAAGCTTTTTGTTGCTTCTTCATGTCAACATCAGTCTTGCAACTAGTTGAAATAGATACGGTCATGAAAATCATTGCAATGAAAAGTAAAAGTTGTTTAGTAGATTTAATCATTATATTTTGTTTGATTTTGTAAAATATTTTGTTGGCAAATTAATGAAAATAAATGATTTGTATAATATGTATTAAAATCAAACGAACCAGTCACGCTAAGTATCCAATCCAATAAAAAAAGCGTTCTCAAATCATTGAGAACGCTTTTTTATCGTTAGAAACGAAATTATCAGCTTTTAGGTAGTTTAAACTATTTTCTAAGTGCAACTTTAATCTCCACTTCTTTATGTCCTTCATACTCATTTAGAAGATCAGTGATTTTCTGATCCCAAATTTTTTGTTGCGCTTCAACACGACTATGCTGCGTCTCCTTATCATATTCGACTTGCATTCTGTCCACTTTATTATTGATATCGTTGAAGATGTTTTTGATTTTACTATTGATGTTTGCGTAGGTAAAATATTCGATGTCCGTCAATTCTTTTACAAACATACGACGGTGCAATTCGCAAATATCAAAGTGCTTTTGTTCATGCTTCAATAAGCGATCTGTTTTTTGACCTGGCTTCACCCAAGAATTAGATTTGTCTAAATAAGCACTTACTAAAAACGTAACTTCTGTGGCAGTATTCGATTTGACTTCGTATGCAAGACCTAGCATAGAGTAGGCGTGGTGCGAACTTCCTTGATGAGGTTTCCCTTTAAAATGGTCCCATGTTAAGCCCGTAGGTGATTCCCAATATACATAATGCGGTTCTCCATATTCAGAAATGAAACTCGTGGAAAGCACAAATGTTATTAGAAGAATCAATATGTTTTTCATGTTACTTTTATTTGTTATGGTCTGTTCTATTACTCTCTCAAAAATATCAGTTCGCCTTTTTTTGAAAGCTTTATCAATACCGAAGGTTGTCCGGCAACTTTTGAATTTTGTTTATTTTTCACCACATAATCTACTCCTTGAATTATTTCAGAGCTGATACCTCCAAAATTTGGAGGGAAAGGTGAACCGCTGACATTCGCTGAAGTAGCAACAAGAGGCTTGCCAAATTGATGAATCAAATCTTTACAAAAATCATCAACGACTACTCTAATTGCAATCGTTCCATCTTCAGAAACTAAGATTTTGGGCAAATTTTTCGCATTTTCATAAATTACCGTCAATGGTCGTTCATGATATAGCAACAAATTATCGATTTTGGGTGGGACTTCTTGGACATAATCTCTCAACATCTCCAAAGAATCGACTAAAATTATGAATTTTTGCGACAAGTCTCTTTTCTTTAACTGATAAATTTTCTCAATAGCTGCCGCATTAGTCGCATCACAACCAATTCCCCAAATCGTATCCGTCGGGTATAATAAGAGTCCCCCTTTTACTAAAACATCAGTAATATCAGTCAGAATGTAATTTTTCACCATTTATCTCCTATTTTTAAGCTTGTTAGCGACATTTATCGAAGTCCTTTTAAAATACTTAAGATTTACGTTCGTTATATATTTTGTCTAATTTGACGTAAATTAAATTTGGATGTTTCATTGAACTTTCTCGTTAAAAATCCTTTATATTAACAATTGCAGTTTCAATTTATTGCATACCATCAAAACTAATTAAAAGCTTCTTGAAAATCATTAAATCAATATCCACTCTAATTACGATTTGTACGATATTGTTGCTGCCAGCTTCAATTGCTGCAAAACATATAATTGGAGGTGAAATCACTTATGTATGTAACGGTGGTGGAAGTTATGATTTTACCATGAAAGTGTTTCGAGATTGTTTTGGAGGAGGTGCAGATTTTGATGCTCCAGCTGTGATCACCGTCTATCGTGGCAATATTCCTCCTTATACTGAAATTGCAACCGTCCGACCTTTTCTAACTTCTCAACAAGCAATAGATTCTGATGCAAACCCTTGTATCATTGTTCCTCCAAATATTTGTGTGGAAGAAGCCATTTATGAGTTTACAGTAACTGGATTGAATCCTGGTAACCTTAGTTATCATATTTCTTATCAACGTTGTTGTAGAAATGAAACGATTGATAATATTGTCGAACCTGGAGATGCAGGTGCAACCTATACTGTTGAGATAACACCGCAAGCACAAGGACTTTGTAACAATAGTCCTACTTATAATGAATTTCCTCCTATCGTAATTTGTGCAAATGATCCACTAAATTTTGATCATAGCGCAACAGATATTGATGGCGACCAATTAGTTTACGGGTTTTGTAGTCCAATTTTAGGTGGTGGTTTGGAAGGATTACCTGAAGTAGGAGGATCCGCACTTAGTTGCAATGGGGTTTCTCCGGACCCAGCGTGTCCACCTCCTTATGATGAAGTTACTTATGTCCTTCCTGATTATAGTTCGGCCAATCCGATGGGTGGTTCACCACAAGTATCGATTGATCCCAATACTGGTGTGATTACAGGAACACCGACTTTGGAAGGGCAATACGTTGTTGGAGTTTGCGTAGATGAATATAGAAATGGAGTGTTACTAGGCACCATAAGAAGAGATTTTCAATTTAATGTAACCACATGTGTGCAAACTGTTTTCGCTGAAATTGCTGCTGATGATTATATCGCAGAAGATGAAACATTTGTCATCAATGCATGTGGAGACAACACCGTTCCTTTCAATAATTTAAGTGGTCAAGCATCCAATATTACCGATGTAAGATGGGATTTTGATATCAATGGAACCGATTATGTCAGTACCGAATTTAATCCAGTCATTACATTTCCAAATTTAGGAACTTATTTCGGCACCCTAATTTTAAACCCGGGCAGTTCACAATGTGTTGACACTGCTCTTATATCTGTCAATGTCTATCCTGATATTACGTCCGGCTTTTCTTTTGATTACGATACTTGTGTCTCAGGCCCAACACAATTTATTTCTAGTGCTTTTTCAAATGCTGGACCAATTCAAGAATATCTGTGGGACTTTGGAGAAGGGAATTTTTCTATGGATGAAAACCCAGCTCATATTTACCAAGTTCCAGGAAGTCATCCAGTTTCATTAATCGTGACCGATGAAAATAACTGTATGGACACGGTCACACAAATCATCGATTATTATCCAGCACCAGGCTTGTTGATTATTGAACCAACATCATTTGATGGTTGTCAACCGCTGGATGTTTTCTTTGATAATTTATCCATTCCAATTGATTCCACTTATGATATTACTTGGGATTTTGGAGATGGAAGTACTAGTAGTGAAATTAGTCCAAGTCATACCTATACAGATCCCGGAACATTTACAATTTCTATTGATGTAGTCTCACCAATTGGTTGTGAAACAGATTCTACTTTCAATGATTATATATTTGTCAAACCATCTCCAACAGCTGGATTTTCATATAATCCTAATCCCGTAAATAGTTTTGCACCAACAGTTGACTTCACAGATGAATCTCAAGATGCATTAAATTGGTATTGGAATTTTGATAATGATGGTTTTGCTTTTGAACCAAATCCTTCTTTTACATTTCCTGACACAGGTATTCAAGTAGTGCAACAAGTAGTTACCCATATCAGTGGTTGTCAAGATTCATTGACTGTTTTGATTGATGTAGTTCCTAGAGTTACTTATCATTTACCGAATGCATTTTCACCCAACTCAGATACCGTCAATGATGGTTTCCGAGGGTATGGTTTTGTTGATGGAATGCAAGGTTTTAATCTAAGAATCTGGAATAGATGGGGTGAATTGATTTTTGAAACCAACGACCCCGAAGAAGAATGGAATGGTCAAAAATACAACACAGAAGAATTATCGCCCAATGGTGTTTATGTAGTTCTAGTCAATTATACAGGGCCGCGTGGTAACAATTTTGAGCTTAAAGGCTACGCAACTTTGGTCAAATAGCACTTATTTGACATATTAGTTTTCTCACCCAATTTTATTATCATTACTTTGTGGTATCTATTTTTGGTTTGCAAATTGCAAGCTATTAAACTAATAGCCCATTTTGAATAAATGAGAATATTCCTAAATCATATCAGTTTTCTCTTCACTTTTAGTTTGTGTATTTGTGCTGTATCCGATGTAAATGCAACCCATATCATTGGAGGTCAGATTACTTACGAATGCATTGGAAATGATACCTTTCGGATGACATTGAAGGTATATAAAGATTGTTCTGCTGGTGTAACTGGTCAGTTGGATGGAACTCCTGGTGCGCCAGATGCGACCATCACTGTTTATGAAGGAAATTCTCAAACACCCTATTTAACAGAAGTTTTAGAACCGCCAATCGTTACGGAAGTAGATCCAAATCCAAATAACCCTTGTATTATTGTTCCACCTGGAGTCTGCTTACAAGAAGGGTTTTATGTTTGGGATCTGATATTACCACCAAGTGCAGAAACTTATCATGTAACTTATCAACGGTGTTGTCGAAATGGAACCATCAATAACATTGAAGACCCGATTGCCAATGGCTCAACTTATACCGTTGCTATCACCAATACGGCTCAAGTAGAATGTAATAATAGTCCTGTTTTTGTGAATCTTCCACCTGCTGTAGTATGTGTAAATGAAGATCTTATTTTTGATCACTCGGCAACAGATGAGGAAGGAGATCAATTGGTATATACCTTATGTTCTCCATTTTATGGTGGTGGAAATGCTTTTGGAACTGGTTTTAATGCAGCTACACCTGATCCCGATGCACCACCTCCATATGACTTAGTTGTTTTTTCTTTACCTGATTTCAGTGCTGATGAACCATTGGGACAATCCTCTCCACTTGCAATCGATCCTAATACTGGATTGCTAACAGGATTGCCAACCATTCAAGGGCAGTATGTTGTTGGAATATGTGTAAATGAATATCGAAATGGCGAATTATTAAGTTCTGTTTACAGAGATTTTCAATTCAATGTAACACCATGTGAACAAACTGTTTACGCTGAGATAGGAGCTTCTGCCAATAATGGAGAAGATCAAATC
Source organism: uncultured Saprospiraceae bacterium (assembly GCA_937941765.1). GTDB lineage: Bacteria > Bacteroidota > Bacteroidia > Chitinophagales > Saprospiraceae > CALDGQ01. The sequence goes on from CALDGQ010000149.1 coordinate 5,867, forward strand.
TTTGTTTTCAATGTTTGTAATGATACGATTGTAGATTTTGTGAATGATAGCCAAGATGATAATTTCATTCAAGCTTATTCTTGGGAATTTTATATCAACGAAAGTGACACCTTATGGTCATTCGATGAAGACCCAACGATTGTTTTTCCAGGTGCTGGATTTTATCAAGGGAAAATGATTGTTAACCCAGGATTGGAATGTACAGATACAGCTCAAGTATTTGTCAATATTTCACCAGAGCTTATTGGCGATTTTTCTTTCACCTATGATACTTGTGTGGCAGGTCCAGTTGAATTTTTTGATTTGACAGATCCATTCCCATCAATATTGAAAGAGTGGGCCTGGGACTTTGGTGATAACAATACATCAACGGATCAAAACCCGATTCATATGTATGACAATGCTGGTTTGTATGACATTGAATTAATTGTGACAGACACCATTGGGTGTAAGGATACTATTTACAATATGGTGAATTGGTTTCCAGTTCCACCTCTGATTATCATAGATCCTAGTAACGTAGTAGGATGTCCACCTGTTGATGTTTTTTATGAAAATTTATCAAATCCAGTTGATACTACTTATGAGATCACTTGGGACTTTGGGGATGGTAATATTGGAGAAGGGGTCAGTCCTACACATATTTATGAAGAAGCAGGTGTCTATACAATCGGTATTCAGATTACTTCGCCAATAGGTTGTTATACTGAAGATGTTTTTGTTGATTTAATTGAAATCGATTCTCAGGTAGTAGCCAATTTTACCTATGGTCCAGATTCTATTACTAATTTACAACCAGTCGTTCAGTTTGAAGATTTGTCAAACCATGTAGCTAACTGGCAATGGTCGATAGATGCATTTAACTATTATGATCAAATGCAAAATCCAACCGTTGTTTTCCCAGATACGGGGCAATTTGAAGTACAGTTAGTTGCCACGCATCTATGGGGTTGTACGGATACTTTAACTCAAATCGTAGATGTGCGTCCAGAAATAAAGTACTTTTTACCAAATGCTTTTTCTCCAAATGGGGATGGTGCTAATGAATCTTTTGGTGCAATAGGTATTTTTAGCGGCATCGAAAACTATAATATGTCTATTTTAAGCCGATGGGGCGAAATTATTTTTACAACAGCCAACCCAGATGAAACATGGAATGGCCGTAGATTTAACACTGGAAAGATGTCTCAACGTGGCGTTTATGTATACAATATTTCTTTTGTTGGTCCACGAGGTAAATCCTATAATTATAAGGGTTTTGTAACGCTGATTAAATAGCTTTCTCAACAAATTCCATAATGGCAAATACCTGTCTAATTATTAGCATAATTTAGCCTAATATTGTGTATATTTGATAGGTTCATACAAATTTTATTCTTTAAAAAGCGGTTTTTACAATTTGTATTGCATCCAAACAAAGGAATTTGATTCCTATCTATCTATAGCTTTATCAAAAAACAAACTTGAACAATTATTACCGACATGATTAACCTCCGGTCTAGAATTCTATTTTTATTCATTTGCTTTATCGCATACTTTCCTGCGTCTGCTACCCATATCGTAGGTGGTCAAATATCGTATGAATGTTTGGGAAATGATGTTTTTCAAATGACCATTAAGGTCTATAGAGATTGTCAATCAAATGGAGCTGCCTTCGACTCTGCTCCCAATTCTAATACAACAGGTACGGTTACCGTTTTTTTAGGTGATGATACAGATCCATTTATCGATACTTATAATTTAGATGCACCCGTTATCACACCAGTTGACAATAATCCTGATAATCCATGTATTATTGTACCACCGGTTGTTTGTGTAGAAGAAGGGGTCTATGTTTTTCAATTGACTTTGCCACCTAGCACAGATCCTTATCATATAACTTATCAACGTTGTTGTAGAAACCCTACTATTTCTAACATTGTAGATCCGGATACTTATGGTGCAACGTACACAATTCAAATTACGAACACCTCGCAGGTCGAATGTAACAATAGTCCTGTGTTTAATAACTTTCCGCCACCCGCTATTTGTGTTAATAAAGAATTGAGCTTCGATCACTCTGCAACAGATGTAGAAGGAGATCAATTAGTTTATGAGTTGTGCAATCCATTGGCAGGAGGTGGACAAGGAGGCGGTGGTTTCAATGCACCTGCACCAGTAGTGGATGCACCTCCACCTTACGATAACATTCCTTTTGCATTACCTGATTATAGTGCACTAGAACCATTAGGTCCAGATTCACCAATTTCTATTGATGCCAATACTGGCTTGATTACTGGTTTTCCAACTACCCAAGGACAGTATGTTGTTGGAATATGTGTTTCTGAATATCGAAATGGAGAATTGTTGAGTAGTAGTTTGAGAGATTTTCAATTCAATGTAATTGTTTGTGAAGATTTAGTATATGCTGAAATCGGTGGTTCCGCTAATAATGGGGAAGATCAAGAATTTCTCTTCAATCTTTGCGACGAATATATTGTTGATTTTGAAAATGATAGTGGAGATATCAACTTTATTGAATCTTATTATTGGGAATTCAGTACAGGTCAAGAAGTACCACTTAATTTTGATCAAAAAGATATTACGGTGGAATTTCCAGGTCCAGGTTATTTTACTGGATTGATGATTACAAACCCAGGATTGCAGTGCACAGATACCGCAAAAATATTTGTTAATATAACACCAGAAATACAAACTGACTTTACAGCACTATATGATACTTGTGTTGCTGGACCCGTTGAATTTACTGATTTTACCGAGTCTGCACCTATACAAAATTACCTTTGGAAATTTGGAGATACCAACACCTCAGGCGATCAGAATCCAATACATCAATTTGAAAACGCTGGTAATTATAATGTTGAATTAGTAGTCACCGATACTATCGGTTGTCAAGATTCAATTAATTATGACTTAGTTTGGTTCCCAGTACCTCCATTGATTTTAATTGATCCAAGTAATGTAGTGGGTTGTCCTCCTGTTGATGTTTTCTTGGAAAATTTATCCAATCCTGTCGATACCACTTACGAAATTGTTTGGGACTTTGGGGATGGAACACAAGGAGAAGGAATTAGTCCTACTCACATTTATGAAGAAGCAGGAATCTATACCGTTGGAATTCAAATAACATCGCCAATAGGTTGTTACACGGAAGATGTTTTTGAAGAATTGATTGAAATTGATTCTCAAGTAGTTGCTAATTTTACTTATGGTCCAGATTCAATTACAAATTTGCAACCAGTTGTCCAATTCAACAACACTTCTCGACACGATGCTAGCTGGGAATGGTGGATCGAAGATTTTCAATATTATGATCAGATGGAAAATCCAACCGTTGTTTTTCCAGATACTGGTCAGTTTTTGGTTCAACTGGTGTCAACACATTTGTGGGGTTGTACAGATACTACCTACCAAATTGTAGATGTCAGACCTGAAGTAAAACACTTTATGCCGAACGCATTTACGCCTAACGGTGATGGTCAAAATGAAGAATTTGGACCCGTCGGATTTTTTGTCGGTGTAGACAATTACCAATTATCTATCACCAATCGTTTTGGAGAAATGGTCTTTCAATCTAATAATCCACAAGAAAAATGGAATGGTAGAAGATTCAATAGCGGTCGAATCTCACAACGTGGTGTCTACACCTATCGTGTAACTTACAGTGAACCAAGAGGAGAGCGTAAGGAATTTACCGGCTTTGTGACATTAATCAAGTGATAAATTTTTAAAATGTGAAGATTTCACTGTTTCACAATTAATTGATAAACAATAAGTTAAATATTATCCAAAGCGAAATATCTGTAATTGATAAACTTGACCATTTTGGAGTCTATTTTTTTGCAGGATAATTCCATATATTTGTGCTTAGATAATTAACAAGCAAACCCTATAGATTTTAATATTATGGATGCAATCAAATTTGTACAAGAACAAATGTCTAAAAAGCAGGAATACCCAGCTTTTAGAACTGGTGACAATGTCGTAGTTAGTTATAAGATTGTGGAGGGTGCAAAAGAGCGTATCCAATCTTATAGAGGCGATGTCATCAAAATTAATGGTGAAGGAGCTACCAAAACATTTACAGTTAGAAAAATTTCTAATGGAATAGGTGTTGAAAGAATCTTTCCATATGCAGGTCCTGCGATTGTGGATCTAAAAGTCCTCAAAAGAGGTAAAGTAAGACGTTCTAAGTTGTATTACCTAAGAAGTTTAGTAGGTAAGAAAGCAAGAATTAAAGAACGCAAAATTAGTAAGAGCTGATTCTACTTTTTAAATATGTTTTATTGGCCCTGGAGCTCTCCGCTCCAGGGTTTTTTGTTTTTTATAATGAATGTGCGTGATGGGATTCGTGATGGGATTCGTGATGGGATTTTCCCATCACTGGTGTTTATACCGTTCCGTTGGAACTACGATTTCCAAAGTTCCAACGGAACGACATAACCCCCCAGATATGGGAGAATCCCATATCAAAAAAACAAACCCCTCCTGTAACCTTTTCCCAACTCAAGGCGTCTTACCATCAAGAACATATATAGACGAATACATATTTTTACTAGACCAAAAAATATATATGAACCCTTTTGATACTTATATTTGTACGTAACCTTGTCACTTCTAAAAAAACCTCTTATGAAAAAATTATTTCTACTCTCTCTCTTATTTGTCGCCGCGTTTTCATTTACTGCTACAGCGCAGCTCAATATGAATTACATCGGTCAACTTGAATACACACAAGAATTAAATGACATTTGGGGTTATGCAGCACCTGATGGCACCGAATATGCTTTAGTTGGAACACAAACTGGATTTTCAATTGTGAGTTTGGCAGATCCAGCCAACCCAACAGAAGTGGCTTTTATCCCAGGTGGTTCGACTACTTGGCGAGATATCAAAACTTGGGAAGAGACTGCATACGTAGTTTGTGATAATTGTCCTGATGGTTTACTTGTGGTGGATCTTTCTGATCTTCCCAATTCAGCTCCATTCTATCATGTGACTGATATTACAAATGTTGGAACACTCGGACCTGCTCACAATATTTATATGGATGAATTTGGGTATGCTTATTTAGCAGGATCCAATTTGAATAATGGAGGAATGATTTATTTTGATTGTTTCACAACACCAGGTACGCCGATATTTGCTGGAACCGCTCCTCCCACATATTCTCACGATGTTTATGTTCGTGATAATAAAATGTATAGCTCTGAAATCAATGCTGGCGTATTTACAATCTATGACGTTACCGATAAGGATAATACAACGATACTAGGTTCTCAAGCAACTGAATTTAATTTTACGCACAATAGTTGGTTGTCTGATGATGCCAATATATTATTTACAACAGATGAACAAGCTAATGCGCCCGTTGGTGCATACGATGTTTCTGATCCGAATGATATTATAGAGTTGGATCAATTTAGACCGCTGGAAACATTAGGTGATGGTGTTATTCCACATAATGTACACGTGTGGAATGATTTTTTGATTATTTCTTACTACACAGATGGATGCATTTTGGTAGATGCAGCACAGCCTGACAACCTTGTTGAAGTTGGAAATTTTGATACTTTCATTCCAGCATCTACTGGTTTTTCTGGTGCATGGGGTGCTTATCCTTACTTGCCTTCTGGTTTAGTATTGGTATCTGACATCGGTAATGGGCTTTATGTTTTAGAACCTAATTATATCCGTGCTTGCTATCTTGGTGGCAATATTTCTGATGAGTCCAATGGAAATCCAATTGCAGGTGCAACTGTAAAATTAGATGAAACCAATGTTGTTGACAATAGTGATGCGTTTGGAAACTTTAAAACAGGATATGCAATTGCAGGCACTTACAATATGACCGTTTCAGCACCAGCTTATCAATCCAAAACAGTCCAAGTTGATTTACAAAACGGAATTGGTACTACCGCAAATGTGCAATTGACACCACTAGTTCCTTTTGCAGTTTCTGGGACAGTTACAGATATAACAACCAATGCACCTATTTCAAATGCGCAAGTGGTCATTGTCAATTCAGATTACGAATACATCGTAGAAGCAGATGCTACAGGAACCTTTAATGTACCAGCTTTTTATGAAGGTGATTATAGTGTCTATGCAGGAAATTGGGGACACAAAACTGAACTGGTTGATATGACCATCTCACCAACTTCGGGAAATGTGGCAGTTCAATTAGAGCCAGGCTATGAAGATGATTATGTTTTAGATCTGGGATGGACCGTTGCTGGTTCTGCGAATAGTGGAGATTGGGAAAGAGGAGAACCAATAGGCATATTTGTAGATCAACCAGGACTTCAATTTTGGCTAACCCCTAATACTGATTTGCCAGAAGATCAGGGTAATTCTTGTTATGTTACAGGAAATGGACCTGACTTTTTTGATGATGCGGTCAATGGGGGAGTGACTAGACTAGAATCCCCAACAATTGATATGACAAATTGGTTTGAACCAACTGTTTCTATCTACTATTATTTTTTCAACGTGAATACAAATAATATTTCTGATGGAAACGATGCCATCAACTTTAAAGTAAACAATGGAATTGAAACCAAGCTAATGAGTTCCTATAATCCGGCTGAATTAACATTGCCTGAATGGACACAAGTGGTGCATAATGTTGCAGATTTTATAGACGTAACTGAAAACATGTCTTTTATTGTTGATACTGCAAATAATGATAATTTTGAAATTACAGATGCGGCCGTAGATTTTTTCGAAGCTTATGATGCCAACCCAAATGCAATTAATCAACCAATCGCGGAAGGAGTATCAGTCGATGTATTTCCAAACCCATCTACCGATCAATTTATTGTTTACTATGATATCAAAGCAAAAAAGAATGCATTTTTGGTAGTAACAAACATATTAGGGCAGGAAATTTCAAAAATAAGTTTGGAAAATAACAATGGACAAACAAATATAGGTGCTTCCTTTGACGCGGGTATTTATTTTGTACAAATAGAAAATGCAGGACTGAAAACGGTTGCAACGAAAATTGTCAAACAGTAATTTTTTTCACTAATTTCTGAGTTTGTCAAGTACCAACCTATCTTATTTATTGGATAGGTTGGTACTTTAGACTGACTCGCCTAAGTCATTTTTGAAAAAATAAGAAAAATGATAATTGAATTTTATCGATTTTTATTAGCTTTGAATAAAACACACCAAAGGCTAACTATTCTAGTAGCTTTAACTCTAAAAACTTGTCTTATGAAAAAGTCACTACAGCTTATGCTGTTCTTCACCTTTGTATTTTCATTCAACTCAAATGCACAACTCAACATGAGTTTAGTGGGTCAACTAGAATATTCACCAGGGCAACAAACAGTGAATGATATTTGGGGATATGCAGCACCTGATGGAACAGAGTATGCACTTGTCGGAACGATTACTGGATTTTCAATTGTTAGTTTAGCAGATCCTTCCAATCCTACAGAAGTTGCCTTTATTCCAGGTACCACTACCACTTGGAGAGATATCAAAACTTGGGGCTCAACCGCCTATGTAGTTTGTGATAATTGCCCTGATGGTTTATTAGTGGTCGATCTATCGGATCTTCCCAATTCTGCACCACATTATTTCGTAACAGACATTACTAATGTAGGAACACTTGGAGCAGCTCACAATATTTATATCGATGAATTTGGATATGCTTACTTGTGTGGTGGTAATTTAAATAATGGAGGAATGGTTTATTTTGATTGCTTCACAACTCCCGGAACCCCAATATTTGCAGGTATGGGTGCTCCTGTATATTCCCATGATGTTTATACTAGAGGAAATAAAATGTATGGCTCTGAAATTTATGCAGGTGGTTTTTCAATCTATGATGTGACTGATAAAAACAACACAATTGCGCTTGGTTTTCAAGAAACACCTTTTGAGTTCACGCACAATAGCTGGCTATCAGATGATGGTAACGTATTATATACCACTGATGAACAGGCCAATGCTCCTGTTGCTGCTTATGACGTTTCTGATCCTACCAACATAATTGAATTAGATCAATTTAGACCATTAGAAACATTGGGAGATGGTGTTGTTCCACATAATGTACACGTTTGGGATGATTACTTGATTATTTCTTATTATTCCGATGGATGCATTTTGGTAGATGCTGCACAACCAGATAACTTAATTGAAGTTGGTAATTTTGATACCTTCTTTCCAAATACGACTGGATTTTCAGGTGCATGGGGAGCTTATCCATATCTACCGTCTGGATTGGTTTTAGTGTCCGATAGAGAAAGTGGTTTGTATGTCTTGGAACCCAATTATGTACGTGCATGTTACTTGGAAGGAAATATTACAGATGCAACTAATAATGCTGCAATTTCTGGATCTACCATTACATTGGAAACAACAAATGTGGTCGATGAAACAAATGCTTTCGGAGATTTTAAAACTGGTTATGCAATTCCTGGGACCTATGATGTGACCGTTTCAGCAATTGGATATGAACCACAAACGGTTCAAGCGGAATTGGAAAATGGAGAAATTACAACAATCAATGTTGCACTTGTTCCTTTAGTACCTTTTGCGATTTCTGGAAATGTGATTGACGAGACAACAAATGAACCTATTGAAAGTGCACAAGTAATTATCACCAATAATCAATTTGAATATAATATACAAACCGATGCCTCTGGTGATTTTTCAATACCTACATTTTATGAAGGCGATTATGAAGTTTATGCTGGAAGTTGGGGACACAAAACTGAATTAGTTGACATGACAATATCTCCTACATCCAGTGATGTTCAAGTCCAACTAGAACAAGGATATCAAGACGACTATCTATTAGACCTTGGTTGGACTGTTTCAGGATCTGCCAATAGTGGAGACTGGGAAATAGCTGTGCCAAATGGTTTTTTTGTCGGTATACCTGGTTTAGAATTTCCTTGGGAACCTGAAATAGATTTACTTGAAGATTTGGGTAGTTCTTGTTATATTACCGGACCTGGTGGAGAAGCAAACAATCAATCTGTATTTGGTGGAGTTACCCGATTGATATCTCCATCTATTGACATGACGGATTGGTTGGAACCGACGGTGTCCATTTATTACACTTTTTTTACTGTGGATTTTTCTAATTTCCCAATGACAATAGTTGGCAATAGTTCGATTAATTTTAAAGTCGATAATGGAATTGAAACTAAAATTATGAGTTCATATACACCAGATGAATTAATGCAACCGGAATGGACTCAAGTAACTTTTAACGTTGCTGATTTTATCACGGTGACTGATGATATGTCATTCATTGTTGATACTGTAAATGATGAGGATAGTCAATTTACGGAAGCAGCTGTCGATTTCTTTGAGGCTTATGATGCCAATCCAAATGCAATTAATCAACCAATCGCGGAAGGAGTTGCTATTGATGTATTCCCTAATCCTGCTACCGATCAATTTGTTGTTTCCTATGATATCAAAGCAAAAAAGAATGCATTTTTGGTAATAACAAACATATTAGGGCAAGAAATTGCGAAAATAAGTTTGGAAAATAATAATGGACAGACAAATATTGGTGCTACCTTTGATGCCGGTATTTATTTTGTACAAATAGAAAATGCAGGACTGAAAACTGTCGCAACAAAAATTGTAAAACAGTAAAAGAAAAGTCCTGATTTCCAAAAACAAACGCAATTGCTGCGAACGCTTTTTTTAGCATTTTATATTTTTCTCTTCGAGTTAATCATTTACCAACCTGTTCAGATTGTGCTGAACAGGTTGGCAGGTGATGCCTTACCTATCATTCATTATATCTATTGGACCATTTCGATTTTGGCGATTACCGCAATTATTGCAATAGCTGTTTTTCCGCTTCACAAAACGAAACCAAGATTAAATTCTATCATTCGAGCTTTTATGATGCCGGTCATGATTGCCAAAGTGATCATTCTTTTCCCTGCACTTATCATGTGGCTCATTGTGTTATTAATGGAAACATTTGGAGCCTCAGAATCAGCAGTTGAAATTTTTCAAGGCAATTTCGCTTCTGGCTTACTTTTTTTTGGTACTGGATTGATGCTACTGCTTTGGTATGGTACGATTATGAATCCGCATCGCTATCGAGTCAGAAAAACAACGATCAAGTCCTCGGATTTACCTGCCGCAATGGATGGCTACAAAGTTGTCCAAATTTCAGATCTACATGCTGGTTCCATCACTCAAATAGATAAGTTTGAAAAAGCCATTGATTTAATTAACAATGAAAATGCGGATCTAGTTGTTTTTACTGGAGATTTAGTCAATTCCTTTCCAAGTGAAATGGATGACATCTTAGAAAATTTACTACGAATTCAATCTAAAAATGGCGTCTATTCTATTTTGGGAAATCACGATTATGGAGATTATATCCGTTTCCCAAGTCGAGATGAAAAGCGATTGAATTTTGAAGAAATTATAGCCATGCATAAAAATGCAGGGTGGAAATTACTCAGAAATGAATCAGTGGTGCTTCAAGATAATTTTGTTTTGATTGGAACAGAAAATATTTCAGCAAAAGCAAGTTTTAAAAGCTATGGTAAAATGGATCAAGCCTTTTTAGGCGCAGAAGATGCTAGTTTCAAAATTTTATTAAGCCATGATCCAACACACTGGAGAAGTGAAGTTATTCCAAAATACAAAGACATTGATTTAACCCTTTCTGGACACACACACGGGATGCAATTTGGAATCGAAATTCCCAATGTTTTCAAATGGAGCCCTTCCCAATTTGTATACAAAGAATGGGCTGGATTATATCAAGAAGGAGCACAATATCTATACGTAAATCGAGGTTTAGGTACTTTATGGTATCCAGGTAGAGTAGGGATTTTACCAGAGATTACCTCAATTACGCTGAAAAAAGTCTAATCTATCTGCTCAACTTCGTTATAATTTGTAATTTCACACTTGCATACTAAGTACAAAACACATGAGAATCAAGCAGCTTCATTTCTTTACTTGGATTATTTTATCCTTTTTAATTTCTATTCAATGGTCATGTACTGTCGAAAGTACTACTTCCGATGAGCCCAAAAAAGTAGAGGTGGCCAACCAAATTGCAGGAGATTGGGTTATTACCGCTGCTGAAAAAAGTGGCAAATCAACTGTTATGCTAGAAGGCGCTTATTTTAAATTTCAACCAGAAAATAAAATGGCCACTAACATTACTGGGTCAGAAATTATTTATGATATTGACGTGAAAGACAATGTTATTCAACAAAAAGGAAACGTAGAAATTTTTTATACCGTTGAGTCCATTCAAGATACAACAATGGTACTCACATTCAATATGAGAGGTTACCCTTTCAAATTAAATTTGACAAAGTCTTAAATGATACGAATCATTGTCGCTTCCAAAAATCCAGTAAAAGTAAATGCTTCCAAAATTGGTTTTGAATTGATGTTCAATGAATCCGTTGAAGCAATAGGTGTCTCCATTCCTTCTGGTGTTGCTGATCAACCTATGTCAGATGAGGATACCCGAAAAGGCTCTGAATTTAGAGCGAATGGTGCCAAGCAAAAGCATCCGGAAGCAGACTACTGGGTAGGTATCGAAGGTGGTGTTGACAAACTAAATAGTGTCATCCATACTTTTGGTTGGATCACGATTCTTTCCAATAATAAAACAGGACAAGCACGTTCTGCTACCATTCCTTTACCCAATGCAGTTGAAGCAGGTCTTCAAAATGGGGAAGAATTGGGCGATATTAATGACAAACTTTTCCATAAGGATAATTCAAAACAAAAAGGAGGTACCTCTGGGATTCTAACAAAAGGTGTGATGGATCGATTGGAGTTGTATCGACACGCAATGGTTTTGGCACTTATTCCGTTTGTAAATAAAAACTTGTATTGAGATTCGGTGAACGGTGAACGGGGAGTACGTCAGACTGTGCGAAAACGAAATTGAACCGCAAAATATCGAACAAGCCTGCCTGACTGCCGTCAAAGCAGACAGGGAACCGCAGAATGTAGAAGTTGAGTACGCGAGTATACACGTATATTAACGAATTTCATGCTTAA
>CALDGQ010000150.1 GCA_937941765.1 uncultured Saprospiraceae bacterium
AATATCGAATGTCGAAGTAGAGTACGTGGACAATTAAGCATGAAATTCATTAATATACGTGTATACTCGCGTACTCAACTTCTACATTCTGCGGTTCCTTGTTCGATATTTTGCGGTTCAATTTCGTTTTCGCACAGTCTGACGCGAGCACGTGAGTTTGCGAGTCCACTCCTACCCTTCCTTTTCAAGAAGGGCCTATCCGCCTTCGGCGGATTAGAGGATGGATCCAACGCACTCAATCTCCAATCTTCTCCACCACCCGATCACAAGCCCGATCAATCATATCATAAACCAGTTCAAATCCATCACTATCATAATAAGGATCTGGAACACCTTGATTCATATCTGGTTTTTCCCAGTTCATAATCATCGTAACTTTTTCTTTTTGCGCTTCTGTCTTCGCAAGTTTTCTGATATTGTTATAATTGGAGGCATCCATTGCAAAGATGTAATCGAATTCATCAAAATCTTTTGCTTTGAATTGTCTAGCTCTTTGATGGGTAATATCAATACCGTACTTTTTAGCTACATCAATTGATCGTGGATCTGGCAATTCACCAACATGCCATGCACCGGTCCCTGCAGAGTCTACACTCCAATCCAGTTTCTTTGCATTTATTTTGTTTTGCATAATTCCCTCCGCCAAAGGGGAGCGGCAAATATTTCCTAGACAAACCATTAATATTTTCATAGATGTGATAATGTATGACTGATAATCTATTTAAGGAACAAACTTACAGGATATTCGTTATAATAAAGACAATCTTTTTCACATAAAGATTTCCAAAATCATTAAATTTGTATCCATAAAAAAACAGATAAATGGGAAAATTATTCAATACCAAAAAAAATGAAGAAGAAGAGCTTGTTGGGTTAGATGAGCTATCTAATTTAAAAAACAAAGTTGAGCGCTTCAACGAAGTGCTTTCTAATACCGTAGCATATCGGGAAGCTTGGAAGAAATCTTTAAAAGATGAAATTATTGGACAACTAAATAATCTTGTCAAAGAAACCAATTTATATGCTGAAGTAGAAACCAAAGAAGATGTAGAAAATTTAGAAGCGATCGTATTAAATCTTGGTGAAAGCAAAAGTGGAATCTACGAGAAAGTAAATAAGCAAGTTAATCGTCACTTGATTAAACATCATGGTTCGTTGATTTACCAACAATTATTCAACGGAAAAGTAATTGTCTTAATTAACTATCCAATGATTGAAGGATATGGACAACCTCGTCCACCACAAACTTTAGCGATCTATCGTCCGGAGGAAGTGAAGCCACCATTCATTATTCGTCATGTGGAAGAATTTGTGAAAGAAGTCACCAATTGGGAAGATTACGATGATGACGAGCCACACCAAAAGATTGGGTTCAACTTGAACTTCTTGGAAGGACACGGACCGGACCAACAACAATAACAATAGTTTTAGAAAAATTTATTTTAAGATATTTAGAAGCCTTGAGGAATTTTCCTTGAGGCTTTTTGTTTACATTGGGTTTACCCAATGCGGAGGGTTATATCATTCCGTTGGAACTTAATTTCTTATCTTTGGTTTTCAAATTTTTTAGCATGTACACACGAGGTGAATTAAATGATACGATTATTGCATTGGCGACTCCGCCTGGAGTGGGTGCAATTGGGGTAATTCGTTTGTCAGGAAAAGAAGCGATTACAAAAGTAAACGAATTTTTTCCAGCAAAAGATTTGGAAAAAGAGATGACACATACTGCACATTTTGGAACGATTCGAAATGAAAAAAATGGAGTGATTGATGAAGTGCTCGTGACGATATTTAAAACTCCTAAGTCATATACTAAAGAAAATATTGTTGAAATTTCTTGCCACGGCTCTCCTTACATTTACCAAAAATTAATTGAGCTTTTTATTCACAATGGAGTTCGCATGGCCAATCCAGGAGAATTTACTTTACGTGCTTTTTTGAATGGACAAATGGATTTATCACAAGCGGAAGCAGTTGCTGATTTAATCGCCTCCTCCTCTGATTCCAATCACAAATTAGCACTCCAACAAATGCGAGGTGGTTTCTCCAATGAGATTCAAAAATTGCGACAAGAATTAATTGACTTTGCAAGTTTGCTGGAATTAGAATTAGATTTTTCGGAAGAAGATGTAGAATTTGCCAATAGAGATAAGTTGAAAAATTTAATCAACAAGATCATTATTTTATTAAATAGTTTGATTGACTCCTTTCATCTTGGAAATGTAATAAAAAATGGTGTTAACACTGTAATTGCAGGTCGACCGAATGCCGGAAAGTCTACCCTTCTCAATGCATTGCTAAATGAAGATCGTGCTATCGTCAGTGAAATTGCTGGAACCACACGAGATACAATTGAGGAAGTGTTGAATATTCAGGGAATTGAATTTCGCTTGATCGATACTGCTGGAATCAGAGATGCACAAGATCAGATTGAAGCAGTTGGGGTCACAAAGACAATGGAAAAAATTGAGCAATCGGCCATACTTATATATGTGTTTGATGTTCGTGCATTGAGTGTCCAAGAAGTCAAGGAAGATGTTGAAAAACTAACCCAAGGTAAATTTCAAGTCTTAGTAGTTGCCAATAAGATGGATTTGAATCCACATTTACAGATAGAAGACTTCTATGGAGATAAAATCTCACAACAAAATTTCATCTCAACTTCTGCGATTAACAAGATGAATATTCCATTTCTAAAAGAGAAATTACATGAATTGGTTTTGAATAATAAAATCAATATGGACAATACGATTATCTCTAATGCTCGTCATCATGAGGCTTTATTCAACTCTAAAAATAGTTTACAAGCAGCATTGAATAATTTGGTACAAGATATATCTTCTGATTTTGTGGCATTAGATATTCGTCAAGCATTGCATCATTTGGGCACTATTACAGGTGAGATTTCTACGGATGATTTGTTGGGGAATATCTTTGGGAAGTTTTGTATTGGAAAGTGAAGTGATTTTCCACTAGTTGTCTTTTACTTGTTTTTACTTGTAATTCATTACAAAAACATCTCTTTTCTTTTCCTTTCTTTTGCTGTTACTATACCTTTATTTGCTGCTAATCATTATCTTTAGATATCAATAGCAACAAATAGCAACAAAAATGAAAGTACATCTAAGACAGCGCAAACAAACTAAGACTGGAAGTATAAGTCTATACTTAGAACTCTATAAAGGAAGCACCACATCTCAAAATGGAAAAGTCAAACCACTTAGAGATTATGAGTACTTGAATTTGTATCTGGTTGATAAGCCAAAATCACCAATTGATAAGCAGCATAATAAAGACACCTTGTCACTTGCTAAAAGCATTAAAGCAAAAAGGGAGCTTGAAATTAAGAATGGTCAATATGGTTTTACAAATGAATTTAAGCAAAGCACTAATTTCATTGAGTACTTCCAAGCACTTTGCGAAAAAAGAAAACAGTCGAAAGGCAATTATGGCAATTGGAATAGTGTACTAAAACACTTTACCATATTTGCAGGTCACAAAGTGTTATTCAAAGAAATAGATCAAGACTTTTGTGAAAGATTCAAAGACTATCTAGTCCATAATGCAAAAAAGACAAATGGTCAACCGTTGTCTACATCATCGGTATCTTCTTACTTCAATAAATTTAGAGCTTCTTTGAAGGAAGCTGTAAAGAAGAAAATAATCCTATCCAATCCATCAATTGATGTAAGCACTCCTAAAGTAGTAGAGAATAAAAGAGAGTATCTAACAATTGATGAACTAAAGTTAATTGTCAAAGCTGAATGTCGATATGATGTGTTGAAAAGAGCTTTTATATTTTCATGTCTTACTGGTTTAAGATGGTCTGACATACATAAGCTTCAATGGTCAGAAGTCCAAAAAACAAGTGATGGATGGCGCATTACTTTTCACCAGAAAAAAACTAAAGGACTTCAATATTTAGATATTTCAGATCAAGCTATAAGTTATTTAGGTGAAACATCTTCACCAGATGAAAGAGTATTCACAGGATTGAAATATAGTAGCTACTTTAATGTAGAACTTACCAAATGGATGATGAGAGCAGGTATAACAAAGAACATAACCTTCCATTGTGCAAGACATACTTTTGCAGTTATGCAGATGAGTTTAGGAACTGAACTTTATACACTTTCAAAGCTATTAGGACATGCAGAACTAAAGACTACACAGATTTATGCAAAGATCATTGATGTAAAAAAGAGAGAAGCTGTTAATAAAATTCCTAACATTAATATTTAAAGTATGGACTATAATGATTTTCTTGAACACCAAGAATTAATATTTGAAATTAGGAATTCTGAAGAGTATAAAAATATTAATCCAGAAGAGACTGAAGAATTCAAAAAATTTTATAACAATGAAAACTTAATATTTTATCGTGTAAATGTAATTCAAGGACTCCCAAATAGAATAAGTAACTATATCAAATTAATAAAGGTTGAGCCTTCAAAAGAGAGTCAAAAAAAAATGTTTGTAGATGCTCATAATTTTTGTCAAAGTATTCTTGATAAAGAATTAAGTGATGAATATTTAGAATCTAAAAGACTATCTATTATTGATCAAATCAATGATTACAAAAAATACATCAAAGTAGAATTGGATAAATTTTCGAGAGAATATAAAACCAATAAACCATCTTATAAATGGCAAGGCAAGCAAGATGAAGACCTTCCTGAACTTTATAAGTTGATGAAGGATGAGTATAAGCTAATTTCAAAAAATACAACTTACAATCAATTCAAAGCTATTTTCACAGAACAGCAACTTGAAAATATTAAGCCTATCAAATGGCATGATGATAATGCAAGTGAAGTAATTTATTTTATTATCAAATTAGGGGAATCTGAAAATATTGAATTCAATAAAAGAACAGACTACAAAAAGTTAATAGCTTGTTTTGTAACATCAAACGGAACTGCATTTTCTCAAAACCTTAAATCTTTAAGGCAAAGAATAGAAATGAACCTATCTAAAGCAAAACAAGATATAATTAATCAGCTTATCAATGAGTTTTGAACACTACTTCCATAACTTTAACTCGTTCCTCATAGAGAGACAACTTGATATAGTTATACCATCAAAAAAAAACAAGTAAACACTATAATTCACCTATATAAAATGAATCTTTGTGGCATGAAAGAACTTACAATAAAAGAGAAGAAGGTTAAGAAGGATAAAGTTTCAACAACTTTTGCCTCAAATATGAAATTACCCATTCATAAATGGTTCAGATACACAGCTGGATTTTCAGCTGAATGGGTTAAATCTGTGTTAGATAAGTACCCAAATGCTAAGAGTATTCTTGACCCGTTTGTAGGTTCTGGTACGGTCATTTTAGAAAGTCAGTTAAATGGCCGAATGTCCTATGGTGTTGAAGCACATAGATTAATTTATAAAGTTGCTGAAGCTAAACTTTTATGGGATGTAAATATTGAATCATTTGTAGAATCATCAAATAAATTAATAGAATTAGCTGAGAATATTAAATTAAAAAGAAAAGCTTATCCAAAGCTTTTGGAAAGAATATATTCTAAAGAAACGATAAAGGACTTATTCAAACTAAAAGCAGCATGGCAAAAACTTAATATTGATGATGATCACAAAAAACTACTTTGGTTTATTATTACTTCCATTTTGAGAGTCTCCTCTTCAGCAGGTACAGCCCAATGGCAATATGTTTTGCCCGGTAAAACTAAATCTAAAGTTCTTCTACCATTTACTGCTTTCAATAAAAAATTAGAAGCTATGATAGAAGATATGGAGGTTTTACAAAATGAAAATGTTGAACGTGGAAATGCAACCTTGATAAAAGGAGATGCAAGAACTCTAATTGGAATACCAAATGATTCAATTGATTTAGTAATCACTTCCCCTCCATATGCTAATAACTATGACTATGCAGATGCAACGAGAATCGAATTATCTTTTTGGCATGAAATAGATAATTGGGGTGAACTTCAAAGCCTTATAAGACCAGATATTATTAGAGCTTGTACTCAGCACGTTGCACATATCAAAAACGAAATAGAAGAACTTTTTAGTGCAGATTCATTACTACCGATTAGAGATGAGTTACGAGAACAATTTGATCTTTTAGCAAAGATTAGACTTACAAAAGGAGGAAAGAAAAACTATCACCTTATGGCTCTTGCTTATTTTAAAGACTTAGCAGATACATTTGTTGCACTAAGACGGGTTTGTAAAAAAGATGCTGTCATTTGCTTTGTAATTGGAGATTCAGCTCCCTACGGAATATACTTGCCAGTTGATAAGTGGTTAGGAGAATTAGCGATTGGAGCAGGCTTTTCTGAGTATAAATTTGAAAAGACAAGAGACCGAAATATAAAATGGAAAAATAGAAAACATAGAGTTCCTTTAAAAGAAGGAAGACTTTGGATAAAATAGAAATAAATGGCAAAATCACCCTCTCATAAATTTGGTCAGATAATCGGCGAAATACTTGAATCAACCATGACAAAGTATTTTCAAGAATTTGCTGATACTCATGATTTGTACCTTGACACTCATGGAGAAAGAAAAGCAAGAAAAGGTAAAAAAGTTAGCTGGATTGACAATTTTGAGAACAAACATGATTTAGATTTCGTGTTGGAAAGAAATGGTTCAGAAAATGTTATAGGAACACCAGTTGCATTTATTGAAAGTGCATGGAGACGATATACCAAACATTCAAGGAATAAGGCTCAGGAAATTCAAGGTGCCATTCTACCACTTTCGTTAACTCATAACTTTTCAGCTCCATTTTTAGGAGTTGTTTTGGCAGGGGTATTTACTGAGGGAGCATTAACACAATTAAAATCTCGTGGGTTTAAGATTTTATACTTTAAGTATCACACTATTATTGAAGCTTTTTCCGCATTTGGATTAGATGCTAAATTTGATGAAAATACTCCAACTAAAGATTTTTGGGACAAAATTTCTGAATGGGAGGCGTTCAAAAACAAGGAGCAAGTAATTGATAAACTTATAGAAATGTATCCGTCCGACGAACTACCAATCAAATACCTGGGATAAATTTTTGGATTTCCGATAATTTAGTATCTGCAATTTCATCCAAAGTACTTTTAAGCCATTTGTAAGGATTGACATCATGTTGTTTGCAAGTTGCAAAG
>CALDGQ010000151.1 GCA_937941765.1 uncultured Saprospiraceae bacterium
GGCGAGTTTTTTCATTTTAGCCTGTCTGTTCTGACGAACAGTCAGACAGGGATTTTAAAACTTTTGGAGCGTTAAGAACTGTATAAAGCCAGGATTTTTTGAATACTTTTTCATCGGGAAAAAGTATTGCCAGTCCGGCGAGGACAAAGTAAAATTAATGAAATAAGACGAGGCAAATTCAGCAAAATTTAATTATTTCTCATTACTTGTGAATATGCCTATATGCGTTACTTTTTTTAAACCTATCGTTATGTCATTTAAAATCAAGTAGATGAAACAACTTCTATGCTACCTATTACCATTGCTCTTATTTGCATGCGCTGAAAAAATTCCAGACAAAAAACCAACACCAAAATCACTCGTAACTACCTCTATCTCTGAAGATTATGAAGTGGTCAAAGCATATGAACAAAAAGGCTTATTGATTTTATTTCCATGCTTTCCATGTGATGCCAACAACACCAAAAACGAACTAGATATCGTGGATGTAGCGACTAAAAAAGGCATTTCTTTAATGTTCATGAACTTCAATCAACGATTACATTTATCCGAAAAAGAAAAATACGATTTAGCCACTTTATTAAATCTAGCAATCACTAAACATAGTTTGGATACGACCAATATTTTTATTGGTGGTTTTTCTGGAGGTGGGAATGTGAGTTTATTGTTAAGTAATTATTTGATTGAGACTAATAATGCTGTCCAACCAAAAGGTGTTTTCGTAGTAGATTCGCCAATTGATTTATTAGCACTTTATCATACGGCTATTAAAAATGTAGAAAGAAATTTTTCCAAACCATCAATACAAGAATCTACCGAACAATTAAAGCGATTTAATAAGGAATTTGGAGACCCCAAAAAGTTTATTGAAAACTATGAATCCAATTCACCTTACACATCTGCCACTCAAAATTTGTCAAATATTAAATTCCTTAAAGATAGAAAAGTAAGGTTGTATACAGAGCCAGATAAAAAATGGTGGAAAGAAAATAGAAAGGCAGACTATGAAGATATGAATGCCTATTACATTAAAGATTGTGCAGGCCAAATGAATAAACAATACAATTGCAAAGATTTTAAATATTATCCAACTGAAAATAGAGGGTATCGAGCGAATGGTATGCGGCACCCACATTCTTGGTCTTTAATAGAAGTGAATGACTTAGTAAGTTGGATGTTAGAAGATTTGGAGGAGGAGTAATTATTAGAAAAAAACAGGATCGTAAAGGCAAGGGTTTTGTCTAAACGATCCCGTAAAAAAATCACACAGTAGGCTTATATAGATTGTATGCTTAAAAGGTGAATATTATGAATTTTAGTTCATAGAATTCCGCTTTTTGGGGCTCAATCTGTACACATAATTATGCTTACGGAGCGACTACTTCCCCTTTCAAACGAATCACAGTAGGCTGGTCACTTACATTGGTAGTAACAGAAGCTGTTTTATTGAATTTCCCAATTTTTTTAGCATTATATGTTGCCTCAATTGTAGTTGATTCACCTGGCTTGATAGCTGCTGTGCTGTAACTTGGTTTAGTGCATCCACAACCAACTTTTACATTCTCGATGAACAATGGAACGTCGCCGTTATTGGTTAATTCATACGTAGCAGTTGCGGGAATGTTTTGTTGTATTTCTCCAAAATCATAGACTGTAGAATCAAAAGAAACGGTATCCATATTGTCACCGATCGCAAAGAATAATACACTGAATAAAAATGCAAATAATTTCATCATTAAAATTTTTAGGTTAAAAAATAAATTGTTTGTGAGATGGCCAATGCTCAAAACAAATATAGGTGCAAATGACGTTGCACACTGTTAACCAAAGTTCAATGATTGTTAATCGAATGTTAAGTGGTGAGTTTATTGTTAATGACTTGTAAATTTACGATCGAAAATTGCTGCTAATGGACCTATGAATGCATATAACCAGCCTGGTACTCCATATCTGATTCCAAATTGTAATTGGGCAAGTACAATTGAAACAACCCCTACAATTACATACAATAAAAAATGCCCTCTCCTATATTTAAGTCGAGTTATTAGTTGGTGATCAATCTCAATTTTGGAAGAATAATGGTATAAAAAAACAATACAACTGAATATTAAAGCAAACCCAAACCCATAAATGGTAAATAACATCCCAAGTTCATTTGATGAAGTTACACCGCTTTTACCAGTAAGCATATTAGTGATAAATTTCATTGGATAAATGTAAAATAAGATGACAAAGAGTAGCAGCATATTTACCATAATGATCACATAGTCAATCTTGGTAATAATCCGATAATAATTGTAATGAACCAACCATATCAAGACCAACGCCAAAAAACTTACGCCAAAACCTCCGAATTGTAAAAGCAAACTTTTAAGGGTATCAAAATTATCAGGAACTTCGAAAGAAACCACGAGTAAGGTAGCCGCAAAAGCAAATACGCCATCACTGAAGGATTCAAGTCTGTCTTTGGAGTGGGCAGCCATTGAGGTAGTTCGTTTTATGGATAACCAATATAAAAAAGTTGAACGACTATTTAATACCTAATTGTTCAAATCGGAGTTTTTTGATTCTGATTAAATATTCCTGCCTCAATTTGTAAGACTTACCCATGTTAATTCTTAAGAAAATGCGACATTTTAAGTATCATTGTATTCAGAAAGACAATCAATTTAAAGGCATGAATACAGTTGTAAAAAAAGAGCGGCAAGAACAAAAAGACTTTTATTGGGCGGATGACCGAGAGCCTCATTTTCAGAGAAGAAAAGACATTATGGCCGCTCATCCAGAAGTTAAAACGCTTTTCGGAACAGATCCCAAACTCAAGTATACGACCGTTTTCTTGGTAGTGACTCAATTGACCATTGCCTATTTTATTGGACAACTTTCTTGGTTGCCTTTTTTATTGATTACTTATTTCGTAGGTGCTACGATTGGTCAAGCTTTATTTTTAGCGATTCATGAAATCACGCATAACCTTGCTTTTAAATCAAAAAAATACAACAACCTGCTTGCTTTAGTTGCAAATCTGCCGATTGTAGTTCCATTTGCTATATCATTTAAAATTTATCACGGTATGCATCATTGGGATCAAGGTAAAGATGGAATTGATACCGATATTCCGACAGAATTAGAAGCCAATGTGTTTACAGGTATTATTGGAAAACTCTTTTGGTTTTTTAATCAAATTTTGGCCTATGCATTCCGTCCAGTATTGGTTAAGCCTATTAAACTTGAAAAATGGCAAATCTACAATATCATTTTTCAAGTAGGTGCGATGGCTATTTTCTTACCTTTCGTTGGATGGTCAGGATTATTGTTTTTGTTACTGTCTATATTTTTTGCAGGGAGCATCCATCCAACTGCCGGTCATTTTATATCTGAGCACTATGTATTTGAAGAAGGGCAGGAAACTTATTCCTATTATGGACCTTTAAATAAAATCACTTTTAATGTTGGTTATCATAATGAACATCATGATTTTCCAGCTATTCCAGGAAGTCGATTGCCGGAATTGAAAAAAGTCGCTCCTGAGTTTTATGATCCATTACACAGCTACACTTCTTGGACCCAGGTTATCTTTAAATTCATCTTTAATAAAGATATTACTTTGTTTTCTCGAACAAAAAGGAAGTAAGTCACTAGTGTTTTATTGAAATTTACAATTTTATAACATTGTGTTTGTAAATTCGAAATAAATTTAATTTAAATATAGTTATCTTGAATTAGCACACTTTTCAAACAATTGTATTCGTATTTAATAATCTTGTCTTAAATTTAAGAACAAAGTATCTGAATCGCCAATATTTGCCTGTCTAATCTCGCGAGCAGAATAACTTACTTTATTAAAACTGTAAAACTTTTCAAAACTAATTTTATTGAATAGATGGTAAACTGTGAAATAGATATTCATCGTATCTGCGTCTAATCTAGATGGCGAATGATTTCAAGCACGAGGATGTTTATAGACTAACCCGGTATTTATTTAAAATGCAATTTGTAATTAAATTGTTATTTATACAAGTAAGATAAAACGGATGTGAATAAACGCCTCCACAAAAAAAAGCACCCGCTACCCAAAGATTTATTAATTTAAATACTCCTCTAACACCGTTATTCAAATCAATTTCAAGCTTCAATTCTAAAAAAAACAAATGGGTAAATAATTCATTACACGTTTGTCGTTTAAGTCCACCACCTAACACATTAAGAATTTATTGGATGAAAGGCATAGTTATTGTCATATAACAGTTATTGACCCTATAAACCTTGCAGGACTTTTTATTAATTAATTAACAATCAGCCCCTTAAGATTTTTTACCCCAAAATACGCCTTTTAATTTTTGAATTATGAAAAATAACTTTACAAGCTTTTTACTGACAATGGTTATGTTTTTTGCGCTGACAAGTGCAAGTGCAAATCATGACGAGGTTGCTAATTTGGACTGTACGACGGAAATGTCGAATCAAGTTGAAATTGAAAATCAAGATTGGAATAATTATAACAATCCATTTGCTTATTCTTTTTTTATTGGACCATCGACGCACGCAGAAGGTGATATCAATCAAGTGCCATTGAATGGAACAGTTGATGGAGATGTTTTGAAAAATGATAGTGATGATGAAGGCGACAATCAATCCATTGTAAGTGCAACAGATGCATTGGGAAATCCGCTTGACTTAAATGGTTCACCAAATGTATTAGCAAGTGGTGCGAATATCGTTCTTCTTCCATTTGGTTATTATTATTTTGTTGCCGGTCCAAATGTTTCTGGAGAAGAGAGAATAACTTATCAAGTTTGCGATGATGGTTCACCAATGACTTGTGTAACAGAACAATTGGTAATTCAAGTTATTCCAGAACCTATTTTATCAGGAAATAATATTCCAATCGCACATGATGATTCAAATACAGTAGAACAAGGAGATCAAGTGATGACACATTTAATAATGAATGATTTAGATTTGGATTACGATGCATTAAGTATTTTAGGAGTTGATGGACTCAATAGTACGGGTGGCGTTGAAATGGTAAGTAGTGTTAGTACAACTTTGACTACTATATATGGTGACAATGGGAGCGTAGCTGGTACTGCTTATTATGACCCAATCGCTGGCCAACTAATTTTCAATGCAGACGCAAGTTTCGAAGGGAAAGTTCCTTTTACTTATTCTTTATCAGATGGTATGGGTGGAATCGATATCGGTAACGCTACCATTTCTGTTGAAGTTGCAGATCCTCTTGACAATGATATTTATGCAAACGATGATGCTTCTATAGGTTTTAGTGGCGCTTATCAAAACAATAGTCTTGTAATCAATGATTATGACCCAGAAGGCGATGCAATTACCATTACTGCAGCCGAAGGGAGTACGGGACCGATCAATCTAATGGGACCTCCAACAACATTAGCGAGTGGTGGCACCATAAATATATATCCATTTGGAGCATTTGATTATTTGCCTGCAACAAATTTCGTAGGTACAGAAGTCGTTTATTATACGATCTGTGATGGCAATACACCTCAAGCTTGTGAGACCGCAGCACTTTATTTGACGACGCTTCCAACGAACTCAACTTTCGCAAAGGCTGATTTTGCCAACACTTTGATGAATACTCCATTTTCTGCAAATGTACTGTTAAATGATGAAGATAAAGAAGGGGATTTGCAAACAACAACAGTTTCAACTGCAATGCCAGCAACAGAAGGTGCAGTAACAATGTCAAATGACGGTACTTACCAATTCACGCCTGCAAATGATTTTGTTGGAGAAACGAGTTTTGAATATACCGTTTGTGATAGTGGGAGCCCTCAAGCATGCAAAACAGAAAAAGTAACAATAGAAATATTACCTAATCCTACTTCAGCAGGTCAAGCACCTGTTGCAAATTTTGACAGAAATCAAATTACCAAATGCCTGGAAGCAACAGGAGATATTTTATCAAATGATTACGATCCAGATGGTTCTACCATTCTTGTTGAAAGTCTAACTTTTGATTCGACAGGAGACGGAGTACCAGATAGTCTTGGAATGGTTGATTCTCTTTTAATAGTAGGTGGTGTTCATGCAGAAGGATTTGCAGTGACAAATGCTGGAGAATTAACAATCCTTTCAGATGGTAGCTATGTTTATACACCTAACCCAGGATTTTGGGGTGAAGTTTTTGTCAACTATGAAGTCATAGATGAAAATTTAGCAATAGATGAATCGATGTTGGTATTAGAAGTATTGCCAAATGATGGAACCAACACTACATTTGCAAATGATGATGCAAGTGTTACAGACAGAGAGATTCGTTTACATGGAAATTTGCTTAAAAATGATCATGATCCACAATTACAAGATCAAGGAATTACTTCTATCTACGTTGATATAGATGCAGGAGGGATGGCCGATGATTTTGTACAATTCGGAATACCAACTATTATCTACGGAACAAATACCAGTGGGACCTTAGTGATTGCTGGTGTTTTAAATATTTTGCCAAATGGCGTTTATACATTTGATCCGGAAGTAGATTTTATAGGAAATGTAGTGGTTACCTATGAGGTATGTGATCCTTCCGTTCCAGCTGCTTGCGACCAAGCAACTTTAAATATTAACGTCTTAGATGCGAGAAGAGATTATGGGGATGGACCGTCTATTTATCCAGTAGCCTGGCATAGAGGAATTGAAGAATCTACCGGAAATTCAATTCCAAATGGTGCCTCAGATGTATGGTTAGGATTACAAGCCGATTTTGAAGCGGTGCCTGATTCAACGACTTTGGCAGACGGAGATTTATATGATGATGCGATGACTTTTGGCGAAAATCCAGGAGATTTTCCATCGATCATCAGTCCGAATACCACCTACAATGTAAACGTAACTGTGAACTCAACCAACCCAACAACTGTGTACTACGGTATGTGGATTGACTATGACACCGATGGAACTTTTGACCAATTTTATAGCGGGTCGCAAATGACAGCAAGTCCAGCAACTGCGGTGGTAAGTATCACAACTCCTTCAACAGTTACAGCATCTGATATTACGGTAAGATTAAGAGTAGATGATGATCCACTTTTGGAAGCTGATTTTGGTGGAGGAAAGACCAATGGCGAAGTAGAAGATTACCAACAATTGGTTGCATTGCCAGTTGAATTAATTGCTTTTGATGCAGCGATGGATAATTGTGATGCCGTATTGACATGGACCACAGCAACAGAAAAAGACAGTGATAAATTCGAAATTGAACACAGTGTAGACGGGCTTGAATATAAAACGATTGGTACCATCATGGCAACCGGTAATAGTGCCGAATTGAATGAATATCGTTTCGTTGATTTCAATTCAGAACCAGGATTAAATTACTATAGACTAAAGCAAGTGGATGTAAGTGATGCGTATCGGTATTCTGATTTGGCAGTAGCAGATAATGAATGTGAAAATCACGTAGAAGTGGAAGTATATCCGAATCCAACACAAGGACCCGTCTTTATCAAATTGTCCGAAGACTATGCTGATGATGTCATTTCTGAAATCATTTTAAATGATGTTTTAGGAAGAACACTTCAAGTCGTTCCAGTCAATTCTTCACCTGGTTCCACCATCGGAATTGACTTGTCAGAATATGACAAAGGAATGTACTTTTTAAGAATTAAAAGAGGTAAAATGATTTACCGAACCCATAAAGTGATGAAGTGGTAATAGAATAAATTGTAGCCGACCCCAAAATAAAGTAGTATTGTCGGAAAATGAAGAAATCAAGCAATCAATAATCCGATTGACTTGATTTTTTCTATTTAGGGAAGTTGTTTTTTTGGGTTGGTCAATAGGGGAGTAGTAAAACAAACTCTTGAGTTGTTGGCTCAGTTGCAAGTTTGTTGGTTGCAAACTTTTGATTTGTGAAAATAAACAAACCTTTCGCGTATTATATGTACCCAAGTCTCTAAAGACGACTGAAATCTATACGCATGTTGCGACTACTTCATTCAGTGACATTAAAAATCCTTTGGATTGCTTATATTGGTCCAATGTTATAATGGGAATAAACGCACCTGGTGTGTTTATCTCTTATTTTTAGGGGATAAACACACCTCGTGTGTTTATCCAGTTGTTAGTATCCATCAAAAGAAAATATGACTGAAACTGAATTAATAAATTTTGGGGTTCTAAATGGATGGTTAAAAGCAATTGCCAGAGTAAATGATAAAACAAATAATGGTCATGAATTTAAAATCATAAAATATCCAATGTCGCCATCAATTGAAGAATTCTGTAATCAAACGTTCTCCAAAATAGCTGAGGTAGTTGAAATAAGTCAAGAATCTTCAATTCAACCTTTGCTAACTAAAGTATTTAATTCTTGGTTCTACCAGTACCAACCAGATAATTCTTTACAAGAATACTATCTTGAAGATAGAAGTGGGAACTTTAGTTTATATGATAAAGAATGGAAAGAGGAATGGGTTCAAGAATTCGTCAACCTACTAATCCAAACACTGAAACCTAATGCGGCTTACTCGATAAATTTAGACCAAATGAAAGGCCATTATTGCAATATGTCAGATGACATAGTATTAGTTGGAAACAATCAATATTTTAGAATTCACTGTTGTTTGACAGATTAAAATGAGTAGCAACAAATCAACCGCGAAAAATGAATGACGGATACTAACATGCGATCATGATGCCAGATTGGCTATCGCCAAATCCGTCACATATCGCCAATACGTTA
>CALDGQ010000152.1 GCA_937941765.1 uncultured Saprospiraceae bacterium
GTTAAAATTAAATCATCAATATCTTGATCACATTCAATAGTTACATCTACAGGAGCAGTTAGTGTCGGATCGGTATTGTCTTCGACGGTAATAGTTTGAGTAGCTGTAGCTGTATTGTTACAAGCATCGGTTACAGACCAAGTTCTAATGACAATAGCAGCACCCCCACACGGAGTAGAATCGACTGCATCGACATAAGTAGCCACCGGAGGAATTGGATCACAACCATCAGCAGAAGTAAGTACTTCACCTGTTAAGTTTAGATCCGTAATATCATCGGTACACTCAATAGTTACGTCAATAGGAGTAGAGAAAGTAGGTTCGTAATTATCTTCAACAGTAATAGTTTGAGTAGCTGTAGCCGTATTATTACAAGCATCGGTTACCATCCAAGTTCTGATCACCACAGCACTACCTCCACAAGGGACACTATCGGTTACATCGGTATAGGTAGCCACTGGATCACTCGGATCACAAGAATCATCCGAAGTTTGGACATTGCCCGTTAAAATTAAATCATCAATATCTTGATCACACTCGATAGTTACATCTACAGGAGCAGTTAGTGTCGGATCGGTATTGTCTTCGACGGTAATAGTTTGAGTAGCTGTAGCTGTATTGTTGCAAGCATCGGTTACGGACCAAGTTCTAATGACAATAGCAGCGCCCCCACACGGAGTAGAATCGACTGCATCGATATAAGTAGCCACCGGTGGAATTGGATCACAACCATCAGCAGAAGTAAGTACTTCTCCAGTTAGGTTAAGATCTGTGATATCATCGGTACACTCAATAGTTACGTCAATAGGAGTAGAGAAAGTAGGTTCATAATTATCTTCAACAGTAATGGTTTGAGTAGCTGTAGCTGTATTATTACAAGCATCGGTAACCATCCAAGTTCTGATGACCACAGCACTACCTCCACAAGGGACACTATCGGTTACATCGGTATAAGTAGCCACTGGATCACTCGGATCACAAGAATCATCAGCAGTTTGGACATTACCTGTTAAAATTAAATCATCAATATCTTGATCACATTCAATAGTTACATCTACAGGAGCAGTTAGTGTCGGATCGGTATTGTCTTCGACCGTAATGGTTTGAGTAGCTGTAGCTGTATTGTTACAAGCATCAGTTACCGACCAAGTTCTAATGACAATAGCAGCGCCCCCACACGGAGTAGAGTCGACTGCATCGACATACGTAGCCACCGGAGGAATTGGATCACAACCATCAGCAGAAGTAAGTACTTCACCCGTTAAGTTTAGATCTGTGATATCATCAGTACACTCAATAGTTACATCAATAGGAGTAGAGAAAGTAGGTTCGTAATTATCTTCAACAGTAATAGTTTGAGTGGCCGTAGCTGTGTTGTTACAAGCATCGGTTACCATCCAAGTTCTGATCACCACAGCACTACCTCCACAAGGGACACTATCGGTTACATCGGTATAGGTAGCCACTGGATCACTCGGATCACAAGAATCATCAGCAGTTTGGACCTCACCGGTTAAAATTAAATCATCAATATCTTGATCACACTCGATGGTTACATCTACAGGAGCAGTTAGCGTCGGATCGGTATTGTCTTCGACGGTAATAGTTTGAGTAGCTGTAGCTGTATTGTTACAAGCATCGGTTACGGACCAAGTTCTAATGACAATAGCAGAACCCCCACACGGAGTAGAATCGACTGCATCGACATAAGTCGCCACCGGAGGAATTGGATCGCAACCATCAGCAGAAGTAAGTACTTCACCCGTTAAGTTTAGATCTGTAATATCATCGGTACACTCAATAGTTACGTCAATAGGAGTAGAGAAAGTAGGGTTTGTATTATCTTCAACGATTATAGTTTGAATAGCAGTTGCAGTATTGTCGCAACCATCAGTAACGGTCCAAGTTCTTGTTACGACTTCGCTACCACCGCAAGGACCAGGGTTGGATGCATCTGAGTACGTAGCAATCGGATCAACTGGATTACAGGAATCATCAGAAGTTTGCACTTGTCCAGTGATATTTAAATCATCAATATCATCCGTACATTCAATAGTAATATCCGTAGGTACGGTAAAAGTTGGATCTGTTGTGTCTTCGACAGTTATAGTTTGTACAGCTGTAGCCGTATTGTTACAAGCATCGGTTACTGTCCAAGTTCTAGTCACAACTTCGCTGCCAGCACATGAACCAGGGATAGAAGTGTCTGAGTACGTAGCAATCGGATCAACTGGATTGCAAGAATCGTCAGAAGTTTGTACTTGTCCAGTAATAATTAAATCATCAATATCATCTGTACATTCAATAGTAATGTCAGTAGGTACAGTGAAAGTTGGATCTGTATTATCTTCAACGATGATAGTCTGTACAGCTGTAGCAGTATTATTACATGCATCGGTTACTGTCCAAGTTCTAGTGACGACTTCGCTACCTGTACAAGGGCCTGGAATAGACGTATCGGTATAAGTAGCAATCGGATCACTTGGATCGCAAGAATCATCAGAAGTTTGTACTTGCCCTGTAATGATTAAATCATCAATATCATCGGTGCATTCAACAGTAATATTAGCAGGAGCCGTGAAAGTTGGATCCGTATTGTCTTCGACTGTAATAGTTTGTACAGCTGTAGAAGTGTTGTTACAACCATCCGTTACAGTCCAAGTTCTAGTGACAACTTCACTACCAGCGCAAGGTCCAGTTATAGATACATCTGCATATGTTGCAACTGGATCAACTGGATTGCAAGAATCATCAGAAGTTTGCACTTGTCCAGTAATAATTAAATCATCAATATCATCCGTACACTCAATAGTTATATCGGCAGGTACGGTGAAAGTTGGATCTGTATTATCTTCGACAGTTATAGTTTGAACAGCAGTAGTAGTATTGTTACAGGCATCCGTTACAGTCCAAGTTCTAGTGACAACTTCACTACCAGCACAAGGGCCAGGAACAGAGACATCCGCATATGTTGCAACGGGATCATCTGGGTCACAGGAATCGTCAGAAGTTTGCACCTGCCCAGTAATAATTAAATCATCAATATCATCTGTACATTCAATAGTAATGTCAGCAGGTACAGTGAAAGTTGGATCTGTATTATCTTCAACGGTTATAGTTTGAACAGCAGTAGCAGTATTGTTGCAAGCATCAGTAACGGTCCAAGTTCTAGTAACGACTTCGCTGCCAGCACAAGGGCCAGGAGCAGGCATATCTGCGTAGGTTGCAACGGGATCATCTGGGTCACAAGAATCATCGGAAGTTTGTACTTGCCCTGTAATAATTAAATCATCAATATCATCTGTACATTCAATAGTAATATCAGAAGGTACGGTGAAAGTTGGATCTGTATTATCTTCGACAGTAATGGTTTGCGTAGAGCTGGTTGTATTATTACAAGCATCAGTTAGGGTCCAATTTCTATAAATCGTATAATTATTATCGCAGATTGTTGATACAACAATAGAGTCGGAATAAATCGCATTCTCAATGAAGCTGTCGCAATTGTCATTTTCATCTGTTGCATCCCCAGTTAAATTAAGATCAGTGGTGCTATCTTCACAACTAATAGTAATATCAGAAGGTGTAGTAAAAGTTGGATCTTCATAATCTTCAACTGTAATAATTTGACTAATTGAATCTGCGTGGCCACAATCGTCAATAACTTTCCATTTACGAATAATTTCTTCCAAGCAACCTTCCTCATTTATGTGGTACGGAACACAGTTTATTTCAACTTTCAATCGGGTAACATTTAGTCCAACATTTGTCATTGTTACATTAATCGTTAGTTCTGTTATTCCATATCCTGTTATATTCCATTCCGAATCTGATACACTGATGTTGCCATCATTGTTATGAAGTTTTGGACTAAAAGTGACTTGATTAGTTCCATTTCCAGTGATTTCTTCAAGCTCATTATCATTCCAATTATTGCCGTTGCTAGTCGTAACATTTACAATTGGATTATGAACATGCAAACCGCTTCCTCCAACTGAACTTATTGTCCAATCCTCTAATGTTTCGAAAGCACCTGAGGTTTCAGCTTGAGATAGTCTAACGTCTAAAGGCTTTTCAAATACAAACTTATATTCTGATTGTTGCTGTCCTGTACTATTTCCAAATCTGAGATCACCATTAGCTAATCCTTCAGGTCTGCTAGAATAATTGCTACTATGGTTTGCAGTAATATCTGAACTAAAAGTAGTTGAATTTGCAAGTGAAGCAAGAACAGGTTGATCTACAATTGAAGGATTGCTACCTGAAATATTACTTAAGTCCAACGGTCTAAATCCGTCACAATTTCTTTCGCATCTATTACTGACTTCAGAAAATATAATAATTGGATTTGTATCGCAATTATCTGTTGCAGTAATGTTTTCAGGTGGTGGAATGTTGTCGCATGAAACTGTAATGTCGTTAACTGTTCCCAAAATTGTTGGGGCATAATTATCTTCAACAGTAATTGTTTGGGTAGCTGTGCTTGTATTGTTACAATCATCAGTCACAAGCCATGTTCTAATTACAACTGAGCTATGTTGACATGTTGCAGAATCTGTATTGTCAGTATAAGTTGCGGTCGGAGGATTAGGGTCACATCCGTCGTCTGAAGTTTCTACATTTCCTGTTAGGGTTAAATCAGTAATAATATCTGTGCATTCTATTGTTACATCCCCAGGTACTGTGAATGTTGGATTTGAATTATCTTCAACAGTAATCGTTTGGGTAGCTGTAGCTGTATTATTACATGCATCAGTAACCGTCCAAGTTCTAGTAACGACTTCGCTACCTCCACAAGGACCAGGATTTGAAATATCTACATATGTTGCAGTTGGGTCATTTGGATCGCAAGAATCATCAGAAGTTTGTACTTGTCCAGTGATATTTAAGTCTGTAATATCATCCGTGCACTCAATAGTAATATCAGCAGGTACGGTGAAAGTTGGATCTGTATTATCTTCCACGGTAATCGTTTGAATAGCCGTAACAGTATTGTTGCAAGCATCAGTAACGGTCCAAGTTCTAGTGACAACTTCGCTACCTGCGCAAGGACCAGGGTTTGCAACATCTGTATAGGTTGCAATTGGGTCAGCTGGATCACAAGAATCATCAGAAGTTTGAACTTCTCCGGTAATGTTTAAGTCTGTAATATCATCGGTACATTCAATAGTGATATCAACTGGTACGGTGAAAGTAGGATCTGTATTGTCTTCCACAGTTATCGTTTGAGTAGCTGTTGCCGTATTGTTACAAGCATCCGTTACAGACCAAGTTCTGACAACAGTCAAATTGCCGCCACAAGGACCTGGGGTAGAAGCGTCGGTATAGGCAGTAACAGGGTCAGCTGGGTCACATCCATCATTCGAAGTAACTATGTTGCCGGTTAATATTAAGTCATCAATATCATCGGTACATTCAATTGTTACATTTGAAGGGACTGTAAATGTTGGATTGGAATTATCCTCAACAGTGATTGTTTGAGTAGCTGTAGCTGTATTGTTGCAATCATCAGTTACGGTCCATGTTCTAATTACAATAGCTTCTCCAGCACAAGGGACATCATCTATTGTATCATCGTACGTAATGTTCAGTGTGTTAGGATCGCAA
Source organism: uncultured Saprospiraceae bacterium (assembly GCA_937941765.1). Taxonomy (GTDB): domain Bacteria; phylum Bacteroidota; class Bacteroidia; order Chitinophagales; family Saprospiraceae; genus CALDGQ01. Next base: position 5,608 of record CALDGQ010000152.1, read on the forward strand.
GTGTCAGTTGCATCTTCAACATTACCAGTTAAATTTAAATTGTTAATGTCATCGGAACAGTCTATAGTTACATCAATAGGTGGGGTGAATGTAGGATCTGAATCGTCTTCAACTGTAATTTCTTGGACAGCTGATGTTTCATTTCCGCAATCATCTATTAAGGACCAGGTTCTTTGTATTAGTGCACTTCCAGCACAAGGAAGACTCGACTGAACATTATCTGTATATGTAGCATCACCAATACTAGTATCACAGTTGTCAAATTCATCATCAACTCCTCCAGTGAAATTTAAATCATTTACATCAACCGTGCAATCGATTGTTATATCGTCAGGAACTGTAAATGTAGGATCCGTATTATCTTGAATTATGATAGTTTGAGTTCCAGTTGTTGCATTGTTACAATCATCAGTTACTGTCCATGTTCTAATCACGATTGCATTTCCTTCACAAGGATTGCTTACTATATTATCAGTATAGGCAGCTGTTGGTGCGTTTTGATCGCAATCATCATTCTCGACAATTACGTTACCAGTTATGTCAAGATCTTTAAGGTCGTCATCGCACTCAACTGTTACATTTACAGGTAGTGTGAAAACAGGTGGAGTATCATCTAAAACATTAATAGTTTGGGTAGCTGTAGCAGTATTGTTACAGGCATCTGTTACCGTCCAGGTTCTAATGATAGTAGCGCTACTAGTACAAGGTGCACTATCAATAACATCTTCATAGGTTGCAACTGGATTGTTAGGGTCGCAAGTATCTGTGCCGTTTGTAATATTGCCAGTTACGTTTAAATCTGTTGGGTCGACATCACATTGTATTGTTATATCACCTGGAGCTGTAAATGTAGGAGGAATCGTATCAATTAATATAATTTCTTGTTCTCCAGTAGTTGTGTTGCCACAAAAGTCTGTTACAGTCCAAGTTCTTATCACTACGGATCCACCATTACATGGGAATCCCGGTTGAATATTGTCATTATAAGTTGCTTGTCCTACATTGTCAGGACAATTATCTGTTTCATTTTTTACATCTCCGGTTACAAATAAATTTGTAATGTCTGATGAACAATCTAGTGTAACATCATTAGGTGTTGTAAAAATAGGTGCTATATTGTCTTCTACAGTTATGGTTTGTATTTCTGTAACGAAATTTCCACATTGATCTTCAATTCTCCAGATTCTTTCTAGTGTAAAGCTATTGACACATGTTCCAATATTTGATACAATATCGGTGTACGTAATAGGAATGTTGTTATCACAATTATCACTTACACTTGTAGGGAATCCTGAGATTAAATAGGAAGTATCTTGGACGCATTCCGAAGTTATATCAGCTGGGATTGTAAATATTGGTAAAGTTGTATCATCAATAATAATGGTATGGGTACAGATGTCTGTAAATCCACATTTATCTGAAATTTCATATCTTCTAGTAATGATTTCAGGGCATGTGTTGCCATCAGAAACTTCATCTACTAATCGGAAAGAAGTCTCATCTAATGCAACATCATCGGTTGCTGTACCTTGAGCTGTTTGGAATGTAGCATAAGTATAAACTGAAGGGAGATCCGTCGGACAAGCTACTGAAATATCTGCTGGACAAGTTAGAACTGGTGGAGTAGTGTCGATTTCACCAATCGTAATTGTTTCAGTTGCAGCACAGTTATTGTCGTCAGTCACTACGACGGTGTACGTTCCAGCGGCTACATTTGTCAGATCAGGAGTAGTTGCTCCATTATTCCATAGATATGTAAATGGAGTAGCGGTACCAGTTGTTGTGGAGGTAATACTTCCTGTAGCTGTACTTCCACAATCGATATCTGTTGATGCTAATGTAATATCTACTTCAGGCAAAACTTCGACTTCACAAAATGGTGTAGGTGGACTAATCCACTTCTCCATTAAATAATTTTCAATGAATACCATTTCCTGAGCAGACAAAGAACGATCAAAAATTAAAAGTTCTGAGATATTTATTCGTTGATGTAAATTCAATCCAGTATTTCTTCCTAGGATTAATCTTCCGCCAACATTATTTCCGTTCACATTTCCTTTGGTATGAATAGTAGTTGAATTTCTTCTTAATTCTTGACCAGTTGTGGTTGAATGTCTAGCAGTCCATATAAAGTAGTCATTGGTGTTTCCTCCCCAATTTCTTGCGATAGCTGAAGCACCACCGGTTCCTAATGCACTTACAAAAGTTCCATTATTACGAGGTAGTCTTGAGTAAAAGCGATTACCACTATCTGTTCTAAATAACATTGCATCATTTGAAATATCTCTAGTTCTGGAGACTACAAAATAAGTAACTTCATCAGTGGATCCTGGAAATAAATCTCCAATTGTTCTCAATTGATCGGTTGTAAATTCAACCGTTTCCTTATTGTTATCCGTAATTTTAATTGGTAAACTTTGTCCGCCTATTTGGATCAAGTTATTGTCTTGTGCAGACTTGTCATTCCAAATGCTCACATTAGTTCCGTCGTTAACTGGGTTTCCACTTCCATTTACATCGGCAGCATCTAACCACAAAATCAAATTGTTGGTCACTGGTAATGATGGTCCTTGATTACAAATATCAAAAGTACAGCTATTGAAATTTAGAATTAATGAGAATTCTTGGATTCCAGAAGCACTATACGTTATAATATGTGGTCCAGGTCCTACCGCAGTAGTTGGTGATGCATTTGGTCCAAATGACCAATTATAAACACCTCCTGTAATAGGGTTGGTCACTGCAAATTGTGCAGTTTGATCAAAGCAAAATGGTTCGTCACGTGTAACATTTACTTGAGGGGTACAATTTTCCATTGTAATGTACTGCGTGTGTGTCATAGAGTAACCACATGGATCTTCTAAATGCCACACTCTTTCAATTGACCAATTTCCAACACATGGTCCACCTAATTCTAAGTCAGTATGTTCAACAGCAACTGGCCAACAATTATCAGTAACATCGGTTGGCTCTCCAGTAATATTTAAGTCATAAGGATTGAATGTACAATCAAGTGTAATGTCGGCAGGTGGTGTAAATGATGGATTTATAGGGTCGGTAACTGTAATCAACTGAACATAAGTTGTGTCTGTCAAACATTCATCTGACAATCGCCAACTTCTAGTAATTGTATATTCTACATCCGTACATGAATCGTCGTATGTCCTCGTTGATACCTCTGAAAAGTCAAGATCAACATCAATATTACATAGATTATTTAAAGTTGGATCTACTATTGGAGGAATTGGATCCGTACAGGAAAGTGTCACGTCTCCAGGGATGTTTTCTAAGAATGGTAAATCGGAACAGACGTAAAATGATAAACAAACTGGTTGTGTCAAACCTAATTCATCTGCTAAGACAACTGTTATACTATCATAACCTGAATAATCATCTGCTGCAATATAGTCGAAGCAAGTAGAAGAAGAAATAAATCCAATACCACCAGTATTTGAACTTTGAATGATATCAGCTACATAATGTGATCCTGAACAACTTTGTGCGTTTACACAGTGTTGGTAAGTTCCACCAGCACAGATGGTATCTACGAAGTATGCATAATCTGGATTGAAGGTGTTCGGATCCGTTACAACAATTTTGTCTCTAAAGCTTGTTAGATAACCATAAGTACCCGTTCTACCATCATCTCCAACCATTTGATTGGCACTGAAAAATTCATCTGATTCAATGACATTGTAGTCTTGAAGGTCATTGTTTTCAAACAAAACAGCTGAGTAGTCTGGGTAACCTGGAACTGTGGTAGCAGTAGCGAAATTTGAATAGGGTAATCCATTTAAAGTTAATGTTGCTAATCCTGTTGTTGGAATAATAACGTTCGCATAGTTGACGGAACCTGGATATCTCAAGAATTCTATATAGATATCTCCACGGCAATCTTGTACAGGAGCTGCAATTGCCATCCCAACCTCGTGATTGGAACTCGCATTTACGACTTGATATACATACGATGGAGCGCTTGTATAAATATGGTGGTTGTCTCCAAAGTTACCACTGAACATGTGGCTGTAATATTCACCAGCTAATAAATTGGCAACCGGTGTTGCACTTCCGTCTACAAATACCTCTGTTCCAGCTGTAACAGCAACAACTATCGCATAGTTTGACCTGTCATCTCCTGTTCCTCTTGTGTATACATAATTTTGTCCAATTAAACAGGTAGGCACTAATTGATCTACACCCGCATCTCTACCTCTTGGGTGACAAGAATAAGTGTGTTGACTACCACTAGTTACAGCAATTGCTTTGTTGGAAGTTACTAGCATTCCAGATACTGTTTGATTGGCATTATCTTCATCTCTTACTAAGTAGGTCTCTCCAGCATCTAAAACAACACTGTGTAAACTTGGAATTCCTTCAAGTGGAATAGCAGCATCGAATGTTACTGTAGTGTTGTCTTCAACTGCCATTACAGATACAAAGTGCTGTTCTCCAGGAGTTAATACTGGTCCTCCAACACAAGCTGGGTCTGCATCTGTAATGCAGAAAGGTACAGACATTACCCCATTTGTGAATTGGGATGGCATTGTAATTCCTTCTGTAAGTACAGTGTTGTCAGCTCGTCTTAAAACGTGCCACTTCCAGTTGTTTATTCCATCTACATCTCTTAGGTTGTAGGTGTAACATCCTGGACCTGGTAGGAAAATTGAGCCTTCCCAATCAGAACCCCAAGGGCTTGTAAATGGCCCTTTTGAAAATACAACGTTGCCATTTGAATCTGTAATATCAAAGCTTGTTTCCCAAGGTTGGCCATCAAAGTTCATCCAGTGTGTCAATCGAATACTCTGAGGACAATCGTTACTTGTACATGTTAATGTTTGACTACCAGCACGGAATCTTGTACCTAATGCTTGTTCTCCTTTTATCGTTACCAACATTTGGTTATAGAAACCATCCAATCTGTATATCACTTGAATAATATCATCGGCTTCTACAATATATCCTTTGTCAGCTTCTACTGTATTTTCGTTTTGAGTTTGAATCTGGTTGATTGTCAATGGCAATTGCAAAGGAATTCCAGGGTTTACAACGAAACTCTGATTGTATGAGCCATCAGCAGTGTAAATTCTCACATTTGTTGGGTTCAATGCGGTAACTACCAATTCGGATGGTTGATTAAAATTGTCTCCATCCATTCCCCAAACTGGAGGAATATAATAGTACTGCAACTGGTCACATTCTAGACGATAGAGTGGTGGTGTACAAGGACAATCCGCATCACTTTCATCAATGTTTCCATCGCCATCATCATCAATATTGTTGTTGCAACATTCACATAACACTTCAATTACTTGTGTTTGAGACGTGCTGTTACCACAATCATCTGTTGCGGTCCAAGTTCTAGTATGAGTAAAAATTACATCAGAACAAGTGTTGTTATTTGTTTGTGTTGTACTTTCTGTTAAGACGACAGATACGTCATTATCACAAATATCTGTTCCTATAATATCTACACCAATTTCAGGTGGATATTGTGGAAATTCACATAGTAAAGTTATATCTGCAGGTACACCTGTTAAGGTAGGTGCCTGATTGTCTGAAACCGTAATTTGTTGTGTATGTCTTATTTCATTGTCGCAAATATCAGTTGCTATCCATGTTCTTTCTAAGATATAATTTTGATCACAAGAGCCGATAATAATATTCTCTTCCATCACAACATCTACACTACAATTATCTGCTGCATCAATAGTTGGTGGTGTTGGTATATTTTCACACGAAACAGCAATGTCCGTAGGCAATGTCGAAATGAATGTCGGCAATCCATTATCTTCAATGGTGATTTTATGCTGACAGGTCACCGCATTTCCACAATAATCCGCAACAAGATAAATTCTTGTAATAATTTTAGGACAACCATCTCCAAAAATGCTTTCAGATATCATATCAAAAGAAGCAGGGTCAACATCACAAGCATCAGAAGTTGTTCCCCCTGCTGCTTCAAATTCTGCAAGAGTAGTATATGCACTAGTATTAGTGTCAAAACAATCTACAACATCAACTGGGCAAGTCATAACTGGAGGATCAATGTCCTCAACCATCAATGTCTGTACACAACTTCCTACATTTCCACAATCATCTGAAAGACCATACGTACGTGTAATTGTTTCACTACATAGCGTCCCAGTAATCACTTCACTTAGCAATTGAAAAGAACCGGTATTAACAGTAGATCCACAATTATCAGATGCAGTTCCACCGTCATTCACGAATTCAGTTAATGAGCTGTATGCTGGTTGAGCAGTTGTGCTACATAAATCTATTACATTTGCAGGGCAAGTAATGACTGGACCTTGATCATCTTCAACATAAATTCTTTGAATTTGTAAAGCTTGATTTCCGCATCCATCTGCAATTGTCCAGCTTCTAATAATGACAGCTGTAAATGGGCAAGGATTTGGTCCGATTTGATCTGTATGCGTTGCTTGTAAACCAAATGGTCCATCACAATTGTCAGATTCATCGTTGACATCTCCAGTAATATTTAAATCTTCATAATCTTGGCTACAACTAATTGTTATATCAGCCGGCACTGTAAAGGTTGGAGCCGACGTGTCTTCTATTGCTATACGCTGAATTCCAGTAGCAGTATTTCCGCAATCATCGCTGACAACCCAAGTTCTATTTATACTATAATTTTCATCACATGGACCTGGAATTACTTCCTCAAATGAGATGTAAGTTATTGGTGTTCCACAATTATCATTCATGCCGGTTACTTCTCCAGTCACACCTGTATCATAAGGGTCGACATCACATTTAACCGTAATATCTGAAGGTAAGGTAAAAGTTGGAGCAACATTATCTAGTTGTGATATCGTTTGTGTTTTTATTGTTGTATTACCACAACCATCACTCAAAGACCAAGTTCTAGTGATAATATTTGAACCAATACAAGGATCATTTGCTGAGGTGGCATCCGAATAAGTTGCTTGACCAATTGAGGTGTCACAAAGGTCAGATTCATCCGTAACATCTCCAGTCAATCCGAGGTTGTTTTCGCTAGCGTCACAGGCTATTGTAACATCTGCTGGCACTGTAAATGTAGGATCGTCTGTGTCTATAAGTGTTATTGTTTGGATATGTGTGTTTGTATTGTTGCAAATATCTGACAACGACCATGTTCTAGTGATAATGCGAGCGCCTGAGCATGGATCATTGTTTGAGACTGCATCTGTGTAAGTAGCTTGACCAATAGTTGCATCACATAGATCACCTTCGTTTGTTGCATCGCCGACTATGGTTAAATCATTAGGATCTTGATTACAAGAGATTGTTAAATCTATTGGTGCAACAAATGTAGGTGGCGTTGCATCTTCGATAGTAATAATTTGAATTTGTGTGTTAGGATTTCCACAATCATCAATCAGGGTCCAAGTTCTCGTTATTTCTGAGATACCTGTACAACCGCCATTAGAATCTAGATCAACAAAAGTTGCGCTACCAATAAGATTGTCGCAATTGTCGGCTTCATCATTGACATCTCCTGTAATAGCTAAATTACCTGGACTCGTGTCGCAAGTAATTGTAATGTTGGCCGGTACGGTGAAAGTTGGCGCTTCACTATCTTCAAGGGTTATTGTTTGGGTGTGAATTGTTGAATTACCGCACTCGTCTTGTAATGACCATCTCCTTATAATTAAAGTTTCTCCTCTACAGGTTCCATTCGTTGGTGGACTATCTGTGTAGGTAGCTTGGCCTATAGATGTGTCGCAATTGTCACTTTCATTACTAGCATTTCCGGTTAAAGATATAATTGGTGATTCATTACAATCTATGGTGACATCGTTTGGAGCGGTGAAAGTTGGAGCAGTGGTATCTTCTACAACAATAATTTGAGTTTGTGCATTTGAATTTCCACAATCATCTACTAATGTCCAAGTTCTTGAAATTGTAAATTCGATTGCACAAGTACCATTTACCTGAACATCAGAATAGGTAGCTTCTCCAATTGCATCACAATCATCATCTTCATCTGTAACATCTCCAACAATATTGAGGTTTGTATGGCTTTGATCACATTCTATTGTTATGTTTGCTGGAACTGTAAAAGTAGGTCTGGTTGAGTCCTCAAGTGTTATTGTTTGAGTTTTAGTAGTTGTATTGTTGTAATCATCCGTAAGTGTCCAGGTTCTAGTAATAATTTGTGCACCATCACATGGGGTATTGTCTTGAGTATCATCACTATAAGTTGCATTGTTGGTAGGATTACCACATGCATCTAGTTCATTTGTAACATCTCCAGTTAACCCTAAATTTGTTGCAACATCGTTACAATCGATTACGATATTTGGCGGTGCAGTAAATGTTGGAGGATCACTTGGGGTAAATGTAATTGAAATCACTTGAACTAGTGACATTGAATTTCCGCAATCATCTGTTAAGGTCCATGTTCTTAATATTGAAGAATTTGCACAGGGTCCATTGTCATTTATATCATCAGAAGTTGTTAAATCTGTATTCGTAATTCCAGAATCACAATCATCTGCAATGTTTGTTGGATGTCCAGTTGTACCCCAGAAATCGTTGGGGTCGTCATTTTGAGAAATAGTAATGTCAGCTGGTACTGTAAATGTTGGATCTGTACTATCCTCTAATATGATTGTTTGTGTTTGTGTATTTACATTGTTGAAATCATCTCTCAAAGTCCATGTTCTAGTAATAATTCTTGCTCCAACACAAGGATCATTAAATACTGGATTGTCAAAAAAGGTTGCTTCATTAGTAGGATCACCACAAGCATCTGTTTCGTCAAGCACATCACCGGTGTCAGCTAAGATCGATGGATCATCATTACAATCTAATGTGACATCGATAGGTACTGTAAATAAAGGTGGATCGGTTGGATTGGACGTTATTGTAATGTTTTGAACAAGAGAAGCGGAATTTCCACATTCATCTGTCAATGTCCAAGTTCGTTCGATCGTGTCATCTGTACATTGACCGTTGTCGGTAAAAACATCCGAATTGGTGATGTCAGTATTATTAATTCCAGTATCACAATCATCTGCAAAACCTGAAGGAGATCCAGTAATGCCGAAATTATTTGGATCATCATTTTGAGAAATAGTAATATCTGCAGGTACTGTAAATGTTGGATCTTGATCATCCGTAATTGTGATGGTTTGGGTTAACTCAGTTCTATTTCCACAATCATCTACCAAAACCCATGTTCTTGTTATAACTCCTAACACACCATTTGCACAAGGAGAATTTGAATTAATATTGTCTGTATAAGTTGCTTCATTGCTTGGGTATCCACATGCATCTTCTTCATCAGTAACATCACCTGTTAGTACTAAATTATCTGGACTGTCAGTACAATAGATCGTTACATCTGCTGGTACGGTAAATGTTGGTGGCTGATTTATAGTCCATACGTTATGTTCAACTCCTGGTGGGAGTGTTACATCTTGATCCTCGCATGGATAGCCAAGTACGTAAATTGTTTGTGATTCTGTTCCTCCGCCAATAAGTGTTACGGTTGCGGTGTAATATCCAGGAACGGTTACGGCTACAAATTTTGATGTTGAGTTGTAGCCTCCTGGCCCTGTCCATGAGTATGCCGTTCCAAAAGGAATGATCGTCATAATCGTAGTTGGGATACAATTGAATTTAGGATTAGAATTGATGATGATGGGATTCAATACTAAAGCGGAATATCCTTGTTCCGGATGGTTGGAATTTTGAAGCGACTGATTCAAAGTGTAATCAACACTTTGATTATCAGCACATTCTTCAACGATTTGGTGAAAATCACCAAATGCATTTTGGAAATAACTGCCGCCAGATTGGGCATACACCCAATCGGTTCCAAGCAAAAAGATTAGTATGAACACTAAGGTTTTACTATACATTTTCCAGATAACAGTAAGTACTCAAGTACATTTCTGTACTAAAAGCAATTAGATAATAGCGTTTTTTAAAGTCTGTCAAGTGTAGATTATGAAATAGCAAGGAATGATTTAGTCTACCCTTAACAGGGTACCTATTACAAAATCAATTCCACTAATATGAAAATTGGACAAACTTAATCTGGAAGAAAACGGAATAGTATATATTATGAATTTACATCATATGTAAAATGCTTAGTAATCAATTTGAAGTGAATAATGTATTTAAATTAATTGCGTGCCAAAAAAATTTAACAATTCGAAAAATTCTTTATTGGGTAGCGCTATTGTGTTTTTAATTTCTTTTCATTTTTAATAGCAACAAATCCTAGAATCCTAAAATGCTGGACATGTTATTTTAGTTCTTTTGCTTCTAATTCTCGGATTGTCAAGTATTTGGATGATACTTAACTCAGGTCCACCTGCACCTGCACTTGCTCTTGTAAGTGATGACATATTAATATCATAGGAAAAAGCAATAGAGGTTCTTTTATAATCAGCTCTAATTGAAGCAATTAAAGCATCTGTACCAGCCACTTCAATATCGCCATCTGAATACCATCTTAACCAGCCTCCTAAATAGATTGCGTAATCTGATTCGGCGAAATTATTATCTTTCATCACTTTGAAAAATGTACCTAATGTGATTTCTTTATGAGGACCTTGATCCATATAAAGTGCACTTGGTAACATGGTTATATAGTTGTTTAATCTCAAATTTCCTCCTCCACTAATAACCCATTTTCTGTATAATTCTCTAATAACCAAATCGTATTCAAGTGGTTGATTTTCTAGTCTACTAATAAATGAAACATCTGCTTTATTTACATGGAAAAGTGATACTCCAAGGTGGATAGAATTCGAATTTTTCCAACTATAATACCATGCTGCTCCTATGTTTAAATCCATATATCTAACTCGATTTGGAATTCCAGCTTGAATTAATGGCTCGTCATCAAAACCAATCATTTTGCTTGGATCAAATCCATTGGACAAAAATGCTCCTTGAAATCCAACAGAAATAAAACTGGTAGATTTATAATTTACAGCTTTTGAAACAGCGCCAGAAAGTCCAACTTTGGTAGTACTGAAACCTAAATCACCAGCTTTATCCGCTAATAATTCTAATCCTCCACCTACAAAAGAAGTTGAGTTCTCAATGAGTTTCATATCTGTTGAAATCATTGCTGTTTTATATGCATTCGTAATGGTATTCCATTGACTTCGTGTGTTACCAATAAATCTAATGATACCATCATTGAATACTCCGTTCATTGCAGGATTTAGATAAGTCGGACTTGCATGTATATGCGCCCAATGTATATCTTGTGAATAACCTATGGTGCTTACGAAAGATAAAAGCAATACCATAGCAGTCCTTATGTTCTTTTTCATGGAACTTGGTTAAATGTATTATGTTGTTGTGTTGTTATTGATTCAAGGAGGTTAGCTTGAAACATTAATAGAGTAGGTATCCGGTCGTTTGTTGTTTGCTAATTATTGTAAGGAGGGACATACTTTTTCAAGTACATAATGATTATTGCAAATTCAATTCCATATTGAATATAATCATAAGATTTAGAGCAAGTTAGATACAGTTTTGAATAACATTAAATCTTAAATGAATCTTTTAGTAGTTCACTTGCAATCGTCTAGGACAGACATTATTTGAAATCTAAATCTGTTATTTTTTTTTGAATTTTATTAACTATTCACAAAAGTCTTTTGGCAAATTTTAACTTCGAACGCCAATATTTCGATGTTCCAATGTTTGTTGTGACAATTCCTTGGGAGCTAGCTGCATGTATAATGGTGAGTGGTTCATCTTGTTCAGATATGATGATGCCAACATGAGATATTGATTTTTTCTTTCCGAAAAATAATAGATCTCCTCTTTTCGCTTTTTTCACCTTTATTTTTTTCCCTTGCTTGGCTTGTTCTCCTGCACTTCTTGCCAATTTTATTTTTTCCTTCTTGTAGATATATTGTGTAAATCCAGAGCAATCAAATCCTTTAGGCGTTTTGCCTCCATATCTATATTTCGTCCCTAAATATTTTTTGGCTTCTTCAATTAATAAATCAGATTTAGATTTTGGTTTTTCGACTTGGACTAGTACTACTTCGTGACAAATTTGTGGTTGGATAGATTCATTTTTTTCGGAAAGAAATGCAAGGAACCAGGAGAAGAAAATGATGATGATTAGTTTGAGGACAGTATCCATGTAGGTTTTATTGGGTGTTGGATAAGAACGGAATTCACATGTGATTTATTTTTAATGTGTTGTAAAAGTCTTGGTTTTATTTCCCAATACAAAAAGTGAAGTTTAAATATAATTAACTGATTATGAGCAGTTTAGTAAAGATAAGTAGTATTTGTAATGCAAATTAGCAGCAAAAAGGTGTAATTTTCTGACTTTACACTCTATATAAGTCCTAATCATCATATTCAATTTCATAATCAAAACCTTCGTCTTCACTTCCTTTAGAAGTTTCCTTTTCAGCTTTTGGTAATGTATAGGGTAATAGTTTTATAAGTAGTTCTATTCTCTCTTTAGGTTTCAATTCATCTAAGTGTTTTGGAAGCAGAGATACTTCTTTAGCCAATATGTTTTTAAGTGCTAATCTTATTTCTTTTGTCATTTCTTATTTTTTTCGATACTGTTATCCTTACTAATAGCCTTAATCATTCAACTTTAATTTCTATTATCTATAATCCTTTTTTGCTCTCATTACCTTTTTATCAAGCTCTTCAACTAAGTCTGAAGTTGTTGTTATCTCTGGTGCTTTACCGAGATTTATGATTTCTCTCTTAAGTCTAGATAAGTATTCAGGCTTGTCAAATACCTTTTGATTTCTCATATTTTCAACCTCTTCCAACATTTCATTTTGACCAATAAATTCAATTGTCTTCAATTTCATTTGTTTCCAAAAATCCTTTTTACTTTTCATAATTTTATAATTGAAGTTAAGTGAATTTACTTTGTTTATTCTCAAATATTCTGAATGCCATTTATTAAACAATAACACATAAAATTCTTCTTCATACAAATTACTTGCAAGTACTTCTGATCTATTAAACTGTTCTGGAAGTCTACTCTTAAATCTCAATTCATATCTTAAAACATATTGATCTTTCCATTCATCTGGTATGATTACTCTTTTTGCTTTTGCTTCTGCCACCTTATTATAAAAGACTTTTTGTCTTAGTTTATTTGAATAGTAAAGACTATTGGCTAGAGTTGATCTAGTGTAGTATTGGCAATCGCTTAAGTAATTGTAATATGATTCTGGCTTAAAATCCATTAATAAATTTTGTGCAACATCAATCCTACTTATCTTTGCTTTTTGCATTGGTAAACCAAGTTCATTGCTTAATTTCTCAACTGCTCTTTGAGTATCTGATCTTGACAAAGTTTGGAAGTTATCAGAAAGGAAATACTTTGCAAGACTTCCTTTTAATGATAATCCACTATTTGATAAGGTGACTTTATAGTTTTCAATATAGCCTGTAACATATTCATTACCATCTTCTCTATAATGTTTAATAATTCCATTCATTTTCTGAATTATCTTACTAAAATCAACATTTCCTATCTTCTCAATTGATAACCATAAATTGATAGTATCATACATGATTATTGATTAAGAGATTGATTAAAAGTGTCAATAGAAACAGGTTACTATAAGTGAAGTCCTGTATATAGGTGAAATATTTAAGCTTCATATCTTGTTTCCTTTTTTTAAGGTTACAATAGTTGCAGCTTCACTTTCAAGCTCTTTAGTAGTTGCTTTTCTATTCTGCATTAGCCAACTATCTATTTCAATTTTGTTGAAATAGATGTGCTTTCCTTGAGGTTTGTAACAAGGTATTCCACCAGATGAAGTCAGCTTATAGAGGTAGCTTTTTGACAAGCCTGTATATGTGGCTACTTCGTCAAAATTCAAAACTGTTTTTTGAGATAGGAGTAAACTTTCAATGTTACTTAATCTTTCATCAATCCGTTGTAAATTTTCCATTTCTAATAATTTAAAATTTGAAAAAATAGTCTTGCAAGACCTGTGTTTTAATTGCAAGTCAAAGATTGGAAAGTATTGAAAGGAAAGGTTACAACCTTTAGTGAAGGTATAGGTATAGGTACAGGAAGGTATTGAATCTAACGATAAATTTTACATCGCTAATCTAAAGGATAGGCAGATGCATGACAGCATACATAAGTTCTATAGGTTTACTTTTCTATTTCAAGAGTAGGAAGTTCGTAGTTTCTTAAAAAATCAGTTGCATTTTCAATATTAGAAAATTGTGCTTCAATCTTATCGTTGTTGTTGTAGATTATTTTAATTTCAAACCGTATAAGATTATCAGTTTCTTTAATAACAAATTCTGTAGTATTCAGGAAGTCAATAGCTTCTTTAATAGTTTTTAGGGTTTTCAATGAACCAAATAATGGGAATATGTTAATCTGAGTAATGTATCGTGAAACACTTTTCGACAAATGATCAAAAAACGTATCTACATCTTCTTTGTTTATTTCTATGTATCCCTCCGACCAACCACATCTATGCTAGCTTAATTCGAGTACTTATCTTGACGAAAAAAAAATGAACCGTACAAGAAGAACTTCCAAGCAAATGTTTCCACTGATTGAAAAGTATTTATCAAGTGAAATAAATCAGGT
>CALDGQ010000153.1 GCA_937941765.1 uncultured Saprospiraceae bacterium
GCTTTGCTATGTGTACAGGCGAGTTTCAATTTTGATATTCGTTTTGCTCTAACAGTTTTCATTTCTTAACGGATTTTAAAACTTTCTCCACTAAACTGTATAATGCCAATCCTGAAATTTTAACCGGCTCCTATTTATCAACATTTGGATAGCCCGTATTTTAACTGTTGTAATAATTGATTACCTCGTTTTTCGATCAAATAAGGCTAAACTGGTATCATTATTACCTTATTTTTAATTGCCAACAAATTGATAATCAGTCAATTAACTTACTTCTGAATGTCCCGACTTGAACAAATAATATAACCGCAGAACCGTTGAATTTCCAACCGCAGAACCGCAAAAGTCGAGCACGTAAATAGTACGTACTTGACTTTTGCGGTTCTACGGTTTTTTTATGTTATAAATTTCTGTAGTTTTTATTTTACTTATTCAATGTGTGCTCTATTCTTTAGAATTGCCTTTACGTTTCTGTAAGCAGATTTCCATTTATGTGTTTGCTTGAAGTAAATAGTTTCCTCATCTTCTAAATCTAAATTGATATCCATATCTGAATCTTTGAATGATTCTTCGCATTGATGTAATCTTTTTAGATATGCTAATAAGCTTTTAGTGTGAAGTTGTTTTAGTTTTTCAACTGTTCTTAATTTGGGTAATTTTTTCTTCAATGCTGGGTTTGATTTTCAAATCTCCTCACAAAAAAACGTTTACCAAACTTCAAAAGTTTAGCAAACGTTTAATTAGTTAATTTCTTTTATGTCAACTTACTGCACAATAATCGGAAGCGATCGAGTCTCCCCTGTACTTGGCAACAATACCATTGCATAATACAAACCAGGTGCTTCAATCGTAAAGTCTTCCAACAAATCAGATTCATCTACAAACTGGTTACTGAACATTGGGTCTCCATTATTTCTGTAAATTCTGATTTGAATATCCTGACTTTGGGCCAATTCAACTTTGATCTGGAAATCACCGAAGTTTGGATTTGGCAATACAACGAATTCTAGAATATCAGAGGATGTACCAACAATCACTGGGTTGTCTAAACTATCTGGATCGGAATAAATAGTAATGTCTTTTTCTATTAATTCATAGCAATCACTACTGTAAGCATGTAGTTTTATAGTATAGGTGCCTTCTTCATTGAATACGAAAATTCCTTCATTAAAATTGGTCTCGACTTGTTCGACATAAAGTTCATCATATTCCCAGAAAATACTATCTGGAACTGGCCAACATATTTCCACTGCTGAAATTTCAGTGTCAATAAGTCCTTGTGATTGTAATAAGAAATTTCCATTGAAAGAATCTTCTGAAGTAATTATAAAAATACTATCCACAACTTCACAAAGGTTTTCATTTGTAACCGTTACGAAATACTGACCCGGAGTACTAAGCACTACTTGCTTTTCAGTACTAGCAAATCCTTCTGGGCCTTGCCATAAATATTCATAAGTATTGGACAATGGAATCACATCCGAATTCTCAAAGTCATATATAGCTGTCTGACCATAACAAAGTGTGATCGTGTCATCTTCTAAAACATCTTCAATAAATGGTAGCGGATAAATCACATCTAGACTGATAATGGCTTCACACAAGTTGGCATCAGAAACGGTAACACTATAATTTCCATTTTCAAACAAACTAATGCTAGCTGTTTCATATCCATTCGACCAGAAAAAATCGTAAGGTTCTTCACCACCATCAACACTGACTTTTAATATAGATTCGGTTCCTTCTGCGCATAATGAGGCACTCACATATCCAATATCAAGGAGCAATTCATCATTGCCATCAACTGTTGTCAGCATTTCATTGATACACATTGTATCTTGATTCGCAACCAAAACTAGGTAGTCACCTCCATATAGATTGGTAAATAATGGATCACTTTGCCAAGTTTCACCATTGTCGATACTGTAAAGCGCAGTATCATAGGTATCAATCACAGCTAAGCTACCATCTGCTGTTGAACAATCAGTAGCCGAAGTAATTACAATTGAATCAACTAATACGATTGATCCGTTAACTAGCAATATCGTATCTTGATAGACTGTTACACATCCACTTGCCAAATCTCTAATGTAACAGAGGTATTCCGTTTGAGAATTTAGTTCTGTAAATAAGTTGTTGTCAGACCAAGTAATTCCACCATCAATACTAAATTCTGAGTTTACAGAACTAGCATCCGGGACAATTGTAATTAGTCCATTGTTATCCTCACAATTATTAGGATTTACAAAGTCTAGTCCTTGAATTACTGGATAGAATAAAGATGCTTCAATTATCAATGTAAATGTCTCAACACAATCACTCGATAAGTTACGGACACTTACATCGTATTCCCCAGCATCCAGTCCTGCGAAAGTATTTGAGGTCTGCCACATTTGTTGATCTAAACTAAACTCAAATACAGTTGGATTGTCCACTGTGATAACGATAGAACCATTTGGAGTATCACAACTAGTCAGTGGAGAGGTTTCGATGAATACCGTTTGTACATTGTTGCATTCACAAGTTAATAAGTCGTAAATGTCTACAGTAGTACAATCTCCATCATCGCAATTTGGTGGATTTGGAGTAAATATGCACTCGCAAGTTATTGCATTGTAGCTATCATCGGTTGCACAATCATTGTCATCACAAACAGGTGGGTTTGAAACAAAGATACATTCACAAGTAGCCGGATCATAAGAATCATCTGTTGTACAATCCCCATCGTTACAAACAGGAGGATTAGGAATAAATAGACATTCACAAGTAGTCGGATCATACGTATCTTCTGTTGCACAATTATTGTCATCACACAAAGTTTCAATTAATCTGTTTTCACATTCGCAAGCTAGGCCAACCCAAATATCTTGTGTCAATGGACAACCATCGTCACATGTTGGAGCTTCGTATACACATTCGCAAGACTCAGAATCATAATAATCAAAAGTTAGGTCGCAGTTGTCATTACAAACATTGTCAACTTCATTTATACAATCGCAAGTTTCAGGGTCATACGTATCTATTGTTGCGCAATCTCCATCATTACAATCAGGAGGATCGAGCTGGAAAACACAACCACAGGAAACAGGGTCATAACTATTAGTTGTTGCACAATCATTGTCATCACAAACAGGAGGATTTGAAATAAAAATACATTCACATGTTTCAGGATCGTAGGTATTATCCGTAGCACAATTATCATCATCACAAACCGGCGGATTAAAAGTAAAGATACAATCGCAAGTTTCAGGATTATAGGTGTCATCCGTTGCGCAATTTCCATCATCGCAAATTGGTGGATTCAAAGTATAAACACATTCACAGGTAACCGGATCATAGGCGTCATCCGTTGTACAGTCCCCATCATTACAAGTAGGTGGGTTTTGAGTGAAAAGACATTCACAGGTAGCCGGATCATAGGTGTCATCCGTAGCACAATTGTTATCATCACAAACAGGTGGGCTTGGTGTGAAAATACATTCACAAGTTGCTGGATCGTAAGTATCGACAGTTGCACAATCCTCATCGTCACAATTAGGTGGATTTGGAATAAATATGCACTCGCACGTCAATGGATCGTAAGTGTCGGTTGTAGCACAATTGTTATCATTGCACATTGATTCAATTAAAATGAATTCGCAAGTACATAATCCTTGATTCCATACATCTTCTGTGAGCGCACAATTATCATCACAAGGTGGCGCCTCGAAAACACATTCACAAGCTATTGGATCATAATAGTCAACTGTGAGATCGCAAAAATCATTACAAG
The DNA here is from genome assembly GCA_937941765.1 of uncultured Saprospiraceae bacterium. Taxonomy (GTDB): domain Bacteria; phylum Bacteroidota; class Bacteroidia; order Chitinophagales; family Saprospiraceae; genus CALDGQ01. The sequence goes on from CALDGQ010000153.1 coordinate 3,773, forward strand.
AATTATTTGCTTCATTCGTACATTCACAAGTTTCAGGATTGTAACTATCAATTGTTGAACAATCTCCATCATCACAGTCTGGTGGACTATAAACGAACACACATTCACAAGTGATTGGATCGTAACTATCAATCGTTGCGCAATCTCCATCCGTACAAGTTGGTGGATTTGAAACGAAGACACATTCACATGTTGCCGAATCATATGAATCTATCGTTGTGCAATCTCCATCATCACAAACTGGAGGAGGAATTTGCGTGTAAACACATTCACATATTATTGCATCATAATTATCCTCGGTATTACAATCATTGTCGTCGCAAGTAGCTGGCGTAATTGGTGTGTTGAGACATTGACAAGTTTCAATATCATAACTATCCTCGGTGTTGCAATCATTGTCATTACAATCAAGCGGAGGAATAAGGGTGTATTCACATTCACAAGTGGTTGCATTGAAAACATCTTCCGTATTACAATTGGCATCATCACAGGATGGCGGCGTAATTGGACTGTTTATACATTCACAAGTTTCCGTATCATAGCTATCTTCCGTATTGCAATCATTATCATCACAATCTAGTGGAGGTATATCTACGTAAACACATTGACAAATTGAGTCATCATAGAAATCTTCAGTGGTACAATCATTATCATTACAATTCGGAGGTGGAATTGGCGTGTTGATACATTGACACAGGTCTGCATAATAGCTATCTTCTGTATTACAATCATTGTCATCGCAATCCGGTATAATGATGGTGCTAACACAATCACAAATGGTCGGATCGTAAACATCTTCCGTACTACAATCTAAATCATCACAATCAGGAGGAGGTATAAGGGTGTGTTCACACTCACATGCAATTTCATTATAAACATCTTCTGTATTACAATCTCCATCATCACAAGAACCAGGCGCAATTGGATTGTTTTCACATTCACAAGTTTGAATATTGTAAACATCTGCTGTGTTGCAATCATTGTCATCACAATCAAGAGGTGGAATATTTACATAAATACATTGACAGGTAAGATCATCATAAAAGTCTTCCGTAGTACAATTGTTATCATCGCAATTAGGAGGTGGAATTGGTGTGTTGGTACATTCGCAAATTGCTGTATCAAAACTATCCATTGTGTTGCAATCATTGTCATCGCAATTTGGTACTTCAATCGGTGTGTTAATACATTGACAGGTTTCTGAATCGTATGTATCTTCTGTGTTACAATCATCGTCATTACAATCTAATGGTGGAATTTGCGTATGTTCACATTCACATATTGAAGCATTATAAATATCCTCTGTATTACAATCCCCATCATCACAAGTTTCAGGAGTAATTGGAATATTTTCACATTCACAAGTAAGCGTATTGTAAGTATCCGTTGTATTGCAATCATTATCATTACAATCTAACGGTGTATTATCAATATTGACACATTCGCAGATATCAGCATCATAAAAGTCATCTGTTGTACAATCATTGTCATCACAATTTGGTGCTTCAATCGGCGTATTAATACATTGACACGAAGTTGAATCATAACTATCCTCTGTGTTGCAATCATTGTCATCGCATGTCGGTGAAGAAATAACAGTGTGTTCACATTCACAAGTTAAAAGGTTGTAAACATCTTCTGTATTACAATCTTGATCATCACAAGAACCTGGTGCAATTGGGTTGTTTTCACATTCACAAGTTTGGGTATTATATACATCTGCCGTGTTGCAGTCATTGTCATTACAATCAAGAGGTGCAATTTCAATATAAACACATTCGCAGATATCAGCATCATAAAAATCATCTGTAGTGCAATCATTGTCATCACAGTCAGGATTTGGAATTGGTGTGTTGGTACATTCACAAATCGTTACATCATATACATCCGATGTATTGCAATCATTGTCGTCGCAACTTGGTGGCATAATTGGTGTGTTGATACATTGACAAGTTGCGGTATCATAAATATCTTCTGTATTACAATCATTGTCATCACAATCCAAAGGAGCGATTGGTGTGTGTTCACATTCGCATGTCAATAAGTTGTAAGTATCCTGCGTATTGCAATCATTATCATCACAAGAACCAGGTTCGATAGGATTGTTTTCACATTCACAAGTTTGAGTATTGTATACGTCCGCTGTGTTGCAATCATTGTCATTACAATCAGGAGGTGTAATGTCTAGATAAACACATTCACAGATTTCATTATCGTAAAAGTCATCTGTTGTGCAATCATTATCATCACAATTCAGAGGTGGTATCGGTGTGTTGATACATTGACAAGTAGCAGTGTCATAGCTATCTTCCGTATTGCAATCATTATCATCACAAGTTGGTGGAGGAATAACAGTGTGTTCACATTGACAAGTTAACAGGTTGTAAACATCTTCCGTGTTACAATCTTGATCATCACAAGAGCCAGGTGCAATTGGGTTGTTTTCACATTCACAAGTTAAAGTATTGAAAACATCAGCTGTGTTGCAATCGTTGTCGTTACAATCTGGCGGAGTTATATCAAAATGCAAGCATATACAATCTATATCATCATAGAAATCATCTGTTGTACAATCATTGTCATCACAATCTGGTGGCGGGATTGGTGTGTTAATACATTCACAAATCGTTGTATCGTAGCTATCCGCAGTATTGCAATTATTGTCATCACAATTTGGTGGCGGAATTAGCGTGTTAACACATTCGCAAATTGTAGTATCGTAAATATCCTCAGTATTACAATCATTATCATCACAAGTTGGATTAGGAATGTCAGTGTAAATACATTCACAGGTCTCATTATTGTAAGTATCCGTAGTTGTACAATCATTATCATCACAAACTGGCGGCGGAATTAGTGTGTTAATACATTCACAAATTGTCGAATCATAGCTGTCTTCGGTGTTGCAATCATTGTCATCACAAGTCGGCGGCGGAATGATCGTGTGCTCACATTCACAAGTTAAAATGTTGTAACTATCTTCTGTGTTGCAGTCTTCATCATCGCAAGAACCCGGAGCAATTGGGTTATTTTCACATTCACAAGTTAAAGTATTGAAGACATCTGCGGTGTTGCAATCATTATCGTTACAATCTGGTGGTGTTATATCAAAATGGAGACATTCACATATTGTGTCATCATAGAAATCATCTGTTGTGCAATCATTATCATCACAATCAGGTGGCGAGATTGGTGTGTTAATACATTCACAAATAGTTGCATCGTAGCTATCCGCTGTATTGCAATTATTGTCATCACAATTTGGTGGCGGAATT
>CALDGQ010000154.1 GCA_937941765.1 uncultured Saprospiraceae bacterium
AACTTGTTCGAAGGCCTTGCCCTCGTCTCGGATCTTTTATTTTGGAAAAAGAAGAAATAAATGTCATGGCAGAATATTGTTTTGCAACAAATTACTATTTTTCTTAATAAATTAGAACTTAACAGTCCTGCCGTTCACCGTTCACAGTAAAACCATTATTTCAAATCAAAATAAATCACATCACTAGTATGCATATCCGCATTCAAAATAAAGCGTTGACGAGAATGGCCATCATCAACAATCACTGCAACCGTGTTAGGTGGATGCTTTCCAAGATTGTGTGCATATAAGATTAGATAATTAGGTGCCTTTTTATCCTTGTTCAAAAACACATCAACTTTATGCTCTTCATTATCGATTTGATATTTATTCAAAACCCAATTACCATTATAGTTTAATGAAATGATATCACCATCGTCTTTTTTGTGATCATAAACGGTGATACTTAAGTAATCTCTTTTGACCTCAATCTTTTTTCCAAACTTAACTTTTCTATTTTTAATTTTCTTGACCCGATTGTCTTGCCATTTGATATCTACTGGTCCATCGTCTTTTTGAGAAAAATTGACATTGACGGTTTGAGCTTCTTCCAATGCAAAATCTGCTTCGTTAATTTTTGATATTTTTATTTTTCCTGGAGTGCAAGGAACTTCACTGAAATGTCCTTCACCTTCCCAGTTTCCTTCCAGATGAAACATATCATCACTCCTGTAAAATTCAAGATCAGCCTTTTTAAGACAAGTTTCTAAGTGCCTTAATTCCTTATGTGTATTAATATAGTTTTCGACATGAGTATCTTGATATTTCAGAACATTTCCATCCCAAGTACCTTTAAAATATTTATCATAAGAAAGATATCCTTTGTTGTCGGCAAATTTTACACGACAAACTAACATACCAGTTACGTTTTTACCTTTATGCTCTATTTCAACATGGAATTTACCTTTTGCTCTTTTAAATTCAGGTTGTCCTAGCCAGTTGAGTTGACTGACTTTCCCTTCCCACAATCCTGTAAGATTAACATCTCGATTGCTCCTCATTTCTGATAATTCTTCCTTAGTTTTCTTTGGGAAATTAATTTCTACTTGTGCAGTAGTTTCCAAAAAACTGATTAAAAGCAGTAATGTTAAGAGTGAAATATTTTTTAAATGCATTTTGAAAGTATATTGTTATGATGAGGTGAGAGGTTGGAAATCTTCATCTCGATTACGAGCCAAAGGTTTCCAACCTCTTGGCGTTATTATTTATTTTCGCTGTCTAACGAGCCAAAGGTTTCCAATCTATTGGAGGAATGTCTATACCTAAAATGATTTAGCAATATAAAAATGGAAACTTTCATTTACTTTCTTCCAATTTTCATAATTCAAATCTGCCACGTAATAATCAGGATCAATATAACTATCAAATCCACGACTATATAATACTCCTAGCGCAAATGAACCTTTGAAAAAACTCATAGTTCCTCCAATGATAAAACCTGCATCGTTCGCCTTGTAAGGTGTCTCAATTCCATTTCGTGGCGCAACACTGAAATGAGTCGTTTCAGAAGTAATGTCATCCAAAGTCACTTTTTCTTTTCCGCCCAGTAGTCTTCCATAATATAATCCAGCATTAAAATGTATACCAGCTCCAAGTGGCGCGACACCACCAATCACTTGTGCACGGGCATAGTGATTTCTATTTTCAGACAAAGACCCGCTGCTCATAGTGACGGCACTTAAATCTTCTTCATATAAATGCTGATGATAAAGAATTTCACTTTGCAAATAAACACGACGCATTGGATTCCATCTAAAAAAAGTTCCAACTTCATAACTAAATCCTTCATTAAAATCATTGGGTCTACGATTCGATTCTACACGAGAATTTCCAATTCCAACTTTGAATCCAAATCGATATTTTTTAAATAAATTATCTATTACATCCGCTATTTTAGGACCATTGTTATTTCCATTTTTATTGTTAGATCTAGACTTTTTTTGGTTTGGATCGACAGTAGGAGCGGGTGGTTTTGGTGTAGGCTGTACGGTAGTTTTAGGTTTTTTGATTGCTATTTCATTGATAACAAGTTCTGGTTCGATTTTGCCTGACAATTCGTCTAAGTCTTTATAAACTTCCCAGATGACCGCCTTTCCTTCTCCTGAAATCACTTTTCCATAATCTCCTTTTATAGATTTAGGCTCTATAATAGTTCCATCTTCTTTCTTGAAAAGTAGTTTGACATTATAGACTTCATCTTTCATACCTCCGAGATCATAGGTGATGATCATCTTATCATTTGAAGTTGAAACATCTACATTGGTGGCTGTTTGACCAGTCAGGTTAAAACTCATCAAAAACAATGCTGCTAAAATTAAAAAGGGAAAGCGCGTTTTCATAACATTAATTTGGTTAAGCGATAAGTATTTGATACCATTGGTATCTTGCTTTTAGACGCCAAAAATAAGCCTTTGGTATCATTCAACTGCTTCATTATGAATTTCTTAACTGAAAAGCTAAACGAAACAGAGATTTTGATGTTGAATTATCTATAAAATGTATACAACTATATTATTTTTGGTCAATAATTAAGTAAACAAACTATGATTAAGGTTTTCAAATTCGGAGGAGCATCCGTAAAAGATATTGATGGAATAAAAAATGTTGCATCTATTATACAAAATCACCAAGAACCACTTTTAATTGTTGTCTCCGCAATGGGAAAAACAACCAACGCGTTAGAAGGAATTGTGAATGCCTATTTTAATCAAACTGGCGAAGCTTTTAATTTATATGAAAAAGTGAGGGCTGATCATTTCAAAGTTTGTGAGACTTTGTTTGGTGCGAATTCAGAAACAAGCAATTTACTCAACGATATTTTTGTGGAAATCGAATGGGTAATAGAAGATGATGTGCATGATCAATATGATTATATCTATGATCAAATAGTTAGTGTTGGTGAATTGGCTTCGACAACGATATTGGCAAATTACCTCAAAAAAGAAGGTCGATCTACTGAATGGCAAGATGCCCGTGATTTGATTATTACCAATGAAACATATCGGGATGCTAAAGTAAATTGGGAAGCTACAAAAAATCGAATAACAACAACGCTCGCAAATAAACTAGTTGAACAAAACATTGTAATTACACAAGGCTTTATTGGTGGAACTTCTGATAACAATACGACAACTCTAGGAAGAGAAGGGTCTGATTTTAGTGCAGCAATTTTTGCACATTGCTTAGATGCAGCAAGTGTTTCAATTTGGAAAGATGTTCCTGGAATTTTGACTGGTGACCCAAGTGTTTTTGATGATGTAAAAAAGATAGATGCCATGTCCTATCGAGAAGCAATTGAAATGACTTATTATGGAGCCAAGGTGATTCACCAAAAAACAATCAAACCACTTCAAAATAAAAACATCCCTATGTATGTCAAATCCTTTGTCAATCCCGAAGGTGCAGGTACTGTTATAAATAAAAATTTAGTAGATAATTATCCACCAGTTATAGTTCTTGAAAACAATCAGGTGTTGATCAAAATAGGTACTCGTGATTTCTCATTTGTTGCAGAAGACCATCTAAGTAGTATTTTTAAAAAATTCGCTGCTTCTAGAATTAAAATCAACATGATGCGAAATACGGCGATTAGTTTTTCTGTAAGCGTACAAGACACACGTGCACGTCTTCAAATCCTAATCGAAGAATTGCAAAAAGAATTTAATATTGAGGTTGAAAAAAATCTTCAACTTATTACGATTCGTCATTTCAAAGATGAGGTCATTGAAAAATTAACCAAAGACAAAATTGTATTGTTGGAAGAAAGGAGTGGAGAGACCATCCGATTTGTGGTTAAGTAGTGTTATTCCGTTTTCATTTGGCGGCTTATTTAACTTAGTGCCAAGCACCTTAAAAACAAGATTGCTTAGATAGTTCACGTATTTCGGCTTAAAAGGCTTATGATTTGACCATAAAATAAGCAATGTATCCTGATTTAAATAGTCAACTAGTTAGTTGATTACCTTCACATCACATACAATTAATACATATTAAAAATTGGAATAATATTTGTTACATTATATGTAAGTTATTTTTTCAAAATTCATATAATTAATTGAAAGATAGCTACTTACTAAAGTTACTGTATTTTTTTCTTTTTAAGATAGTTGAATGCTAATCTTCCATTCGATAAAGGAAGTCGCATTGCATTAGCTAATTGCTTTGAAAAGAAATGTCACAAATCCCACATAGCGGCAACCCAACTGTAATTTCTAATACTGAAATTACTTCCTACGAGCGCTTCATTAAATATCACAAATATGAATTCCCACGACTTTAATAAAATGATGTCCTTAATTTCAAAATTAAGAGTGGCTATCAATCATGCAAAAAAAACAGACTCTACTTTCAATAAGTGTCATAGTCAATCTATTTCTTTCATCACAGAATTGGACGGACACATGAAAAAAATTGAAGAAGGGTTGACTACGGCAAAAGTTCTGAAACCTGAAATGGATTCAGATATTTCTCTTGATGGTCCCACCACTTACTTATAAACCGATTTAAATTTATTTTGTAAAATGAATGTTAGATTTAGTGTTAGCAATTCTAAGAAAATGAGTTTTACATCGACTCAATTATATAAAGTCGAAAAAGCCATTGAAATTCTCAACCAAATTATAACGAGTCCAGGATTTAAAAACAGGGTTTGTGGATTCAATTGGAAAGGGGAAAATGGCGTTACTTACAACCGCTTTCATAGGAGTAATTCCATGTCAAATACACAAGTATGGAGTTGTTTATCTAATGCCCGTGCCAATTGGGGAAATATAAAAGTACAAAGAGCTAACCAACAGATTGAGGTCGTCCCATGTATGACTAATGCTACTTATAAGAATGAGTGCTGTTCAGTAATTAGCAACATATGCATTAATAATATCCATTTATCTAACAAATCATACACACCGATTCATTTAGCGAGCGCTATGTTTCACGAATACTGTGTCAACTGTTGTGGGTTTTCTGCAGTCACTAATGGAACCATTTCTGAATATACGAACTGGACCGTTCCCTTTGCTTGTGGTAGGTTGATTAAAGATTGCGCTGCGAATGCTTTTCCTGATGATTTCGAAGTACAACATTGGGCAGAACAATGCAATATTGCTGCGTTTAATTATTTTCCACCTTCCATGATTTGGAACGATAATGAAAAACAAGAAGTAATCTTTACAACTTCTGCTTGTGTCAAAGTCGATCAGACGATTTATGCAATGGAATTGGAATTAGATTGTTTGGAAAATTGTACAGAACAAAGCGACGAAATTGCCGAAAGAACGACGGTCATCAAAAATTGTATTAATTCATTGAAACGAATGAGAGGAGAGTTGTTTGCAACTTCTTTAGATGGTTCTGAAGTGACAATGATGCCTGCTGAGTTGCCGATGCATATGTCGCTAGTTTCCAACTAAATTAGTATAAAACATAGGTGCTCGCGTTTCTTAAGCCTTCAAGGATTGAGAAACGTCCTATTATAGAGTAGTGGCGTTTTTAATAAAGTTAACGAATCCTCAAAGGCTTCGCAAACTATGACATCTAAATACGCGTTTCTTAAGCCTTCAAGGATTGAGAAACTTCTTGTTATAGAAAAGTGGCGTTTAATAAAGTTTACGAATCCTCAAAGGCTTCGCAAACTATGACTCTAAATACGCGTTTCTTAAGCCTTTGAGGATTGAGAAACGTCCTGTTAAAGAATAATGGCGTTTTTAATAAAGTTTACGAATCCTCAAAAGCTTCGCAAACTATGACTCTAAATACGGATATCTATTTTAAATAACCCCCAATTCTTTTCCAACTTTCACAAAAGCAGCCACCGCCTTTTCCAAATGGTTACGCTCATGACCAGCAGAAATCTGAACTCTTATTCTTGCTTTTTCCTTTGGTACAACTGGGTAGTAAAATCCAATTACATAAATTCCTTCCTCTAATAATTTATTTGCCATCACCTGAGATAACTTGGCATCATATAACATTACAGGCACGATTGGATGCGTTCCAGGAATAATATCAAATCCTGCAGCAGTCATTTCTTTTCTAAAATAAGCTGCATTAATTTCCAATTTATCTCTCAAAGTCGTTGATCCAGAAAGGATATCCAACACCCGAATAGATGCACCAACGATTGAAGGGGCTAAAGTATTTGAAAATAGATAAGGACGTGAACGCTGACGTAAGATGTCAACAATTTCTTTTTTTGCAGCTGTAAAACCACCTGATGCACCTCCGAGCGCTTTACCAAAAGTTCCAGTGATAATATCCACTCTTCCCATTGCATTGTTATGCTCATGTGAACCACGTCCTGTCTTGCCTGTAAACCCAGTAGCATGACAATCATCAACCATCACCATTGCATCGTATTTATCCGCAAGATCACAGATTTTATCAATTTGAGCAATCGTGCCATCCATTGAGAAAACACCATCCGTTGCAATCAATCGACGACGAGCATCTTTGGCTTCAATTAATTTAGCTTCTAAATCTGCCATGTCGTTGGTGTTGTAACGAAAACGAGCAGCTTTACACAATCGGATTCCATCAATGATCGATGCATGATTTAAGGAATCAGAAATGATTGCATCTTCTTTTCCAAGAATAGGTTCAAATAACCCTCCATTAGCATCAAAAGCAGCCGCATATAAAATCGCATCTTCCATTCCCAAAAAGGAAGCGATTTTTTCTTCCAATTCTTTGTGAATATCTTGCGTTCCACAAATGAATCGCACAGAAGACATCCCAAAACCATGAGAATCAATAGCCGCCTTGGCCGCTTTAATTACTTCAGGATGAGAAGATAGACCTAAATAATTATTGGCACAAAAATTAAGAACGGTGTCGCCTTTTGTAGTTTTTATTTCAGCAGATTGAGGTGTGATAATGATTCGTTCTTCTTTATAAAGTCCGGCATCTTTGATATCGTCTATTTCTTGTTGTAAAGCGGGTCCGACAGATTTGAACATTTGAATATATTTAGTTTTTTAGATAATTGTTATTTAAGATTGTCTAGAATTTCCTTTTGGATTGTACTTTTTGCCTAATTGCGATAACATTTCAGCAGTCATCTTTGCGAGATCGAAATCAGGTGACCAACCCCAATCTTTTTTAGCAAGAGCGTCATCAATACTATCTGGCCAAGTATCAGCAATGCTTTGTCTGAAATCAGGTTCGTAAGTAATGGTAAAGTTGGGAATATGTTTTTTTATTTCTGCTGCAATTTCAGCTGGCGTAAAATCAATCGCACCAATATTGTAAGCACCATGAAACGTAATCGCCTCATAAGGAGCATGCATCATGTCACATACACACTTGATGGCGTCATCCATATACATCATAGGTAGACGAGTATTTGGTTTTAAAAAACACTCGTAAGTACCATGTTTGATAGCTGCATGAAAAATGTCGACCGCATAATCTGTAGTCCCACCACCAGCTAATGTTTGATAACCAATAATACCAGGAAATCTAAGACTACGCACATCCAATTCATAGTTGTTGCGATAATAGTTACACCAATATTCCCCTGCTGCTTTGCTAATTCCATACACCGTGTTAGGATCTAAAAAATGAGCTTGTGAAGTATTTGTTTTGGGCGTATAGTTTCCAAAAACAGCAATAGAACTTGGAAAAAATATTTTGCGAAGTTGTTGACGAAAACCAACATCCAGTACATTGAAAAGTCCGTTCATATTCAAATTCCAGGCCCAACGAGGATCTTTTTCGCCTTTTGCAGATAGAATGGCAGCAAGATGATATATTTGAGTAATCTCTTTGTCAACGACTACTTTTTCAAGCCGTTTTACATCCAAAACATCTATCCGCTCAAAATGCCCACTGAAAGATTCTTCCGCACGAATATCAGAAGCAATGACATTGTCACGCCCATATTTTTCCTGCAAGGTTTGAGTTAACACCGTACCAATTTGACCATTGGCACCCGTGATTAATATTTTTTCAGGTGAACGCATATGCTTCGTTTTCTCGTAAATAATATGAAGTAAAGTAAAGCTACATTACTATAATGTGAATTTACAAATTAAGTTGACCTAAGAAGCTATAAAAATGAGTTCCAATAAAAATTACTCAGGAAGTGGAATATCAAGTAATTTCTCAAAGGTTTGATCGTCATAATTCATACGATAACATAAGGTATCAATGCCATTGGTGATCATGATGTAAGGTGCTTGAATGGGCAAATTATACCATGCAATTTGTTCCAAAACATCTTCATTTACTTTAATTTTTGGGGCTTTCATTTCGACTAATAAAAATGGCTTCATATTTCGATCATAAACGAGTAAATCAAATCTCTTCAATCGATCATTTACATAGAATGCTTTTTCCACATTCATCCAATTTATATTGTATTTTTTCTCATCAACTAAATATTGAATAACCAATTGTCGGACAATTTCTTCCGGTGCAGAGACTAAGTACTTTTTTCTTATCGGATCGAAAATATGGAGTTTCCCTTCTACTTTTTTAGTAGTTAATGTTGATTTATATTTTAAATAATCGATTGGTATCATTGTGAGGGAAAATTACGAAAAACTTCTGTTTTAGATCATTCTTAAATCAATGACAGTCAATTCAGTACAGGGATGTTAAAGCAAACTGGTCTAATAAAAGTTGTATATACCCAAATACCTGCAGAATTGGGATTTTACCTTTAAATCGGTGATAAATTTGAAGTTTCACTAGTACTTTTTAACCATGAAAAAAATACAAAATGAAAGAATTCAATATTTTAGTTTTAGGAGACTTTGTAGTTGGTGAAGCTTTAGAAACGAGTTTAGGATCATTGGCTCAACTGATAGACACGTCGAAAAATGATTTGAACATCCATATAATCGAGCATCAGAATGGAATTGAGAAATTGAATGGTGCGTTGAAATTTTACGGAATCCAGAAGTATTGTAAAACGATACTTTCAGATGACATCAATCAAATCGAAACTGCTTATGTAAATGCGGATGTAATTCTGTTGCCACAAAAAAGTTGTAAAATTTCAATTCTAAAAGAAGCATTGTCAATGAGGATCATTCCAATCTGTTTAGATTTTTATGATACACAAGATTACTTGGATAAATCCTGCAGCATTTTGATTGCGAACGGAAGCAAAGAAGAAATAAGAAATGAATTTGCAGAAACATTGTTAATGCTCAAAGAAGATAAGGAAGCTGTTGAGTTACTCAAACAGGGTGTTGTTAAAAAATATCAAGAAGCATTTTGTTGGGGAAAAATTAATGAGCCTAAAAGAAGAAGGTTAGCAAGTTAGTTTTAAAATGAAAATACGCTTAATTAATCATTCAAATTTATAATAAGTCTTAATCTATTTGGGATAGATAATATATTTCAGTTATTTGTGTTAAGTAATTAAACGTAACACCAAATGAGCAAACTGATATATGTCCTCTCTTTCTTGATTCTCCCATTTATGTTGTTATCTCAAGATGAACCAGTCGAAACTCTTGAAACATCTGATGTCAAAATCGCCAGACACGAAGTTGGAATTAATGTAACTGATTTTTTGAAACGATTGGTTAGTTTCAATGAATTGGAAATTGATGATCCGAATTCCTACCTAATTACCTATAAAATTTTAATTAACCACGAAAGAGCCATCCGATTTGGACTTAATGCCAATTATTCAAAGTCGGAACAAGAATTTGTAACCAGCTCGTTTAATGGAGATGAGTTAAAGTCATATAATTTTGATTTTCGTTTTGGTTTATTAATGAATCGTAGATTGACCAATCATTGGTCTGCTTATTTAGGCTTGGATTTAATTTACGGTTTAGCACATACCGAGTCCTCCTTATCTAATCAATTTCAACCAGTACTAATTACGGAAGAAAGCTCCGAATTAGGAGGTGGTCCTGCACTAGGCATCCAATATTTTTTTAATTCCAAAATTTCTATTTCTACTGAACTTTCTTTGTACTATAAATACATTGAAAGTCAAACAGAACAAGATTTTGACAACAATGGATTTTCTGATCAAGTGGTCAATAATAAAAGGACACTTGCGGAACTAGCAACACCTGCTTCGTTGTATTTTAATTTCCGCTTTTAAAAGTAGCACAGACATTCCTGTCTGTTTTAGAAATCAAAATTAAGACAGAAAGGATGTCTGTCCAACATAAAGTTCCTTTTTCAAAAAGGGTAGACAAAGCCTATCTACCAATTCCAATCCATAATAAAATAGCTATCATTGATTAAGACATGATGAAATAAATAGCAATGATAATTACCATGTCATAATCGAACAGATACTGGAATATTCTCTTACATTTATATCGACAGGAAAATTGTTTTAAAATTAAAGCAATATCCCTTTTCTTGTTCTTACCTCCCATTTTCCAAAACCCGATTTTAAAGCGAATCAATATCCCATATTACATGAGGTATTCACTAACCATACTTTTCCTGTTTCATATTCTTTTTGCTTTTGGGCAAGAGGGTAAGCAGGGAAAGTACTGGTTAACTTTTACAGACAAAGCCACTTCTAAATACTCAATTTTCCAACCACAAAATTTTCTTTCTGCTCGTGCAATCGAACGTCGAGAACAGCAAGGTATTGCCATCACTGAAGAAGATTTGCCAGTAAATGAAACTTATTTGGCAGCTGTACAGTTGACGGGCGCGACGATTTTAAATAAGTCGAAATGGATGAATAGTACCACTATTTTGGCCTCTGATGCAATGTTGATCGAGTTGAATAAATTACCATTTGTAAAAGAAGTGTTATATGTGGGAAAAGATTTTGCCAAAAAGAATACACAAACAGTAGGATTTAAAACGGGAATTCAAAAAGTAGCGTATGCAACTTCAGAAAGTGTTTACGGATATGGTCAAACTTCAATTGAAATGGTGCAAGGACAAGCACTTCATGAAATAGGAAATAGAGGAGAAGGAAAAATGATTGCAATTTTAGATGGAGGTTTTACGAATGCAGACATCATGCCTTTCTTTGAAAAAATGAGAATGGATGGTAGAATAATCGAAGGATGGGATTTTGTTGACAACGACGCAACTGTTTATGAATCGAGTGCTCACGGCTCACAAGTGTTGTCCGTAATGGGTGCTGATCTTCCAGGTTTATTTACAGGAACGGCTCCAAAAGCAACTTACGTCTTATTTAAAACGGAAGATGTACGAGGTGAATATTTATTTGAAGAATGTAATTGGATTGCAGGAGTAGAATATGCAGATAGCATGGGGGTGGATATTATCAACTCGTCTTTAGGTTACACCACATTCTCTGACTTAACAATGAATTACAAATATTTAGACATGGATGGTGAAACTTCGATGGCTTCAAAAGCAGCGGATATTGCATTTTCCAAAGGCTTAATGATTGTGAGTAGTGCAGGTAATTCTGGCGACAATCAATGGAGATATATCGGAACGCCAGCAGATGCAAGAGGAGTGTTAGCAGTGGGTGCAACAGATGAGTTTGGAGAACATGCGATGTTTAGCTCTTTTGGTCCGACAGCGGATGGTAGAGTCAAGCCCAATGTTGCCGCACTAGGTCAATCTATTCCAGTGGCGTCTATCTATTCTTACAATGTCCATGAGTCACATGGAACTTCATTTTCTTCACCACTAATCGCAGGCATGGTTGCAACTTTATGGCAATCGTTTCCAGATAAAACTAATAAAGAAATATTTAATGCGATCGAAGCATCTGGAAATAATAAAGATGAATTAAATTATAACTTAGGTCATGGTATCCCTGATTTTTGGAAAGCGTATCAAATCTTGTTAGGTGAAAATGTAGAAGCTCATGCTAATCAAATTGATAATGCCCAACTTTCTTCATTGGTCGGAAAGGTAAGTAATTCAGGAAATGTCATCATTCCTATTTCTTGTCAACAAAAACAGTTGAATAAATTTGAAATTCAAATAAAAGATCAATTTGGAAACATCGTGTTTTCTAAAAATGAAAATGCTAAAAATCGCAATTACTTTATACTCAATTTAAATGCTGATCTGAATCTTGATCAGTCATATTCGGTTTCTATTTATACAAAGGAGGAAGTCTTTGTGAAGAGCTTAAAGTTAACAAGATAGGTTTTTAATGGAACCCGTCATTTTCAATTCTCAATCTCACTCCATCAATTTCTCAATAGCACGAACCGGATAAATAATTTTTCCAGACTTACTAGGTTGATTAGAATTCAAACCAGATTCATTGATGATTTTGAATGCTTCGGCTGTTGTCAAAGAAGGTTTCAAAGATTTCATCAAACCTAACAATCCAGCTACATATGGTGTAGCCATTGAAGTTCCATTCATCAAAGCATACTTGTTGTTTTGGATGGTAGAGTAGATGTTGACACCAGGAGCCGCAAGTCCCATTTCAATATCTTGTACAGAATTTGAAAAATTGGCAATACTACCAAGCGTATCTATGGCAGCAACAGCGATAATACCTTTAGCATTGGCAGGGCAATAGTTCTTGGCGTTCGCATTGCTATTACCAGCAGCAGCTACGACAATTGAACCCGCTTTCGTTGCATATTCAACCACTTCATTGTAAGCTTTTTGTCTTTTTTGATTGGACATACCACCAAGTGACAATGAGATCACATCTGCACCATTGTCAGCAGCTTCGATGATGCCGCTAATTATTTTTTGTTGTGATCCAACTCCAAAACTATTCATCACTTTTATGCTAGATACTTTTACATAATCTGAATTTGGACTAAAAGACGCAATTCCCTTTTTATTGTTAGTAACCGCAGCAGCTACCCCTGCACAATGAGTTCCATGACCAATTCCGTCAGAATCGTAACTACTTTTTATTGAGGAATAATTTGCTTTCAAATCTTCATGTTTGGCAGCAACACCGGTATCACAAATGACAATTAGAGCTTTCTTTTTAGGTTTGTAATTCTTCTTTTTTAAAAGGTTGTATAATTTATTAACTTCCATTTTTTCAAAACCCCAAAGCATGTTTTGGTTTTTATCATTGATACCAAAATTTCGAGATTTTTCAGTTGGAATCGGTTTAAACTGGCGATTGATGTTAATGACTTCATTACCTTCGATCCAATCAATCAATTTTGAATCGATAAGTTCATTCGTGATAGATTCAATTTTCGAATCATGAATATCTGGAATATCTACTAAATAATAATCGTCCAAACGTGTCCAACTTTTATTTTTTGGATGAAACGCTTTTGTAATTTTGATGTTATATTTACTAGAAATCGATTTTAAATGATCGATTGCCATCTTATTTTTCAACTGAATTAACAGTTCTCCACTCTTTTCAAGCTTAATATTTGAAGCACTTGCGGTCTCTGCATCTGGTGTTATAGGTTTTCCAGTTAGAGAATGTTGTGAGAATTCAGTTCGAGGAGTATAAGTAGATTTGAAAAAATCTAATCCCCAAAAATAGAAAGCCCCCAACATTAAACTGGAAATTCCGACAAATACACTTTTGTTTTTAATTACTTGACCTAAGAGGAATGAAATAGAAGAAAGAATGGCAAAGTCTCTACACAGAAAATATAGTTTATCTTTTAAGGAGGCATCTACAAAAAGAACAGATAAGCAATAAATGAAAAATCCAAGGATAAAGGTTACCCTAAAAGCCACGGTTGAGGAATCGCGACTTTGTAAATGGAACCAACCAGATAGGCCAATTAGGCTTGCAAGGAAGCTAAAAGTATAAATTGAGGAAATCATTGTGCTTATTATTCTCTGAAACTAAAAAGGATGTATTCTTAAAACGGAATTTATCCAAATAAAGTTTACTAAAAATAAGAAACTAACTTTAATTTTTTGAAGATTTAGCGCTCAATTTTCGTGTTTTTTGAACACTTACTTTTTTAGTCGCTGTGTTTGAAGTACTTGCACTTGAGTCCTTCAGAATAGAAAATTTACTGATCTTGAAACTATCGTGTATATGATTAAATCCAAAATTGGACATGCCCAGCATTAAACAACCTAACAAAATCGGAAAGAGCAATTTGTACGCTCGAATGAGTCTAAAAGTAACCGCAACACAAAAGAGTAAGGTTATATCACGCAGTAAAATAGTTGATTTGAATCCAATAGTTTCAGAAAAAAGAAGGAAAGAAATGATGTAAACGAAGCTGGCAATTATCAAAAAACTTCGTACAATTCGATTGATCGTTGGCTTCTTTTCATATTGAATAAGAATTGCGAGACCCAATAATAAGGTCGTCAAAGCGCCAGAATAGATTAAATTCAGCATTTGGGGGATTGGGATGTTTGAATATTGAACGTAATTTAATAAAAATTGTTTCTTAATCGATATTCCAATTCATTAAAAATGTGTTCGCAAAAACCCTCAATTATGCGTACTTTTGCGGCTCATTTAAAATTCTAAAATTAAATAGTAAATGTCAGAGAATAAGGAACACTTCAAATGCCTCATTATAGGTTCAGGACCTGCAGGATATACTGCAGCGGTTTATGCAGCAAGAGCAGGATTGAAACCTGTACTCTATACAGGACCAGAAATGGGCGGTCAATTGATGATTACTACTGATGTAGAAAATTATCCAGGATACCCAGATGGAATCATGGGACCACAAATGATGGAAGATTTTCGCAAACAAGCGGAACGATTTGGTACAGACATACGTATGGAAATGATAACAAGTGTCAACTTTAGCGGTGATGTACATGATATTATAACAGAAGGTGGTACACATTTAAAAGCGGATTCTGTTGTTATCGCAACTGGTGCAAGTGCTAAATGGTTAGGACTTGATTCTGAAAAAAGATTAACCAATAAAGGTGTTTCTGCGTGTGCAGTTTGTGATGGTTTTTTCTTTAAAGGATTAGATGTAGCAGTTGTAGGAGGTGGAGATACGGCAGCAGAAGAAGCAACTTATTTAGCAAAACTATGTCCAAAAGTTCACTTACTAGTTCGTCGTGATGAAATGCGTGCCTCTAAGATTATGCAAGAACGAGTAAAGAATACGGAAAATATAACAATACACTGGAATACTCAGACAGATGAAATCCTTGGTGAAGAGGAAGTCGAAGGGATGCGGGTAGTAGATACCAAAACGGGAGAGAAGCGAGAAATTCCAGTAAAAGGATTTTTCGTCGCCATCGGACACAAACCGAACACAGGAATCTTCAAAGATTTCTTAGATATGGATGATGCTGGGTATTTAATCACAAAAGCGGATAGTACACAAACCAACGTGCCTGGTGTATTCGCTAGCGGAGATGCGCAAGACAAACATTATCGTCAAGCAGTGACTGCCGCAGGAACGGGTTGTATGGCCGCTTTAGAAGCAGAAAGATATTTAGCTGCCAAAGGTTTAGTATAATTTTTAGAAAAATATTTAAATAACAGTAAAAACTGACAAATGTCCACAACAGTATCAACAAGATTCAGACCTGGTGTTTTACATGGGAATGAAGTTACCGAGTTACTTAATTACGCAAATGAAAATGACTTCGCAATACCAGCGGTAAACGTCGTTGGAACCAATTCTGTAAATGCAGTGTTGGAAACAGCTAAAAAGTTAAATTCTCCAGTAATCATCCAATTTTCCAATGGTGGAGCTTCTTTCTTCGCAGGAAAGAGTTTAACAAATGACCATCAATATGCAGCTGTAATGGGCGCGATTTCAGGTGCAATGCATGTGCACACAATGGCTGCAGCTTATGGTGTAACTGTTGTGTTACATACTGATCACTGTGCAAAGAAATTGTTGCCTTGGATGGACGGTATGTTATTGGCTGGCGAAAAGTTTTATAAAGAACGTGGATACCCATTATATAGCTCACACATGTTGGATCTTTCTGAAGAACCAATAGAAGAGAATATCGAAATCTGTGAACGATACATGAAGCGTATGGATGCAATAGGTGTAACATTGGAAATTGAATTGGGTGTAACAGGTGGTGAAGAAGACGGTGTTGATAATACAGACATTGATAGTTCAAGATTATACACACAACCTGAAGAGGTAGCTTATGCTTATGAAAAGTTAACTAAGATCAGTGATAAATTTACTGTTGCTGCGGCTTTTGGAAATGTGCATGGTGTTTACAAGCCAGGTAATGTTGAATTGAAACCAATCATTTTGAAAAATTCTCAGGACTTTGTAAAAGAGAAATTCAAAACAAAAGACAATCCAATCAATTTTGTTTTCCATGGTGGTTCTGGTTGTACTCGTGAAGAAATCAGAGAAGGAATTAAATATGGTGCTGTCAAAATGAATATCGATACGGATATGCAATGGGCTTTCTGGGATGGTGTGAAAAATTACTACGAAGGAAAGAAAGATTACATGCAAGGGCAAATCGGAAATCCAGATGGTGACGATAAACCAAACAAGAAAAATTACGATCCTAGAAAATGGTTGAGAGCAGCAGAAGAGAATTTTGTGACGAGATTGGAAAGTGCTTTTGCTGATTTGAATTGTGTCGGAACGAACGCGAAATAACGATAATTAATACTATTTTAGTTTTTAAAACGGCGGTCGTGCATTTATTGTGCGACCGCTGTTTTTTTTATCTTCTATTTCACCTTATGCAAAACCGGAGCCTTAATCCCTCTCTTCAAATACACGGCCTGATTGGTTTTATAATGCTTTTCCGTCATTGAATTCAAGTATAACTCAATAGGCTTCATCGCGATATTTGCTCTTCTTTTATTGACATTCAGACTATCCATTAAAATTTTGGGAACGGCTTGACCTTGATCGGTATACCGAACTTGTGTTCCATAAATCTGTTTCTTATTGGTGTTCAATCGAACACGATCTGTTAGGTAAGCATAGTTGGGCGCAAAAGCATTGTTATTTTCTACAGCAGGTCCCATTTCTTTTAATACAGCATATTGAAAATCCGTATCATCATCCGCATGTTGAACCATCAACCAAAAATGATGCGATCCTTCTTCACCAACCAAATCCCAACCAAGAAATCCGAATTTTTTGAAGAGTTCTTTCATTCTCTTTGTATTGTCTGCAAAGACTTTCTTCTTAGCGACATCAAATTTTTCAGCTTCTGTATCACTTGCATATATATAATCGGACAATGCTTTTTGATCTTTGTCAAAACGAGTTTTCAATTCATCTAGTAAATCTGTTCGTTCTTGTGGCGTCATTGTCATAATCGTTCGTTCATTGGAAACTGATTTTCCATTATCTGAAGGATCGGTTTTGCAAGAAAAAAGGAACAAACAAATGATTAGAATATATGGATATTTCATAGTGTATTTAATTGAATAGAAAAGAATGGCAAGATAATAAACTTTAGTATTAACTTTGATGTGATGTTCGATCTCTTTTGAATCTTCATTCCCTCTTTTACATTTAAAAATTTAAACCCATCCATCTCATGCGAATATTTTCCGTTTGTATTTTAATACTATTTCTTTGTCAAACAACCTTTGCTCAGAAACAATCAATCACAGATAAAGCGGTAACGATTCCACGTCCATATGAGTATCAATCGAATGCAAGTTATAAAGGGATTACTGTTGAAACTTATTATGTGGAAATGAGAGACGGAGTGAAATTAGCAGTCGATGTTTACAAACCAAAAGGAATGAAAGCAGATGCAAAGTTGCCAACACTGATTCATCAAACAAGATATTGGCGAGCACCAGAATTGCGTTGGCCATTCAAAATGTTTTCAGATGGCTTACTAGGTAGAATGGGAAAATTTATAAAAGAAGTTGTGAAAAATGGGTATGTCATTGTCAATGTGGATGCACGAGGATCTGGCGCTAGTTTTGGTAATAGAATTCATCCGTGGACACCTGACGAAACTAAGGATGGTGCAGAAATTATTGACTGGATTTTGACACATGATTGGAGCAATGGGAAGGTAGGTTCAGTGGGTGTTTCTTATAGTGGAACGACTGCCGAATTTTTAATGTTTAATAAACACCCAAATTTAAAAGCAGTCGCATTGATGTATTCGCTATACGATGTTTATGATGATATTTCTTTGCCAGGAGGTATTTTTCATAATCAATTTGTATTGGATTGGGGGAAATATAATTTGAGATTAGATCGGGATGAGATTCCACGAGGTGGACTGATTGCTAAGACTTTGGTAAAAGGAGTTCGTCGAGTAAAAGTTCCAAACAAAAATGATGTTTTCAAATTGGCTTTAGAAGATCATAAAGTAAATATAAATGTAGATGAGACTTCAAAAGGAGTTGTTTTTAGGGATCAAATTCCGATGGTTCCTGGTAAACCAAAGAATGAATTGATCAAAAGAATGGATGTTTTTAGTCCATTTACTTACCTTAATGAAGCCAATGAATCCAATGTGGCAGTATATTGTTATAGTGGTTGGTTAGATGGAGGATATCAACATGCCAATATCAAAAGACATATGAGTATGACGAATCCTGAAAATAAATTAATTATTGGACCTTGGGAGCATGGGGGTAAGTTTAATTGTAGTCCATCGTCCCCTGGATTGTCAGGATTTGACCATGTAGGTGAATTGTTGAAATTCTTCGATTATCATTTGAAAGGAAAACAAAACGGACTATATGAGGAGGCACGAATTCATTATTTTACTATGAAAGAAGATCAATGGAAAGGTGCCGCTACTTGGCCTCCAAAGTCAGAAGCAACTGCTGTTTATTTTGGACCAGATAGAACACTCAGTTTTGAAAAGCCGTCGGATTCTGAAAATACATTTGATACGCACCAATTTGATACTACAGCGGTTACAAGTACTGATAGTCGTTGGAAATCTGTGATTGGAAAATTAAAAACACCCAATGTTTATCCAAATCGAGTTGAACAATGCAAGAAGTTATTACATTATACAACAGCACCGTTGACAGCAGATTTAGAAATAACCGGTCATCCGATTGCTCATTTATATGTCCGATCGGATCAGCCAGATGGCAATTTTCATGTCTATCTTGAAGAGGTCGAACCTAACGGAAATGTGATTTTAATAACAGAAGGATTACTACGTGCTTCTCAACGAAAATTGACAGCAGGTTTTCCTTTTTATAAGGATGTCGTTCCGCAACGTACTTATCATTCCGACGATGTACAACCACTAGTTCAAGGTGAAGTGGCAGAATTGATTTTTGATTTATTACCTACTTCTTATCTGTTCAAGAAAGGGACTCGACTTCGGATTTCAATTGCAGGTGCTGACCGGAATCATTTTGAGGTGATGCACAAATCTCGTCCGACTATTGAGATGATGAGGAATAAGGTTTATGCTTCGAAAGTGGTATTGCCTTTTAAGTAGATAAAGATATTAAGAAGCAGCAAAATTTTTAATCTTTGAATTTAACAAAATTGATTTCCACTAAAGTAAAATAGTCATCAATTACTTTTCGAATTCAATTTGGATATTCAAGGATTCTGTTTCTTTTTCTTTTTTCATTGACAAAAAAGAAACAAAAAGTCTAGATTCTATAAACTCGTCCCTCAAACATATAGAATCACCCTCCCGCTTCAAAATCCTACTTTTAGTCTAATAAAAGTTGATATATAACAATATAAGCTCAAGGTTGATTTTAATGAAACTCCTTCGATTGTTATATGGTTTTTAATGTTGAATTATGATATATATATAACAAAAAAACCACGCTAAATAAATAACGTGGTTTTTTCTAAAAAACTTGTTGTAGTTAGTATTAAAAATTACATATGCTTTTCAAGTGATTGAAGAAGTTCCGCTGGTTTTTTGTAACCAACGATCTTATCAATGATCTTCATGTTTTCATCCATGACAACCATCGTAGGATAACCTCTAACAGAAAAGAAATTAGCCAATTCATGACGTGCATTTCTTCCTCTAGTCTTCTTAGGATCAAAATTCGGATTTCCATATTCTTTACCCATAAACGTGAATGCATCAGGACCTTCAGCGTTGTACTTCACAGGATAAAATCCTTTGGAAACTGCATCAACTACAGATTGGTCAGTGAAAGTCATTCTATCCATCATTTTACATGGACCACACCATGGCGTGTAAACATCCACTAAAATCTTTTTCTTTTCAGATTTAACCAATGATTCTACCTGGTCTAATTTTACCCAAGGCATCTTAGCAGTACCGGCAGCTGGTTGTGTTTGCATTTTGTTTCTCACGTTAGTAGCGGCTACTTTCCCTTTGTCAGCTGTGATTGCTTTTGTTTGAGTGACTGCTTTGTTGGCTGCTTTTTCGGCAGTTTTTTCTCCACCACATGCGGAAAAGGAAATTGCAAATAAACCAACTAAAGCTATAACTAATAAATTTTTCATTTTATACGATTAAGTGAAGTGCAAAAGTAAGGATTTTTGGAAAAAGAAATGCATAATCATATTAAGGATATGTCTATTTGAAGCAATCTTAACTTAAGCTTAAGTAAAGTTCTGTATTTGTTTGATTGTCAGTGGCATAGAGATGTTAAATGCTTGCCCCTAATTGTCAAAGTTATCTTTTTTCGAATAATACATTTCAAAATCATCCAAAATTAGATGTTTATTATTTGATCTTAATAATTGTCGATCATGATTACTCGGGTAGGTCGATAGAAGCAATATGGCACCTTTGGGAAGTGGTATGGTTAAATCAACCTCGTTCTCAAAAACCAATTTCTTTTTCAATAAATAGGCATTTGCAACTACATCTTGTTCGATATTTGTTTGTGGAAGATAAATCGTAACCAATTTATTTTGAATGGATTTCATTTTTGAAATGACTGGCTTCTCGGGAGTGATGTGATAAATCTGAAATGCTTGTCTACCTAATGTAAAACAAAGTAAGCCAACTAATAAATAGAATACTAATTTCTTCTCATCGGCTAAATTTCGAATACCGTAGTAAGTTGTGATTGCCAAAAATGGAATAGTAGGGGCTAAATACCACGAGCGCTGACCATTAAGCAACGTCAAAATTAATCCCAATGAAAACCAAATACAAATTGATAATAAAAACAAGGGAGATTGTTTCAATGAATTCGGACGAAACTTTTTTGCAATGAAATTTTTAAAAAGTAACAATGTAATTGCTAGGTAGAAAATATAATTCCAAAGATTAAATTTAGTATCTAAAAAAACTGGAAAGAAATCCCAATTACTATTTGCATCATTTCCTTCGAACTCTTTATTTGTAAAGCGTTCGACTACGTCATACAAAAACATGGTCTCAACCGAATTGGATCCACTGTATTTTATCTCTTCAAATTGATTTCCTTGAAAATGCATTAGCCCTAAATAAAGAATTGGAAAACTAATTAAAACCAATATTGCGATCCAAATAATTTTTTGATATAGCAAATTTCTTAATTCTTTGTTTACCAATAAAAACAATAGCAATCCAGGAAACAAGACGACCATAGCAGGACCTTTCACCCAAAACGAAATCCCAAAAGCAATAGCGCTTACAAATAAGTTTCGGTTCTTTTTTTCTAACAAGTATTTTACAAAATAATAAATACCCATCATTAAAAAGGCAAGTAACATAGCATCAAAATCACCTGTCCTTCCAACATGAATGCCAATAATTCCTTTTACAGACAACATGATCAAACAAACGATTAACGCAAATTTTTCATTTTCATAAAGTCGAATTAGTTGGTAAGTAAATAGAAATATAAATAGGGTAGCGATTGCTGAGGGAAATCTCAATGCAAAAGCATTTAATCCAAAAATTTTCATGCTCAAAACAATCGACCAAATACCTAAAGGTGGTTTTGCATTCCAATTATCAATTGCTCCTGCATAATAGTAATTGAACCAGTCACCATTGTTCATCATCTCAATCGCAGTCACACAATGACGAGCTTCATCAAAAGATTGAATCGGGTCTTTTCCAAGATTAAAAAAGGAGAAAAATAGGGTTGTAAATAGTATGATTAGGAGGTTTCTTTCCACAGAGTAAATATAAGCGTTTCAATTGCAATTCCAATTTCAATGGCAATTTCAATGGCAATATCAATGGAGCGCGTGAGGTCGCGAGTGCACACGTACTCCATTGCTATTGCTATTGCTATTGCTATTGCCATTGCCATTGCGACTGCCATTGAAATTGAAAATAGCCACTCACCAAAGCAAGCAGCTATTCCTCAAACGAAATTAATAAAAAATCCTATTTTAAATATGTAGCGCTAATTTTCCGACGCACGATTCAATTCATCTTGCGCAGAATTTCTTCTACCTTTTCTATTCTTCAAATATTTGTTTCCAAAATTATAAGTGACATTTACGTTGACTACTTTATTGTCCCAAGTACTTACAATATCTCCAACCGTTTCATAATAATCTACTTTCATATAAGCAAAACGATTTAGGAAATTTTCAAAAGAAACATTGACGGCTAATTGCTTGTCTAAGAATTTCTTTTCAAATCCAAGTTCCGTTCCATAGAGCCACTCCATCCTGAAAATATCATCTTGACCGCCATTGGTATACCAACCGGTGAATTCCGCTTTTATGTCCCAAGGCAAAGTGTAATTCACTTGCATGAAAGCTGAAAATGACCAAGCTTTTACATCAAATGTTTCTCTACCAGGTTCCTCGTCATAATACTTGGTGTGATACAATTCAAAGCCACCGAAACCATCTAGTCCTTTGATAAAACTTAATGGAAAGCCAAGTTGTCCACCTGTTTTTGTAAATTTATCAAAGTTGACATCAAACGCAGAAGTAGTGTTATTAATCGTGTCCACTTCAGTAACGAATGAGATATAATCACTAGTCTCACTATGACTTAAACTGAAGAAAGGTTGATTTTCATACGACAAACTCAGTTTGACATTGTGAGTTAATTCTGGTTTTAAAAATGGACTTCCTTTTTCAAGTGTAAAAGGATCGATGTAAGAAATAAACGGATTCAAAGAACCATATCTTGGGCGTTCAATTCGATAACTATAAGCCAATCCCAATTTCAATTCATTTGTCAATTTTTTTCCGATACTCCCGCTTGGAAAGAATTTTTCAATATCTCTAACAGTGGTAGAATCTAAGGTCACAGAATATCCATTACTTTTGGAATCTTCATATCTTAGGCCTGCTGAAACTTCCCAATCATCATTATTGAAAGTAGCTTTTCCATATCCTGCCAAGATGTCCTCATCGAAAATGAAGTGATTACTTTGTCCTTGATTGATAACCCATTCATCATTGATATAATTCCATGCTTGCAAATTGTTATCTAATTTGGCAATACTATATTTTCCGCCAAATTGTAATTGCAATACTTTATTTATAGGTTTGGTATAATCAATCTTGGTTGCAAAAATATCTACGGTTCCAGGTTGTTCAGTTTTCGTGTCTGCAAAAGATACGCCATCTCCTGATCTGTTAATTGTGCTTACATTGTTGGAAGAAGATCTATCGAATTTAATCGCATTCACATCAAAATCTAAACGTTGCCCTAAAGTATCCAGTTCAATATTGTAATAAGCAGTTGCGTTCAACTTATTCCAATCTCTTTTTTTAGAATTGGTAGTTTCTAACAAGGTAGTAGGACTCATGTCTGCATAAATTACATCAGTCATATTGATGTCATCCCGATTGTTGGTACTCGTGGCGGCATTAAATTCTACACCAATCGCTTGTTTTTCAGTGATATAATAATCAACACCAGCTCTTCCTCTGAAAGTTTTTGGTAAATACGGAGTTGTATTGTTTAAAATCAGTCGATCTCCATCCAAAATACGATCTACCTTCAAAGTCTCATTCCAAGTGTTGCGGCTATAACCACCACCTCCATGTAAATTGAATTTTCCTTGACGACTATTGATTCTAAAAGAAGAGCGATAATTCCAGTAAGTAGCTTTTCCCATTCCAGCACGAACACTTCCATTGGTACCAAACAATTTATTTTTCTTCAAAATAATGTTGATGATTGGACCATTTCCTGCGGCATCAAATTCAGCACCGGGTTGACTAATCACTTCAATTCTTTCGATGTTGTCGCCTGGCATTTCTCGAAGTAAAGATTGCGTGTCAATATAATTTGTC
Organism: uncultured Saprospiraceae bacterium; assembly: GCA_937941765.1. Classification (GTDB taxonomy): domain Bacteria; phylum Bacteroidota; class Bacteroidia; order Chitinophagales; family Saprospiraceae; genus CALDGQ01. The sequence continues at coordinate 23,976 of CALDGQ010000154.1, forward strand.
GGTCGACCATCAATATAAATGGCTGGACTTCCACCACCAGGCATTGACAACTTATTGTTGATGACGAGCATGCCTGGCACTTTTCGCATGATTTCCATCAAGCTACCAGAGTTTCCTGTCAAACTTTTGGCAACATTGACGACCATCCGATCCGCTCTTTGTTCTAGCAATGGTACTTTTGCTACTACTTCAATTTCATCCAATACATTTTCCTCCGCATTTATTTCAAGACGAATTTCATGCGAGGGGTTAGACGCATTCAATTCGAAAGAGAGCGAGTTTTTATCATTATAACCTAGCATTAAAACTTTCAGGAAATAAGAACCATCTTTGATTTTTTCAATTTTGAATTGACCATTGTTGTCGGTAGTTTCTCCTTTTATCAAAGTGGAGTCAGGTAGGCTGTACAACACAACATTCGCAAATTCTAAAGGAGTGGTTCCTTCATAAACCGTTCCTGAAACTGAATTTTGTCCAATTGAAAATTGAGCAAGCAGTAAAAGTGCTAGGGTAAATACGGTTGTTTTCATTTTTTGGTTTTTTTCTCTAATCCTCATTCAAATAAAAAGAATTCGTTTGAGTAGATTAAAATTTTTCGATAAATACAATGTTTTTTAGGATAGACATGATGTCAATATTAATGGCAATGTCAATCTCGATGTCAATGGAGTTCGTGAGAACGTCAGCACTATGCGAAAATTCCCAAAAGCAAAGAATACAGTGTGTGTTACGAGATGAAGGTTTCTAACCTCTCATCTCAAACGAGTATTTTCGCACAGTCTGACGTGAGCACTTGAGCTGACGGACTCTATTGATATTGTCTGATTTATCTGAAAGACGAATGAGAATGGGTTTGGTTACAGATGCTTGGAATATATCTGTGAAATGATTTTGTTAAAAATGGGAAAGTTAAATGGAGGTGTTTTAAGAATTATCCAATTCAATTCGAACAAACTTCTGCATTTTTCCAGTAAATAAAAGTGGATGGTCACCAATCCTGATTTTGATCGTGTTGTTGTCAATCAACAATAAATTGGCTTTGAGATAAACTACTTTTTTGAATTCAAAATTATCATCAACTTCCATTAGAAGTAGGTCAATTAGGTATTTGTTTTTAGCTATTTTTTTAAAATTTTTCCATTTAATTTGACCCAACTTGTAGCCATAAGCTTCTGTATCTGGAACTAGTTGAATCAATTCGGCTATAAATTTTTCATTGATCAATTTCACTTCTAAGACATTGCCTTCGAATAATTCTTCTTCATTGGTTGCTTCATCTTGTACTCGTTCCCAAGTTCCTATTAATTCTTGTTGTGCGAATAGAATAGTAGTTGAAAATAAAAGAAGGAATAAAAAGGAAAGTTGCTTCAACAGCATATTACTTGACTAAGTCATGTTTGAAAATGTCTAGAAATCCAGATTTGAAAGATACGATATTTTTTTCATTTTGGGCAGTTTCAACGATTGCTTCAAAATCTGAACTATAAGCATTGTCATTGGTAGGAAACCATTTTTTGAGTGCTTTGTCGACAACTATAAATAAACCAGTTTCTTCACCTATGGCACAAAATCTTGTTTCATCACCATCGTATATTTCCAAATCTAATTGACTATGTAACATTTGATACACGGGCTGGATAGTGTGTACTGGCAATCCAATTTCACTGATATGAAGAAAATCACGTTCGCTAAATAATTTATTGGAATTGACATCCAGATTTTTTCGACAAATCAATTCCATGATATTCATATCTGGATCGTAAAAATACAATGAAGTGGCATTCCATTTTGAAAAATTAACCAAAGATTGACCTTCATCTTGGATAATGTTCACCTTACTTTTTAGCCAATCCCAAGCTTCCATGTCTTTGTTGCTAGGAATATTGATAGCAATGTGATAAGGAGTTGCGTATTGTCTGAATTTAAAATTTAAGAAAGAAGTACCGATGGCAATAGAAAAAGAATTCGTGCTTTCAGCCGTCATTCGAAGTCCCATTTTTCTACAATAGAAATCTTTTTGCGACTCAATTCTTGATGTGAATATGGTTATTTCTTTGAAAATCATTTGCTCTGCGTATGTTGTAAGTTGTGTAGATGCAAAAGTTGTTCCTTTATCCCAATTCTAAAAATAGAACTGTATAGTAGTTTTTGATATTAGAAAGGGTAGATATTCAACAATGAATTAAAAGAATTTGTTCATTGTTTTATATCTACCCTTCAAATTACTAAGAATTAGCAATTTACTAAAGACTTTTTGTGTAATCTAAAGCATTAAAGTGATGGAAACTCTGGCTTCACGGTATCTTCTACGTTATCTTTTATCCAAATCAAACAGTCATTGAAGCTATCAAAAATCTGATCCGTCGGAACCAAATCAGGAATAATATCAATTCTTTCCATCATATATCGAGGTTGTTCAATGACATCCACAAATAGGACTGTTGTATTCTTTTCAACTAATTCTAGCAAAACATCTTCCATTGCATATAATCCAGATTGATCCATGTATGCCATACGATCCATTCGGATAATGACAGTTGAGGCAGTTTCAGGAATTTGCTGAGCAAGGCTATGGAATTCACTTGTTGATCCGAAAAACAAAGGTCCTTTTACATGTTTAATAAAGACTTCTTCTTTCAAATTTACAGGGAAATTAATTTCATCCTCCCAAGATTCTTCTTTCAATGTTTTTACATCGGAGCGCTCTGCTGTCAAGTCTCCAATTTTTTTCATGAACATTAATGAAGCAATGACCAATCCGATTCCTACTGCATAAACTAAATTCCAGACTGATGAAAGAACCAATACAATCAACATAATAATGACCTCTGGACGAGGCATATAAGGAATTGCTTTTAACCCTTTGTAATCCATTACGCCGATACCTACTGTGATCAAAATACCAGCTAACACAGCTGCAGGAATTTTGGAAGCAATCGGACCTAAAACTAATAGAATCATTAATAACAATAAACCTGCAATCATACCAGAGAGTCTCGTTTTACCACCGGCATTGATGTTGACAACGGTACGGATAGTTGCACCTGCACCTGGGATCCCACCAAAAACTGCAGCGATCGAGTTACCGATTCCTTGACCAATTAATTCTTGATTAGGTCGGTGTTTTGTCTTTGTCATATTATCAGCCACTACCGATGTCAGCAAAGAATCAATAGCTCCTAACAATGCTAATGTAAGTGCTGTAAATACATAAGGCGTTAAGGTTGAAATGCTAAATTCAGAGAAAATAGACCATTGTGGAACAGGAAATCCACTTGGGATTTGCTCGATTGGCCGATAATCTAGTCCCATCCCAATTGCTACTGCTGAAACCGCAAGTAATGCGACCAGTGTACTTGGAACTGCGGTGGTTATTCGTTTGAACCCATAAATTATAAAGATAGTTGCTAAAGCTAGCAGTAATTCTAACCAATTAATATTAGCAAAAGCCCGAGGCATTACCTTTAGTGCACCTAGTACTCCTGATGCATCTGAGCCTGCCAGTGTTTTGGACTCATCCATAATATCGGCTTCCGTAATCGTGGCTGCTCTCTTAATAGTTTCTTTAAAATTTTCAAGTACCAATATTCCTTCTCCCGCTTCATCTTTTAATATCTTATCGAGCAGTACTTCCTCGGCATGCGGCTTAAATTGATTAACGTATTCCATATCTTCTTTAGGATAGTAACCAATAGCGGGTAAAATTTGAGTCACCAGAATAATTACCCCAATGGCGGTCATAAATCCAGAAACAACGGGGTACGGAATATATTTGATGTATTTCCCTAATCCTATTATTCCTAAAACGACTTGCATGAGCCCAGCCAATAGGAAAACCATTAAAATTGCCGGAAGTGCTTTGTTGACATCTCCATCAAATGAAGCGACCATTTGTTGGATAATGATTAAACTTAAAGCAGTCATAGGTGCAGTAGGTCCTGAAATCTGTGTGTTGGTTCCTCCAAAAAGCGCTGCGAAGAAACTAATCAATATCGCACCGTATAAACCTGCGCTCGGACCTAATCCTGAACTAACCCCAAACGCTAAAGCTAATGGAAGTGCAACAATACCCGCTGTAACTCCACCAAAGAAATCACCTTTAATGTGCGAGAGATCAAAATTGAATATATTTTTCATTTGTTTTTTATTTAACTAGGCCAAAAAGGCAAGCTATTATCGAATTTTCTCACTAACATGTAGTAGTAGTGAAAACAAAAGTAATCAATGTAAAATACAATGATTTAATTAACCAATAAATGATATGTGTTCGGGGGGCGGAGTGGTAATTTCCGAGTGATGGATAGTCTCAATATCATAGATATCAAGTCCATTTTTGGATAGGAGGGCATTTGAGTAGTATAATAAATTTAAGTCAGCTTGAAGCTTTTTTTCTTTTTCATCAGCGTCTCCTTCTTTTTCCGTTTCGGTATCTTCTGCTTCAGTCATCTCAATCATCTCTACATTACAATCCAAAAACCATGAGCAATATGGCAAAGTGGTTGAACATAATTGCGCAATCAGCAAAATGTAAATTGTACTTTTTAGAGATAATCTATGTGTTAGCTGAAAATTCAAAGTATATATAGTGTTTAACTAGGCGTAAAGATAGTAAACATAAGTTAGGGATTAAAGTTTTTTGCTTATAGGAGTTCTTACACTATTTGTTATATATAATCCGCAATTCCTCGATCTTCATAAACTTATCAAAATTGAAAATATCGACACAGTCAAAACTAGAAGTAGTGCCATCCGTTTTCTTCCATTTATAATTAAAATAAGCGGCTGCTGATAGGACATCACAAATCTCGTAGATATTGATGATTTTGATGATTGATTTTTCAGTGTCTTTGAATAGTTGTGTGTAAAATGCAGTCACATCCATTTCGCCATAAATAGGAGAGTGGACCATTGCATTTTCCGAGAATAATGCTAACAATTTGTCGAGATTCGCACTTTTTAAATACTTAAAATATAAGTTGATGATTTCGTTTAACTCCATAGTTTAATGCTTTTATAACAATATAATAACAAATTAGTCCCAATCCCAAAGTACAATTAACCAATCGCCTTTTGAATCTGTATATTCATGAATTATTTTAAATCCGATTTTTTCATGTGCTTTCCAAGATCTGATGTTTCTTACGGAAATTCCAGTAATACAATATTCAAAATGTAGTTGCATTTGTGTCCGCAGTTCATCATACAAATCTCTAAAAATTCCTTTACCTCTAAATTCTTTTTCAATACATACTTGACCCATTACAAAGTAAGTAGTATTCTTTATTAATTGATCATTATACTGGATTGAATTGATATTTTTGAATAATGGAATAAGCAAATCTATGTCATTTTGTAGACTTCGTAACATTACTAATGTAAAACCGATGATTTGGTCGTTAGATTTGGCAATAATGTGTGGATAGGGAGCATTCATTTTTTCCAGCAACTCAACTGAATGCCGAGCAGAAACAAATCCTTCTTTTTCTACCTCGCTTGAAGTAAGCGCTTCTTCTACATTTCGATTTTGAAGATCGAGTATTTGTTGAAAATCTTGTTTTGATTTGGAAGTTGTGAAGTGCACTGTCATTAATTTGTAATTAATATCGCTTGAAGGAAGGTTCTATAATTGGCTAACTCCAATCCGACTTTACGATTTTAAATTACAAATTTTTTCTAAAAAAAAGACCGTTACACGCACTCATGCACGGAATAACGGTCCTTTTTTACATTTTTAATTTTACATTTTACATTCAAGCGAAGCCTTAGCTAGTCCGCCCTTTCGTCTTATTCAACAACTCATGATATTGATTATTGGCATTGACAAATTTAGTTTTAAATTCCTCCAACTTCTTCATCATGTTTTCTTCTTTGATACCTTGCCCTTTCATCAATAAATCTAATTCTTTATTCTTAGCAGCTTCTTCTTCCACTTTTTTCACTGTCGCTGCGAGTTCATGATGTGTATCATAATGTTTCTTTTCCCAATATTCGATATCATTTTCCAACTTCTTTTTGGTTGCTTTTAATCTTCTAAATTCGGATTGAAATGCTTCTGCTTGTTTGATCGACTTACTTTGGTTAGTAATACGTTCCCGTAATTGAGCAGCTTCTTTTTCTGTGCGTTCATATTTAGCACGATATTCTTTTACTTCTCTTGCTAAGGTGTCTCTTTTGTTTTTCCAACCTTTACTATCTCCCAAATCAGTCTCGTATTTCAACTTTAATTTTTCATTTTCTTTTTCTAGTTGATCTACTCTCGCCATTTTACGATCCAATTCTGTTTTAATTTTGTGGCGACCATTTTCAGCTTCAAGAACTCTTGTATTCAAATTTTCGATTTCTTTTTTGGAGCGTTCCATAATCGGCATATTTTTCTTTTCAGCTTCTTCAAATTTGTTCTGCCAAGTATCTTTTTGTTGTTTCGCTCGATTTAATTGTTTTTTTTCTTTCTTTAATTCGTTCATTAAATCAGAGCGTTCAGCTTCTAACTGACCACATTTAGTTTGCCAGGAACTCCCTTGTTTTTTTTGTAAAAAATTGCCGATTGCCCATCCTACAATTCCTGTAAGAAGTAATCCTAAAACTGCTGAAAAAGTAGAAACCGTTAGCATAATACAATTTGCTTTTGTTGAGTGTTAAAGTTGAATATTAAAAATGTAGCTTCCGTTAGTTGTGGGGAGTATTGCTGCAAAATTAACAGCATTACCCAAATATCGTTATTTATTCAATGTTTTTAGCAATTCCTTGACTGATTGCGGCAATTGAATCACATAATGATTAAATGTAATACGTAATAAAAGTTAGATGGTTGCCTATAAATCAGGAGTTTGTTGCGATATCATTCGATTAAGGAACGACCGTATTTAGTTGGTCCGTAATTTCTTTTCGCATTCCATTCAATTTCATTTGAACTTGCAAATACCGCTTCACCGTTTCTGGATGGTCTTTCATTGAAATGGCTTTAATTCGATCATTATTTTGTTCACACAATTCTTTTACTTTTTCAAGTTTAAATCGCATCAAAGCTTGAGTAGTATCATTGATAAAATTCTCATCTGGAACTGGCTGTGAAGTCGTAATATTAAACCGCTTCAACCAACCTGGACTGTATTCATAAGGGCTGGTATTGAAATTCAACGCTACGTCTCTGATTTTCTGATCTTGATGATTTAAAAAATGTTGGGGTGATAATGACTTTTTGTTTTTGACTGCTTCCAAATATTCCTGAACAATTGCTTTGTATGGTTCCGTTTCGAATGTGTCTAATATTTCTCCGATATTCGCAAAAATAAATTGTGCAATGGTTTTGTCTTCATTAAATTCTCGATCTCCGAAATTCACCAATATCCTCGCAATATCTTTTTCTTGAAAACCAATTGTTTGAAATTCCTTAGAATCACTGTGTGCATCTGGCGGCCCAAATTCATCATCACTGGTATCATTACTATGATCTTCAATTGGAAATCCTGCTTCATCAAATGCATTTCGATTGGCTCGACGTTCGTTTATCTCTTGTTGTCGTTGTCTAGATTGGATATTGCCAACCACATTTTTATTAACCGCATTAATTAGTACTTTTTCTCCAACATCCAGTTGACGTGCACATTCTCTAATATAAACAGAGCGTTTTATTGGATCCGGAATTTTAGAAATACTATTGACAATATCTTTGATTAAATCACTTCGCTTAACAGGATCGTCTTTAGCTTCTTCCATCAATAACTTCATTTTAAACAAAATGAAATCTGTGGCTTTTTCATCCAAGTATTTTACAAAAGCTTCTGTTCCGATCGACTGCGCGTAAGAGTCAGGATCTTCTCCTTCTGGTAATAACACGACTTTTACATTCAAGTCTTGTTCCAATACTAAATCCAAACCACGTAATGCAGCTTTTACACCTGCTGCATCTCCATCATACAATATTTTGATGTTGGGTGTGAATCTTTTGATCAAACGAATTTGTTCAATCGTCAATGATGTTCCAGACGATGCCACCACATTTTCAATTCCAGCTTGATGCAAAGAAATAGTATCTGTGTATCCTTCAACCAAAATACATTCGTCTTTTTTACGAATTTCATTTTTAGCGAAATACATCCCGTAAAGGACTTTACTTTTATTGTAAATTTCTGCTTCGGAGGAATTGACGTATTTTGGAGCCTTCTTGTTAGCTTTTAAGATACGACCACCAAAACCAATGCACTTTCCAGTTAGATTATGAATGGGGAACATGACACGACCTCTGAAAAAATCACGTCCGTTCTTAACAACTCCTAATTTTTCATAAAATGTTTTTTCATAACCTGCTTTATCGAGTCCATGCATCAAGCTTTTTCCATCACTAGGTGCATAGCCTAATCCAAATCGCTCAATTATTTCTTCTCGGAAACCTCTGTCTTTAAAATAATGCAGTCCCACACTTTTACCAATATCGGTATTGTTCATTTGGTCAATGAAAAAGTCTTTGGTAAATTGATTGATTAGATAAAGACTTTCTTGATGTTGTCGCTGTTCTTTTGATTTATCTGGATTGCCATCTTCTTCAATTTCAATTCCGTATTTACCTGCCAAAACTCGCAATGCTTCTGGGTATGTAAGGTTGTCAACTTCCATCAAAAAATTGACAGGACTTCCACCTTTTCCACAACCAAAACATTTGCAAATATTCTTAGTAGGAGAGACCGTAAAGGACGGTGTTTTCTCATCATGAAATGGACAAAGACCAATCATGTTGACACCTCGTCGTTTTAGATTAACAAAGTCACCAACGACTTCTTCGATTTTAGCCGTTTCAAAAATTTGTGCGATGGTCTTTTGAGAAATCATGTATGTTTTATCTCATGTTTAGTTGAGTTCGCTAAGATACATAACCAACCATTGGAACTGATTGATTTGGACAAATTTATGTGTGAAAATCGACTATTTAAAGTGTAATAAAAACGTAACCAAATCGAAAGGGATTTCCTTAAATAAATATTAACGATGATTAACATTTTTTAACGAAACCACTATTTAACTGGTTAATCAACTGATAATCAGTAATTTAAGAATATGATTTTAACACACTATTAATTTTGATAACAAAAAGAGGAGAATTTAATTCGTTTAGATAATACATCATACGGGTGTTCTCTAATTAAGTGTAGACTACTTCTGGATTAAAAGTAATTCGGGGTAGTCTTTTTTATTGCTCCTTTGCGGAGCTTCTTGGGGCTATGCCCCAAGTTGGTCTGCCTGAGCCCTTCAGGCTCTCCCGTTCGTAAAACCCCAACGGGGTTGGGCAGGCCAGCTTGGGGCCAAGCCCCAAGAACCTAAAAAAGTCGTCCAAAAAATGGTCGTCCAAAAAAAAGCCACCTCGATTCCTCGAGATGGCAAGTTGTATGTAAATATAAAAAACCTCTAAATTTTTTAAGCCCTGATTACTGTCACCTTTGCAATCACACTACTAATCTCAGTTTCTAAAAGAATCAAGTAGGTTCCGTCTTGTAAACATTGATAATTCTCAATGAATTATTTGTTGTCGGAATTATTCTTTTTAATTTGATGTTGAATAATTAGTAGAACAGTATTAATAACAAACTAAAATTATCATGTCAGCATTTGGATTAATTATTCCAGCCATACTTGCCTATTGGGTTTATACGGATGCATCGAGCCGGGGAATGAGTGCGATAGGTTGGTCAATTTTTACTTTTTTTATTTGGATCATTGCTTTGCCTGTCTATTTATTCATGCGTTTACCTAAAATAGCAGATTCAGCTACTGATGATGTACTTGATCATTTAGTAGATGATGAAACGGTTTAAGTACTTATTTAAGGACTCTTTCGATACTAAATTTGAATTAAAATGAATCCTTACACAAACGAAGTGAGAAAAATCCCCATTTGTAATTCCTTGAATAGCAACTTTTTGAATAACTTTACGTCATAATATTGAATGTTATTTAGATAAAGTAAATCAAGCAATTTGAAATTTCCTGAACAGTGGATTAAACTTAAAGAATGGTTTCTTGATAATCTCCAAATTGGAACTAATCGTGAAACGCATGAATTAGAAGAGGTTGAGGATAAAGCAGAAATCCCGGATGAATATTTAGAAAGATTTACGCTCAATCCATTGTACGACAAATCTCAAGTGCTTGCTCGAGAAGAAGAAATTTCCGTCCTAGAAAAAGCTTACAATAATTATAAAATAACAAAGAATGCACTTTTGCTTGTTGGTGAAGCAGGAGCTGGTATGAGTAGCTTGCTGAATGCGAGTTGCAGTTTGTATGGTCAAGTCCATATTATGGAAAATGACACCAATTTTAATTCGCATCATCAGCTGTGTAAAGAATTATCAAAAGTATTAGGAATTGAAGATGCTAAAAATTTAGAAGATTTAGCTTCAAAAATCGGTGAGGAAGAACGTGTTATTGTTTTTGAAAATGTGGAAAGATTGTTTTTGAGAAAAGTTGGCGGATTCAATTTGTTAGAAGATTTCTTGCTTTTTATACACTCCACAAAAGAAAAAATCTATTGGATCACTACAATCAATAAGTATAGTTTGTATTATCTGGAAAGCACCATAGGTTTTACCTCAAATTTCCTTTCTATTGTTAGATTACAGCCATTTGTTTTTGAAAGCATGAAAAAAGTAATTTTGGATAGAAATAAATCTTTTGAAATTGTTTATTTGAAACCAAAAGGAATGACCAAGCGAATGGCCAATAAGTACAAGGCTATGAGTGCGCCCGAAAAGCAAGAAAGTTTAGAGTCTGCTTTTTTTAAGCAAATGTTCCAATTTTCAAACGGGAATATTTCTCGTTCCATGTTGTTTTGGAAAAAATCAATTCATCGGGTCAAAGAAAAGAAGGTATATGTTCGTGCATTTGATCCAAAATTGAATGTTGAATTGTCTCTACATGAGTTAATGATATTAGAAGCCATCATGCAACACACTTCTTTATCTGTCAAAGAGTTGAGAATGGTTTTGAGAAACTCAAGTAAAGGGAGTCGATTATCACTAGAATTTTTACGTGAGAAAAATCTCGTATACCCGAAAAAATACAAAGAATCTGATGATTTAGAATATCAAATCAATCTGTTGTATCTAAAAGAATTGCAAAGTCTGTTTCACAGCAGATTGAATCGAAATTTTAATCTAACGTAATGAAAAGATATTGGAGTAAAACACTTTTGGTTTTCGTAACAGCATTGTTACCATTTACGTTGATTGCCCAGCAACCTGATATTGTTGGCGATGTAACCGGAAATGTTGGTTCAGCGTTGGAAAAAGCAACTAATATTATTTCTGCCGAAAATATATTAACAGCGATTGTGATCTTATTCATGATTTGGCTGACAACCCGAATCAATAACTGGTCGATGAAATATTTGGTGAAACGATTTAATCGTCACCGTTTAAAAATATTAAGAGCACAGCCGATTATCAATGTATTGTTATGGATTATTGGATTGTTTAGTTTGATCTTTACTTTATTTCATCCTTCTCAAGAAGCATTGATGGCGATGATGGGATCTTCTGCTTTGGCTTTGGGATTTGCAGCACAGGATATTGTTAAAAATATCTTTGGAGGATTATTGATTCTTTTTGATCGTCCTTTTCAAATTGGGGACCGGGTCAACATCGATAATAGTTATGGTGAGGTGATGAATATCGGATTGAGAAATACGCAAATTAATACGTTAGATGACTCAATTGTCACCGTTCCAAATGCAAAAATAATTAGTGATAATGTTTCTAACGCGAATTCAGGTGCATTGGATTGTATGGTTGTTGTTGACTTATGGTTGCCGATTGATATCAATGTGGAGACCGTTCGAAAAATTGCTTTTGAAGCAGCCATCACTTCCAGATATTTGAATATTGATAAGCCAGTTGTTATTTTATTTTTCGATCATTTTGATGCCACTCCTTCTACCAATGTCAAAATTAAGGCGTATGTTTTGGATGCTCGTTATGAAAAAGCATTTGCGGGTGATGTGACGGAAGCTGCTAAGAAAGCCTTGAAATCTGCTGGTGCTTATAATGCAAACCGAGAGATGAAAAAATTGGAGTAATCAGTTTGACCGCTGCGCTCTTAGATCGCTTTGCTTTTGGATCGTCAATTTGCTGCGCAAATTTTGCTTATAGATCGCTAGCGCTTTTGGACGGATTCACTTTCAAATATTGATTTCCCAAATTATTAAATTTCAGTTTTAGTACGTGTCTGCGCACTAGTGAAAGGCAATTTTGAGAAAATGTATAATTTCTATCTGCTTGAGAATAGGTCTAAATGCAAAGCAATCTTAAACCTATTTTCCCTAAGAAAATTGCGACTCTTTTTACTATCTTAGCGCCACTATGAGTACTTGCTCTAAATGCCAACAAACAATTTTAAACAACGCCCAATTTTGTCATAATTGTGGCTCCAGTCAATCTGATTCTGATTGTAGCAACTGTGGATATCTTAATCCTAGTGGTTGGATTCGTTGCGAAAATTGTGGTCTTGCTCCAGGCATGACTTCAGAAATGACTGATGAGTTTGATAAAAGTTTCGTTATAGACTTTCGTGAAATACCTGCACTCCAACCTCAAATTGTAAGGCACTTCAACGAATATTTAAATCAAAAGACAAAGGAAGAATTTGGGACGGAAGCAATGTGTGATTATCTCACCATTTTTAAAAAATCTGATTATCCAGAAGATGTTAGGGAGATGGCTGCGAAATTAGCGGAGCAAGTTTACACCATTCATTGTCGGCAAGACGAGTTTATCCAACAAAATATTGACGAACTTTTAATTCAAACATTTTCAAGTATTGTTGACGAATTCTTTTTGAGTTATTGTTATAATGATGAACCTTTACCTAATGGTGAAGCGGCAGCAACGACACCACTTCCAGCTAAAACGCAAGTACCTACACGAGATATCGATGCAGCCAACTTGCCTTTGCCAACACATGATCGAGAAGTAGATATTCCACTTGATGAAGGACAACCAACCAATCAATATCCTGTAATCAAAGATGTAATTACTTTTTTTGATGTTGAAAGTAGTCCTTATAAAATTTATAGCGACCTTAATAAAATGCCATCTAGAATTTTAGATGAGGTCAAAAAGAATTTTCTATTTAATGCTCCAGAAGAAAATGTATTGTTGATTTATGATGATACTGTTTTTGGCTCTGGAAGTACTGGATTCGCTTTGACCGAACATGCGGTCTATTGGAAAACTCATTTCCAAAATGCACACCGAACTTATTATCAAGAAATCATGAATCTTGAAATGGATGGAAGTAAATTGATGGTCAACAACACGTTGTTTGATATTGATGCTTCTGTTAATTATAAAGTTTATGAGTGGTTGAAAGGGAAAGCTTTTGAAGGTATGGCTTAGTGTTTATTTACATTATTTTCCTTTGAACAGCCTAATGCTTGTAAAAAAGTAAATTGATTTGGCTCGGACTATTGCACTGGTCGTCAAATTACCTGCTTTTAATTTAATTTAAACTAATCTATTTAGGGATATCCATAAGTAGTGAGAATTGATTAAATTTTACTGAATTCCCCTAGTATTATTTCATTAATTTTACTTTGTCCTCGCCGGACTGGCAATACTTTTTCCCGATGAAAAAGTATTCAAAAAATCCTGGCTTTACACAGTTTTTAACGCT